>NZ_JBIASV010000011.1:0-47474 GCF_042891165.1 Streptomyces sp. NPDC001922 | reverse complement strand
GGCCCGGGGGGGGGGGGGTTCCGGAACGTATATTTACGGCCCTGGCGGGCCACAAATACACGGAAGCTTCCGGAACCCCCCACCCCTGCGCCCCCACCCCCTGACGTTCACCCGGCCCTGCGGCCCCACCCCCTTGCGTCCACCCGGCCCTGCGGCCCCCGCTGCCGTCATGTCCGGACCGGGCCGGTGGCACCGCGCGTCTGGGCTCGCCTCGCCCTGTGGCCTCTCTCAGCCGGCTGGGCGCCGAGTTCTGTCGTCCGGACCAGCCGTCGTGGTGCGGTGTCGGGGGTCGCGTTCAGGCTCGTCGGTGGCAGCTCGGAGGCCGGGGTGGTCAGAAGCCGTGGCGGGAGCCGCCGTCGACCGGGAGCATGATGCCGGTCACGTAGGACGCCGCGGGGGACAGGAGGAAGGCCGCGGTCCTGCCGAATTCCTCGGGGTGGCCGTAGCGGCGGAGGGGGATGCCCGCCGAGGTGCGGGTGCGGGCGGCGTCGGCGTCGCCGGAGAGGGCGTCGAGTTCGCGGACCCGGTCCGTGTCGATGCGGCCCGGGAGCAGGCCGACCACGCGGATGCCGCGGGGGCCGAGTTCGACGGAGAGGGACTTGGCGAAGCCCGCGAGGCCCGGGCGGAGGCCGTTGGAGATCGTCAGGCCGGGGATCGGCTCGTGCACCGAACCGGACAGGACGAAGCCGATCACGCCGCCCTCGGGCAGCTCGGCCGCGGCCGAGCGGGCCAGGCGGACCGCGCCGAGGAAGACCGATTCGAAGGCCGCCTGCCACTGCTCGTCGGTGTTGTCCGTGCCCAGACCGGGCGGCGGGCCGCCGACGCTGATCAGGATGCCGTCGAAGCGGCCGAAACGGGCCCGGGCCGTGGCGATGAGCCGTTCGGGCGTCCCGGGGTCGGCGTTGTCGGCGGTGATGGCCGCGGCATTCGGCCCCAGCTCGGCGGCGGCAGCGGTGACGGACTCCTCGTCCCGGCTGCTCAGCACCACCTTGGCGCCGTCGGAGACGAGCTCCCGCGCGGCGGCCAGCCCGAGGCCCCGGCTGGCGCCGGTGACCACGTACACCCGGTCCTTCAGTGCAAGATCCATGGCCTCATGGTGTCCTATCGCTCCGGGAGAGGGCGAGCGCCGTGTTCACCAGGCCGACGTGGCTGAACGCCTGCGGGAAGTTGCCGAGCTGGCGCCGTGCCGCCGGATCCCACTCCTCGGCCAGCAGCCCCACGTCGTTGCGGAGCGAGAGCAGCTCCTCGAAGAGGTCCCGGGCCTCCTTGGTGCGGCCGGTGGCGCACAGCGCGTCCGCCAGCCAGAACGAGCAGGCCAGGAAGGCGCCCTCGTCGCCCGGGAGACCGTCCACGTGGTCCGGGGTGTAGCGGCGGACGAAGCCGCCGTGGTCCAGCTCGCGGCGCACCGCGTCGACCGTGCCCACCACCCGGGGATCGGACGGCGGGAGGAACCCCACCTGGGGGATGAGCAGAGTCGCGGCGTCCAGTTCGGTGGAGCCGTAGGACTGGGTGAAGGTGTTCCGGTCGGCGTCGTAGCCGTGCCGGCACACCTCGCGGTGGACGGTGTCCCGCATGGCGCGCCAGCGGTCCACGTCGCCCCCGAGCTCCGGGGACTGTTCGAGGGTGCGGACGGCCCGGTCGGCGGCGACCCAGGCCATGACCTTGGAGTGGACGAAGTGCCGCCGCGGCCCGCGCACCTCCCACAGGCCCTCGTCCGGCTCGCGCCACTGGGTCTCCAGGAAGTCCATCAGCGCCCGCTGGAGGTTCCAGGAGTGCTCCTCCTGGGGGAGGCCCCGCGCGCGGGAGAGGAAGAGGGAGTCCAGCACCTCGCCGTAGATGTCGAGCTGGAGCTGTTCCACGGCGGCGTTGCCGATCCGCACCGGGAACGAGGCCTCGTAGCCCGGGAGCCAGGGGACCTCGAACTCCGTCAGGCGCCGCTCGCCCGTGAGCCCGTACATGATCTGCAGGTCCGCGGGATCACCGGCGACGGCCCGCAGCAGCCAGTCGCGCCAGGCCGCCGCCTCGTCCAGATAGCCGCTGGAGACCAGGGCGTTCAGGGTGAGCGTGGCGTCGCGCAGCCAGCAGAAGCGGTAGTCCCAGTTGCGCACCCCGCCGATCTCCTCCGGCAGGGAGGTGCTCGCGGCGGCCACGATGCCGCCGCTCGGGGCGTAGGTGAGGGCCTTGAGGGTGATCAGCGAGCGCATCACCGCGTCCCGCCAGGGGCCGTCGTAGCTGCACCGGGCCGACCACTTCTCCCAGTCCTCGACGCTGGACTCCAGCGCGGCGAACGGGTCGATCCGGCGCGGCTGCGGCTCGTGCGAGGGGTGCCAGGTGAGGACCACCGCGACGCGCTCGCCCGCGGAGACCGTGAACTCGGCGAAGGTGGCGAAGTCCTTGCCGTAGGTGGGGACGGGCGGCTCGCTGCGCAGCCAGACGGAGTCCGGGCCCGCGATCGCGATGCGGTGCCCGTTGGTGCGGCGCATCCAGGGGACGATGTTGCCGTAGTCGAAGCGCAGCCGGATCTCGCTGCGCATCTCCACCGACCCGGAGACGCCCTCGATGATCCGTACGACGTCGGGGGCCTTGTCGCGCTGCGGCATGAAGTCGGTGACCTTGACCGTGCCGGTGCCGGTCTCCCAGAAGGTGTCCAGGACCAGGGTGTCGCCGCGGTACGCGCGGCTGGTGCAGGTGCCGCCCGAGGCCGGGGCGACCCGCCACTGGCCGTTGTCCTCGTCGCCCAGCAGTGCGGCGAAGCACGCCGCGGAGTCGAAGCGCGGCAGGCACAGCCAGTCCATCGAGCCGTCCCTGCCGACGAGCGCGGCGGTCTGCAGGTCGCCGATGAGGGCGTAGTCCTCGATCTGTCCGGGCACGGTGCCGCCTTTCCCACGGTTCCGTGTTCTCCCCTGCCCGGAGCGCGCCCCGGGCATTCCGCGCTGCCACCGGACGGGTTCAGGCCGGGACCGGCACCGCTTCCTGCGGCTGCTCCGCCGCCAGCCGGTCCCGGCGCTCCCGGCGGACCAGCACCACCCAGCCGACCGGGACGCCCGCGGCGAACAGCCACCACTGGATGGCGTACGCCATGTGCGGGCCGATGCTGTCGTGATCCGGCTCCGGGACCTGCTCCGGCTGACGGGTGGCCTTCGGGGCGGTCTTCGTGAGTTCGATGTAGCCGCCCAGCACCGGCCGGGACAGGGACTGGCGCCGGCTGTCGATCAGCATGACCTGGCGCGGCGGGAGGCCCGGCTTGTCCTTGATGCCGCTCTCGGCGGTGGTCTCGTCGGGCATCAGCCGGCCCGTGACGGTGACCTCGCCGGAGGGCGCGTGGGGAACCTTCGGGAAGGTGGTGAGCGGGCCGTTCGTCGGGATCCAGCCGCGGTTGACCAGCACCGCCCGGCCGTCCTTCATGATCAGCGGAGTGACGACGTAGTAGCCGATGCTCTGCTCGTCGGCGGCGGTGCGCTGGCGGACCACGACCTCGTGGCGGGTGTCGTACCGTCCGGTCGCGGTGACCGGGTGCCAGGTGTCGCCGCGGGGCACCGCATGGCCGGGCGAGGTGAGCCGGCCGACCGGTACCGGGGACGCCTCCAGGCTCCGGGCGATCTGGGCGTTCTGCCGGACCCGGTGCTCGTGGCGGTGGAACTGCCAGAAGCCCAGCTCGATCATGGCAGGGATCAGGCCGAGAGCCACCAGGGTGAGAATCACCCATTGCCGGGACAACAGGAAGCGGTACACCCCACGACCGTACAACTCGGTCGTGGGGTGCAGGACGGGCGGGGGTGGTCCTTCAGACGTGATCGACGAGTCCCACCTGCCCCTCCGCACGGGCGCAGTGGGCGCCGCAGTAGAAGTGGCCGTCGGCCTCCACGCCCTGGCCGATGATCGCGCACCGGCAGTGCTCGCAGACCGGGGCCATCTTGTGGATGGCGCAGGAGAAACAGTCGAAGACGTGCACCGCGCCCTGCGCGTGCACCTCGAACGTCATGCCGTAGTCGTTTCCGCATACCTCACAACGTGCCATGGGCCACAGGGTGCGGCGGCGGGGCCGCGGAGCGGGCGCGACCGGCGGGCGCGTCGCCGTGCTTCACCCGGATGACGGCGCGGGCGCCACGTCCTGGAGCAGTTGCATGAAGGCCGCCTCGTCCACCACCGGGGTGCCGAAGGAGCGGGCCTTGACCGTTTTGGACGTGGACGCCTCGGGGTCGTTGGTCACCAGCAGGCTGGTGAGGCGGGACACGCTGGTCGCGATGTGCAGCCCGGCGTCGAAGGCGCGGTCCTCCAGCAGCTCCCGGTCGACCGAGGTGTCGCCGGAGAACGCCACCCGCATGCCCTGCACGAGCGGAGCGCCCGGCTCGTACCGGCCCGGGTTGGGGTAGGGGCAGGCGGGGCGCTTGCGGCTGGGGCGCCAGCTCGTCGGACGGTACTGGTAGCCGATGGTGCGCGGGGTGTCCGACCACTCGGTGAGGGGCTGGCAGGCCAGCAGCGGCAGCCGCACCCCGGAACCCGCGGCCAGATGGAGGCTCGGCCGGAACGCCTCGGCCAGCACCCGCGCGTCGTCCAGTGCGTGGTGGGCGTGCTGCTGGACGACGCCGTAGTGGGCGGCCAGCGACTCCAGCTTGTGGTTGGGCAGCGGGAGACCGAGCTCCTTGGAGAGGGAGATGGTGCACAGCCGCTGCCGGACGGGGGCCGTCCGGCCGGCCCGCGCGTACTCCCGGGCGATCATCGACCAGTCGAAGACCGCGTTGTGCGCGACCAGCACCCGGTCGGCCAGCCGTTCGGACAGGGTGTCGGCGATCTCCGGGAACAGCGGCGCGTCCGCGAGCGCCTCGCTCGTCAGGCCGTGGATCCAGACCGGCCCGGGATCGCGCTCCGGATTGACCGTCGTGTACCAGTGGTCCTCGACATCGCCCCGCGCGTCCAGCCGGTAGACGGCCGCCGACACGATGCGGTCGTCCCGGGCGAGCCCCGTGGTCTCCACGTCGACCACGGCATACCCCTGTGGGTACGCGGGCGGCCACGCGGGCGCCGGCGGTCCGGGCTGCGGCGCGATGGACGGTGCGGCTGCCGTGCGGTCTTCGAGCATGGTCCCTGAGGATACGGGCCGCCGCTGACAGCTCCGGAACGCCCCGGGCGGAAGGCGCCATATCGGCGGAGTCCGGGGCCGGTTGACCCCAGGGCGGGAAGCGGAACCGCCGCGCCGGTGCCCGACACCTCCGGCCGACGGCGGCGAGCGGAGCGAGAAGTCCGTTTCGTCCTGCGGTGACTTGGTCGAGTGGCCGTGTGCGCTCCGGGGCGACGCATCGTCAAGCCGCGGCGCGGGCGGTGATGCGGAACGGTTCCGGCGGAGCCGCGGAGGAGGTGGCGCCTCCCGCGCCCGGCGGGTCCGGACGGCAGAGGTGCCGTGGCCGGATCCCCGCCGTTCCCGTGCGGGCTCCGGTCCGGCCCGGGCAGCGGCCGGAAGGACCGTGACCGGGCCTCTGTTCCGGCGCCCCGTACCGCCCTAGGGTGCGGCCATGCCGCACCTCCCCGATGTCGTGCTCTGGTCGATACCCGCCTTCGTCCTGCTCACCGTCGTCGAGATGGCCGGCCACCGGCTGCACCCCGACGAGGACTCCGCGGGCTACGAGGCCCGGGACACCGCGACGAGCCTGACGATGGGGCTGGGCAGCCTCGCCTTCGACCTGCTCTGGAAGGTCCCGGCCGTCGCCGCCCAGATCGCCGTCCACCAACTCACCCCGCTGCGCGTCCCCGTGGTCTGGTGGACGATTCCGCTGCTGCTCCTCGCCCAGGACTTCTGCTACTACTGGGCCCACCGCGGCCACCATGTGGTCCGCGTGCTGTGGGCCTGCCACGTGGTGCACCACTCCAGCCGGAAGTACAACCTCAGCACGGCGCTCCGGCAGCCCTGGACCTCGCTCACGGTCTGGCCCTTCTATCTGCCGATGGTCGCCTGCGGGGTGCACCCGGCGGCGGTGGCGTTCTGCTCGTCCGTCAGCCTCGTGTACCAGTTCTGGATCCACACCGAGCGGATCGGCCGGCTGCCGCGGCCCGTCGAGTCCGTCCTCAACACGCCCTCCCACCACCGGGTGCACCACGCCTCCCAGGGCGGCTATCTGGACCGCAACTTCGGCGGCATCCTCATCGTGTGGGACCGGCTGTTCGGCTCCTTCACCCCGGAGACCGAACGCCCCGTCTACGGCCTCACCAAGAACATCGCCACCTACAACGTGCTGCGGGTCGCCACTCACGAGTACGTCGCCATCGCCCGTGACCTGCGCGCGGCCCGCAGCTGGAGCGAGCGGGCGGGGCGGCTCCTGCGCGGGCCGGGGTGGCAGCCCGCCGCGCGGGAGCCCCGGCCGACGGGCGGACCGGGGGCGCCGCCGGCCGACGTACCGGCCGAGGGCGCGGGCGTACGGTAGGGGGCTGCACCGAACGTTTGTACAGTCCGCAAGGAGCACCACCATGCGCGCCACCGCCATTCACGCCCCGCACGACATCCGGGTGGAGGAGGTGCCCGACCCGGTGATCCAGCGGCCGGGCGACGCGGTGGTGCGGGTGCTGCTGTCCTGCATCTGCGGCAGCGACCTGTGGGCGTACCGGGGCGAGGCGGCCCGCGAGCCGGGGCAGCGCATCGGCCACGAGTTCCTGGGCGTCGTCGAGGAGACCGGCTCCGAGGTGACCGGGGTCAGGCCCGGCGACCTCGTCGTGGCCCCCTTCACGTGGTCCGACGGGGTGTGCGACTACTGCACCGAGGGCCTGACCACCTCCTGCGAGCACGGCGGCTTCTGGGGCAACCCGGGCTCCGACGGCGGCCAGGGCGAGGCGGTACGCGTGCCCCACGCCAACGGAACCCTGGTGAAGCTCCCCGCCGAGGCGGCCTCCGACGAGCGGCTGCTCTCCGCGCTGCTCACCCTCTCCGACGTGCTGGGCACCGGCCATCACGCGGCCGTCGGCGCGGGCGTGCGCCCGGGTGCCACGGTCGCGGTGGTCGGCGACGGCGCCGTCGGGCTCTGCGGTGTCCTGGCCGCCCGGCGGCTGGGCGCCGAGCGGATCATCGCGCTGGGCCGTCACCGGACCCGTACCGACCTGGCCCGCACCTTCGGGGCGACGGACGTCGTCGCCGAGCGCGGCGAGGCGGCGGTGGAGGCCGTGCGGGAACTGACGCGCGGCCAGGGCGCGCACTCCGTCATCGAGGCCGTCGGGACCGAGCAGTCGATGCGCACGGCGGTCGGCATCACCCGGCCCGGCGGCGCGATCGGCTACGTCGGGGTGCCGCACGGCAGCGGGACCGGCGTGGACCTGGGCGTCATGTTCGGCCGGAACATCGCCCTGCGCGGCGGCATCGCCCCGGTCCGCGGCTACATCCCCGAGCTGCTGCCCGACATCCTGGACGGCACGATCGACCCGTCCCCGGTCTTCGACCTGACGGTGGACCTGGACGGCGTGCCGGTGGGCTACAAGGCGATGGACGAGCGCACCTCGCTCAAGGTGCTGGTCCGCAACTGACCGTCCGGCGGCGGCGGACGGCCGCTTGCCGGACCGTCCGCGACGCCCCGGCACCGTCCGGAACACCTGCCACCGTCCGGAACACCTGCCACTGCCCGGAACGCCCGGCACCGTCCGTGGCGCCCGGTACGGAGAGCGGGCGGCACCCCGAAGCGCGTGGGGCACCGCCCGTTTTCCGTCGGCTCAGCGGCTCACGGGCTCACCGGCTCACTTCTGCACGGCGTCCAGGGCGTCCGCGATGCCGGCCCCGTAGAAGCCGTTGTGGCGCGCCCCGCCCTCGCACACCGCGTCGGCCGTGCCGTCGCCGTCGATGTCGTACGGCGACGGGCACGCGGTGTCGTCGGCCTGCTCCCGCAGCAGCGACTTGACCGTCTCCGCGGAGGCCTTCGGGTGGGTGCTCCTGATCAGCGCGGCGACGCCCGCCACGTGCGGGGAGGCCATCGAGGTGCCCGCCATGTAGCCGTAGCCGCCGCCCGGCAGCGGGCCGAGGATCAGGCCGCTGACGGCGGGCGGCGCCGGGGTCTGGTAGCGGGTGTTGTCGCCGCCGGGGGCCGCGATGTCCACCACTCCCAGGCCGTAGTTGGAGAACGACGACTTCAGGCCCTTGGCGCCGGTGGAGGCCACCGTCACCACACCGGGGAGCTGGGTGGGTATGTCCAGGCAGACCGACGGGTCGACGGTGCGGGTGCCCGGGGTGCTGTCGTTCGGGCTGGAGGTGTCGGTGAGGGAGTCCGCGGCGAGGTCGAAGTTCTCGTTGCCCGCCGCGGCGACGTTCACCGCCCCCTTGCGCTCGGCGTACCGCGTCGCCCGGGTGATGGCCTCCACCAGCGCCTTCTGGTCCGGGTCCGTGGTGCAGTTGAAGTACCAGGGGTCGGTGTAATAGCTGTTGTTGGTCACGTCCACGCCGTGCTCAGCGGCCCACATGAAGCCGCAGACCACCGCCTCGGTGTAGAAGAAGCCGGCCTGGGTGGACACCTTGATGCCGGAGACCTTGACGCCCGGCGCGACCCCGGTCACCCCCACGCCGTTCTTCGCCGCGGCTATCTCGCCCGCCACATGGGTGCCGTGCGGGCTCTCCTGGGCCCCCGGGCGCCAGGCGCCGTCGGTCGTGTCGGGCTTGCCGCTGACACAGTTGACCGAGGCCGCCCGGTCGAAGTTGGGCGCGATGTCCGGGTGGGTGTCGTCCACGCCGGTGTCGATGACCGCGACGGTCACATCGCGGCTGCCCAGCGTCTTCTCGTGCGCCTTGTCCGCCTTGATCGCGGGCAGGTCCCACTGCAGTGGCTGCATCGGGTCCTGCCCGGGGGCCGCCTGCCGTGCGGCGGCACGGGCCTGCGCGGCGGTGAGCCGCTTCGGCTCGCCGACGGCGGTGGTGGACTGGGCGGGCAGCGGCGCGGTCCGGGTCGCCCCGGCCGACTGGACCCCCTGGACGGCCCGGATCCGCTGCGCGAAGCCGGGGTCCGCCGCGTGGGCGACGACGACCCCGATCCGGTCGTAGACCTGCACGACCGTGCCGCCCGCGCGGACGATCTCCTTCTTCACCCGGGCGATGGTGACCTGGTCCGGGCGCTGGACGTTGACGACGTAGCTGAGCGCGGTGCCGTCCTCGGCACGGGGCGCGGGTGCGGCGGTGGTGCCGCCCGGGTGCAGCGGCGCCGCGGTGGCCGCGGCGGGCAGGAACGCGAGGGCGGTGGCCAGCGCCATCCCGGCCGGAACGGCGAGGGCGCGGCGGGAGCGGAGGGCGGAGCGCGACGTCATGGGATCTCCTGCTTCGGTCACGGAACGGGGCGTGCACAGGAAGGGAGGAGCGAGGACGAGCGTGCGGAGCGGCCCCGGCCGTGGCGAGGGGGCCGCGGCCGGGACCGCGGGCCGTGCCGCCCGGAGCGGCACGGCCCGGTGGGTCACTTCTTGACCGCGTCCAGGGCGTCGACGATGCCGAAGCCGTAGAAGCTGTTGATGTGCTTGGTGCCGACGCACTCGGCGTTGACCTTGCCGTCACCGTCCGGGTCGTACGGCGCCGTCGGGCAGCCCGGGTTGTCCGCCTGGGCCTTGAGCAGCCACTGGATCTCCTGCGGCGTCGCGTCCGGGCGCTTGCTCTTGAGCAGCGCGGCGACACCGGCGACGTGCGGGCCGGCCATCGAGGTGCCCTGCAGATAGGCGTAGTCGCCGTCGGGCATCGTGGAGAGGATGCGGCCGTCCTTCGCGGGGGACTCCGGCACCTGGTACTTGTCGCCGCCCGGGCCCGCCACGTCGATCTGGTTGAGGCCGTAGTTGGAGTAGTACGACTTCAGGGCCTTCGGGCCGGTCGCGGAGACCGTCACCACACCGGGCAGCTGCGTCGGAACGTCCAGGCAGGTCGCCGGGTTGATCTTCCGCTCGGCCGGGGTGGTGTCGTTCGGGCTGGTGGTGTCCGTCAGCTCCTTGGCCGCGAGATCCATGGCCGAGTTGCCCGCCGAGGCGACGTTGATCGCGCCCTTGCGCTGGGCGTACTTCGCGGCGCGGCCGACCGCGTCCAGAATGGCGGCCTGGTCGAGGTCGTCCTTGCAGTTGAACTGCCACGGGTCGACGTAGTAGCTGTTGTTGGTGACCTCGACGCCGTGGTCGGCCGCGAAGACGAAGGCGCAGACGACGGACTCGGCGTAGAAGAGGCTGGTCTCCGGCTCGCTGACCTTGATGGCGGAGAGCTTCACACCCGGGGCGACACCCGCGACGCCGACGTTGTTGCGCGCGGCGGCGATCTCGCCTGCCACGTGCGTGCCGTGGTAGTCCTCGTCCGGGTTGTACGGCCGCCAGGCGCCCTTGCGGGTGTCCGGCACGCCGCCGACGCAGTTCGCCGACTGCTTCGCGGAGAAGTTGGGGGCCAGGTCCGGGTGGGTGTCGTCGACGCCCGTGTCGATGACCGCGACGGTCACCTTCTTGCTGCCCGGGTTCACCTTGGCGGCCTTGTCCGCCTTGATGGCGGGGATGTCCCACTGCAGGGGCTCGAGCGGCTCCTTGCCCGAGGCCTTGGCGGCGCCGAGCGCGGCGGCGGAGCGCGGCTCGGCGACCTTCTCGGGCTTGCCCACGTCGGTGGTGGCGGCCGACTTCAGCGGCGCGGTGCGCGTGGCGCCCGCCGACTGGACGCCCTTGACGGTCCGCATGGTCTTGGCGAAGTCCGGGTTCGCCGAGTGGACCACGATCACGCCGATCCCGGCGTGCGTGGTGACGACCGTGCCACCGGCCTTCGCGATCGCCTTCTTCACCGCGCCGACGGTGCCGGCGTCGGTCGCGGTGTTCACCACGTACGACAGGCGGGGGCCGTCCTGCGCGGCGGAGGCGGACGCGGGCGCGTCCTGCGGGGCTGCCGTGGCGGAACCGGGCAGGAAGCCGAAGGCGGCGGTCAGCGCGAGCCCGACCGGCACCGCCACGGCGACGCGCCTGCGTCTGGAGCGGGGATGAGCCATGGGTTCTCCACATCATCGAGAAGACCCTCCGCGCGCGGATGTGCGCATGGACGGGTACATGACGACGGAAGCTAGCGCCGATCCGGTGATCTGATCAATGGATTCCGGCAAAAAGCGAGAATTCCGTAGCAGTTGGTCCGGACGGCTGAATACTTCGGTCCGGCCGGAACCGCGCCCCAGTCGCGTCACGTGCCCCCACAAGATGAGACAAATCGAGCATTTCCCCAGGATGGCTACAGAATGGTGCGAGACCGTCAGATGTGTGCGGGGGGCCGCGGCTGCGCAATCCACCTGCCCGGCGGCGCCGACGCGACCGGGAACGACCACGCGGCGGACCGGCGCGGCGGCGTCCGTGCCGGGGCCGGCTGTACGGGCGTCGGGGCCGCCGGCCGCACCCGTGCCGGCGTCCGAACGCGGGCCGGGACCGGCCTCCGCGTGCGTGCCGGGGCCGGTGTCCGTATGCGGGCCGGCGGGGTCCGGCTGCGGGGCGGGGGCCGGCCGCGCGCGGCCCGCCGGACCGCCCCTGCTCCGTCAGCGACCTGACGGATCGATACGCAGCGCCCGGATGCTCAGGGGCGGCAGGGTCACCCGCGGCCCGTACCAGCGCCGCCGCTCCACGGGGGCGGCGCGCGGGGCGGTCCGGGCGGCCGTCACCGGTCCGGGCAGCCGCACCATGCCGTACGGCCGGCGGGCCGGACCGGGTGGCGGCTGGTTCGACGGATCGCTCACGCCGGGATCAACGAAGCGGAACCCGCGGGGTGTCGGCCCGATCGTCGCTCCTGCGAATTTCAACTACTGCACCCCTGTTGGATCGCGTCGACCGCGCCTAGCATGCCGATCCGGCCCGTGATCGACGTCACCCCCCACCTGCCTATCGACCGAGACCGCACCACAGGAGATCCCGTGTACACCGAACCGACCATGCCGGAGGAGGGGACATCGGGCAAAGAGCCGTACCGTGCGGTACAGGCGGGCCCGGAGTTCACGGAACTGCGTCACACGTACCGCTCCTTCGCCTTCCCGCTCACGGTGGCCTTCGTCACCTGGTACCTGCTGTACGTCCTGCTGTCCAACTACGCGGGTGGCCTCATGGGCACCAAGGTGCTCGGCAACATCAACGTCGCCCTCGTCCTCGGCGTCGCCCAGTTCGTCACCACCTTCCTCATCGCCTGGTGGTACGCGCGGCACGCGGCCACCCGGCTCGACCCCCGGGCCGAGGCCATCAAGTCCCGTCTGGAGGGCGACGCATGAGCCCGGCGCTGCACCTCGCGGCCGACGGGGCCGGTGAACACCGCACCCTGATCATCACGCTGTTCTCGGTCTTCGTCGCCGCCACCCTGGGCATCACCGTCTGGGCCGGCCGGCAGACCAAGGACGCCACCGACTTCTACGCCGGCGGCCGCTCCTTCACCGGCTTCCAGAACGGCCTCGCCATCTCCGGCGACTACATGTCGGCCGCGTCCTTCCTGGGCATTGCGGGCGCCATCGCGCTCTCCGGTTACGACGGATTCCTCTACTCCATCGGGTTCCTCGTGGCCTGGCTGGTGGCGTTGCTGCTGGTCGCCGAACCGCTGCGGAACTCCGGGCGCTACACGATGGGCGATGTGCTCGCGTTCCGGATGCGGCAGCGGCCGGTGCGGACCGCGGCCGGGGTCTCCACCATCGTGGTGTCCATCTTCTATCTGCTGGCGCAGATGGTCGGCGCCGGCGCGCTCGTCGCGCTGCTGCTCGGCATCACCGGGGAGGCCGGCAAGAACCTGGTCGTCGTCCTGGTCGGGATCATCATGATCCTCTACGTGACGGTGGGCGGGATGAAGGGCACCACCTGGGTGCAGATCGTCAAGGCGGTCCTGCTGATCGCCGGAACCCTGCTGATCACCCTGCTGGTGCTGAGCAAGTTCGACTGGAACATCTCGCAGCTGCTCGGCGCCGCCGCGGAGAACAGCGGCAAGGGCTCCGCCTTCCTCGAACCGGGCCTGAAGTACGGCGCCACCGCCACGTCGAAGATCGACTTCATCTCGCTGGGCGTCGCCCTGGTCCTCGGCACCGCCGGGCTCCCGCACATCCTGATCCGCTTCTACACCGTGCCCAGCGCCCAGGCCGCCCGGAAGTCGGTGATCTGGGCGATCGGGATCATCGGTGGCTTCTACCTGATGACGATCGTGCTCGGCTTCGGTGCCGCGGCCCTCCTCGACCAGGAGACGATCACCAAGTCGAACCCGGCGGGCAACACCGCCGCCGTGCTGGTCGCCGAGCAGGTCGGCGGCGGCAGCGGCTCGACCGGCGGCGCCGTCCTGCTCGCGGTGATCTCGGCGGTCGCGTTCGCCACCATCCTCGCGGTCGTCGCCGGACTCACCCTCGCCTCGTCCTCGTCCTTCGCCCACGACATCTACGCCAATGTCATCCGCAAGGGGCAGGCGACCGAGAAGGAGGAGGTCGGCTCGGCCCGGATCTCGGCGGTCGCGATCGGCGCCGTCGCCATCGGGCTGGGCATCTTCGCGGGCAAGCTCAACGTCGCCGGCCTGGTGGCGCTGGCCTTCGCCGTCGCGGCCTCCGCCAACCTGCCGACCATCCTCTACAGCCTGTTCTGGAAGCGCTTCACCACCCGGGGCGCCCTGTGGTCGATCTACGGCGGCCTGTCCGTGTCCGTGCTGCTGGTGCTCTTCTCGCCGGTGGTCTCCGGCAAGGAGACCTCGATGTTCCCGGGCGTCGACTTCCACTGGTTCCCGCTGGAGAACCCCGGCCTGATCTCCATCCCGCTGGGCTTCCTGTTCGGCTGGCTGGGCTCGGTCCTGTCCGGGGAGCAGCCGGACGAGGCCAAGTACGCGGAGCTGGAGGTCCGCTCGCTCACCGGAACCGGCGCGCACTGAGGGGCCTTGCCCTGTGAACGCGCGACCCGGGCGGGCACAGGGCAGGAGAACCGTGAGGCGCCGAAGGGCTCCGGCCGGCCCCTCCCACGGAACGTGACCGCCCCGGATTCAACGAACTGTTGATGATCGGACCGATCGCGTAGGCTGCAAAGACGGGGGACGTCCTCGTCAGGCTGGTCCGCAGCATCCGTGGGAGGGGCCGCAACCATGCTCGTCGACACTTACGGCCGGGTCGCCACCGATCTGCGTGTCTCGCTCACCGACCGGTGCAACCTGCGGTGCACCTACTGCATGCCCGAAGAGGGCCTGCAGTGGCTCGGCAAGCCCGACCTGCTCACCGACGACGAGATCGTCCGGCTGATCCGCATCGCCGTCACCACCCTCGGCGTGGACGAGGTCCGCTTCACCGGCGGCGAGCCGCTGCTGCGGCCGGGGCTCGTCGGCATCGTCGAGCGCTGCGCCGCCCTTGAACCGCGCCCCCGGATGTCCCTCACCACCAACGGCATCGGCCTGAAGCGCACCGCCCGGGCCCTGAAGGACGCCGGGCTCGACCGGGTCAACGTCTCACTCGACACCCTGCGCCCCGACGTCTTCCAGGCGCTGACCCGGCGCAAGCGCCATGACGACGTGCTCAGCGGCCTGGAGGCCGCCCGCGAGGCGGACCTCACCCCCGTCAAGGTCAACTCCGTCCTGATGCCCGGCCTCAACGACGACGAGGCACCCGACCTGCTGTCCTGGGCCGTCGAGAACGGCTACGAACTGCGCTTCATCGAGCAGATGCCGCTCGACGCCCAGCACGGCTGGAAGCGCGACGGCATGATCACCGCCGCGCAGATCCTGGAGAGCCTGCGGACCCGCTTCGAGCTCACCCCCGAGGGCGAGGAGCGGCGCGGCTCCGCCCCCGCCGAACGCTGGCTGGTCGACGGCGGGCCGGCCCGGGTCGGCGTCATCGCCTCCGTCACCCGCCCCTTCTGCCGGGCCTGCGACCGCACCCGGCTCACCGCCGACGGCCAGGTCCGGACCTGCCTGTTCGCCCGGGAGGAGTCGGATCTGCGCGGCGCGCTGCGCTCCGGCGCCACGGACGAGGAGATCGCCGGGCTGTGGCGGACGGCGATGTGGGGCAAGAAGGCCGGATCGGGGCTGGACGACCCGTGGTTCCTCCAGCCGGAGCGCCCGATGTCGGCCATCGGCGGCTGAACGACCGCCTCACCCGCGATCCCGGGCTCTGTCGCAGCCCTCCGCGCTCTCCGGCACCCGGGTCCCGCGCCGGCCCTCCGGGCTCCGCCCTCCGGCGACGTCCGGACCGGCGACGTATCGGCCCTCCGGCGCCCGACGCGGGGATCACTCGGCGGCCCGCACCCGGCGCTCCGTCACCTACCGCCCTGCCACGCGACGTTCGGCGACTCGGCGTCCCGTCGCCCGGCCTCCGGTCACTCGGCCTCGGAGCGCCGCTCCCACTCCTCCAGGGCCACGACCTCCTTCAGGAAGCCCCGCACCCCGAGGAACGACGACAGATGCTCGCGGTGCTCCTCGCACGCCAGCCAGGTCTTCCGGCGGTCCGGTGTGTGCAGCTTGGGGTTGTTCCAGGCCAGTACCCACACCGCGGGGACACGGCAGCCCTTGGCCGAGCAGATCGGAGAAGTGTCAGTCACACGGCCAAGCCTGCATCATCCCGGGGCAGGGGCGGCGCGCGGGGGCCGGACGGCCCGGAACATGGCGACGCCGGGCAGCCACGGGGGGAGCCGCCCGGCGTCGGTCCGTCGCTCCGACGGGGGATGCGGAGCGCGTACGAAGTATGTCACGGGGGACCCTGGCGGGTGCACCCGATCCGCAGGATTGATCTGAGCTTTTCTTGAGCTTTGGCGATCCTCGCAGCTCAGCGGGGCTGCTGCGGCTGCTGGTCGCGCTCCGCACCGGACGCCCCGGGGGCCTCGTGCGCCCCGTCCTCCTCCGTACCGCGGTTCAGCGCGGGCCGCTCGGGCGGCGGAATGAACGTCGAGGGGAGCGAAGGAGCGTTCTCCCGGCCCGCGTTGGCGATCACCACGGCAATGTACGGGAGCGCGAAGCCCAGCACCAGAGCGACGATCGCCACCGGCCGTTCCACGTTCCACAGCACGACCGCCAGCAGGAACGACACGGTGCGCACCAGCATCGAGATGACGTACCGGCGCTGCCGGCCCCGTACGTCCTCGGCCAGCCCCTGACGGGCTCCCGTGATCCGGAAGACCCCGTCGCCGTGCTGCTTCCGCCTCACGTTCCACCACCTGACATCCCGTGCCGAGCCTGAAAGGTCCGGACATCTTCAACGGTACGCCGTGCCACCGCCGTCCACGCACCCGGGTCAGGCCTTCCGGGCGCGCCCCGGTGCCGGTCCGCCGGGACGGGGGCGCCCCGGACGGAGGACGGGGCACCGGCCGCCGCGGCGGCCCGGCCGGAGCGCCGCGCCCCCGGGGTGCGCCGCACCGCGGCCGGGCCGAAACTGGCCGTGAGGGGTGCCGGCCCGACCCGTCGGCACCTCCTGTCCGCGTCCTACCGCGCGGCGCGAGGAGGCAGCCATGGGCTGGTTGTGGGCCATCGTCGTCGGACTCGTACTGGGGGTGCTGGCCAGGGCGATCCTGCCCGGCCGGCAGAACATCCCCGTCTGGCTGACCATCGTGTTCGGCATCATCGGCAGCCTCATCGGCAACGCCGTGGCCCGTGCTCTCGGCATCGCCGAGACGAGCGGCATCGACTGGGGCCGCCATCTGCTGCAGATCGCCGGAGCCGTGCTGATCGTGGCCCTGGGCACCCCGCTGTGGGTACAGATGCGCGGCCGGAGACACACCGTCTGACCGGCCGACGGCGGCGGGACGCGCCCTGCGTCCCGCCGCCGTCGCCGTACGCCGTCGTGCCCGCGGTGGCTACAGCCCCCGGATCTCGGCGATCTTCCGTCCGGCCTTCAGGTAGACGGTGCCGCTGAGACCCTTCTCCGCCAGCACCCGCGGGACGACCTCCCCGAGCGGGCCGGTGGCGGCCGCCTCGTCCAGGACGGCCGTCTGCTGGCCGGTCCCGGTCTCGACGACCAGCCGCAGCCCGTTCTGCTTGGCCAGCCGGCGGGCCGCCGAGGCGCTCTGGGTGAACTCCAGCACCTTGGTCAGCACCGTCGCCACGGTCTCCCCGCCGTGCTCCGCGGCGTCGACCGACGGCAGCGACTCGACCTCGGTGAAGCTCTTCTTCGAGAACTGGGCGATGAAGCCCGCGCGAGCCGCCATCGCGGCGTCCACGCCGTAAAGGGCCGCCACGACCTCACCCGCCAGGACCTTCTTCAGGTCCATGGGGTGCAGCGACTTCTCCTCGATCCGGGACAGCGCGAGCGAGATCTCCTCGTCCGTCCACTCGGTCCACGCCTTCAGGTACGGCTCCATCAGCCGGTCCGGCACCGACATGATCTTGCCGAAGACGTCCTCCGCGGTCGCCGTCAGACCGACGTAGTTGCCCTTGGACTTGGACATCTTGGCGCCCGAGCCGTCCGTGCCCTCGATCAGCGGCATGGTGACGACCAGCTGCTGCTGCTGTCCCCGCAGCTCCATCAGCTTGCGGCCCATCTGCAGGTTCAGCAGCTGGTCCGCGCCGCCCAGCTCCACGTCGCACTCCAGCGCCACCGAGTCCAGGCCCTGGGCGATCGGGTACAGCAGCTCCGACATCGTCAGCCCGGACCCGTCCGCGAGCCGGTTGCGGAAGTCGTCGCGCTGGAGCAGCTGCGAGACCGGCACCTGGGAGAGCAGGCCCAGCAGCTCCGGGAAGGTGTACGGCGCCAGCCACTCGCTGTTCTGCCGGAAGCCGACCTTCTCGAAGTCGAAGAAGGGCCGCACCTGCTCCCGGTAACCGGCCAGGTTCGCGGCGATGTCCTCGTCCGTCAGCGGCGGCCGCTCGGCCGTCCGGCCCGACGGGTCGCCGATCTTGGCCGTGAAGTCACCGATCAGCAGGGTGACATCGTGACCCATGCGCTGGAAGCGGCTGAGGATGATCATGGGGACGGTGTGGCCGAGGTGCACATCGGCCGCGGTGGGGTCGATGCCGAGCTTGAGGCTCAGCCCCCGGCCCTCGGCCCGGCGCTCCTCGATCCGCTCCGCCAGCCTGCTGACCGACGGGATCACATCCACCGTGCGCCGGGCGATCAGCTCCGCCTGGTCCTTCGCCGACAGGTCCGACAGGTCGAGATAGCGCCTCGCCTTCGTCTCCGTGAGCAGCTGCTCCACGGTCTTGTCGGAGGAGAGGTCCTGCGCCAGCAGTGCACTGGTGCGAGCGACGGAGTCGCCGAGGCGTGTCATGACGTTCCTGGAGGGGATCGGGACGGACAGGTGGACGGGGTGAATTCTATTTGGTCGGGCACCGCGGCTCGGCCGGGCACCGCGCCCCGGCCGAGCCGGCGGGAAGGGGAGGCGCTGCCGGGCCGCCCCCGGGGCCGGCGCGGGCGCGGTGCCCGGCCGAGCCGCGGTGCCCGGCCAGGGACCGGGCCGGGGGCCGGCCCGGTCCGGCAGGTGAACGGTCCGCTTCCGTCAGACGCCCCGGCTGACCGAGCTCATATGGAAGTCCGGAACCCGCAGGGCGGGCATCGCGGCCCGGGTGAACCAGTCGCCCCACTCCCGCGGCAGCGTCGGCTCGGTGCACCCCGCCTCCGTGACCCGGGACAGCAGGTCGACCGGCGACTCGTTGAAGCGGAAGTTGTTGACCTCCCCGACGACCTCGCCGTTCTCCACCAGGTAGACACCGTCCCGGGTGAGCCCGGTGAGCAGCAGCGTCGCGGGATCGACCTCCCGGATGTACCAGAGACAGGTCAGCAGCAGCCCCCGCCGTGTCCCGGCGACCATCTCCTCCAGCGACTGCTCGCCGCCGCCGTCCAGGATGAGATTGTCGGTCGGCGGGGCCACCGGCATGCCGGTCACCTTGGAGGTGTGCCGGGTGGTGACCAGCCGGCTCAGCCGGCCCTCACTGATCCACTCGGTGGGCTCCAGCGGCAGGCCGTTGTCGAAGACCGACGCGTCGTCACCCGAGGCGTGCGCCAGCAGGAACGGCGCGCACTCCAGCCCGGCCGCGTGCGGGTCGCTGCGCAGCGTCAGCGGCAGCGGGGACAGCTTCTCGCCCAGCCGGGTACCGCCCGCCGGCTTGCTGAAGACCGTACGGCCCTCGACCGCATCCCGCGCCGTGGCGGACCACTGCTGATAGACGAGCAGATCCGCGACGGCCGTCGGCGGCAGCAGCGTCTCGTACCGCCCGGCGTCCAGCTCCACCCGCCGCTGGGCCCAGGCCAGCCGCCGGGCCAGCTCCGCGTCCATCGCGGCCGGATCGACATCGGTGAAGTCCCGGGTGGCCCGGCCCGCCCACGCCGAACGGGTGCGGTCCGGGGACTTGGCATTCAGTTCGAGGGTGCCGGTGGGCTGGTCGTGCCGCAGCCGCAGCCCCGCCGAGGTGCCCAGATAGCTGGAGACGACCTGGTGGTTGGCGAAACCGTACAGCTCCCGTCCGCCGTCCCGGGCCCGGGCGAACGCCTCCCCGAGCGCGGGCGCGAACGCGGAGAAGACGGCGGACGAGGTCTCGGCCGGCGCCTCGGTGAAGTCCGGGGCGGCGGGCACCCCTTCGACCAGCGGGCGGGCGTCCTCGGCGGGCCCCGCATCGCGGGCCGCCGCTTCGGCCGCCCGCACCAGGGGCTCCAGATCGTCCGCGGTGACCGCCGCCCGGGACACCACGCCGGACGCGGTGCCCTCCGCCCCGTCCACCAGGGCGACGACGGTCAGCGTCCGGCCGCGCGTCACGCCGTTGGTGGTCAGCGAGTTGCCCGCCCAGCGCAGGTTCGCGCTGGACCCCTCGTCGGCGATCACCACACAGCCGTCGGCACGGGAGAGTTCGAGGGCGCGCTCCACGACCTCATGCGGCTGGGTCGTGCGGGTCATCGGCCTGCCTCCTGCGTGGTGTTGAGAATGTTGACGCCGCGGAACAGTGCGGAGGGGCAGCCGTGCGACACCGCCGCCACCTGGCCCGGCTGCGCCTTGCCGCAGTTGAACGCCCCGCCGAGCACATAGGTCTGCGGACCGCCGACCGCGGTCATCGATCCCCAGAAGTCGGTCGTCGTCGCCTGGTAGGCGACATCCCGCAGTTGCCCGGCCAGCCGGCCGTTCTCGATCCGGAAGAACCGCTGCCCGGTGAACTGGAAGTTGTAGCGCTGCATGTCGATCGACCAGGACCTGTCGCCCACGACGTAGATGCCGCGCTCCACCCCGCTGATCATCTCCTCGGTGGACGGCCCGTCCGGCGCCGGACGGAGCGAGACGTTCGCCATCCGCTGCACCGGCACATGGCCGGGGGAGTCCGCGTACGCACAGCCGTTGGAGCGCTCGAAGCCGGTCAGCTTCGCGATCCGGCGGTCGAGCTGGTAGCCGACCAGCACCCCGTCCCTGACCAGGTCCCAGGACTGCCCGGCCACGCCCTCGTCGTCGTAGCCGACGGTCGACAGGCCGTGCTCGGCGGTCCGGTCCCCGGTCACGTTCATCAGCTCGGAGCCGTACCGGAGCTCGCCGAGCCGGTCGAAGGTGGCGAACGAGGTCCCCGCGTACGCCGCCTCGTACCCCAGCGCCCGGTCCAGCTCGGTGGCGTGGCCGATGGACTCGTGGATGGTCAGCCAGAGGTTCGACGGGTCGACGACCAGGTCGTACGCGCCGGCCTCCACGCTCGGCGCCCGCATCTTCTCCGCCAGCAGCGACGGCAGTCGGTCCAGCTCCGCGTCCCAGTCCCAGCCGGTGCCGGTCAGGTACTCCCAGCCGCGCCCGACCGGCGGGGCGATCGTCCGCATCGAGTCGAACTCACCGCTCTCCGGGTCCACGGCGACCGCGGTGAGCTGCGGATGCAGCCGGACCCGCTGCTGGGTGGTCGTGGTGCCCGCGGTGTCCGCATAGAACTTGTTCTCCCGCACCGTCAGCAGCGAGGCGTCCGCGTGCGCCACGCCGTCGGCCGCCAGCAGCCGGGAGCTCCACTCGGCGAGCAGCTCCCGCTTCTCGGTGTCGGAGACGTCGAACGGGTCGGTCTCGTAGGAGGAGACCCAGGTCCGGTCCGCGTGCACCGGCTCGTCCGCCAGCTCCACCCGCTCGTCCGATCCGGCGGCGGTGATCACCTCCGCCGAGAGCTTCGCCATGGCCACAGCCCGGTCGGCCACCGCGGCGGCGGCGTCCGGCGTCAGGTCCACCCCGGAGGCGAAGCCCCAGCTGCCGCCGTGCACCACGCGCACCGCGTATCCCAGGTCGGTGGTGTCGGACGAGCCCGCGAGCCGGGCGTCCCGCAGCCGCCACGCGGCGCTGCGCACCCGCTCGAACCGGAAGTCCGCGTGCTCGGCGCCCAGCGCGCGGGCACGGGCGAGCGCCGCGTCCGCGAGCGTGCGGAGCGGCAGCGCCAAGAAGGACTCGTCGATGGAATGGGGCACGTCATCCTCCCGGGGTCGTTGCCCCGATCATGCCGCAGAAGCCGCTTGCGGCGGCTGCATTTTCCGGGCGCGGACGGGGCGGACGGTGCGGGGCCATCCGTCAGGTGCGGCGCGAGCCCGAGATTCACATCGTGAACCTCGGGTGGCGGTCGGCACCGGCGCGCGGCATGGACGGCGCGAGCAGCACGGCGTGGGTACAATTTCCTGAGTGTAGGTACACATCCGCTCCACGGGAGGAAGACCCGATGAGCACCATCTCGGTCCGAGAGTTCTCCTACAACCCCAGCGCCGTCTTCGCCCGTGTGGAGAAGGGGGAAGCAGTCCAGGTCACGCGCCATGGCAATGTCATCGCCATACTGCTTCCGGGCTCCGGACCCGTGGCCCGCTACTCCGACCTGGTGGCTCAGGGGAAGATCCGCCTGAAGGGCGCCACGACCTCCGATCTCGATCGCCTGCCCCGGTACGACCTCCCCCCGGATGCGCCCGATCCGGTCCTCTCGCTTCTCGCGGAACGTGAGGAGGACGACCGTTGATCTACATGGACTCCTCAGCCCTGCTGACCCTGCTGACCGGCCGGCACCATTCCTCGGCGCTGCGCAGCGCGCTGGCTGCTCGCCCCGGTGTCCCGATGGCCACGAGCAGCGTGGGGTTCGTGGAAACGGTCCGCCACCTGGACATGGTGGGGTCGTTCCCGAACGCCCTGACGGACCTGGACGGCATGGTGACCGAGATCCTCCTCACCGAGGAGGTCCGGAACCTGGCTGCCAGGGTGCCGGGCTCGCTGCGTTCCCTGGACGCCATCCATGTGGCGAGTGCGCTGACCGTAGGAGAGGCGCTCGATTCCCTGATCTCCTACGACAAGCGGATGCTCGATGCGGCTCGCGAGGCCGGACTGGTGGTTCTGGCGCCCGGCATGACGGACTGATGCCGCGGACGGGTCGCCGTAGGTCGTCACGCCGGGTCCAGGGAACCGCTCACCGCTCGCCCTGGGAGAGGGCGGCCCGGGCTTCGTCCGGGATGCGGCCGAGCTCGGCCGCCGCCCGGCCGCGGTCGCGTCGCCCGCCGCCGCCAGGTCCTCCAGTTCACGGAACCGGGCGGCAACGACCGGACGACGTTGGATCTCCACATGGACGGCCCAGCGTGCGGTGAACTGCTGGAGAAGTGTCAGGTCGGAGCCCTGCCTGGCCTGGTCCGCAGCCTGGTCGAGCTCCCGGGTGAACGGCGGCAGCGCGGCCGGGGCGATCTGGGCAACAGCCTGGCGCAGCGCGGTCACGGTCGCCGGAGGCCGGGGGATGCGGGGCTGCTCCGAGGCTGGGGCGGTCATCCGTTCTCCCATGAGCGGCATTCCCGGCCGTGGGGCCGGCCTCCTCAGTGGCAAGGGTGCGGAGGCCAACTGTCCGAGTGATGCGACGGATGAGTTTTGACGCCGCTCCGCGCCGTGCGGCGATGGCGTCCCGAGCGTGGGGGTTCTGTAGGGATCCAACAGTGACCGGGTGATCCCCCTGTCGGGGGTCGATTCTCCGTGGCGCCTCCCAGACCGATAGTTTTTGGGTACCTGACCGCTATCGAAAGGGTGATCCGTTGAGCCGCTCGGTTCTCGTCACCGGAGGAAACCGGGGCATCGGCCTCGCCATCGCCCGCGCCTTCGCCGACGCCGGCGACAAGGTCGCCATCACCTACCGGTCCGGGGAGCCGCCCGCCGGCTTCCTGGCCGTGCGCTGCGACATCACGGACCCCGAGCAGGTCGAGCAGGCCTACAAGGAGATCGAGGAGAAGCACGGCCCGGTCGAGGTGCTGGTGGCCAACGCGGGCGTCACCCGCGACCAGCTCCTGATGCGGATGTCCGAGGAGGACTTCAGCGCCGTCCTGGACACCAACCTGACCGGCACCTTCCGGGTCGTGAAGCGCGCCAACCGCGGCATGCTGCGCGCCAAGAAGGGCCGCGTCGTCCTCATCTCCTCGGTGGTCGGCCTCCTCGGCTCGGCGGGTCAGGCCAACTACGCCGCCTCGAAGGCCGGCCTGATCGGATTCGCCCGCTCGCTCGCCCGTGAGCTGGGCTCCCGCAACATCACCTTCAACGTCGTCACCCCCGGCTTCGTCGACACCGACATGACGAAGGCCCTCACCGACGAGCAGCGTGAGGGCATCGTCGGCCAGGTGCCGCTGGGCCGCTACGCGCAGCCCGAGGAGATCGCCGCCACGGTGCGCTTCCTCGCCTCGGACGACGCCTCGTACATCACTGGAGCCGTCATCCCGGTTGACGGCGGATTGGGCATGGGTCACTGATCACATGAGTGGAATCCTCGCCGGCAAGCGCATCCTCGTCACCGGAGTCCTCACCGACTCCTCGATCGCCTTCCACGTCGCCAAGCTCGCTCAGGAGGAGGGCGCCGAGGTCGTGCTCACCGGCTTCGGCCGGCTCAGCCTGGTGGAGCGCATCGCCAAGCGGCTGCCCAAGCCCGCCCCGGTCATCGAGCTGGACGTGCAGAACAAGGAGCACCTCGCGGGCCTCGCCGACAAGGTCGCCGAGCACCTCGGCGAGGGCATCGGCCTCGACGGTGTCGTGCACTCCATCGGCTTCGCGCCGCAGGACGCGCTCGGCGGCAACTTCCTGAACACCGAGTGGGAGTCGGTCGCCACGGCGGTCGAGGTCTCGGCGTTCTCCCTGAAGTCGCTGACCATGGCGCTGCTCCCGCTGCTGGAGAAGCGCGGCGGCTCGGTCGTCGGCATGGACTTCGACGCGCAGATGGCCTGGCCGAAGTACGACTGGATGGGCGTCTCCAAGGCGGCGCTGGAGGCCACCTCCCGCTACCTCGCCCGTGACCTGGGCTCGAAGAACATCCGGTGCAACCTGGTGTCCGCGGGCCCGATCAAGTCGATGGCCGCCAAGTCCATCCCGGGCTTCGAGGAGCTCGCCGACGTGTGGAACACCCGCGCCCCCATCGGCTGGGACCTCTCCGACCCGGAGCCCGCGGGCCGCGGCGTCGTCGCCCTGCTCTCCGACTGGTTCCCCAAGACCACCGGCGAGATCGTGCACGTCGACGGTGGCGTGCACATGATGGGCGCCTGACCTCCGGAACCCGCCCGACCGGCACCGACGCCCCGGCCCGCGCAACCGCGCGGGCCGGGGCGTCGCCCGTTCGGCCCAGTACCCCGGGCGCCGCTCCCCGGCGCCGGGGACCCTGGTGAGGTACGACCCCTTGTGGTGCAGCCGCGGCGTTCCCGCAGTACGGCCGAGGAGGTCCCCCGAAGTGCGTGTTCTCCGTCGTGCCGCCGCAGCGGTGCTGGTCCTCTCCGCAGCTGTGATCTCCCCGTCGTCCGCCGCCGCCATCGCGGCTCCGGACGCCGGCGCCTCCCGTACGCCCCGTCCGGCGCGCCCGGGCCCGGACCGTGAGCCCTGGCCGCCGTACCGCGCGGAGTGCCGGACCCGGGTCGAGGGGTCGCGGGCCGTGGTGGCCTGCCACAACCCGTACCCGGAGAGCGACCTGATCCAGCTGCACATCGAGTGCGACCGGTGGTGGGACCCGGATGTGGACGGCAAGCCGGTGGACGTCGGCCCGGCCAGGACCGTCGAGCTGGAGGACCGCTGCTGGATGGACATACGCGCCGTCTGGATCACGCACACCCCGGCACCGCGGTGACGGCGGGCGGCAGGCGGGCCCTCGGGGACTGACCGTGGTGAGGCGGGGTCCGGGGCACGGGGGCCGGGACGTGGGCGGCCCGCTGACCGGGGCGTCCGCGACAGGCACCCGGACATTTCCCGGGGCGGCCGGGCCCGGGCGTCCCCCGGCCGGGCCCCGTGAGGTCAGCGGCCGTCGGCGGCCATCCGCTCGCGGTGGCACGCCAGGGCGTACCCCGCCGCCTCCGCGCCCGCCGCGTCGGCGTCACCGGCACGGATGGCCTCGACCAGCCGCGCGTGCTCCATGTAGTCCTCGGGGCGCATCGCATGGGGCACATCGCTCCGCAGCCAGTCCCGGAGGACGTCCCGCAGATCCGCGTAGAGCGTGGTCATCACGTCGTTGTGGGAGGCCGCGACCACCGCCAGGTGCAGGGTCGCGTCGGCCTCCACGAAGGCCTCGATGTCGCCCGACTCCCAGGCGGTGTCGCGCCGCTCCAGAAGGATGTCGAGCTGCGCGAGGTCGCGTTCGGTGCGGCGCTCCGCGGCCAGCCGGGCGGCCGACGACTCCAGCGTGCTCCGCAGCTCGGCGATGTGCCGCGGGGCGGCGTCCGCGAAGCGCCGCTGCATCACCCCGGCCAGCTCGCTCGTCGCGACCACATAGGTGCCCGAGCCCTGCCGGATGTCCAGCAGCCCGTTGTGGGCGAGGGCGCGTACCGCCTCGCGGACGGTGTTCCGGGCCACCCCCAGCTGCTCGACCAGCTCGGGTTCCGTGGGGATGCGGGAGCCGACGGGCCACTCGCCGGAGGCGATCTGCTTCCGCAGCTCGGTGATCACCTGGTCGACGAGCGCGGAACGCCGGGGGCTGGTCAGCGGCATGGCTCTCCAGAACGGTCGGGTCGGTCGGATCGGTGTGCCGGGTCGAGTCTGTCGGAAGGGGCGGCGTGATGGGAGCGGTCCCGGCGAGGGGAGCGGCCATGAGCCGAATCGATTGGACAGGCAATCATCCCATGATTCTATGATGGCGCATATGGCCGACGACACCTCCACCCTCAGCCCTGACCGATCCACCGCCACCGAGCCCTCCCGCGCCGAGCCGACCGACGGCGCGCAGCCGGCCGTGCCCGGCTGGCTGACACGGCTGGTCGTCGTCGGGATGGTGCTCGCCGCCCTCAACCTCCGCCCCGCCATCACCAGCCTCGGAGCCCTCTTGGAGGAGGTCCGGGACGGCCTCGGGATGAGCGGTACGGTCGCCGGGCTCCTCACCTCGGTGCCGCCGCTGTGCTTCGCGGTCTTCGGGGTCGCGGCACCCCGGCTGGCGCGCCGCTGGGGCGCCGGCGCCGTCGTCGGCGCGGGCATGGCGGCCATCGCGGCGGGCCTGCTGATCCGCCCGTTCGCGGGAACCACCGGCGGCTTCCTCGCCGCCAGCGCGCTCGCCCTCGCGGGCATAGCCGTGAGCAACGTGCTGATGCCGGCGATCGTCAAGCGCTGGTTCCCCGACCGCGTCGGCACGATGACCGGCCTCTACTCCATGGGGCTGGCCCTCGGTACCGCCCTCGCCGCGGCCGTCACCGTGCCCGTGGCCGGCGTGCTGGGGGACAGCTGGCGCATGGGGCTCGTGGTGTGGGCCGTCCCGGCCCTGATCGCGGTCCTGCCCTGGCTGCCGCTGGTCCGCGACCGCGACCGCGGCGCGGCAGCCGCACGGGCTCACGGGCGGGACTCCGCACCGGCTCCCGGGCAGGGCGGGGCCGGCGACGGCCCCCGCGCCGCGGGCCGCAGCATCGTCCGCAGCCGCACCGCCTGGGCCCTCGCCTGCTTCTTCGGCCTCCAGGCGACGGCCGCCTACATCACCATGGGCTGGATGCCGCAGATCTTCCGCGACGCGGGAGTCCCGGCGGCCACCTCCGGCGTCCTGCTCGCCGTGGCCATGGGGCTCGGTGTGCCGCTCTCCTTCGTCCTGCCGCGGCTGGCCGCCCGGATGCGGAACCAGGGTCTGCTCGCCATGGGCCTGGGGCTCTGCGGACTCACCGGCTACGCGGGCCTGTACCTCGCCCCGGCGGCCGGAGCCTGGGGCTGGGCGCTGCTCCTGGGGGTGTCCAACTGTGCGTTCCCGCTGGTCCTGACCCTGATCGGGATGCGCACCCGGACCGGGGCGGCGGTGGTGCGGCTCTCCGCCTTCGCCCAGAGCGTCGGCTACCTCATCTCGATCCCGGGGCCGCTGCTGATCGGCGTGCTCTACCAGCACAGCGGCGGCTGGGGGCAGCCCCTCGCGCTGATGGCCTGCCTGATGGTGCCGCAGATCGGGCTGGGGCTGCTGGCCGGGCGGAACCGCTTCGTGGAGGACGAAATCGGCGTGTGAGCCGAACTCGACGGATGGGGGGCGCCACCCGTGGCCGCCGGGCGGTCCCGTGACCCGGGACCGTCCCGTTCCCCACTGGCGGCCCCGGCCGCCCCGGCCACCCGCGGTCGCGCGCGGTGGCTCCGCGGCTGCCCCGGGTGCGGTCGCGGCCGGACCTGCGGCCGGACCTGCGGCCGGACCTGCGGCCGGACCCGCGGGCGGTGGCCCGGGCCGGGAGTGCGAGACTTGGCCGCATGCCAGTGCTGGATCCTCACCCCCAGAACAGCCAGAAGAAGCTGCTCGCCGTCCTCGGGCTGATGCTCGTCATCACCGTGGTCATCGGCGTGATAGCGAGCGTCGCTTCCCCCTGAGCGTTACGGCCGCGGCGGGGTCGTAAGCGGGGCGCGCTCCGCGCGGCACCGGCCGTTACCGCCGCATCTCCGTGATCGCGAGGAGCCCGCGGGGGTTCCGGTGATCGCGAGGAGCCGGCGGGCCCCGCCCGCGGAAGACGCCGGCAGCGGCGCCCCCGGGTGGGCGGTGCTTCCCCTAGGGGACGGGGATCAGGGGCGCATGGGTGGATCACCGGATGGGCCCGGTCGCCCCGTGTCCGTAGGTTCGAGGTACACCGCGCCGAGCGGTGGGCGCGGCCGTGGCAGGCGGCCGCGCCGTCCGACGCGATCTACGGAGGCGGGTCCCATGGCGGCGCCCACGCTGTCGTCCCGTACGCGGACCGGTGCGCGGAACGGTCCGCGGATCGGTTCCGGGCCGGGAGCTCGGAACCGGAACCGGAAGCGGAACGCGCCCCCGGGGGCCTCAGTCGTCGGTGCCCCCGTCCGCGGCCCCTCCCAGGCCGGGGCCCGGAGGCGGAGCTCGGAGGCGGGGCAGTTGCCCTGGTGGGCGATGGCGCTGCCCGCTCTAGCGTTCCTGGCCCTGCTGGCGCTCGCCCTCGGCCCGTCCGAGGCCCACGCGGCGTCCGGCCCGTCACCGGCGCCGGCCCGGATCCTGGAGCATGTCCGGTTGCTTCTGCCGGACAGCGCTCCGTGACCGACTCCCGGTGCTGATCCGCTGAGCCCGTCCTCGGTGGCCGCCGTGCGACCGGTTCCCGGCGGTGTCCGGCGGCCGGGCCTGCCGGCGCCGGGTGACCGTCCCTGGTGGGCGGGCAGATCACCCGTCACGGGTGAGGCTCTCAACACCCCGCGCCTCACCGCTGGTTTCATGCGAAGCTGGGACGCATGAGCGCCGCTGCAACTTCCCCGGAAACCACCCCCGGACCCTCGGAAACCCGCAGGATCGTCCTCCTCCGCCACGCCAAGGCCGACTGGCCGGAGGTCCCCGACATCGAACGCCCGCTCGCCGACCGCGGGCGCAAGGACGCCCCCGTCGCCGGCCGCCGGATCGCCGGGATGGGCATCAACCCCGATCTGACCCTCTGCTCGACCGCGGCCCGGACCCGTGAGACCTGGAAGCTCGTCGTGCACGAGCTGCCGCAGCGGCCCAAGACCGTTTACGAGGACCGGTTGTACGAGGCCTCCCTCGGCGAGCTCATCGCCCTGCTCAACGAGACGCCCGACGACGTGAAGGACCTGATGGTCATCGGTCACAACCCCGGGATGCACGCCCTGGCCGACGCCCTCGCGGGAGCGGCCGACGCGGACGCCCTGGCCCGTATGCAGCGGAAGGGCTTCCCGACGGCCGCGATAGCCGTCGTCGGGTTCAACGGTTCGTGGAAGTCGGTGGAGCACGGTGTCGGCAGGCTCCTGGACTACTGGACGCCCCACGAGTGACCTTCGGTACCGCTGAGTCGTCGGCCTTCACCCCTGACGGGCGGTGGAGGCCGACGCTCTGTGCGGGGGACCGGACCGGGGCCCGGCCGCCGGGAGCAAGCCCCGGACGTCACCGGGGTGGGTCCACGAGTCCGACGGCCCGGGCCGCGGGCCGTACCGGGGAAGCCTCCGCCGTCCCCGGACCGTTCAGTCGGCGTGCGTGTCCGCCGCCTCGACCTCTTCGCGGGTGACGCCCAGCAGGTAGAGCACCGTGTCGAGGAACGGGACGTTCACGGCGGTGTGAGCCGCCTCGCGGACGACCGGCTTGGCGTTGAACGCCACACCGAGCCCCGCAGCGTTGAGCATGTCCAGGTCATTGGCGCCGTCGCCGATCGCGACCGTCTGATCGAGCGGAACCCCGGCCTCGGCGGCGAACCGCCGCAGCAGCCGAGCCTTCCCGGCCCGGTCGACCACGTCACCGATCACCTTGCCGGTCAGCTTCCCGTCCACCACTTCCAGGGTGTTGGCGGAGGCGAAGTCGAGCCCCAGCCGCTCCTGGAGGTCATCGGTGACCTGGGTGAATCCGCCGGACACGACTCCCACTTGGTATCCCAGGCGCTTCAGGGTGCGGATCAGCGTCCGGGCGCCCGGTGTCAGCCGGACCTCCGCGCGCACCTTGTCGACGACCGACGCGTCGAGCCCCGCCAGCAACGCCACGCGGGCGTGCAGTGACTGTTCGAAGTCGAGTTCGCCGCGCATCGCGGCCGTCGTCACCTCGGCGACCTTGTCCTCGCACCCCGCGTGGGCCGCGAAGAGCTCGATCACCTCGTCCTGGATGAGGGTCGAGTCGACGTCCATCACGACCAGCCGCTGGGCCCGCCGCTGGAGGCCGGCGGCGACCACCGCGACATCGACGCCCAGCGCGGCCGCCTCGGTCGCCAGCGCAGTCCGCAGCGGCTCCGTGTCCGCGCCGGACACGGCGAATTCCACCGCGGTGACCGGGTACTTCGCGAGCCGGAAGATCCGGTCGATGTTGCCGCCGGTGCCGGTGATGCGCGCCGCGATGGCGGCCGTCGACTCGGCGGTCAGCGGGTTGCCGAGCACGGTGACATGCGAACGGCCCGTCCCCCGGGGCCGGTTGTCGCCCCGGCCGGAGATGATCTCGGCCTGCAGCTTGAGCGACTCGGCCCAGCTGTGCACGGTCGCCCGGAGCTCACCCTCGGTGACGCTGTCGCCCCCGCCCGACGGGGCCGTGACCAGGGCGCAGAGCACTATCCGGCCCCGGGTGACGACCTGCTCGATGTCGATGACGTCGACGGAGTAGGCGGCGAGGGTGTCGAACAGCCCCGCGGTGATGCCGGGACGGTCCTTGCCGAAGATCTTGACGAGCAGGGTGGGGGCGTCGTCTCCCGGAACCCCGGTGGCGGGTGCGTTCTGCGATGCGCTCATGGTGTACCCACCGTATCGGGGCCGCGGAGGAGGCCGCGCGGCAGTCCCGCAGTACGGGACGTGATCCGGCCCGGCGCGTGGCCCGTACGCACCACCTGCGTGGACCGCACGCACCACAGGGGAGACCGCGGGGAGGCCGGTGCGCACGGTGGGTCACCGTACGGATCCGCCGGGTTGACGGCGGGAGCTGTGCGCGGGGTGCTCGGGCTGTGCGCCCCGGGCGGGGAAGAGCGGAGGCAGGCGGGGACGGGCGGCCGCGCGCCCGGTGCGGGGGGAGCGGCGGGGCAGCGCCGCGTGGCGCGATGTCGACGCTGACGGCCGGCTTCCGTCTCGTGCCCGGTGCCCCCGCACCATGGCCGCCGTCCGCCCCGCATCGTGGCCGCCGCCCGCACCGCGGACCGGGCTCGCGGGGGAGTGGGACGGGCGCCCGCCCCGGCCCGGCGCCGCGCCCTTGCGCCCCCGGACCGGCCGACGGCCGTGGTGCGGCACCGGATCCGGCGTGAAAGCCCGGCGAAGGCCCCGATGAGCCCGCTCGGGGGCGCCACCGGCCCGTCGAGTTGCCCGTTTGGCGACGATCCATGGATATCGCGCAGCGAATACGGCTCTCTGGGCGCCTTTCAGCGGGTCGTGGCAGACGAGGGGCCCGGTTCCCAAGGCCCGACTTTCAGTTCGGGTGTTGAGCCTGAAATAGTTCCTGACGATGTTCACCATCCCTAGACTCCCGGGCAGGGAGTCACTCGGGGGACAACTAGTGGGGCATGGAGTGCCGGAACTCGTACTGGAATTGAACGGACGGACCTGGACGCTCGATGCGTCCAGGGCGTACAACCTCGGACGTGATCCGCAGGGCGACATGGTGATCGACGACGCCAGGGTCTCCTGGCGGCACGCCACCATCCGCTGGAGCGGGCAGAGTTGGGTGATCGAGGATCACGGAAGCACGAACGGCACCTACGCACAGGGCCGGCGTATCCAGCAGCTGGAGCTCGGACCCGGTTCGGTGGTGCACCTCGGCAACGCGACCGACGGTCCGCGACTGAACCTCAGCGGTGCCGCGGCGTCGGCGGGGCAGGGCGGGCAGTCCGCGTCGGCCGCGCCGCAGCAGGCCACGCCCGACTGGGTGGCGCAGGGCCTGCAGGCTCAGGGACAGCGGCCCCAGCAGCAGGCCCCGGCCCAGGCCCAGCAGGCCCCGGCCCAGGCCGGGTACGCCCAGGCCCCGTATGCGCAGAGCCCGCAGGGGCAGGTGCCCGCGCAGTCCGACTGGCAGCAGGCGCAGTCCGGGCAGGGGCACGCCGGGGCGGCGCAGTCCGGGCAGGGGCAGGTCCCGCAGCAGGGCGCCGGCTCCGCCGGGGGCGGCCCGGCGAACGGTGACCGCAGCCCGACGTCGTTCCACCGGATCGCCGCCGGCCACGTGATGCGGATCGGCCGTGCGCTGGAGAACGAACTCGTCGTCTCCGACCTCCAGGTCTCCCGGCACCACGCGGAGTTCCGGGCCACTCCGGACGGCCGGTTCGAAATCGTCGACCTGGGCAGCCACAACGGCACCTATGTCAACGGCCAGCCGGTCCAGAGCCAGATCATCGGCCCGCAGGACATCGTCGGTGTCGGTCACTCGACATTCCGGCTCGTCGGTGACCGCCTCGAAGAATTCGTCGACACGGGTGACGTCTCCTTCTCCGCCCGCCACCTCACGGTGACGGTCGACGGCGGCAAGCAGATTCTCAAGGACGTGTCCTTCGGCGTTCCGGAGAAATCGCTCATCGCGGTGATCGGCCCGTCCGGCTCCGGAAAATCCACGCTGCTGCGGGCACTGACCGGATACCGTCCGGCCGATCAGGGTGATGTCCTCTACGACAACCGAAATCTCTACACGCAGTTCGCCGAATTGCGGCAGCGTATCGGTCTGGTCCCGCAGGACGACATCCTGCACAAGGAGTTGACGGTCCGCACCGCGCTCAAGTACGCGGCCAAACTCCGTTTCCCCGGTGACACCGCGGAGGCCGAGCGCGAGGCCCGTATCGACGAGGTGCTGCGGGAACTCAAGCTCGACATCCACAAGGACAAGAAGGTCACCTCGCTCTCCGGAGGCCAGCGCAAGCGGGTTTCCGTGGCGCTGGAGCTGCTGACCAAGCCGTCGCTGATATTCCTGGACGAGCCGACCTCCGGCCTCGACCCGGGCATGGACCGCGACGTCATGCAGCTGCTCCGCGGCCTGGCCGACGACGGCCGTACGGTCCTGGTGGTCACCCACTCCGTGGCCGAGCTGGCGATCTGCGACAAGCTGCTGGTCATGGCGCCCGGCGGTTCCGTGGCCTACTTCGGCCCGCCGGAGGAGGCCCTCAACTTCTTCGGCTACCCGACCTGGGCGGATGTCTTCTCGGCCTTCGAGAACTTCCGTGACTACGACTGGACGGGCCGCTGGCGCGGTTCGCAGCACTACCAGATGTACGCCGCGGACCTCGACGCCGTCGCCCCCCAGACCTCCCAGGTGCAGCCGCAGCAGACCCGTCCGCCCAAGCCGCAGAGCTGGGGATCCCAGCTGTGGACGCTGATCCGACGCTATGTGTCGGTGATCGCCTCCGACAAGGGCTTCATCGGGCTGATGGTGCTGCTGCCCGCCATCCTGGGCGGGGTGAGCGTGGTGATCCCGGCGAAGCACGGGCTCACCTTCCCGACGCCCCCCGACCGCTTCAACAGCGGCGCGGGCATGATCATGATGATCCTGGTCGTCGGGATGTGCTTCTCCGGAGCGGCCAACTCCGTCCGGGAACTCATCAAGGAACGGGTGATCTACGAGCGGGAACGCGCCGTGGGGCTGTCCCGGTCCGCGTATCTGATGTCCAAGGTGATCGTGCTCGGCGTGACCACCGCGTTCCAGGCGGTCATCATCTGCGCGATCGGATTCTCGGTCCGCAAACTCCCGGAAGAGGGAGTGGTGTTCGGCCCACCGGCGGTCGAACTGTGCCTGTCGGTGATCGCGATCGGCTTCACCTCGATGATGTTCGGCCTGGTCATCTCCGCGCTGGTGAAGACCGCCGAGAAGACCATGCCGCTGCTGGTCATGTTCGCCATCGTCCAGCTGGTCTTCACCGGAGTGCTGTTCCAGATCTTCGGCAAGCCGGGTCTGGAGCAGTTCGCCTGGCTCATGCCGTCCCGCTGGGCGGTCGGTGCGGCCGGCGCGACGCTGGACCTCTCGCGCCTCATGCCGCCGTGGGACCCGCAGAACCCGACCGACCTCGACCCGCTCTGGGACCACTCCGCGGCGCAGTGGGGCATCGACATGACCCTGCTGATCGCGCTCGGCATCGGCTGCTGCTTCCTCGTGGCCAGGCTGCTGCGCCGCCACGAGCCGGAGGTCATGCGCAAGTAACGGCACACATCCGGGCCGGCGCTGCCGGGCTCCGGACGTGCCGAAGGGCGGCGGCAACCCTCAGGGGTTGCCGCCGCCCTCGTGCATGCGACGCTCCGCGTTCTGGAATCGCGGTGGTGCGTGGCCTCGGCCGTACGGGCCGGACGGATCAGTACGCGGAGTCCACGTTGTCCATCGAGCCGTACCGGTCGGCGGCGTAGTTGCACGCGGCAACGATGTTGGCGACCGGGTCGTACTGCGAGTTCTTGGTGCCCTCGACGTGGTACTGGTCGAAGGTCGGCTTGATCACCTGCAGCAGACCGATGGACGGAACGCCGTTCTGGGCGTTGATGTCCCAGTTGTTGATCGCGTTCGGGTCACCGCCGGACTCACGGATGATGTTGCGGTGGATGCCCTCGTACGAGCCAGGGATGTCGTGCTTCTTCATGATGTCCATGGCCTCGCGGATCCACCCGTCGAGGTTGTTCGGGTACTGCTTGGGGGCGACGGCCGCGCGCGCCTTGGACCGGTTCGCGGCCTCCTTCGCGGCACGCTCCTTGGCGGCCTTGGCCTTGGCAGCCTTCTCCTTGGCCTCGGCGGCGAGCTGAGCCTTCTTCTTCGCCATCTCCGCGGCGGCCTTCTTCTGCCGCTCGGCCTCGGCCTTGGCCTTGGCCTTGGCGGCCTGGGCCTTCTTGGCGGCCTCGGCGGACTGCTGGGTCAGGCTGTCCTTCTGAATCTTGCCGACGCTGCCGGCGTGCTGCTCCGCGACGGGCTTCGCGGAGAGCGCCTGGGCCTTGGGCGCCTGCTCGGCCTCGGCGGAACCGGGTACGACCGCGAAGGCCAGGGCCGCGGCGCCCGCTGCGGCGACACCCGCGGCGGAGAGACGGTGGGTCTTGGTCAGACGGCGATAACCAGAAAACGTGGGGACGGGCATGCGTGGGACCTCTTCCAATAGCTGGTGTCGCAGAGGCCGGGTCGGTGTCGGCAGCGGGTGATCCCTGAGCGGCAGGGATTCGCTCGCCGTCCGGCAGAAAGCGCCGCCTTCGATCTGCGGCGCCTTGCGACGGGAGCAATTCTTAGCGGGCCCAAAATGCCGTGGCAATGATGTGACGTACTACCGGGAGTCGTTGGAACGGGGGTTCCGAGAACGCATTCCAGCGGGTTTCGGCACCGCTCACCCGGCCTTTATGCATCCACTAAGTGAGGTCGTAAGTGATGTGCGTCCTATGCCCGGGCTCACATTCGGCCCGGGTGGATTTCACCGGATGAATCCGCGGTGGCACCCAGCGTCGCCGCTTTTTCCGCTCCGCCGTGATCCGGGGCGGCCCGCGGCCATGGCGGCCCGATTCCGGGCCCGATTCGAGGCCGTCCCGGGCCCGTTCAACGGGACCGGGCGCCGCCCGTAGGCGCACGGAAGGCCCGACAGAAGGCCGGATGGTCTTCCGCGGGCCGTTCCGGTGGACCGGGAAAGTTGCCCCGGGCCTGTTTATCAGCCGGGGAGCATCAGATGCACATCGCCGAATTCGTGCCACAGATAGCGGTGGGCCAGCGCCGCTTCATAGCTGCGGCGCAGCACCTCCCGGCCCGCGACGGCCTCCAGCATCAGCAGATGCGAGGCAGCCGGTTCGTGCAGCCCGCTCAGCAGGCCGTCGACGGCCCGGACCCCGCGCCGCGGCGTGACGACCAGATCCGTCCAGCCGGCGGCGGGGCGCACCACGCCCGACGGTGAGGCCGCCGACTCCAGGGCCCGTACCGCCGTCGTGCCCACTGCCACGATCCGGCCACCGCCCGCCCGCGCCGCGTTGACCAGCCAGGCCGTGGACTCCGGCACGGCGAAGCGCTCCGGGTACGGCGGTTCGTGGGCCTCCGTCGAGGCCACCCCCGTGTGCAGCGTGACCGGAGCGAACTGCACCCCCCGGCTGACCAGCTCCGCCACCATCGCGGCGGTGAAGGGCCGGGCGGCGCTCGGCATCTCCGCCGAACCGTCCCCGTCGGACGAGGGCGCGGCGAAGACCGTCTGGTGGGCGGAGAGCGGCTGGTCCCGCTCGGTGTAGCGGTACCGGATGGGCCGCCCGTACCGGTGCAGCAGCGCCGGCACCCCCGTGACCGGCCCTGAAGCACCGGCGCCGGCGCCCGTACCGGCGCCCGCCCCTGTACCGGCGCCCGTCGGCTTGCCGGTTCCCGGCCCCGCGCCCGCTCCCGCCTGCACGCCGGAGCCCTCGCGCCCGCCGGACCCCGGGCCCGTACCGGAAAGCCGCACCCCCGCGTCCCCCGGCGCCGACGGCCCGTCCCCGCCTCCCGTGTCCAGCAGCGTGGCCCACCACAGCCGGGAGCCCGGCCCGTTCAACGGCTCCTCGACCCGGAGCAGCGCCCCGCCCGGCAGCCGGACGAGAGCGCCCCGCGGCCCCACGGTCCGCGGCAGCGTGCTCCCCCTGCCGTCCGGACTCCGCAGCTCCACCGACCAGCACTCCCCGTCGGGCCCGGATCCCGGGCGGTCCGGGCCGCCGTGGGTCGAGAAGTGCACCACCACCGGCTCACCCCGGCCGTCCCCGAGCCGACCGTCCACCGCCGCGGGCAGCGTCCGCGAGGTGTTCACCACCAGCACGTCCCCGGCGTCCAGCAGCTCCGGCAGGTCCCGGAACCACCGGTGCGACAGCTCCGCGCCCCGTCCGGCCAGCAGCCGCACCGAGTCCCGGCCGAGCCCCGGGCCGCGCTGCTCGGCGGGAACCCGGGCCAGCAGCTCCTCGGGCACCCGCAGCGCCTCGAACACGGTCATCGGGCCGCAGCCTGCAGCGCGGGTACGGAGTACCGGCCGCTCGGCGCCGCCCCGTCGATCAGCCCGAGAAGGGCCGGAACGGCGCTCTCCGGCAGCGGACGGCCGGACGGGTCGTCGTCCGGCACGGCCGCCGCGTAGAGGTCCGTCCGCAGGTCCCCGGGGTCCACCCACCACACCCGCAGTCCCGGCTCTTCCTCCGCCAGTACCGCCGACAGCTGGTCGAGCGCCGCCTTCGAGGCCCCGTAGCCACCCCAGGTGGGATACGGCTCCACCGCCGCGTCCGAGCTGACGGACAGCACGCTTCCGGCGGACTCCCGCAGCAGCACGAGCGCCTCCCGCACCAGGGCCAGCGGCGCCACGGCATTCGTCTCCAGCGCCGCCCGCAGGCCCGCCACCGGCAGCGCGTCCAGCCGGACCAGCGGCTCGGCCCCCAGCGCACTCGCGTTGTTGACCAGCAGATCCAGGCCGCCCAGCGCCCGCGCCGCAGCCACCAGATCCGCCCGGTGCGCGGCGTCCGTCACATCCCCCGGCAGAGCCGTCACCCGGCCCCCGCCGGCCCGGATGTCCTCCGCGGCCGACCGCAGCGGCCCCGCGGACCGCGCGTCCAGCACCAGATCCCAGCCGCGCCCGGCCAGCGCCGCCGCCAGCGCGCGGCCCAGCCCCTTCGACGCACCTGTGATGATCGCAACCGGCATGTGGCCCATCCCCTTCGCCGTGCCGCCGCCCTCGTGGGCGGACCGTGCACTCACCGTAGGAACGCCGCCGCGCCCGGCACCTCGGCCACGGGGCGGGACAACTCAAGGGCCTTCGGCCTAGGTCTGTGAGAACCGGGGCGCCGTCCCCCTGGCGGACGGGGCGGCGTGTCCGGCGCGGGCGAGCGCCGGGCGGAGAGGGGAGCACGGGAGCGGGGCCGTGCCGAGCCCGGCAACACGACGAGCCTGCGCGCCGGACACCGTCCCGCCCGGCCGGGACGTACCGGACAGGACCTAGGACTTCCGGCTCTCCACCGCCTCGGCCGGGGGACCGAGGCCCCTGCCTCCGCGGTCCGATCCCACCGGGCCGCCCCGCCGGTACCGTGAGCCCATGACCATCGGTTCCGCGCCCGGATCGGGACTCTCCGCGGTGAGCGCCGCGCTGCTCGCCATGAGCCGCCACCTCGAAGTACGTGATGTGCTGCACACGATCGTGGCCTCCGCCCGGGAGCTGCTCGACGCCGAGTACGCCGCCCTGGGCGTCCCCGACGATCACGGCGGCTTCGCCCAGTTCGTCGTGGACGGCGTCTCCGACGAGGAGTGGAAGGCGATCGGCCCGCTGCCCCGCCAGCACGGCATCCTCGCCGCCATGCTGAAGGAGGCCACCCCGCAGCGGCTGGCCGACGTCCGCACCGACCCCCGGTTCGAGGGCTGGCCCAGCGCGCACCCCGAGATGTCCGACTTCCTCGGCCTGCCGGTCGCCGACGGCGACGAGGTGCTCGGGGCGCTGTTCCTGGCGAACAAGCGGTGCCCCAAACCGGAGGGGGGCTGCGGCTTCACCGAGGACGACGAGGCCCTGCTCGGCATCCTCGCCCAGCACGCCGCCATCGCCCTCACCAACGCCCGCCTGTACGAGCGCAGCCGCGAACTCACCATCGCCGGCGAGCGCGCCCGGCTGGCGCACGAGCTCCACGACGCCGTCGCCCAGAAGCTCTTCTCGCTCCGCCTCACCGCGCAGGCCGCGGCGGCCCTGGTGGACCGCGACCCGGCCCGTGCCAAGGGGGAGCTCCAGCAGGTCGCGGACCTCGCGGCGGAAGCGGCCGACGAGCTGCGCGCCGCCGTGGTCGAGCTGCGCCCCGCCGCCCTGGACGAGGACGGCCTGGTGGCCACTCTGCGCACCCAGGTGCAGGTGCTCGACCGCGCCCACGCCGCCCGGGTCACCTTCGAGGCCCAGAGCGTACGTGCCCTCCCCGCCGCCCAGGAGGAGGCGGTGCTCCGGGTGGCCCAGGAGGCGCTGCACAACGCGCTGCGGCACTCCGCCGCCGACGAGGTCGCGGTCTCCCTCGCCCGGCACGGCCAGGGCGCGGTCCTCCGGGTCGCCGACGACGGCCGCGGCTTCGACCCCTCGGCGGTGCGCCGCGCCGGGCGCCACCTCGGCCTGGTGTCGATGCGGGACCGGGCGAGCGGCGTCGGCGGCGGACTGACGGTGGAGTCGGAGCCCGGACGGGGCACCGTGATCGAGATGGAGGTGCCCGGTGGCTGAACCCCGCCGCAGCATTCGTGTGCTGCTCGTCGACGACCACCAGGTCGTCCGCCGTGGTCTGCGCACCTTCCTGGAGGTGCAGGACGACATCGAGGTCGTGGGGGAGGCGGCCGACGGCGCGGAGGGCGTCGAGTGCGCCGAGGAGCTCCGCCCCGACGTGGTGCTGATGGACGTCAAGATGCCCGGCACCGACGGCATCGAGGCCCTGCGGCAGCTCCGCGCCCGGGAGAACCCCGCCCGGGTGCTGATCGTCACCAGCTTCACCGAGCAGCGCACCGTCGTCCCCGCGCTCCGGGCCGGTGCCGCCGGCTACGTCTACAAGGACGTGGACCCCGAGGCTTTGGCCGGGGCCATCCGCTCGGTCCACGCCGGTCACGTGCTGCTACAGCCCGAGGTGGCGGGCGCCCTGCTCTCCCAGGAGGTGGCGGGCGGCGCACAGGGCCGCGGCAACGCGCTGACCGAACGGGAGCGCGAAGTGCTGGCGTTGATCGCCGACGGCCGTTCGAACCGGGAGATCGCCCGGGCGCTGGTGCTGTCCGAGAAGACCGTCAAGACGCATGTGTCGAACATCCTGATGAAGCTGGACCTGGCGGACCGCACCCAGGCCGCGCTGTGGGCCGTACGCCACGGAGTGACCGGCTGACCGCACGGCGCCGGGTTCCATGACGGACTGAGATTCATACTGTCGGGTGTAAGCAGTCCGGACGGCGCAACCCGGCGGGCAGCGGGCCGTTCTCCATGGCGTGCCGCGGCGACTGGCCGCGGCAACCGCGAGGAGGGTCAAGAAAGTGAAGAACCTGAAGAAGGCAGCTGCCGTCGCCATGGTCGCGGGCGGCATCGTCGCCGCCGGCGCCGGTGTGGCCTCCGCCGCCGACGGTGCGCACGCGAACGGCGAGGCCCTGCGCTCGCCCGGTGTGCTCTCGGGCAACCTGGTTCAGGCGCCGGTGCACGTCCCGGTCAATGTCTCCGGCAACACGGTCAGCGTGATCGGCGCGATGAACACGGCGTTCGACAACGAGGCCGTCAACCGCTGATCAGTACGCGCACTCGCGCCCGAAGGCCCCGCGGATCCGCTCCGCGGGGCCTTCCGCCGTCTGCCTCCGCGGTCCGTCCGGGACCGTGAGCGAACCCTGCCGGCAGCAGCCATGACGTGACGCATGTCTCCACCGCTGCTCGGGGATTCGTGGTCCCTGCCTTCCGAAGACGCGCGATCAGGAGACCCGCGGTCCGCGGACCACGGCCCGGCATCCACCCCGTCCGAAGCCGCAGGAACCCCCTCCAGAGCTGCCGGAAGACGAGCCTCCTCTCCCGGGACCTCCGGAGACCCCGAGGGAGGCACGTCACCGCTCAGCGCCGCTCCCGCTCCTCCACATACGCGTTGTACGCGGCGACCTGGGCCCGCCGGGCCGTCCGCTCCACCGGCCGCAGCGCCTCCGCCCGCGCCGCGATCTGCGAGGCGCTCACCGCGCTCCCGTGCTCCTGCGCACCCTGTGCCCCCTGGGCGATGGCGATCAGCGCCCCCACCCGCTGCGCCAGCTCCAGCACCCGGACCGCCCGCGGCGGATAGCCCGGCGCCAGCACCTCCCGCCCGCGCTCCGAGCGCGCCCGGTAGGCCTCCAGCGCGGCCTGGGCCACGGGCCCCGATCCGGCCACGTCCAGCCGGGACAGCAGCTCCGTCGCATCCCGCAGCGCCTCCGCGAGCTCCCGCTCGGCCTCGCCCAGCGAGGGCACGTCCGCCGGCGGCGCGTCCCGTACGGGCAGGCAGTGCCACACCACCTCGCGGTGCACGTCCGCGGCGGCCGTCGCACCCCCCGGCCCCGCCTCGTACACCTCCGGCACCAGCCCCAGCGGATGCCCGCCGGTGGCGATCACCGCCTCCTGCGCGGCCAGCGCCCGCGCATTGAAGTCCGGCGGCCCGCTCAGCCCCAGCGGATGGCCCGCGACCGGGAGCGCCACCCGCAGTCCGGTCGTCCCGAGCGCCCGCAGCCGCCCCAGCCCCAGGCTGAGCCCGACCGGACCGTCCTCGCCCGGCAGCCCGTCGATCCGGTGCAGAGCGTCCTCCGCGACCACGCGGTGCACCGCGTCATCGGGGGAGATAAGTCCGGCCAAAAGGGCATTTCCCCATGCGGCCAGCCGTCCTGAGCGAGGTTCCGTGAGCATGGGACCAGCCTAGGGACTTGCCCCGTCGGGCGGTGGCGTAGGTTTTCCCTGGGGGCTGCGCCGACCGGGCGCACACGCGACATCCGAGACTGCATGGGAGAAAACGCGCTCATGAGCGATGTACTGGAGCTGGTGGACGTATCCGTGGTCCGCGAGGGCCGGGCTCTGGTGGACCAGGTCTCCTGGTCGGTCGCCGAAGGGGAGCGCTGGGTGATCCTCGGCCCCAACGGTGCGGGCAAGACCACCCTTCTCAACGTGGCTTCGAGCTACCTCTTCCCGACGGCCGGCTCCGCGCAGATCCTGGGGGAGAAGCTCGGCGGCGTCGACGTCTTCGAGCTCCGCCCGCGCATCGGCATGGCCGGCATCGCCATGGCCGACAAGCTCCCCCGCAGCCAGACGGTGCTGCAGACCGTGCTCACCGCCGCGTACGGCATGACCGCGCACTGGCACGAGAACTACGAGGCCGTCGACGAGCAGCGCGCCCGCGCCTTCCTCGACGTCCTCGGCATGAACGACTACCTCGACCGGAAGTTCGGCACCCTCTCCGAGGGCGAGCGCAAGCGCACCCTGATCGCACGCGCCATGATGATCGACCCCGAGCTCCTGCTCCTCGACGAGCCGGCGGCCGGTCTCGACCTCGGTGGTCGCGAGGACCTCGTCCGCCGCCTGGGCCGGCTCGCCCGCGACCCGCTCGCACCCTCCATGATCATGGTGACCCACCATGTCGAGGAGATCCCGCCGGGCTTCACCCACGTCCTGATGATCCGCCAGGGCAAGGTGCTCGCGGCCGGCCCCGTCGAGACCGAGCTGACCTCCCGCAACCTCTCGCTCTGCTTCGGACTGCCGCTCGTCGTCGAGCGCAACGGCCACCGCTGGACCGCCCAGGGGCTGCCGCTGTCCTGACCCGCGGCCCCCGCCGTGGTGGCCCACCGGCCGCCCCGGCGGACCGCCCGTCCGAGGGCCCGGCCTCGTCGCGCGCCCCCAACCGCCGTCTTTCGGCCATGCCTTCGGTCAACGGGTCCTGAGTGACCACTGTCCGCGACGAGGTCACCACGCCTACCATGAACCCGTGGATGCATGGGTGTGGTGGCTCATCGCCGCCGTCGGACTGGGAATTCCTCTTGTGGTGACCGCGATGCCCGAGTTCGGGATGTTCGCGGTCGGAGCCGTCGCGGGCGCCGTCGTCGCCGCGCTGGGCGGCGGGACCGTGCCCCAGGTGCTGGTCTTCGTACTTGTCTCCGTCGCGCTCATCGCCGTGGTGCGCCCGATCGCGGCCCGCCATCGGCAGCAGCGTCCTCAACTCGCCAGCGGTGTGGACGCGTTGCGCGGGCGGCAGGCCGTCGTGCTCGAACGGGTCGACGGCAGCGGCGGCCGCATCAAGCTGGCGGGCGAGGTCTGGTCGGCCCGCACGCTCGACGGCGACCAGGTGTACGAAGTGGGCCGGCAGGTGGACGTCGTCGAGATCGACGGCGCGACAGCCGTGGTCATATGACGCTCCGCCAGGGCGGACCGGAACGGCCGACGCGGACCACCGATCTCTGACAGACTGATCATCAGGCAACCGAAGGGGTACGGAGAGCATCCATGGAACCGATCATCATCGTCCTGATCATCCTGGTGGTGCTCGTCTTCATCGCACTCATGAAGACGGTGCAGGTCATTCCGCAGGCCAGTGCCGCGATCGTGGAGCGCTTCGGCCGCTACACCCGCACCCTCAACGCCGGCCTGAACATCGTCGTCCCCTTCATCGACTCCATCCGCAACCGGATCGACCTCCGCGAGCAGGTCGTGCCGTTCCCCCCGCAGCCGGTGATCACCCAGGACAACCTGGTCGTCAACATCGACACCGTCATCTACTACCAGGTGACCGACGCCCGGGCCGCGACCTACGAGGTCGCCAGCTACATTCAGGCGATCGAGCAGCTGACCGTCACCACCCTGCGCAACATCATCGGCGGCATGGACCTCGAGCGGACCCTGACCTCCCGCGAGGAGATCAACGCCGCGCTCCGCGGAGTCCTCGACGAGGCCACCGGCAAGTGGGGGATCCGTGTCAACCGCGTCGAGCTCAAGGCGATCGAGCCGCCCACCTCCATCCAGGACTCGATGGAGAAGCAGATGCGCGCCGACCGTGACAAGCGCGCCGCGATCCTCACCGCCGAGGGCATCCGGCAGTCCCAGATCCTCACCGCCGAGGGTGAGAAGCAGTCGGCCATCCTCCGCGCCGAGGGTGAGGCCCGGGCCGCGGCCCTCCGCGCCGAGGGCGAGGCCCAGGCGATCCGGACCGTCTTCGAGTCCATCCACGCCGGTGACCCGGATCAGAAGCTGCTCTCCTACCAGTACCTCCAGATGCTGCCGAAGATCGCCGAGGGTGACGCCAACAAGCTCTGGATCGTGCCCAGCGAGATCGGCGACGCCCTCAAGGGGCTCAGCGGGGCCATCGGCAACTTCGGCCCCATGGGCGGCGGCGGTGGCGGGGGCAGCACCCCGATCACCAAGACCCCTGCTCCGCGCCGCGAGCAGCCCCCGATCGACTGACGCCTCCGGCCCTCGGGCATGATCGGTGCAGCGGGCACCGATCACGAGTGAGGGAGCAGCGTGGGTATCTGGGAGGCAGTCGCCGTCTTCGTGGCGGGCATCGGCGCCGGCACGATCAACACCGTGGTCGGCTCCGGCACGCTCATCACCTTCCCGGTGCTGCTGGCCACCGGACTGCCGCCGATCACCGCGAACGTCTCCAACACCCTCGGCCTGGTCCCCGGCGCCATCAGCGGCGCCATCGGCTACCGGCGCGAACTGAGCGGCCAGCGCCAACGCGTCCTGCGCCTCGGCGGCACCGCCCTCATCGGCGGACTCACCGGCGCGGCCCTGCTGATCACCCTGCCCTCGGCGGCGTTCGACGCGATCGTGCCGGCACTGATCGCCATCGCCCTCGTCCTGGTCGTCCTCCAGCCCCGGCTCTCCCGCGCCGTCCAGCGGCACCGGGAACAGAACGGCACGGACGCCCACCCCGACGGCGGCCCCGTCCTCCTCATCGGCCTGCTCCTGGCGAGCATGTACGGGGGCTACTTCGGAGCCGCCCAGGGGGTCCTCTACCTCTCCCTGATGGGCCTGCTGCTCCACGAGGACCTGCAGCGCATCAACGCCGTCAAGAACATCCTCGCCGTGATCGTCAACGGCGTCGCCGCCGTCTTCTTCCTCTTCGTCGCCGACTTCGACTGGTACGCCGTGCTGCTCATCGCCGCCGGCTCGGCCGTCGGCGGTCAGATCGGCGCCAAGGTCGGCCGACGGCTCCCCCCGACCGTGCTGCGCGGGGTCATCGTCGCCGTCGGCATCGCCGCGATCGTCCAGTTGCTGCTCGGCTGAACAGCAACCGGACGACCCCGGCGGCCAGGCCGGCCCCGCTCAGGCGGGCAGGGGCAGCCACTCGGGCAGGACCTCCCGGCCGGAGACGCCCAGCGCCAGCAGGAGCGCGTCCGAGGGCGTCGGCTCGAACGGCTTGCCGAGCAGCTGCATCCCCGCCTGCTCCGGCGTCCGGTCGGCCTTGCGGTGGTTGTCCTCGGCGCAGGCCGCCACCGTGTTCAGCCAGGTGTCGCCGCCCCCGTGCGAACGCGGCACCACGTGGTCCACGGTCGTCGCCCGGCGCCCGCAGTACGCGCACCGGTGCCGGTCCCGCACCAGGACCCCGCGCCGCGACCACGGAGCCCGTCTTCGGAACGGCACCCGGACGTACCGGCAGAGCCTGATCACCTGCGGCACCGGCAGATCCACCGCCGCGGCCCGGATCCGCAGCCCGGGATGGGCCTGCTCCACCACGGCCTTGTCCTGCATCACCAGCACCACGGCCCGTCGCAGCGTCACCGTCGACAGCGGCTCGAAGCTTGCATTCAGCACCAGGGTCTCGCGCATCCCGGCCCACCCTCCCGGCAGTCGTCCATGTGCCGCTCCGCGGCGCCGCCCCCCGCTCGGCGGGCTGGATCAACTCTGGCCGGATGCCCCGGTCGGGACAACGCAATTTCCTGTACGGCGAGCGACGGCGCGGTGAAAAGACGACTGCCCCGGCCACCGGAGAGGTGGCCGGGGCAGTACCGGCGTGCCGAGGCGGAAGCGGATCCGGTGGTCAGCTCCCCGCCGGGGCGCCGTACTCAGCAATCAGCTGGGCCCGCCCCAGGGTGTGGAACCGGAGGTTGAAGCCCACGGCGGCCGGAGCGGCGTCCGCGTCCGGCCCCAGCTTCTCCGTGTCCACGGCGTACACCGTGAAGACGTAGCGGTGAGCCGGGTCCCCGGGCGGCGGCGCCGCACCGCCGAACTCCTTGGTGCCGAAGTCGTTCCGCGCGTGCACGACACCCGGGGGCAGCCCCTCGAACGTGCCACCCGCCGCCCCCGTGGGGAGTTCGGTGACCGTCGCCGGGATGTCGAACAGCACCCAGTGCCAGAACCCGCTGCCCGTCGGGGCGTCCGGGTCGAAGCACGTCACCGCGAAGCTCTTGGTCTCCGCGGGGAAGCCCTCCCACCTCAGGTGCGGCGAGGTGTTCCCGCCCGCGTGCAGCTGGGCGTCGCTCAGCGTGGCCCCCGGCGCGACGTCCTCGCTCACCACGGTGAACGAGGGCACCGACGGGTGGAAGTCATGCGGAAGTGGCGGCCTCTTGAGCTCGGTCACGTCAAAACCTCCTGCTCGGTGGATCTTGCCCTCCGAGCCTAGAGCCAACTGCGGCGGGGACTACGGGCGCCGGGTGCGGCTAGAACCAGTTGCGACGGCCGCCGACCTCGGCGAGCCACTGGTTGAGGTAAGCGGCCCAGTCGGTCTCCTGGAAGGAGTGCAGACCGACGGTGAACGCCCGGTACGAGTCGCTGCCCTCGGTGAACAGGCCCGGCTTCTTGTCCATCTCCAGGATGACGTCCATCTCGCGGTCGTCCGCGACGAAGGTCAGCTCGACCTGGTTCAGCCCCCGGTACTGCTGCGGCGCGAAGAACTCGATCTCCTGGTAGAACGGCAGCCGCTGCCGCGTCCCGCGGATGTGACCGCGCTCCAGGTCCGCGCTCTTGAAGCGGAATCCGAGGGCACCGAACGCGTCCAGGATCGCCTGCTGCGCCGGAAGCGGGTGCACGTTGACGGGGTCGAGGTCGCCCGAGTCCACGGCGCGCGCGATCTGCAGCTCGGTGGTGACGCCGACGTTCATCCCCGTCAGATGACGGCCGAGGAACATCGTCACCGGGGTCTCCCACGGGATCTCCAGCCCGAACGGCACCGCGTGCACGGCCCCCGGCTGCACCTCGAACGCCCCGCCCAGCTGCTGCCGGTGGAACTCGATGTCCTGCTTGAACTCGTTGTCGCCGCTCTCCACCTCGACCCGGGCCTGGAGACCGACCGTCAGGCCCTCGATCTGCTGGGCCACCGAACCGCCCTGGATCCGGACCTCACCCTGGACGACCCCGCCCGGCACGACGTTCTCCTCGGTGAGCACCGTCTCCACCGACGCCCCGCCGGCACCCAGACTCGCCAGCAGCTTCTTGAAGCCCATGTTCTTCCTCCCAGGCAGAGCCTGATTCTCGCGTGATCTCTCCGTACATACGCGGAACGGCCGTCGCTGGTTCCGCGCACCTCAGCCTTCCAAGCGGAAGGTCGCATGACCAGCGGCCGGGCCGTACGCGTTCAACTACGCTCGGAGTCCATGCCGCACCGTACGCCGCTCACCCACGACTTCTTCGACCGGCCCGTCCTGGAGGTCGCCCCCGACCTGCTCGGCCGGACGCTCGTCCGCACGACCCCCGACGGCCCGATCGAACTGCGGCTGACGGAAGTCGAGGCGTACAACGGCTCGACGGACCCCGGCTCCCACGCCTACCGCGGTCGCACCGAGCGAAACGCCTCGATGTTCGGCCCGCCCGGCCATGCGTACGTCTACTTCATCTATGGGATGTGGTTCAGTCTCAACCTCGTCTGCGGTCCGGTGGGCACCGCGAGCGGGGTGCTCCTCCGGGCAGGTGAGATCACCACGGGCGCCGAACTGGCCCAGAAGCGCCGCCCCGCCGCCCGCAAGGAGAACGAACTGGCAAAGGGGCCCGCCCGTCTGGCGACGGCCCTGGATGTGGACCGCAGCCTCAACGGCTTCGACATCTGCGCCGGACCGGACGCTCCTCTCGGGGTACTGACCGGCGCCCCCGCGCCCGCGGACCGGGTGCGCAACGGCCCCCGGACGGGCGTCGGCGGCGAAGGCGCCACCCACCCCTGGCGGTTCTGGATCGAGGGCGACCCGACGGTGAGCCCCTACCGGGCCCACACGCCACGCCGTCGACGCCCGGGCGGGGCTTGACTCCGGATGGACGACCGCCTAACGTAGCCCGAGCCGCTTGAACGGGCAGCGCTTCGGGAAGGCCGTACGGCCACCCCGGACCACCCGCAAGCGGCACAACCATCACTACGGACATCTCCCAGCGGGGACGATTTCGGCATGCCGGAATCAGATCCGAATGGCTCGATTATGAGCCGCCAGGGAAATCCGCTAAAGTAGTGGACACGCC
>NZ_JBIASV010000010.1:241040-400194 GCF_042891165.1 Streptomyces sp. NPDC001922 | reverse complement strand
CCGGGTTTACCCCGGGGGGGGGGGCCCCACCCCCCCCCCGGGGGGGCTTTGGGGGGGGGGGGGGGCCCGGCCCCCCCCCCCACCCCCCCGGGGGGGGCCCCCCGGCCGGGGCGGGCCCCACCACGCAGCAGAACAGAGGCCGACCTGCCGCGCCTACACGTACAGGTAGGAGAAGCTGGTGCTCGTCCCGGCCGGGGTGACCACGGTGATCGGCACGGTGCCGGTCCCCGGGGGTGCGGTCGCGACGATCAGGTTGTCGGAGATCACGGTGAAGCTGGTCGCCGGCGTGGTGCCGAAGTTCACCGCGGTGGCGCCCGTGAACCCGGATCCGACGATCGTCACCAGGTTGCCGCCGGTCGCCGGACCGGTGGGCGGGACAGCCGTGACGATCACTGGCCCCGGAACGCCGATGTACAGGTACGGGAAGCCGTTGCTGGTCCCGTTGGCCGTGGTGACGGTGACCTGTACGGTGCCGCTCCCGGGCGGGGCGACGGCCGTGATCACGTTGTCGGAGACCACGGTGAAGCTGGTCGCCGGGTTGGCGCCGAACTTGACGGCGGTGGCGCCGGTGAAGCCGGATCCGACGATTGTCACCAGGTTGCCGCCCGACGCCGGGCCGGTCGGCAGGAGGACCGCGAAGACGATGGGCGGCGCGGCGGCGAGTGCCGCTGCCGCGTCGTGCTGTGAACCGACCTGACTGGACATGGAGTTCCTTCTTTCTCTCGCGGTCCTCGGGGGTGATGTCCGGCGGGGGGTCGGTGTCCGGATGAGTCCGAAAGGCCCGCGAGAATTGGCGGGTAATTCCCTCTCCCATCAAGAGAATCGGATATGTTGGAAGGTCGGAAGGCGTATCTCATGCCTGCTGTGGCATGAGGTGGTGAATACGAAAATCCAACAAGCGGCGGGGGGTTGGGCTTCCACGCTGGCGCACACCGGTGGCGGTTGCATCGATATCTTTGATGAGTTGTCAACTGCCCGAAATAAGCGCCCAGTCGGTCGCGTCGAGGCCTGGAGGGGACCGCTGTACCCGACCGCCGTGAGCTGGTCCGTGGGGTGTGGGGTGGTGCCCTCGGGGGAGCTGCGCAGGGGAAGCGGGCGGCGCGGAATCGGCGGGCGAACGACGCCCCATGAACGGATTGTGAGCCGAACATGAGCGATGTGTCCAATTCTCGTTGTGTGTCGGTCGCAGCAGCAATTGGTCCTACGAAGGGGATTCCGTCAAGGGTCTCCCGGCGCGGGAGTTCCCGGACGTCGAGGCCGACGTGACGTACACCGCCCTCCGAAAGCAGTCCCGCCCGATGACCGAAGAGGAGAAGGTCTCCCGCTGCGGCAACGCCAGCCCCTCCTGAGGCTGCCGCCCCCACAACCCACCGCCCGCCTCTTCGGACAGCACGGACCGGGCCGCCCGGCGACCCAACCGGACGGCCCGGCGTTCGAGGCCTGTCCTCCGGGCCGCTCACCTCAGCGGGAGCCGGTCCCGGCCTGTCCGGACGGAGCCGGAGGACAGGCGCGCCGCGGGGTGCGCTACGTCTCCGTTCCGCCGGCCGGGCCGGCTCCCGGGGCGAAGGTCTCCTCGCCGTTCCGCAGCTCCAGACCCATGTGCTGGGCCAGGCCCGTGGCGAGCGCCGCGAGCGTCGGGTGCTTCCAGACGAAGTTGGCGGCCAGCCGGACCCCGAGGCCGGACTCCAGCCGGGCCCGCAGCTCCATGGCGAGCAGCGAGTCGAAGCCGAGCGACTTCAGCGGGGTCTGCGGGTCGAGGGTGGTGCCCCCGAGGCGGAGCACCGCCCGGATGTGGTCGGAGAGATACGCCTCCAGGGCGGCCCGGCGGCCCAGTCCGGTGGCGATGGACCGCAGATCCGTCGGCACGTCGGTCGCCCGTCCGGCCGCGGGCGCCCCGTCCTCGTCCGGGGCGGGGACGAACGAGCCGAACAGCGACGAGTGCCGGCCGGACGGGAGGATCCAGCTGTCCGGGTCGCCGGGGATGACCCCGGTCTGGACGCGTCCGTGCGCGAGCAGCGCGTCCAGGGCCTCGAAGCCCTCCTCCGTGGGGATGGTCCGGTAACCGCGTTCGGCGAAGCCGGTCGCCACTCCGGTCTGGCCCCACGGGCCCCAGTTGACGGCGAGGGTGGGCAGGCCCCGCGCGCTGCGCCAGGCGGCGAAGCCGTCCAGCCAGGAGTTGGCCGCGGCGTAGACGCCCTGGCCCGGGTTGCCGAGCAGCGAGGCCATCGAGGAGAAGACCACGAACCAGTCCAGGGCCTGTCCGGCGCAGGCCTCGTGCAGCCGCCACGCCCCGGTGACCTTGGGCCGCCAGACCCGGGTCAGCTGGTCGTCGGTGACATTGGTGATGACGGCGTCGTCGAGGACCATGGCCGAGTGGATGACCCCGCGGAGCGTCGAGCCGTCCACACAGGCGGCGTTCAGCAGGTGTTCCGCGGTGCCGGGCTCGGCGATGTCGCCGAGCGCGACGGTGATCCGGGTGCCCGCGGCGCGCAGTTCCTCGATCGTCCGCTCGGCGGCGGGGGAGGGGCGGCCGCGGCCGTTGAGGACGACATGGGCGGCGCCCCGGTCCGCCAGCCAGCGGGCCGCGGCGAGGCCCACGCCCCGCAGGCCGCCGGTCACGACATAGGCGCCGCCCGGCCGGACCGAGGGCGCTCCCCCGGGCAGCACGGCCGTGGCCGTGCCCTCGTCGGGCACGGTCAGCACCACCTTGCCGATGTGGCCCGCCCCGGCCATGAGCCGGAACGCGTCGGTGGCCCGGGACAGCGGGAAGGTCCGGCAGGGCAGCGGCATCAGCCGGCCGTCGGCGAACTCGTCGAGGACCTCCCGCAGGACCGTGGCGAACACCTCGGGACGGTTGCGCTGCAGGCCGATGAGGTCCACCGCGCTCAGCGTGATGTTCTCCCGGAACGGGGCGAGCCCCAGCGGCGCGTCGGCGAGGATGTCCCGCACCCCCAGCTCGACGAACCGGCCGAACGGGCGGAGCGTCCGCATCCCGGCCCCGATCGCCGCGCCGGAGAGCGAGTTGAGGACGAGGTCGACGCCCTCGCCCCCGGTGGCGGCCCGGGTCCGTTCGGCGAAGTCCAGCGACCGGGAGTCCATCACGTGCCGGATGCCCAGCTCCCGCAGATGGTCGCGCTTCGCCTCGCTGCCGGCCGTGGCCAGCACCTCGGCGCCCAGCCGCCGGGCCACCGCGATCGCGGCCAGCCCGGTGCCGCCCGTGGCGGAGTGGATCAGCACCCGTTCGCCCGCGGCGAGCTGCCCGACGTGGCGCAGCGCGTACCAGGCGGTGAGGAACGCGACCGGCAGGCCCGCGGCGGCGACCGGGCCGAGCCGGGCCGGGACCGGGGCGACGGCGGTGGCGGGCACGGTGACGAACGAGCCGAAGGCGCCGCCCCGCAGATCCACCGCCAGCACCGGGTCCCCGGCCCGCAGGTGGTCGACGCCGGCTCCGACGGCGGTGACCACGCCCGCGCACTCGAAGCCGATCCGGTACCGCACATCGCCGTCGGAGGGCAGCAGGCCCATGGCGGTCAGCACGTCGCGGAAGTTCAGCCCCGCCGCCCGCACCCGCAGTTCCACTTCGCCGGGGCCGGGTTCCCGGCGGCCGGTCGCCGCGAGTTCCAGCCGGTCCAGGTCGCCGAGGCGGCCCGCCCGCAGCCGGAACCCGTCGGCGCCGTAGCGCACCGGGCGGGCGGCGGCGGCGCTGCGTTCGGTGTCGGTCAGCGGCGCGTAGTCCAGCCGGGCCACCTGTCGGGACGGCCCGCGCAGGGCCACCTCGTCCTCGGGCCCGGCGGCGAGCAGCTCCTCGACGAGCGTCCGCAGGCCGTCGCCGTCCCGGCCGGTGTCGACGAGGGTGGCGCGCAGGCCGGGGTGTTCGTAGGCGAGGACGCGCACCACGCCGCGCAGGGAGCCCTGCCCGAGGTCCACCGGCTCGCCGGGGGCGGCACTCCGGGCGCCGCGGGTGACCGCGTACAGCCGCGGCGGTTCGGCTCCGCCCGCGGCCATCGCCTGGGCGGTGCCGAGCAGCCGCCGGGCGCGGCGCAGGGCGTCGGCGGTCGGGTCGTCGTCCGGTCCGGGCGGGGCGCACAGCAGCACCACGCCGCGCGGCCGGCCGGCGGGCCCGTCCCAGCGTTCGGCGAGGGAGTCCCGGAGGGTCTCCAGCGGGTCGTCCGCCGGCGGGAGGTCCAGGACGTCGGCCGTGGCCCCGGCCGCGCGCAGTCCGTCGGCCAGCTCGTCGGCGGAGCCGTCCGCCTCGCCGAGGACGAGCCACGTCTCCGCCGGGGAGGACCTGCCCGCCGCTGGGGCGGACCCGGCCGCCGCCGGGCGCGGGGCGGGGTGCCAGCCGGTTTCGAGGAACCACCGGTCGACCCCGGCGGCGTCCTGCCCGGCGTGCCGGACGAACTTCAGGCCCACGATGCCCATCACCGGCCGGCCCGCCTCGTCCAGCAGCCGCACATGGCCGACGACGCTGTCCGCGGTCGACTCCGAGATCCGCGCGTGGCAGTACACCGCGTCCGCCGGGTCGCCGAAGAGCCGGACCGCCTGCACCGCGACCGGCAGCACCAGCCCGTGCCCCTCCTCCGCCATCAGGCCCGCCACCGCGAGCTGTGCGCAGGCGTCGACCAGGACCGGGTGGATCCGCAGCCCGTGATGCGCGTCGAGCGCGGCGTCCCGCAGCCGGACCCGCGCCCAGTAGCTGTCGCCGTGCCGGGACCCGCGCAGGTCCGTCAGGATCGCGAAGCCGGGGCCGTGTTCGAGGCCGCGGGCGCGCAGACGCGTGTAGAGGGTGTCCGGTTCGAGGGCGAGGGGGTGCCGCCAGGCGAGGGTCGGCGCCGGCACGGACGGCGGCCGGGGCGTGTCGCTCAGCCGGCGCAGGGTGGCGGTGGCGTGCCGGACCCAGCCGTCCTCGCCCCGCCCGAAGATCTCGCACTCGGCGTGGTCGGTGCCGCGGGCGACCACGGTGGTGCTGACCTCGGTGTGCTCGGTCAGCCGCAGCAGCTCCCGGAACCGGACGTCGGCCACCTCGACCTCGTGCGGCGCGGCGTCGAACACCTCGCAGGCGGCCGTCAGCGCCAGCGCGTAGTACGCGGCGCCCGGCAGCACCGGCTCCCCGTGCACCCGGTGGTCGGCGAGCCACGGCTGGGCGGCGGTGCCGGCGTCGCCCTGCCAGGTGTGGCGGACCGTCTCGCCGGGCACCTCGGCGTGCACCCCGGGCAGGGTGGGGCCGTTCACCGCTGTGCCGCCCCCGGCCGCCGGAACGGTGTCCACCCAGTGGTGCTTCCGGTCGAAGGTGATGGGCGGAACGTCGGCGAGCCGGGCGTCCCCGTACAGCACCGACCAGTCGACCGGCACTCCCGCGCAGTGCAGGGCGGCCAGTTGGGTCCGCAGCACGGTCCGCTCGTCCTCGCCGCGGCGCAGCGTGGGCAGCACCACCGGGTCGCCCGCCAGGCCCGTCAGGCTCTCCGCGACGGCCCGGGTGACCACCGGGTGCGGGGACACCTCGACGTAGACGGTGTGCCGGTCGGCGGCGGCGGCGCGCACCGCGGCGGCGAACCGCACCGGGCGGCGCAGATTGGCGCACCAGTAGGCGGCGTCGAAGTCCGGGACCCGCCGCGGGTCGTCCAGAACGGTGGAGTAGAACGGTACGCCGGGCCGCTGGGGCATCAACTCGGCGAGTCCGGCGGCCAGTTCGCCGAGCAGCGGCTCCACCTGCGGCGAGTGCGAGGCGATGTCGACCGCGATCAGGCGCGCCGGCACGCCCCGGGCGTCCCAGAGCCCCACCAGCCGCTCCACCTCGGCGCTGTCGCCCGCGACGACCACCTGTCCGGAGGCCGCCTCGACGGCGACCGAGACGGCCGCCGCGGCCCCCGCGGCCTCGAGCTCCGCCTCCGCGGCGGCCCGGTCCAGATGCACGGTGGCCATGGCGCCGGCCCCCGCGATCCGGGTCAGCAGCGCGGACCGGCGGCAGATCACCCGGACGCCGTCGGCCGGGGAGAGGGCGCCCGCCACCACCGCGGCGGCCACCTCACCCATCGAGTGCCCCACCACCGCGGCCGGTTCGACCCCGTGGGCCCGCCAGGTGGCGGCCAGGGCGTACTGGAGCGCGAACAGCGCCGGCTGCACCCGTCCGGTCCCGGTCACCTCCGCACCGGAGCGCACCAGGTCGAGGACGGAGAACCCGGCCTCGGCGGCGATCAGCGCGTCCACCTCGGCCAGCGCGGCGGCGAACGCCGGTTCGTGCTCCAGCAGCCCGCGCCCCATCCCGGCCCACTGCGAGCCGTGCCCGGAGAACACCCACACCGGCCGCCGGGAAATCTCGGCGCCCACGGCCCCGGAGACCACCCCGGCACGGGCCTCGTCAGCGGCGAACGCCCGCAGGGCGCCGATCAGTTCGGAGCGCTTGGCGGCCGTCACGCCGAGGCGGCCCCGCCCGGCGGAACGGCGCAGGGCCAGGGTGTGGGCGACGTCCCGCAGCGGTACCGCGGAACCGTCGCCCTCCAGCCAGTCGGCGAGCCGTTCCGCCGCGGCCGGCAGCACGTCCCGGGACCCGGCGGCGACCAGGAAGACGTCGGGCGCGGCGCCCTCGGCCGCGGTGCCTCCGGGCGGCCCGTCGCTGCCGGGCTCGCCGCCCCCGGCCTCGTCGCTCCCGGCCCCGTCGCCCCCGGGCACGGCGGAGCCTGCCCCGGCGGCCTCCTCGCCCCGAGGCAGGGGCAGCGCCGCGCGGGACCGCGGCCCGGGCGCCTGCTCCAGCACCACATGGGCGTTGGTCCCCGAGAAGCCGAACGAGGAGACGGCCGCCAGCCGCGGAGCGGTGTCCGCGGCCGGCCACGGGGTCGGCTCGCCCGGGACGAAGAACCGGGTGCCCGCCGGGTCGATCGCCGGATTCCACCGCGAGAAGTGCAGGTTGGGCGGGATCAGACCGTTCCGCAGACAGAGCACGGCCTTGATGAGCCCGGTGATGCCGGCCGCGGGTTCCAGATGCCCCAGGTTGGTCTTCACCGACCCCAGGGCGCACCGGTTCCCGCCCGGGCCGTAGACCGCCGCCAGGCTCGCGAACTCGATCGGGTCCCCGACGGGGGTCCCCGTGCCGTGCGCCTCGATCATGCCCACGTCGCGCGGGTCGACCCCCGCACCGGCCAGGGCCTCCCGGAACAGCGCCTCCTGGGCGGCGGCCGAAGGCGCCGCGAGACCGTCGGACCGGCCGTCCTGGTTCACCGCCGAACCACGCACCACGGCGAGGATCCGGTCACCGTCCCGTACAGCGTCGGAGAGACGTTTGAGCACCACCACTCCGCAGCCCTCGCCGCGGACGAACCCGTCCGCGGCGGCGTCGAAGGTACGGCAACGCCCGGTCGGGGAGAGCATTCCCATCCTGACGAACGACTGGGTGATCCGGGAGCGGAGCATCATCGTGACCCCGCCGGCCAGCGCCGTGTCGCACTCGCCGGTGCGCAGCGCCTGGCACGCCAGGTGCAGCGCGACCAGCGACGAGGAGCACGCGGTGTCCAGGGCGACGCAGGGCCCCTGGAGGCCCAGCAGATAGGAGATCCGGCCGGAGGCGACGCAGTGCCCGTTGGTGAGGATCGACCCCTCCAGCTCCTGCGGCCCGCCGGCCAGGCGCTCCATGTAGTCGTTGTAGCTGAGGCCCACGTACACCCCGGTCGGGGTCCCGCCGAGCCGGTCCGGCGGCATCCCGGCGTGTTCCAGGGCCTCCCAGGCCACTTCGAGGAGCAGCCGGTGCTGCGGGTCGAGCACGTCGGCCTCCCGGCCGGACACGCCGAAGAAGTCCGCGTCGAAGCCGGAGACGTCGCGCAGATAGCCGCCCCGGCGCGGCACCCAGGTACCGGGCCGGCCGGGCGGCGGCGTGTCCGGGGCGCGCAACTCGGCCCGTTCCGGCGGGGGTTCGCCGACGACGTCCCGCCCCTCCACCAGCAGCCGCCAGAGCGCGCCGGGAGCGTCGACGTCACCGGGGAGCCGGCACCCCATCCCGACGACCGCGATGCTCCGGTCCTCCTGACTCGATCTGTTCTCACGCTGTTCCACGGATCCTCCTTCTCGATGGTCGGGCGGCTGCGAGGGGGCGGTGCAGGAGGACCCGGCCCGGAGCCACCGGGCGGGGCGGTCGTGCTCTTGCGCCGTCGGCGTCATCGGCCGCGCTATACGGCGTCGTTGCTCCCCAGGAGGATCGCGCTCTTCACGCCCCCGACCTGGTAGTTGAAGCTCAGCGAGTAGTCGAAGTCGAGCGGCCGGGCCCGGACGCCGGGGACGGGGTCGAAGGTGAGGTTCTCGGCCGGCTGTTCGCAGTTGGCCGTGGGGCAGACCTGGCCGCGCTCCATCATCAGCAGCGTCAGCGCCACGCCGAGGCAGCCGGCCGGCGCCCCGTTGTGGCCGAAGCAGCCCTCCTGGGAGGTCATCAGCAGATCGGCGGCGGCCGGGCCGTAGAGCTCGCTGATCGCGTTCGCCTCGAAGGTGGTGACCACGACGTTGCCGTCGCTGCCGCCGTGCACGTACGGCACCTGTCCGATGTCCCACCGGTCGCCGAGGCACTTGCGGACCGCCGCCACCAGCTGCGAGCCGCTCTCGTCGCTCGCCAGCGGATTGGCGAGCCCGTCCCGGGTGGTGGCCTGGGCCAGGACCTGGCCGTAGGTGTAGGCGCCGCGACGATGGGCGTGCTCCCGGCTCTCCAGGATCACCGTCGCCGACCCCTCGCCGTGGTTCACGCAGTCCGCGCGCCGGTCGTAGGGCCGCATCAGCCGTTCGAAGGACGGCAGCAGCTCCGGCATGCCGTCCGACCGGATCGCCTCGTAGGTGCGCTGCGCCCCGCTGAGCAGCCGCTGGATGTTCTTGATCAGGGTGACGCTGAAGACGTCCACCCCGGTCACCACGGCGATGTCGACATCCCCGGCGGCGATCATGCGGCGGGCGTTGCCGATCTGCACGGCGGACGAGGCGCAGCCGCAGGACACCGTGAAACAGGGCCCGGTGGAGCGGGTCAGTGCCCCCTGGACCAGTGCCACGTCCGAGGGGGTCACCGCCTGCTCGGCGGCCACGAACAGCTCCATGGCGTCCTCGGGCGGCGTGGTGTCGGGGTCGGCCTCCAGCACCGAGAGATAGCTGTCGATGTTGGCGTCCACCCCGCCGCGCCCGGCGAGCATGGCCGCCTCGGTCAAGTCGCCCGCCCGGAAGTCGAGTTGGGCATCGGCGCAGGCCTCGACCAGGGAGACCAGGCCGAACCGGTGCGCGTTGGTGAAGTGCCGGGAGAAGAACCCCGGTACGTCCGGGAGGCGTTCGTCGAACATCGCGGGGGTGAGGCCGACGGAGCCGTAGTAGACGCTGTCCCGGGCGAGGCAGGAGCGCCCCTGGGAGGCGACGTCCCACAGGTCGACGGCGGTGAAGACGGGTCTGCTGCCGCCGGGCAGACAGAAGCCGAGGCCGGTGACGACGGTGTCCCGGGCGTTCCGGCCGCCGGCCGGCGCCGCGGCGCCGCTCATGAGGCACATCCGTGACGGAGCAGGGTGGACATGGTGATTCCTCCGGAAAGTCGGTCGCCGAAGCGCCCGCCGCGCGGCGGGTGCTGTCGGTGAGGGGGCGACGCTGGAAACCACGGTTGGTCCCGGTGCCGGCGGATCAGGGTCCGGTCCGGGGACTGCGGCGTCACCGGCCGGGGTGCTCCGTGGGCACCGGGCGAGAAGGAGCGGCGGGCCGGACGAGCCTCGGTCGCCGGTTTGTTCCGGCGCGGCTGGCTGGGACCGTCCGGCAGGGAAGACGGGTGCGAACAGCCCTACTCCGCGATGAAGGTGCGATAGCACCAGCGGTACACGGGCATCAACTCATCGCCGATCCTGGCGTATTCCTGGGCGAATTCGAAATGCTCGTAACCGCTGCCACGGGGAATCTTCACCTGCCCATCGGTTCCACCGGGCGGTAGTTCCCAGATCTCGGGAATATCGCTCGGGCCGCCCCGGAGGAGCACAAGAACCTTCTTGGGCATGGCACTCGCCTCCCAGCGCATCGGGAAGGGGGAATGCTCGCAGGGCCGTCAAAGCTGCCGCTGCATCAGTTAAGGTATACCCGCGAAACATCGCGTCAGGTAGGTGCGTGCGGGGCGAATGGGAGCGAAATCAAGCGCATTCTGATGCGCGTTCAGGAGGGGAGCGGGCGCCTCGTTTCTGATGCCCCGCCAGTAGTCCCGGCGCACAACCTCGGTATTCCGCTGCCCCCATGAAATAGTAGTATTGTCATTTCCTGATGGGGGAATGTGGGGCGGGGAAAGGGCGGACCGTGGCGAACTCCGGCGGCACCGGACCGCCGATCGCCGGACCGCGGGCACGCCGGACCGCGGGCACGTCGGACCGCGGGCACGTCGGACCGAATGCGGTCACCGCTGATGCGTCGAGCCGCGAGCAGGCGGGCCGCCGCCGGCCTGGTGGGAGTTCAGCGAGGGGATCGCCGAGACGGCTGACTCCGGGTGACCGGAGGTCTCGCCGCCGGAGGTGCCCTGCTTCGGAATACTCCCTTGGGGTACCCCGTTGTCCCAGGTGGCAGTAGATCGTGCGCACCCCTCCGGAGGGTGACATGGATGATGGCGCACCCGTCGGCCGCCCGCACGCCGCACCGGGGCGCGACGAGCCCCGTCCCGCGGACGCCGGGCGGCGAGCCGCCCGCGCCGGAAGCGACCCCCGCGCGGACCGCGCCGGGCGGCAGCCTCTTGCGGACCGCGCCGCGCGGGGCTCCCCGGATCACGGACCCGGCGGCGCGAGCGGCTCCGGCGGCTCCGGGTGGGGCATCGCCGTCCGGGCGACGCTGCACTGTCTGACCGGCTGCGCCATCGGCGAGGTCCTCGGCATGATCATCGGGGTCTGGCTGGGGCTGTCCATGGGCGTCACGATCGCCCTCGCCGTGATCCTCGCCTTCGCCTTCGGGTACGCCCTGACGATGCGCGGCATTCTCCGCGCCGGAGTCTCCCTGCGGCAGGCGCTTCGGATCGCCCTCGCCGCGGACACCCTGTCGATCATGGTGATGGAGCTCGTCGACAACCTCGTGCTGATCGCCGTCCCCGGGGCCATGGCGGCGGAACTCGCCGACGGGCTGTTCTGGGGAGCGCTGGCGTTCGCGCTGGCCGTCGCCTTCGTGGTGACCGTCCCGGTGAACCGCTGGATGATCGCCCGTGGCCGCGGCCACGCCGTCGTCCACGCCCACCACTGAGGCCTCCCGTCGCGGAGGGTCTCCCGCCGCTGAGGACCCCTGAGGCTTTCGCGCCGCTGAGGGGTGCCCGTCCCCGGGGTCTCCCGGGACTGCGCGGCGCTCTCGCCGCCGGTTCCGTTGCCGGCCCCCGAGGCGCGGGCGGAGCGGCCCGGAGCGGGTGGCCCGGACCTTGCTCCCGCGGCCGACCCGGAGCTACCCTCCCCCTGTCATACCGACTGGTCGGTAGCCATCTTGTCGGTAGCCACCCCGAGGAGCCGCTCACATGTCCCGCACCCAGCAGCAGATCCGACTCGCCGCACGACCCGTGGGCCTGCCCGGGCCCGGCGACTGGGAGCGCACCGAGGAACCCGTCGGCGAACCCGGCGAGGGGGAGCTGCTGGTGCGGGTGATCCACATATCGCTGGACCCGGCCATGCGCGGCTGGATGAACGAGGGCAAGTCCTACATCCCCCCGGTGGGCATCGGCGAGGTGATGCGGGCCGCCGCCGTGGGCCGGGTCGTGTCCTCGCGGCATCCGGAGTTCACGGAGGGCGACTATGTGTCGGGTGCCTTCGGCGTCCAGGAGTACTGCGTGTCGGACGGGCGCGGCGTCACCGCGGTGGACCCCGGACTCGCCCCGCTCCCGCGGTACCTGGGGACGCTGGGGGCGACCGGGATGACGGCGTACTTCGGCCTGATCGACATCGGCCGCCCCGAGCCGGGGCAGACCGTCGTGGTCTCCGGCGCGGCCGGCGCGGTCGGCAGCGTGGTGGGGCAGATCGCCAGGATCCTGGGCTGCCGGGTCGTCGGCATCGCCGGCGGCGAGCGCAAGTGCCGGATGCTCGTGGACGAGCTCGGCTTCGACGCCGCCATCGACTACCGGAGCCAGGACGTGAAGCAGGCGCTGCGCGAACACGCCCCGGACGGGGTCGACGTCTACTTCGACAACGTCGGCGGCGACATCCTCGACGCCGTGCTGACCCGGCTGGCGCGCGGCGCCCGGATCGTCATCTGCGGCGCGATCTCGCAGTACAACAGCGTCGAGGGGGCGAAGGGGCCGGCCAACTACCTGTCGCTGCTGGTCAATCGCGCCTCCATGACCGGCATGGTGGTCTTCGACTACATCGACCGGTACGCCGAGGCCGCGGCCCGGCTGGCCGAGTGGCAGGCCGAGGGCCGGCTCACCTCGGTGCAGGATGTCGTCGAGGGCACGGTCGCCGACTTTCCCGAGACGCTGCTCCGGCTGTTCCGCGGCGAGAACACCGGCAAGCTCGTGCTGACCATCGCGGACGAGTGACGAGCTCGGCCCCCCCGGGGGCTCGGTGCGCCGATGGCCGGTGAGAACCGATCGCGGTCGGGCGGGTTCGTCGGTGGCGATCGTTCGCCGACAGCGGGGCGCGGGCGCTCCCGCGGCGTTGTCAGGCCTGCACGGTGGGCCGGACGACGATCTCGCTGACGTCCACGCCGTCGGGCTGCTCGATCGCGTAGCCGATGGCGGAGGCGACGGCGGAGGGCGGCATGGCGATCTCGTCGCGCTGCCGGATCATCGCGGCCGCGACCTCGGGGCCGGCTCCCCTGCCCACGCCCTCGGTGTGGGTGAAGCCGGGCGAGACGAGGGTCACGCGCAGATCGGGGCCCGATTCCTGGCGCAGCCCCTCGGTGAGCACCTTCACTGCCGTCTTGGTGGCCGCGTAGACGGCCTGGGGGGACTTGACGACGTACGCCGCGGTGGAGCCGACGGTGACGAACTGGCCGGAGCGCTGCCGGCGGAAGACGGGCAGCGCCGCCCCGATGCCGTTGAGCAGGCCGGTGATGTGGGTGGAGACCATGGCGTCCCAGTCGTCCTGGCGCAGGTCGTCGAAGGGCGAGACGGCCATCGTGCCCGCATTGGAGACGAGGACGTCGAGCCGGCCGAACCGGTCGACGGCCGTGTCCGTGAGGCGCTGGAGGTCCTCGCGGCGCGTGACGTCGATGATGACGCCGGTGGCGGTGCCGCCCTTGGCCGTGATGCTCTCCACGACCGTGTTCAGCCGGTCCTCCCGGCGAGCGCCGAGTACGAGCCGGGCGCCCCTTTCGGCGAGGTGGGTCGCGGTCGCTTCGCCGATGCCGCTGCTGGCGCCGGTGATCGCAACGACCTTGCCCTGGATACCCGACATGATCCGCTTCCTTCGGTGGGTGCGCGCGGTCAGTGCGTTGACCTACAGTGAAACGGGGGAGTCCCCACTTATCTCTCAGGTTAACTGGGGGCGCCTCCGTTCAGCAAGTGACGTCTGCGTTCGGCACGTTGAAGGGCACCTGAGGGTTGCATGGCGTCCGAGCGTTGCATGGCGCCGGAGAGAGGATGGCGAGCACTGATGACCGACGGAGCGCACCGGCCGTTGCGGGCCGACGCGCAGCGCAACAGGGAGAAGATCCTCTCCGCCGCCGTGCGCGTGTTCACGACGCAGGGGCTGGACACGCAGATGGAGCGCATCGCCAAGGAGGCGGGCGTGGGCAGCGCGACCCTGTACCGCAACTTCCCCACCCGGGAGGCTCTGGTCGAGGCGGTCTACCGCAACGAGGTGGCCCACCTGTGCGACGCGGCCCCCGCGCTGCTCGCGCAGCAGGCACCCGCCGAAGCCCTGCGCGCGTGGACACACCTCTTCCTGGACTACGTCACCGCCAAGTACGGCATGATCGACGCACTGCGCGCCATCGCCGCGACGGGTGACAACCCCTACGGTCACAGCCGGGAGATGATCCGGGCCGCCATCACCTCACTCATGGACGCGTGCGCGGCCGCCGGGGCGATCCGTACCGACGTCGGGCCCGCGGACCTCGCCGCCGCCCTCGAAGGCATCGCCCTCACCTCGGCGGGCGCCGAACACCGGCAACGAGCCGAGCGCCTGCTCGGCCTCACCCTGGACGGCCTCGCCGTCCGCCCATGAGGGCACGTGCCCGGCCGCGCCGGGACCGTGCCTCGCGTGGCCGTCCCTCGCCGGACTCGTCCTCGTCCAGCAGCCCCATGGCCGGAGTGACCGCGTCCGCACCCCGGCGTGCGGAGGGCCGGAGCCGATGACGACGGCTCCGGCCCTCCGGCCGCAGGACCGGGATCAGGTCACCTTCACCCAGTCCAGGCTGCGCTGCACGGCCTTCTTCCACTCGTCGTAGCCCGCCTGCCGCCGGTCCTCGCTCCACTGCGGCTCCCAGCGCTTGGACTCGTGCCAGTGGGAGCGCAGTTCGGCCTCGTCCCGCCAGAAGCCCGTGGCGAGCCCGGCCGCGTAGGCGGCGCCGAGCGCGGTGGTCTCGGCGACCACCGGACGGCTCACCGGCACGCCCAGGACGTCGGCCTGGATCTGCATGCAGAGGTCGTTGGCGGTGACGCCGCCGTCCACCTTCAGCACGTCCAGGTGCACCCCGGAGTCCTGCTCCATGGCGTCCGCCACGTCGCGGCTCTGGTAGCAGATGGCCTCCAGGGTGGCCCGCGCCAGGTGTCCGTTGGTGTTGTACCGGGTCAGCCCGACGATGGCGCCCCGGGCGTCGGACCGCCAGTACGGGGCGAAGAGACCGGAGAACGCGGGGACGAAGTAGACCCCGCCGTTGTCCTCCACGGTGCGGGCCAGCCGCTCGCTCTCGGCCGCGTCAGTGATGATCTTCATCTGGTCGCGCAGCCACTGCACCGCGGCGCCCGTGACGGCCATGGAGCCCTCCAGGGCGTAGACCGCGGGGCTGTCGCCGAACTGGTAGGCCACGGTGGTGAGCAGCCCGTGCTGCGAACGGACCAGGTCCGTCCCGGTGTTGAGGACCAGGAAGTTGCCCGTGCCGTAGGTGTTCTTGGCCTGTCCCGGGGAGAAGCACACCTGGCCCACGGTGGCCGCCTGCTGGTCGCCGAGCACCGCCGTGATCGGGATCGCGGCCCGCAGCGGCCGGGAGGTACGGGCCTGGCCGTACGCCTCCGCGTGCGACGAAGGGTTGATCTTCGGCAGCATCCGGCGGGGGATGCCGAAGATCTGGAGCAGCTCGTCGTCCCAGTCCAGCGTCTCCAGGTTCATCAGCATGGTGCGGCTGGCGTTGGTCACGTCGGTGGCGTGAATGCCGCCGTCCGGACCGCCGGTGAGGTTCCACAGCACCCAGCAGTCGGTGTTGCCGAAGATCGCCCGGCCCGACTCGGCGGCCTCGCGCAGCCCGTCGACGTTCTCCATCAGCCACTTGATCTTGCCGCCGGAGAAGTAGGTGGCCGGCGGCAGGCCCGCCTTGCGGCGGATGGTGTCGCCGTGGCCGTCCCGCTCCAGGGCGGAGGCGATGGTGTCGGTGCGGGTGTCCTGCCAGACGATGGCGTTGTAGTAGGGGCGGCCCGTGGTGGGGTCCCAGACGACCGTCGTCTCGCGCTGGTTGGTGATGCCGACCGCCGCCAGGTCGGAGGCCGACAGACCGCCGTCCCGGATGGCGTTCTGCATCACCGTGTTGGTGCGCTCCCAGATCTCCACCGGGTCGTGCTCGACCCATCCCGACCGCGGCAGGATCTGGGCGTGCTCCAGCTGGTGCCGCGCCACCTCGTTGCCGTCGTGGTCGAAGATCATGAAACGGGTACTGGTGGTTCCCTGGTCCACCGCACCGACGAACTCTGGCATCGCTGCCGCCTCTCCTGTCTTCGTACGGGCCCGTCTTGGTACGGGATGTGTCCTCGGCTCCGGGCGACGTGGGGCGGATCAGCCCTCGGGGGTGGGCAGCCGGCCCACTTCCTGCTGTTCGGACACCGGGAGGAAGCGGCCGACGAACAGCTTGTAGAGCGCCGCGCCGAGAGGACCGCCGATGAAGGGACCGACGATGGGCACCCAGAAGTAGAGATTGCCGTACTGATCTCGCCAGGCCGAGTCGTAGCCGGTGATGAAGCTGGCGAGCCGCGGACCGAAGTCACGGGCCGGGTTGATCGCGTACCCCGCGTCCGTACCCCAGGCCATGCCGATCGCCACCACGATGAGGCCGATGACGAACGGGCCGAGGTTGGCGCCCGGCGCCGTGTTGAGCAGGTCGGTGACGGCGAAGACCAGCAGCACCAGGATCGCGGTGCCGATGATCTGGTCGCGGAACGCGCCCCACTCGCTCACCGGCAGCGCGCCGTTGCCCGGGAGCGTGGAGAAGACGAACTGCGTCTTGAGGGTGTGGCCCGGGTCGGACGCGGCCAGCACCTCGGTGTAGTTCCAGCGCACCAGGAGCGCCGCGACGAACGCGCCCGCCGTCTGCGCCAGGGTGTACGGCACGACCTTCTTCCAGGGGAAACCCTTGAAGGCCGCCAGGGAGAGGGTCACCGCGGGGTTGATGTGAGCACCACTGAGCCGCGCGGCGACATAGATGCCGAGCGTGACACCGAGGCCCCACGCCCAGGCGATGCTGTCGTGGTCGCCGAGGGCGCCGTCGACCAGGATCGCGCCGGTGACCACCTGCGCGACCACACCACAGCCGAACAGGATGAGGATCATGGTGCCGGCGAACTCGGCGGAGAGTTCGGCGAACAGTCCTGTTCTGTGGAACGGCGTCTTGTTCTGAGCCATGGATTACCCGCTTCCCGACGGTTCGGCTGCGGCCGTATGGGCCCACGTCCCCCTCATCGTGTGCGGGGAGGTGCGGATCCGCCCGCGGGGCAGGGCCGTCCGGGGGACGGGAAGTGCCGGAAAAACCCCCGGATGGCCCAACCCGGTCCGCTACGGATGGGGTCCGCTACGGACGGGGACTGCTTTACGGGCGGGGGTCGTCATGGACGGGGCGCGTCATGGGCGGGGCGCATCATGGGCGGAGCCGGTCAGGGCGGGGCCGCGCCGGGCGGGACCCGGTGCCCGACCGGACGAGGCGCCCGGGCGGCAACCGGCGGGCCCCGGACGGGCCGCGGGGACCGGAGGACGCATCAGGGGCGGAACGGCTCCAGCCCGTACACCCGTCGCGCGGTGTCCGCCCCGATCAGGGCCGCCACCCGCGCCGCGTCACCGGCCGCCCAACTCCCCTCGGACACCCAGCCGGTCAGCAGCCGGGTGAGGGCCGTGGTGAACAGCCGGGCGCCCACCACGTACAGCTCCGGCAGTCCGTAGGCGTCGGTGGAGAACAGCAGCTTGCCGAAGGGCGCCAGTTCCAGCATCTCGGCGAGCACCGCCTCGGCCCGGACACCGGTGTGCGACAGGGCCAGCCCCATGTCCGCGTACACATGCGGGAACGCGTGGGCGAGATAGCCGGCGCCCCGGTGGTACGGGTAACCGTGCAGCAGGACCAGCGTGCAGCCCGTCGGGCGGACGGCCCGGACGAAGTCGGTGAGCAGCAGCGGGTCGCAGCGGTGCAGCCGCAGATCCGGGTCGCCGAAGCCGGTGTGCAGTTGCAGCGGCAGCGCCGTCCCGGCGGCGGACCAGAGCAGATGGCGCAGCAGCACCGGGTCGGTCAGCCGGCCGCCCGCCGGGCGCCCGGCGAGCCACCGGGCCGCCGCGGTGCGCACCGCGCCCCGGTCGGGCGGCGCCGGGTCGAAGTCCAGCCCGTACCGGTACCCGATCACCGACTTGAAGCCCACCGCGTCCCGGGCGGCGCCGGTGACGGCGTCGTCCAGCCGGCTCAGGAACGCCCCCGCGGTCTCCGAGCCGTCCGCGACCCGCTCCGCCAGCGTCTCCAGCCGGACGATCTCGTGCGCGGTGCCGCCCCCGGCCTCCGCGATCTCCTGCGGCCCCGTCAGATCACCGGGCAGCCCGGTGTCCACCAGGAACGTGCCGATGCCCGCGCCGCGCAACAGCCGCCGCGTCGCCTCCGCCGCGCCCAGCTCCCGGCGCCGCCGGAGGTAGCGGTCGGGCGGGCAGTGCGGGTCGAGGTCCAGCAGCGGCGGGCACCAGCGGCGCACGGCGAAGCCGAGCTGGGTGTCGAAGTACGTGGTGCCGGGCGCGGCGGGGGAGTCGGACTCCGTGAGGAACCCCTCGAACGCCTCCGGGCCGAGGTCCGCACGGGCCACACCGTGGCAGTGGTGGTCCACCAGCGGCGGCAGTGCGAGGCCCGGCGGCGGGGGCTCGGCCGTCATTCAGTACCGTCCCCGGGTGGCGTCCGCGACCGCCTGCGGCGCGGCCCCCGCGAACAGCTCCGCCTCGGCCCGGCGGACCGCGGCCACCGCGTCGAACAGCGGGTCCCCGAGCGCCTCCCGGAGCAGCGCCGACCGTTCGAAGTGCTCCAGGGCGCCGGTCAGCGAGTCCGGGAGCCGGTCCGCGCCGCCCACCAGGGCCGGGTCGCCGGAGACCGGGGCGGGCAGCGACAGCCCCGCGTCGATCCCGGCGAGCCCGGCCGCGATGACGCCACCGGTCACCAGATACGGGTTGGCCGCCGCGTCGAAGCACTTCACCTCGGCGTTCGCCCCCTCGGGGTCGTCGGGCGCGCCCGGGATGAAACGGAGCGCGGCCTCCCGGTTCTCCGGGCCCCAGCACCGGAAGGCACCGGCCCAGCGCGACGGTGCGAGCCGCAGATAGCTGGCGACCGACGGGGCACCCAGCGCGAGGAGTGCGGGCAGCTCCTCCAGCACACCGGCGAGGAAGGACTCGCACAGCTTCGTCATGCCGTAGGGCCCGTCGCCTCCCCGGCACAGGTTGCGCTCCCCCTCCCAGAGGCTGAGGTGCAGATGGGCGCCGTTGCCGACCGAGCCCGCCTCGATGACGGGCGCGAAATAGGCCGTCATCCCGTGCCGTACGGAGACCGCGCGCACCGTCTCGCGGACCAGGACCGCGGTGTCGGCGGCGCCCACCGGATCGTCCGCGGCGACCGACACCTCGAACTGGCCCGGCGAGTACTCGGGGTGGATCTGCAGCACCTCCAACTGCTGTGCGGCGAGGGCGTCGCAGACCGCGACGAGGTAGTCCGACAGATCGGCCACCCGGGCCATGCCGTAGGCCGGGCCCTCGGTGGGGTACCGGAGTTCGGCACCGTCCGCACGGGCGACGGTCCACTCGGTCTCGAAACCCATCCGCAGCCGGAGGCCGTGCGCCGCGGCGCGCTCCGCCATCCGCCGGGCGAACTGCCGCTGGCAGGCGGGGTAGGGGGCGCCGCCCTGCTCGTACCGGTCCACCGGGGCCCAGGCCAGGCCCGGCTGCGCGGCGAGCGGGGTCAGCCGGTCGAGGTCGGGGAAGAGCCGCAGATCCCCGTCGGGTCCGCCGATGTGGGTGCTGGTGGTGCTGGAGTCGTCCACCAGATAGACGTCGAAGACCGGGGACATGCCGATGCCCCGCCGGGCCGCCGCGGCCAGCCGCGCCGTGGGCACCACCTTGACGCGGGTGATCCCGGCGTTGTCCACCCAGGTGAGGGCCACCGCGCGGACCCCCTGCGCGGTGAGGTGGGCCGCCTCCTGACGGGCCACCAGCTCGGCCTGTTTCCGATCCGGCGTCTCCATGCGCGCTCCTCCGTCGAAAAACCGGACCGCGTCCTCGCACCTCACCCGGACGGCACCTCACCGGGACGCCACAGCACCCGGACGCGGGCTCACTGAGTCGATCTCCACTGCGCAACGTACAAGGTGACGTCATGCGGGTGGAACGCTTCCGCCGGAAGGCCTGATGGGGACATGTGTCCCCCGGAGCCGGCGGCCGGCGCCGCCCGCAGACACGGTTCCGCCCCGCTCGCCGGAAGCAGCGCACGCCACTCGGCGCCTCCTCGCGGGGAGGCCGGCGTTCCGCCTCGGCCCGACCAGCCGGGAACGCCGGACACACGCTGCGAGCGGGACGGGGGGAGGGGCCGCCGGTGCGGACACCGGCGGCCCCTGCAGGATTCCCTCGTCGGGCGAGGGCCGCGCCGGGGGCGGCTCCCGGGGGGCCTTGCACGCGACCGGCGCCACCACGCAGGACCCACCGTGCAAGGACCGTTCAGCGCTTCTTCCGCTGGGACTCCACGATCTGCTGCAGGGCACCGTCGGCCGCGACGCGGCGCTGCACCCGGGCGGCCAGCCCGGGGAAGAGCCCGCCGATCGCGCTGCCCAGGCGCAGTTCGAGCGGTGCCACGTTCACCTCGGCCCGGTCGCGCTCGATGGCGTCCACGGTGGCGGCGGCCACCTGACCGGGGGAGACCGTACGGACTCCGCCGGGCGTGGCGGCACCCGAGTCGGCGAACATCCCGGCGTCCCGCACGAATCCGGGCTGCACGATCGACACACCGACCCCGGTGCCGTGCAGGTCCTGTCGGAGGCCGTGCGCGAACCCGCGGAGCCCGAACTTCGTCGCGTTGTAGAGCGAGGTCGAGGGGGAGGCGGTGCGGCCGCATATGGAGCCGATGAGGGCGAGATGGCCCGCGCCCGCCGCGACCATCCGGGGCGCCAGCAGCCGGGAGAGCAGCAGGGGCGCCCGGAGGTTCACATCGATGGCCCGGTCGATCTCCTCGGTGCTGTAGTCCAGTGCCTCGCCGCTGGACGGGAGCGCGGCGTTGGCCACCAGGATGTCCACCGGCCCGGCCTCCGCCGCGAGTCGTGCCACATGGGCGCGGTCGGCCAGGTCGGCGACGAGCGGCCGCGCGCCGAGCTCCGCGGCCACCGGCCGCAGCGCCTCCAGCCGACGGCCGGTGACGAGCAATGTGGCGCCCCGGGCGGTGAGTTGGCGGGCGAGGATCCGGCCGATGCCGCCGGTGGCTCCGGTCAGCAGGACGGTCGATCCGGCGATGCGCATGAGAACCCCTGTCATCCGATTCCGTTCGTTCGAACGGACACTAGCGGAGCTCCGGCGCGGAGGTGCCCGGGGCGGATGCGGTCCGGCGGTAATGGAAGAATGCGCGGCATGTCAAGACCGGCCGAAACCCGCGACCGCATCATCCGTGCCGTACTGCGGATCATTGGCGAACACGGCGTGGCCGGTGTGACCAATCGCCGCATCGCGAAGGAAGCGGGCGTCTCGCTCGGCTCGGTCACCTATCACTTCGCCACGCAGCACGAGCTGCTGCGGGAGAGCCTGCGGTCGTTCGTCTCCGAGGAGACGTGCCGGTTCACCGAACTCGCCGCCCAGCACCCGTGCGACGGCACCGATCTGACGGAGGCGAGCACCCTCGTCGGACAGGTGGCCGCGAACACGGGCTTCGACAGCGAGCACATCGCCCCGTTCGAGATCTACATCCAGGCCGGGCGCGACCCGCAGCTCCGGACCGCCGCCGCCGAGTGCTTCGCCGCCTACGACCGGCTGGCCGCCTCGATCCTCAGCGCGCTCGGCGTCCCCGACGCGGAACGCGCGGCGAGTGCCGTCGTGGCCCTGGTGATGGGCATCCAGCTCCGGCGGCTCGCCACCGGCTCGGCGGCCGACGACCTGGTCGACGCGCTGCTGATATTCGTCAGCGGCTCGCAGCGCCCGGCCGTCTAGCGCCCCGGCCGTCCAGTGCCCGGCCGTCCAGCGGCCGGGGCTCGGCCCGGGCGCGGCACGGAGCCGGCGGCCGGGGCGGGGCTCGGGGCGGGCTCCCGCTACCAGGTGACGACCAGCCGGCCGCTCTCCTCGGTCACCTCCGTGCCGAACGCCGCGCACGCCCGGCGGAACCGCCGGGCCGTCCAGCGGTGTTCCTCCGGCTCGGCCGCCCGGGTGCGGCAGGGGTCGAGGGCCAGCGGCACGGCCTCCAGCCGGACCGGCCGGTGCCGCCCGTCGAAGGTGACGAGGAAGAGCAGCCCCAGATCGTTGCGCAGCCGCCGGTCGGTCGCGTAGTCGTCGACGAAGTCCCCCAGGTCGTACAGGACATGGTCGTGGACGCCGTGGAAGACATGCGCCGAGTGGCCCGCGACGAGTGTGGCCCCCGCACCGCGGAACGCCTCCGCCGCCGCCCGGACGTGGGGCACCGGACGGGTCACCATGTTCGGGCCCCAGTGCGGGGTGACCAGGGTGATGTCGGTGCCGAGCCCGGCGATGCCGTCGAGCAGCCACCGGGGGACCCCGGCCTCCAGGTCGGCGTACGCGGTGCCCGGCCGGTCCCGGCCGGCCGCGAAGTCGGCGGGGTGGTCGGCCACCGCGACGATGCCGACGGCCGTGCCCCCGCGGTGCAGCACGACCGGTTCCCGCGCCTCCTTCCGGTCGTGGCCCGCGCCCACCCGGGCGATCCCCGCCGCGGACAGGTGCCGGAAGGTGTCGGCCAGTGCGTCGGGACCGAAGTCCAGGGCGTGGTTGTTCGCCAGCGTGACGCAGCCGACCCCGAGATCCCGCAGCACCTCGGCGGCCACGGGGGGCGCCCGGAAGAAGAAGCGCTTGAACGGGTCCGGCCACGGCGTGCCCCGCGCCGAGATCGCGCACTCCAGGTTGAGCACGAACAGATCCGCCTCCCGCGCCGCGGCCACCACCTCGTCCGTGAACAGCGGCTCGTCCGGAAACGCGGCCAGCTGCTGCCCGACGTTCCGTCCGAGCATGGTGTCCCCGGCCAGCGCGAGCTTCATGGCCCGGCCGCCGGGGAGGGGGAGGCGCCGGCCGGTGCGGCGCCGCCCGGGTGCCGCGGGGTCGCCTGGCGCGGCACCACGGTCGGCCGGGTGCCGCATGGGGCGGATGTGGTCTGCACGGGAATCGCCTTCCCCCGTCCCGTTCCCCGGGCGGGCCCGGCTACACCGCGGGTGGCCCCGGCCGGCGGCGGGTGGCCTCGGCTGCACCGGTGCCGGCCGATCGGGGTGCGCACGCCGCGCGGTACGGGCGCGACCCCGGGCCTGCGGGCTGCCCGGCGGCCGGCCGGGAGGCGCCCCGACGGGCCGCGAGCTCGCCGGCCGGGTCAGGGGCTGTCGGGATCGATGGCGTTGGTGATGCGGCGGCCGATCTCGCGGAGCTGCTTCTGCTGGGCCTTGGTGAGGGGGTCGATCACCAGGCGGCGCACCTCCGCGACATGGCCGGGGGCGGAGTCCACGACCTTGTCCCAGCCCTCGTCGGTGAGGACGGCGAGGGTGAAGCGGCCATCGTCGGGATCGGCGGTGCGGTAGAGCCAGCCCTCCTTCTCCAGGCGTTTGACCGCATGGGAGAGCCGGGAGAGCGAGCCGTCGGTGAAGTCGGCCAGGGTGCTCATCCGCAGCTTGCGCTCCGGGCTCATGGAGAGCCCGGCCAGGATCTGGTACTCGAAGTGGCTGATCCTCGCGTCGCGCTGCAGCTGGACGTCCAGGGCGGCCGGAAGTCGCACCGCGGTGCTGACCAGGGCCAGCCACGCCGCTTGCTCGTCGTCGTCCAGCCAGTGGGGCTCGTCTGCGCTCATGCCCCCAACTTTAACTTGAACCCTCAACTCGTATGCCCACCTCCCATGACTTGAACGCTCAAGAGAATTCACTTGACGATTCAAGCTGGATCGGCCTAGCCTCGAGTTGAAGATTCAAGCAAGCAAATGGAGTGTCCCCATGAACGTCACCTTGTGGATCATCGCGAGCGCCCTGGCCCTGGCCTTCCTCGCGGCCGGCCTGATGAAGGCCGGCCTGCCGAAGGGGAAGCTCGCCGCCTCGGGCATGACCTGGACCGAGGATGTCTCCGCAGGGACGGTGCGGGCGGTCGGCGCCGTCGAGGTGCTCGGCGCCTTGGGGCTGATCCTCCCGGCCGTGCTCGGCGTCGCGCCGGTCCTGGTGGCCTGGGCCGCCCTCGGACTCGCGGTGACCATGCTGTGCGCCGCCGCGGTGCACCTGCGTCGGAAGGAGATGACGTCGATCCCGGCCGCCCTGGCGCTGCTCCTCCTGGCCGCCGTGGTGGCCTGGGGCCGCTTCGGCCCCTACGCCTTCTAGTCAGGCCCTGTCGGCCTGAGTCCACCCCACCTTTCCATCAGCGTGATCTTGTAGAAGGGAATCGACATGATCAACCGCCGTAACGTCCTCCGAGGCGGAGGCGCCGCTGCCCTGGGAGCCCTCGCCATCACCGCGGTGGCCGGCGGAACCGACCCGGCATCCGCGGCCACAGGCGGCCGGGAACTGCTCGGCGACCCCGCCTCCACCCCGGAGGCCGAGTCGCTCTGGCCGCCCAACCTGACTTCCGGGGAGCGCAAGCTCCTTGAGGTCTTCGACGAGCTGGACTTCGTCGTCTACTCCGGTCAGCAGTGGGACCGGCTCGGTGAGAGCCACGCGCAGAACATCCGCGTCCACTGGCCCGACGGCCACTACACGGACGGCCTCGACCGGCACATCGCCGACATGAAGGGCCAGTTCGTCTGGGCACCGGACACGCGCATCACCGAGCACCCGATCCGCATCGCCAAGGAGAACCTGACCTCGGTGACCGGTGTCATGAAGGGCACCTTCACCCGGCCCATGCCGGACGGCAAGGGCGGCTTCATCCAGCCGACGGGCAAGAAGTTCTCCGTCAACATGGCCACGGTCGGCATCTGGAACAAGCACAGAGTGATGGAGGAGGAATTCCTCTTCTGGGACAACGGGACCTTCTACCAGCAGATCGGCCTCGCCTGATCGGTGCGTGGCCCGGCGGTGCGGCCGATCGTCGTGGCGTCGGTGACCTGCTCGAGGGGGAGCGTGGGGCGGGCGCCCCCGTCCGCCGGCCCTGGCCAGGCGCCTGCCCCGGTCTCGCTCGCCGTCTCTTGTCGGCTCGCAGGGGGTGACGTACAATTTCTTGTACTTGAAAGGGGTGTGTGACGGTGAAGACCATGTCGTACTCGGAGTCGCGGGCGAAGTACGCGGAGGTGCTCAACGCCGTCACGGACGACCGAGAAGAAATAGTGATCACTCGCGCGGGGCGCGAGCCAGTGGTCATTGTCTCCCTGGAGGACTATGAGTCCTTGAAGGAGACTGCCTACATGCTCCGCAGCCCCGCGAATGCCCGTCGCCTCCTGGCCTCCATCGAGGAGTTGGAGAGCGGTGGCGGGACGGTGCGGGAGTTGGCGGACCCGGAGTGAAGATCACCTTTGCTTCTCGCGCTTGGGAGGACTGCCTCTGGTGGCAGGCCCAGGACCGCAAGATCCTCAAAAGGATCAACACGCTGATTGCGGATGTGGCGCGAAACGGCAACGAGGGGATCGGGAAGCCCGAGCCTCTCAAGCACGGCTTTCAGGGCTATTGGTCGCGCCGGATCAACGATGAGCACCGTCTCATCTACAAGGTCAAGGATGACGCGATCCTGATCGCGCAGTGTCGCTACCACTACGAGAGTTGACGGACCCGTGGGCGCAGGCGCGCCGCCTCGGCCAGGCGCCTTCCCGGATCCGTCTCTGCGGGCCGGGGGTGTCGCCTCGCACCCCGGGGTGCCGCGGTGGAAAGCGATGACGCCCCGCTACGGAACAAGCACCCCCACCCCCGTGATCCGTCCCGCCGCCAGGTCCGCGAGGGCACGGTCGGCGTGGTTCAGGGGGTAGCGGGTCAGACGGACGCGGGGGCGCAGGCGGGCTGCCTCGGCGAGGCATTCCCGGGCGTCCGCGCGGGTGTTCGCGGTGACGCTGCGCAGGGTCCGTTCCTGGAAGAGGTGGCGTGTGTAGTCCAGCTCCGGGATCGCCGTGAGGTGTACGCCCGCCACCGCGAGTGTCCCGCCGCGGTCGAGGGCCTCCAGGGCGGTGGGTACCAGGGTGCCCACCGGGGCGAAGAGGATCGCGGCGTCGAGCGGCTCGGGCGGCGCGGCCGGACCCGCCGAGGCCGCGCCCAGCTCCAGCGCCAGCTGCTGCGCCTCGGGCGAGCGGGTGACGACGTGCACGGTGGCGCCGCGGCCGATCGCGAACTGGGCGGCCAGATGGGCCGAGGCCCCGAAGCCGTAGATCCCGAGCCGGCCGCCCTCCGGCAGCTCGGCGCGGCGCAGCGCCCGGTGGCCGATGATGCCCGCGCAGAGCAGCGGCGCGGCCTCCTCCGCGCCCCACCCGGCCGGGAGCCGGTGGACGTAACGGACGTCGGCGACGGTGTACCGGGCGTAGCCGCCGTCGAGGTCCCAGCCCAGGTAGTGGGAGTGCGGGCACAGGTTCTCGCGTCCGCTGCGGCAGAACCGGCAGGTGCCGCAGGTGCCCGCCAGCCAGGCCGCGCCCACCCGGTCCCCGGCGGAGAAGCCCGTCACCGCGTCCCCGGCGTCGATGATCCGGCCGACCACCTGGTGGCCCGGGGTGCAGGCCTCCTTGTGGGGCGGCAGGTCGCCCTCCGCCAGGTGCAGGTCGGTCCGGCACACCGCGCAGGCCTGGACCTCCAGCAGCAGCCCGTACGGCCCCGGCTCGGGCATCGGGCGCTCCCGCAGCCGCAGCGGGCCAGAGGCGAGGGGGCCGGGCCGCTCCACCACCCAGGCGGATGTCGTCGCCATGGGCTACCTCCCGTCCAGCACGTCCTCGACCGGGAACGCCTCGGCGTGCGCGGCGGGCCGGGAGAGATGGAACTCGGAGTGGTAGGAGCCGTCGGTCTCCCGGCCCTCGGGGGAGCGGCCGGTGGCGCGGACGGCCTCCAGGGCGTGCCGCCGCTCGGAGTCGTCACTGAACCGGCGCTGCCGGTAGCTGCGGTCCGCCGCATGCTCCGTGACCAGCCCGAAGTCCGTCAGGGTGTCGACGATCGGGCCGTAGTCGACCGTTCTGAGCACGAAGGCGGCCACCCATACCGGTCCCGTCATGGGGCGGAGGATCCGTTCGAAGGTGCGGCTGGTGATGTAGCCGACGCCGCCGGTCACCGTGACCAGCCGGACCGGCTCCAGGGCCCGGACCAGGTCCGGGCTCGGATCGTTCCGTTCCAGGTCCTCGCCGAATCCCGCTTCCAGCAGCCCGGCGGCGGTCGCGTACGCCACCGCGTTGCGGGCCGCGTCGAGTCCCACCACCGGGGCGGGGTCCGCCGACCGGCGGCCGGCGTAGAACTCCCGGTCCCGCTCGATGAGTTGGCGGTCGGTCAGGGCGTCGAGGTCCGGGGAGGTGTAGCGGCGGTACAGCTCGTCCAGGGTGACGTCGTGGTTGAGCAGCGCCGCGTTGATGCCGTAGGAGCAGCAGACGTCGAGCACCGTGACCGGGCGCCCGGGGCCGCCCTGCTCCGGCCGGCCGCGCTCCGGCCCGCCCTGCTCCGGTCCACCGCGTCCCGTCCTGCCGCGCTCCGGGGCGCCCGCGTCCGCCTCCGCAGCCGCGGCGCGGGCGGCCAGCAGCCGTCGGAAGACCGGCTGGGCGTGCAGCGGTGTCTGGTACTCCAGCGGCTGCAGCCCGCGGAAGTAGGCACGGGGGTCGGGGCGGTCGTAGATGGCGTCGAAGGACGTCTTGCCCTGCCGTGCGTCGTCCGCGGACGAGCCGCCGCCCGGGGCAGCCCCCTCCGCCCCGCCCTGGATACCGGTCATAGCAGCCCTCGCTGTCCTGGTGCGGTCGGGACCCGGCGGCCCCCTCCATCGTGGCAGGGACCCGGCGGATGTGCCGCGGTGAGGACGCCACCGGGCGCAAGCCCGGGAAGGCCCCGGCGGGCCTCGGAGCCCCGGAGGCTCGGACGTGCCGCCGCGGACCGCGGGCCTCCGGCCCGGCCTGGGCCGAGGGGGCCGCCCGGGCCGGGGGGAGCCGGTCGGGGCCGAGGCGGCCGCCCGGGCCGAAGGAGGGCCTTCCGCCGACGCGAGGCCGGACCGGCACCGCCGGAAGCCCCCGCCCCCGCCCCCGCCCGCAGCTACTCCCCGGAGCGGTCGACGTCGCCCCGCTCACGGCGCAGCAGATAGGTGTCCATGATCCAGCCCTTGCGCGCCCGGGCCTCCTCGCGCACCGCCCGGATCCGGTCCGCGACCTCCCCCAGCCGCCCCGAGATCAGGATCTCGTCGGGCGTGCCCAGATAGGCGCCCCAGTGGATGTACAGGTCCGGTTCGCCCAGCCGGGTGAATTCCTGGTGCGCGTCGAGCATCACCACGACGTCGTCGGCGCTCTCGGGGAAGCCCTCCGCCAGCCGCCGCCCGGTGGTGATCTGCACCGGGCGGCCCACCCGGTTCAGCCCCGTCCGGTGCCGGGCGGCGAGCGCCGAGACGCTGCTGATCCCGGGGATCACGTCGTAGTCGAAGGTCACCCCGCCGCGGGCCAGGACGTCGTCCAGGATCGCCAGGGTGGAGTCGTACAGCGACGGGTCGCCCCAGACCAGGAACGCCCCGCACTCGCCGTCCGCGAGCCCGTCGCGGATCATCTCCTCGCACCGGTCGGCGCGCCGCCGCCGCCAGTCGTCGACCGCGGGGGCGTACGCCGCGGAGGACACGGCGCGGTCCCGCTCCGGGTCCTGAGCCTCCATCAGCCGGTAGGGCCGGTCCACGGCGTGCCGCTGAAGGATCTCGTGCCGCAGCCGGGTCAGGTCGGACTTCTCCCGTCCCTTGTCCAGGATGAAGAAGACATCGACCGTGTTGAGTGCCTTTACGGCCTGCAGGGTCAGTTGATCGGGGTCGCCCGATCCGATGCCGATGACGCGGATCTTTCTCACGCTGCCCGAGTCTGCCCGATGGAACGCCCCGGCCGGCGCAGGTGAAGAGGGCAAGGTCACATCCGAGCGCACTGCTGCTCAGGGGGTCGGTTCGCCTAGCCTTCCCTCATGACGGTCCTGCCTGACGACGGGCTCTCCCTGGCCGCCGAGTTCCCTGACGCGACCCGCGAGCAGTGGCACCGCCTTGTCGAAGGCGTGCTGCGCAAGTCGGGCACCACGGATGTCTCGGGCGCGGCGGCCGAGGACACGCTTGCCACCGAACTCCAGGACGGGCTTGCCACCCGCCCGCTGTACACCGCCGAGGACGGCGCCGACGACCCCGGGTTCCCGGGCTTCCCCCCGTTTGTCCGGGGCGGCAGGCCGGAGGGCACCTCGGTGTCCGGCTGGGACGTGCGCCAGCGCCACGCCCACCCGGACCCGAAGCGGTCCAACGAGGCGCTGCTCGCCGACCTCGAGAACGGTGTGACCTCGGTCTGGCTCGCCGTCGGCGAGGCGGGGATCCCCGTCGGCGGCCTGTCGCAGGCGCTTGAGGGCGTCTACCTCGACCTGGCCCCGGTCGTGCTCGACGCCGGAGCCGAATTCGCCCCGGCCGCCGCGGAGTTGTTCCGGATCCTCGCGGAGCGCGGCGTGCCCGCCGGGGCCGCGCTCGGCGGACTCGGCGCCGACCCGCTCGGGCTCGTCGCCCGCACCGGGAGCGGCACCGGCCTGTCCGGCCGGGTGGCCGCCGCCGCGGACCTCGCCGCCCGCTGCCACCGCGACCACCCGGGCATCCGCGCCCTGGCGGTGGACGCCCTGCCGTACCACGAGGCCGGGGGCTCGGCCGCCGAGGAGCTGGGCTGCGCCCTGGCCACCGGCGTGGCCTACCTCCGCGACCTGACCGCGGCCGGTCTCTCCGTCGACGCGGCCTGCGGACAGCTGGAGTTCCGGTTCGCCGCCACCGCCGACCAGTTCCTGACCATCGCCAAGCTGCGCGCCGCCCGCCGCCTCTGGGCCCGGGTGGCCGAGGTCTGCGGCGCCGCACCGGCCGCCGCGGCACAGCGTCAGCACGCCGTGACCTCCGCGGTGATGATGACCCGTCGCGACCCGTGGGTGAACATGCTGCGCACCACCGTCGCCTGTCTGGGCGCCGGGGTCGGCGGCGCCGACGCCGTGACGGTGCAGCCGTTCGACAGCGCCCTCGGCCTGCCGGACGCGTTCGCCCGGCGCATCGCCCGCAACACCTCCTCGATCCTGCTGGAGGAGTCCCACCTGGCCCGGGTCATCGACCCGGCCGGCGGCTCCTGGTACGTGGAGCGGCTCACCGACGAGCTCGCACAGGCCGGGTGGGCCTGGTTCCAGGAGATCGAGCGCGCCGGCGGCCAGGCCGCCGGACTGCGCACCGGCCTGATCGCCGAGCGCCTGGAGCGCACCTGGCAGCGGCGCCGCGAGGACCTCGCCAAGCGCCGTGAACCGATCACCGGTGTCAGCGAGTTCCCGCTGCTGGCCGAGACCGTCCCCGAGCGCGAGACCGCGCCCGCCGGCCCGTCCGGAGGGCTGCCGCAGGTCCGCCGCGACGAGGCGTACGAGGCGCTGCGCGCCCGCTCCGACGCCCACCTCGCCGCCACCGGCGCCCGGCCGAAGGTCTTCCTCGCCGCGCTGGGCACCCCGGCCGCGCACACCGCCCGGGCGACCTTCGCCGCCAACCTGTTCCAGGCGGGCGGCATCGAACCGGTCCACGACCCGGTGACCGTGGACGCGGAGTCCGCCGCCGACGCCTTCACCCGCAGCGGCGCGGGCGTCGCCTGTCTGGTCTCCAGCGACGCCGTCTACGCCGAACAGGCCGAGGCCGTCGCCGCCGCCCTCGCGGCGGCCGGTGCCCGCCGGGTGTTCCTCGCCGGACGCCCCGGCGAGCGGCGGGAGGCGTACCGGCAGGCGGGGATCGACACGTTCGTCACCGCGGGCGGCGACGCGGTCGCCGTCCTCTCCTCCGCACTCGACGACCTGGGGGTGGCGTGATGCAGCGCAGCACCGGACAGCAGGCAGCGATCCCCGACTTCACCGGCATCGGCCTGGAGCCGGCCGGGGCGTCCGCGGCCGACGCCGAGCAGTGGCGCGCCGCGCTGCAGGACAGCACCGGCAAGGGCGACGCCGACCTGCTGTGGGAGACCCCGGAGGGGATCGGCGTGAAGCCGCTCTACACCTCCGAGGACGTGGCGGGGCTGGACTTCCTGGGCACCTACCCGGGCATCGCGCCCTACCTGCGCGGCCCGTACCCCACCATGTACGTCAACCAGCCGTGGACGATCCGTCAGTACGCCGGATTCTCCACCGCCGAGGAGTCCAACGCCTTCTACCGCCGCAACCTCGCCGCGGGCCAGAAGGGCCTCTCCGTCGCCTTCGACCTGCCCACCCACCGCGGCTACGACAGCGACCACCCGCGGGTCACCGGTGACGTCGGCATGGCGGGCGTGGCCATCGACTCCATCTACGACATGCGGCAGCTCTTCGACGGCATCCCGCTGGACCGGATGAGCGTGTCGATGACGATGAACGGCGCCGTGCTGCCGGTGCTGGCGCTCTACATCGTCGCCGCGGAGGAGCAGGGCGTACCGCCCGAGAAGCTGGCCGGGACCATCCAGAACGACATCCTCAAGGAGTTCATGGTCCGCAACACCTACATCTACCCGCCGCAGCCCTCGATGCGGATCATCTCCGACATCTTCGCGTACACCTCGCAGAAGATGCCGCGCTACAACTCGATCTCCATCTCGGGCTACCACATCCAGGAGGCCGGGGCCACGGCCGACCTGGAGCTGGCGTACACCCTCGCCGACGGCGTGGAGTACCTGCGGGCCGGGCTCGGGGCCGGGCTCGACGTGGACGCGTTCGCGCCGCGGCTGTCCTTCTTCTGGGCGATCGGCATGAACTTCTTCATGGAGATCGCCAAGCTGCGCGCCGCACGGCTGCTCTGGGCCAAGCTCGTCAAGCGGTTCGACCCGCAGAACGCCAAGTCGCTGTCGCTGCGCACCCATTCGCAGACCTCCGGCTGGTCGCTGACGGCCCAGGACGTGTTCAACAACGTCACCCGCACCTGTGTCGAGGCGATGGCCGCCACCCAGGGCCACACCCAGTCACTGCACACCAACGCCCTCGACGAGGCGCTGGCCCTGCCCACCGACTTCTCGGCCCGGATCGCCCGCAACACCCAGCTGCTGCTCCAGCAGGAGTCCGGGACCTGCCGGTCCATCGACCCGTGGGGCGGCAGCGCGTACGTGGAGCGGCTGACCCACGACCTGGCCCGCCGGGCCTGGCAGCACATCGAGGAGGTCGAGGCCGCGGGCGGCATGGCCCAGGCCATCGACGCGGGCATCCCCAAGCTGCGCGTCGAGGAGGCCGCGGCCCGCACCCAGGCCCGGATCGACTCCGGCCGGCAGCCGGTCATCGGCGTCAACAAGTACCGGGTCGGCGGCGACGAGGCCATCGAGGTGCTCAAGGTCGACAACTCCTCCGTCCGGTCCCAGCAGATCGCCAAGCTGCGCCGGCTGCGCGAGGAGCGCGACGAGGCCGTCTGCCAGGACGCGCTGCGGGCGCTGACCGCCGCCGCCGAGGCCGGATCGGGCCAGGGCCTGGAGGGCAACCTGCTCGCGCTGGCGGTCACGGCGGCCCGCGCCAAGGCGACCGTCGGGGAGATCTCGGACGCCCTGGAGAAGGTGTACGGACGGCACTCCGGCCAGATCCGTACCATCTCCGGTGTGTACCGGGAGGAAGCCGGAGCGTCGTCCGGCGTGGAGCGGACCAGGACGCTGGTCGAGGCGTTCGAGCGCGAGGAGGGCCGGCGGCCCAGGATCCTCGTCGCCAAGATGGGCCAGGACGGCCACGACCGCGGCCAGAAGGTGATCGCCACGGCCTTCGCCGACCTCGGCTTCGACGTCGACGTCGGCCCGCTGTTCCAGACGCCGGAGGAGGTCGCCCGGCAGGCCGTCGAGGCCGACGTCCACATCGTCGGGGTCTCCTCGCTCGCCGCGGGCCACCTCACCCTGGTGCCGGCGCTCCGCGAGCAACTGGCCGAGCAGGGCCGGGAGGACATCACCATCGTGGTCGGCGGGGTCATCCCGCCGCAGGACGTGGAGCCCCTCCGCGAGATGGGCGCCGCCGCGGTCTTCCTGCCCGGCACCGTCATCCCCGACGCCGCCCACGACCTGCTGAAGGGCCTGGCCGGGTCCCTCGGCCACGAGCTGTGAGCCCATGCCGCGGACGATCGACATCGATGCGTACACCAAGGGCGTCCTCGACGGGTCCCGGGCGTACATCGCCCGGGCCGTCACCCTCGTGGAGTCGACCCGGCCCGACCACCGGGAGGCGGCGCAGCGCCTGCTGATCGAGCTGCTGCCGCACACCGGCCGGGCGCGCCGGGTCGGCATCAGCGGGGTACCGGGTGTCGGCAAGTCGACCTTCATCGACGCGCTGGGCACCCGGCTCACCGGCCTCGGCCACCGGGTCGCGGTGCTGGCCGTCGACCCGTCCTCCACCCGGACGGGCGGCTCCATCCTCGGCGACAAGACGCGGATGGAGCGGCTCTCCGCCGACCCGGACGCCTTCGTCCGGCCCTCGCCGAGCGCGGGCACCCTCGGCGGGGTGGCCCGCGCGACCCGCGAGACCATCGTGGTGATGGAGGCCGCGGGGTACGACGTGGTGCTGGTGGAGACAGTCGGCGTCGGCCAGTCGGAGACGGCCGTGGCCGACATGGTCGACACCTTCCTGCTGCTCTCCCTGGCCCGCACCGGCGACCAGCTCCAGGGCATCAAGAAGGGCGTGCTGGAGCTCGCGGACGTCGTCGCCATCAACAAGGCCGACGGCCCCCACGAGCGCGACGCGAAGTCGGCGGCCCGTGAACTGGCGGGCGCGCTGCGGCTGTTGCAGGGGCACGACGCGGAGTGGAACCCGCCGGTGCTCACCTGCAGTGCCCGCGAGAGCACCGGCCTGGACACCGTGTGGGAGCAGGTGGAGCAGCACCGCAAGGTGCTGGACGCCACCGGCCGGCTCGCCGCCAAGCGCCGGGACCAGCAGGTCGACTGGACCTGGTCCATGGTCCACGACCAGCTGCTGGCCCGGCTGCGTGAGCACCCGGAGGTGCGCCGGCTGGCCCCGGAGCTCGAACAGCGGGTCCGCGAGGGCGCGTTGACGGCGACCCTGGCGGCGGAGCGGCTGCTCGACGCGTTCCGCGAGGCGGGTTCGTAGGCCATGCGTCCGGCCCGGCCCTGAGAGCGGAGCCCCGAGCGGGGTGCCGAGAGTGGGGCACCTGCCCCGGGGCCCGGCACAGTATCCCGGCACCCCGGCGTCCCGGCGACCCTCCGCCGGGGCCGACGCCTCCGACGCGGCGGGCTCGCTACCCTCGAAGGTGTGGCCGCCGCACCCGCCACAATCCGGCGGGACCGCCGGGGCCACCCCTTCCGGGGCGCCGGGCACCGGGCCCGGCGACGCCGCGGGCGGAGGGAGGGCAGGCCCATGACTCCGGCGCCGGACAGCGGACGCGGCCGCCGCCTTCCGGCTGCCGCGGCCTCCCGGGGCGGGCGGGAGCCGCCGCGCCCGGGACAGGCCACGCGGCCGCGGCATGCGGGGCGGCCGGGTACCTCGGCGACGCACGGTCGCGGGGGCCTCCGATGACCGACGCGATCGTGGTCGGCGCCGGGCCGAACGGGCTCGCCGCCGCCGTCACCCTCGCCCGGGCCGGTCTGCGGGTCACCGTCCTCGAAGCCGCGCCGACGATCGGCGGCGGGACGCGGTCGGGCGAACTCACCGTCCCCGGCGTGCTGCACGACCACTGCTCGGCCGTGCACCCGCTCGGTCCGCTCTCCCCGTTCCTCCGCTCCCTCCGCCTGGAGCGGTACGGGCTGCTGTGGCGGCGGCCCGAGGTCGAACTGGCCCATCCGCTGGACTCCGGGGCGGCCCCGGCGCTGGTGCGCTCCGCCGCCGAGACGGCCGTCGGTCTGGGAACGGACGGGGCCGCCTGGCTGCGGCTGTTCGCCCCGCTCGCCGCCGACCTCGGCCGGCTGGCCGAGGACGTGCTGCGGCCCGTGCTCCGGGTGCCCGGCCACCCCGTGGCGCTGGCGCGGTTCGGCAGCCGGGCGCTCCTCCCGGCGACCGCGGTCGCCCGCCGGTGGCGCACCGAGGAGGCGCGCGCCCTGTGGGCGGGTGCCGCCGCCCACACCCTCGGCCCGCTGGACCGGCCCCTGACCGCCGCCGTCGGGCTGCTGCTCACCGCCGCCGGGCACCGCACCGGCTGGCCCGTCGCGCGCGGCGGATCGCGGGCGGTCACCGACGCCCTGGCCGCACTCCTCGCCGACCTCGGGGGCACGGTGGAGACCGGCGTACGGGTGCGTTCGCTGGCCGAACTGCCCCCGGTGGACACGGTGTTGCTGGACCTCTCCCCGCGTGCCGCGGTGGACCTCGCCGGCGACCGGCTGCCGCCCCGGGTGCGCCGGGCCTACCGCGACTGGCGGTACGGCCCGGCCGCGTTCAAGGTCGACCTCGCGGTCGACGGCGGAGTGCCGTGGCGGAACGAGGTCTGCCGCCGCGCCGGAACCGTCCACCTCGGCGGCACCCTGGAGGAAGTCGCCGCCGCCGAACGGGAGATCGGCCGCGGCCGGATGCCGGAGCGGCCGTTCGTCCTCGTCGCCCAGCAGTACCTCGCCGACCCCGGGCGGTCGGCCGGGGACGTCCGTCCCGTCTGGGCCTACGCCCATGTCCCGCACGGCTACCGGGGGGACGCGACGGAGGCGGTCCTCGCCCAGTTCGAACGGTTCGCGCCCGGACTGCGGGAACGCGTCGTGGCGCGCTTCGTCCGGCCGCCCGCCGACCTGGAGGTGTACAACCCCAACTGCGTGGGCGGCGATGTCATCGGCGGGGCCAACACCGCACTCCAACTGGCTCTGCGGCGGCCGCGGATCACCCCGGACCCGTACCGCACCGGCATCCCGGGCGTCTTCCTCTGTTCCGCGGCGACGCCCCCGGGAGCCGGCGCGCACGGCATGTGCGGCCACCTGGCGGCCCGGTCGGCGCTGCGGGAGCTGGGGCTGCCCGACTGACGGTCCGCACGGCGCCCGCTGTTCCCGTGGCGGGGTACGGGGAGCGGGGCGGGCCGGCGCCCCGGGCGGTTGACGTCCGCTGTCCGGCGCCGGTGGCCGACACGCGGGTACGGGCCGGGGGTACGGACGGCTGCGGGTACGGGTGGCCGCAGGTGCGGGCGGGCTTCGGGCCGGGCGCCGGCGTGGGCGCCGGCCGGGGGAGTGCGGCAGAATTCCCGTATGCGTGTTGTGATCTTGTGTGGTGGAGAGAGCCCGGAGCGAGACGTCTCCCTGGCGTCCGGCTCGTCGGTGGCCGGGGCACTGCTGGAACGGGGCCACGAGGTGGTGCTCGTCGACCCGGCCGCCGCGGAGCCGGTCCTGGCCGGACCGCTGCGACCCGGTGACGCGGTCCACGCGTTCGAGGTCGGGAAGGAACCGCCGTCCCTCGCGGACCGCCACCGGCTGCGGGAGCGGATGCACACCGCCCTGACCGGCGGCCCGGTCCTGGAACTGCTGCGCGACGCGGAGCTGGTGTTCCTGGCGCTGCACGGCGGCTGGGGCGAGGACGGGCACGTGCAGGCGCTGCTGGAGATGGCCGGCGTCCCCTTCACCGGCGCGGGCAGCGCGGCCTGCGCGGCCGCGTGGCACAAGGGCCGGGCACAGGCGGTCCTGGGCGCGGCGGGCGTCCCCGTGGCCGAGCGGGTGCTGTGGCCGTCCGGGGAGTCCGAGGTGCCGCGGGACGTACGGCGGCTGGTGGAGGCCGGACCGGTGGTGGCCAAGCCGGTCGCGGACGGTTCGAGCGTGGCGGTCCACCGGGTCGACTCGCTGCCGGAGCTGGCGCGGGTCGCGGCCGAGGTGCACGCCGGCGCCGTCGAGCTGCTGGTGGAGCCGTTCCTGCCGGGGCGGGAGTTCACGGTGGCCGTGGTCGGCGACCGGGCGCTGCCCGTGATCGAGATCGAGCTGACGACACCGCTGTTCGACTACGCGGCCAAGTACCAGCCCGGGGCGGCCAGTGAAGTCTGTCCGGCCCGCATCCCGGACGCCCTCGCGTCCCGGCTGCAGGAGGCGGCGCTGCGCGCGCACCGGGCGCTGGGGTTCGGCGACGACGCGTACTCGCGGACCGACTTCCGCTGCGACGCCGCCGGCGAGCCGATGTGCCTCGAAGTGAACGCCCTCCCGGGCCTGACGGCGATGAGCCTGCTGCCGCTCGCGGGCAGCGGCGCGGACTGGGCCTACCCCGATCTGGTCCAGCGCATCGTGGACCTCGCCACGGGCTGAGGGGATTCCGCGGGGCCGCGCAGCTCCGCGAGGCGCTGAGCGGCCCCATCGGGCGAGCGGCCTCTCGCGGCGCGCCGAGCCCCTCACGAGCAGCGCTCCCGGCCGGGGCCTCTGGCGCCGGGAAGCGCCGGCCGGTCCCCGGACCCCGTCCCCCGCCCGGACGCTGACCGGGGGGACGGGGGCCTACCCCGCCACCTCCCGCCGGAACGTCTCCCGTCAGAACATCTGCAGGGCCAGGCTGGCCAGCGGAAGCCCGAGCTGCCAGGCCGGGGTCCACACGGTGGGGGCCGGGTCCTCGTCGACGTCGGCACCCTCCCAGGTGCCGGCGTCGTAGTCCTCGTCCGCCGACAGCAGTTCGGTCTCGACCAGCCGCCGCCACGCCGCCCGGGCGAACGGCAGATCCGCTCCGGTGTGCCCGATCGCCTGCTCCTCCCGCTGGAGGTACTGGAGGCGGCGGGAGCACCAGCTGTGCCAGGGTTCCGCCGCCGCCGTCAGATCGCACCAGTGCTCCAGCTGCGACACCACACCGGCCCCCGACAGCTGCGCCCCGCCCGAGAGGAAGGCCGTCAGCGCCAGGGCGTCCCGGCCGGCCCGGAACTCCAGGGTGGTGGGCTGCATCAGTTCGGCCTGCCGGAGCACCTCGTCGGCGACGTATTCGGCGTACAGCCATGCCATCGGCACGGCCAGCTCATCCCCACTGGCGCTGCCCGCCCGCTCCGGCATCATGCCGCCCACCTCCGCTCCACCACGTCCCGGTCATTCGCGCGCCCACTCTCATTCACGGACGAAGACCGCTCTGTGCTCAATGGAGCGCGAAAGGAATCGCCCGAGGTCACATCCCGCCCGAACGGGCATGATCCGCCCGGGTCGGATACGGGACGCGGGGCGTGGAACGAAAGGACGGCGTCCGCTGTCGGATGCCGTCCCCGTCATGGCCCGGATGCCGGTCGGTCCCTCCCCTCGGTACGCCGCTCACGACACCCCGCGGCACCTTCTCCAGAGGACGGACGGGACGGCCGCCACGGTTCCCGTCAGGCCTCCCCGGGGTGCCACTTCGGCCACTTGCCGGGCCGGTCGGTCCAGTGGACCTGCTCCGGATCGTCGAAGTCGATGTCCGGGAAGACCTGCCGCACCCGCACGTCGAATTCCTCGCGCTCCAGCGGCTCCCAGCCGACCCCGCGCAGATGCACCAGCCGGTACCGGCCATCGGTGTCGAACGGCGCCACCACGACCGGTACGTCCTGCTCGGGGGCGCTCGCGGCGTTCTTCATGCCTCCAGGGTGCTCCCGGTACGCCCCTCCCGGCCAGCGGGGACCGGCGTGCGGACGAAAAGCCCGGCGGAGGCCGCGCGGGGGCGGTTCACTGGGGGCGTGGACTGCGTTTTCTGTGCCATCGTCGCGGGTGAGGTGCCCAGCCACCGGGTCTTCGAGGACGAGACCGTGGTGGCGTTCCTGGACGCCCGACCGCTCTTCCCGGGGCACGCGCTGGTGGTGCCGCGCCGCCACAGCGAGACGCTCGGCGACCTCCCGGGCGCCGAGGTGGGGCCGTTCTTCCTCCGGGTGCAGCGGATCGCGGGGGCCGTGGAGCGGGGGATGGGTGCGGCCGGGTCGTTCGTGGCCGCCAACAACCGGATCAGCCAGTCCGTGCCGCATTTCCACGTCCATGTGGTGCCCCGCAACCCCAAGGACGGGCTGCGCGGATTCTTCTGGCCCCGCGGCCGGTACGCGGACGGCGCCGAGGCGGAAGCGACGGCCGCCCGGGTGCGGGCCGCGCTGGAGGACTGAGCCGGCGCCCGGCCGGCGCCGGGGGCTCGCCGCCCCGCGCGGCCGGTATGCCCCGCGCGGCCGGTACGCCCCGCCGGCGGTGGCCCCGCGCCCGGCCACCCGCTTCCGCGCCGTCCCGCGGCTGCCCGGTAGCCGGTGGCGCCGGCCTGCACCGCCGGGCCGTGCTGCCGCCACCCGGTTGCATCTTCGCCGCATTTCGTATTGATTCGATACGTACCAGTCTTCCGGGTACCCAGTCCTGCGGGCCGTCGTCTCCCCGGGCTGGAGGTGCATCATGCGGTTCGCCGACCGCGCGGAGGCCGGGCGCCGCCTCGCCGGGCAGCTGGACCATCTGCGCACCGAACACCCCGTCGTCCTCGGGCTGCCCCGGGGCGGGGTGCCCGTCGCCTCCGAGGTCGCCCGCGCGCTGGACGCGCCGCTGGACGTCATCCTCGTCCGCAAACTCGGCGTCCCCTACCACCGGGAACTCGGCTTCGGCGCGATCGGCGAGGGCGGGGTGCGGGTGGTGCACGACAGCATCATCCGGATGAGCCGGGTCGACGAGGCGGATCTGGCCGAAGTCCAGCGGACCGAGGAGGCGGAACTCCAGCGGCAGGCGCTGCGGTTCCGCGGCGGCCGCCCGCAGATCCCCCTGGCGGGCCGGACGGCGATCGTGGTGGACGACGGCATCGCGACGGGCGCGACGGCGTCCGCCGCCTGCCGGGTCGCGCGGGCGCACGGCGCGGCCCGGGTGGTCCTGGCCGTTCCCGTGGCGCCCCCGGACGCCGCCGTCGCGCTCCGCTCCGAGGTCGACGAACTGGTGTGCCTCTCCACGCCGAGCGCCTTCTACGCGGTCGGCGAGTGGTACCAGGACTTCGCCCAGACCCCGGACCGGGACGTCGTCGACCTCCTCGCCCGGGCGGCCCCGGACACCGGGGCCGGCACCGGAGCCGATACCGGCCCGGACCCGCCCGGCGGCGCCTCCCGGGAGGCCGCCCCGGGAGGCACGGCACCGGACCGAGCACCGGACACCACCGGATCAGCGGCCACCGCACCGGATCCCGTTCCTGGAGCTCCCCGTACCGCCGGGGCGCCCGCGACGCCGTCCGGGGCCGAGCCCGCCGCGACGCGGCGCGAGATCGGGGTGGACACCGACGGGGTCCGGCTCACCGGTGACCTGACGGTCCCCGAGGGGGCGCGCGGCCTCGTCGCGTTCGCCCACGGAAGCGGCAGCAGCCGCCGCAGCCCGCGCAACCGGAGCGTCGCGGCGGCCCTCAACGACGCGGGCCTGGGCACCCTGCTCTTCGATCTGCTCACCCCCGAGGAAGAACTGGACCGGGCCAACGTCTTCGACATCGAGACCCTCTCCCGCAGGCTCCTCGGAGCGGTCGCGCTGCTGCGCCGCCGCTACGGGGGCGTCCCGGTCGGCTGCTTCGGGGCCAGCACCGGCGCCGCCGCCGCGCTGCGGGCCGCGGCCCGGCGCGACTGCGGCATCGCCGCCGTGGTCTCCCGCGGCGGGCGGCCCGACCTCGCCGGCCCGGGGCTCGCGGACGTCACCGCGCCCACCCTGCTCGTCGTGGGCGGCCGGGACACCACCGTGCTCGACCTCAACCGCCAGGCGGGGACCAGGCTGACCTGCGAACACCGGCTCGCCGTCGTACCGCGGGCCACCCACCTGTTCGAGGAGCCCGGCGCCCTGGACGCCGTGTCGGACCTCGCCCGGGACTGGTTCCTGGAGCATCTCGCCGGGGTCCGCCCGGAGACCCCCGCGGGCGCCGCGCGCCCGGCGTCGACCCGGAGGCACCCCGAGGCGCATCCTGGAAACTGAGCTGGAGGTGACTGTCATGCAGACCATCACCGGATGGCACGTCGACATGGAGTTCCGCGAGGTCGACAACAAGACCGAAGCAGCCGCCCTGCTGCGCGTGCAGGACGGGACGGAGCTGCGGGCGCACGGGCGGGCCAACCGCCACCCGGACGACCCGGAGCAGCCACGGGTCGGCGAGGAGATCGCCGCGGCCCGCGCCCTCAACGACCTCGCCCGGCAGCTGCTGGCCAAGGCGGGGGTGGAGATCGAGGAGGTCACGCATCTGCGGGCACATCTGGCGATGTGACCCGAGCGCCCCGAGGGGCGACGCCCGCGGCGGGGCCGGTCCGTCGCACATCGGCCCCCGGTGCGCGGGCCCGCACGGCACCGGCCCCCATCGGCCGGTGCCGCCCGGGGGCAAGCGCCGGGTCCATGCTTCGGCCCCGCGTCCGGCGCCCCCACACCACCGCGGGCACGGGCCGGACCCCTGCCCCGGATCTAGACTTGGGACGTGGCCCGACCCAACAAGGACGTCGAGGCTCTGCTCCAGGAGTACGCCGACCTCGTCCTGATCACCGGCGGAGACGCGTTCAAGGCGCGCGCCTACGAGAAGGCCGCACGGGCCATCGGCGGATACCACACCGACGTCTCCCGGCTCGACGCCGCGGGCCTGCGCGAGATCCCCAACGTGGGCCGCTCCATCGCCGACAAGGTGACCGAGTACCTGCGCACCGGCCGGATGCCCGCCGTCGAGGACGTCCGCGCGCGGATCCCCGCCGGAGTGCGGGAGCTGATGGCCATCCCCACCCTCGGGCCCAAGAAGGCCCTGACGCTCTACGAGGACCTGCACATCGCCTCCGTCCCCGAACTCCGCGACGCCATCGCGGAGGAGCGGCTGCGCGACCTCAAGGGCTTCGGGCCGAAGACCGAGGAGAACATCCTGCACGGCATCTCCCTGATGCAGGCCGCCGGTGACCGGGTGCAGATCGACACCGCCATGGAGGTCGCCGAGGAGATCGTGGCCGAACTGTCCGCGCTGCCCGGCTGCGAGAGGTGCGCCTACGCCGGTTCGCTGCGCCGGATGCGCGAGACCATCGGCGACGTCGACATCCTGGTCGCGTCGGAGCGCTCGGAGCCGTTCATGGAGGCCTTCACCCGCCTCCCGTTCACCACCGAGACCATCGCCCACGGCGCCAAGAAGACCTCGATCCGCACCACCAAGGGCCTCCAGATCGACCTGCGGGTGGTGCCCCCGGACTCCTGGGGCGCCGGCCTGCAGTACTTCACCGGCTCGAAGGCGCACAACATCCGCACCCGCGAGATGGCCGTGCGCAACAAGCTCAAGCTGTCCGAGTACGGCCTGTTCCACGCCAGGAGCGGGCGGAGGATCGTGTCCCGCACCGAGGAGGAGGTCTACGCCCGCCTCGGCCTCCCCTGGATCCCGCCCCCGCTCCGCGAGGACCGCGGCGAGGTCGCCGCCGGACTGCGCGACGAGCTGCCCGACCTGGTCACCGAGGCCGACATCCGGGGGGACCTGCACACCCACACCGACCTCACCGACGGCGTCGCCACCCTGGAGGACATGGTCGAGGCCGCCGCCCGGCGCGGCCACCGCTACTACGCCGTCACCGACCACGCGCCCAACCTGTACATGCAGCAGATGACCGACGAGAAGATGCTCGCCCAGCGGGAGCGGGTGCGGGAACTCGACGGCAGGCACCGCCGGATGCGGCTGCTGCACGGCACCGAGCTCAACATCGACCCGGACGGGAACGTCGACTGGCCGGAGGACTTCCTCGCCGGGTTCGACCTCTGCGTCGCCTCGGTGCACTCCCACTTCAACCAGAGCCGGGACGCCCTGACCAAGCGGCTCATCCGCGCCTGCGAGCACCCGTACGTCGACATCATCGGGCACCCCACCACCCGTCTCATCGGGAAGCGGCAGCCGCTCGACCTGGATCTCGACGCGGTGTTCGCCGCCTGCGCCCGCACCGGAACCGCCCTGGAGATCAACTCCCACCCCGACCGCCTCGACCTGTCCGACGAGAACATCCTGCTGGCCAAGCGGTACGGCGTGCAGTTCGCCGTGAACACCGACGCGCACTCCACCCTCCACCTGGACTGCCTGCGCTACGGCGTGGGCACGGCCCAGCGGGGCTGGCTCACCGCGGAGGACGTGATCAACACCTGGCCCCTGGACCGGCTGCGCCGGTTCCTCCACCGGGCCGGCCGGGCACCCGGACGGCCCCGACGAGGCTGACCAAGGGGCAGCGCCGGCTCCTGTTCGGAGTCCACCGGTCACGACCGGGCCCTGCGGGCCGTGCCCGCAGAAGCGATGAACGCAAGCGCCCGGATCTCGGACGTCCGGAGGATCCGGCGGTCCGGTATCCCTTTCCCCACCGGCGAGCCGTCGGTCCGGGTGGAGAAGACCGATCGGCGTGATCGCCTCCGGCCCGGAGCCCGGGCACCAGGATTTTGCCTCAGCCATCATATGCCTTTTACGGGAAATGCAGGACATTTCTTGACATTGCCGACAAGGCGTGCCTGTAATGCCTCTGTTGAACCGGTTCGCGAATCCGTTGAGGCGTTGCTCCATGCGGTGGTCAGTCCGGCAGTGCCTTCCACCCATGGCCCATTCCGCCCTGATCCGGCAGCTCGCGGCATCCCGGCGACTTGGCCCGGCTCCCGCGATACGCCCGCCGTGCAGGGCTGGACGCCGAGCTTTCACCCGCAGTTCTGCGCCACACGTCCGGAATGCCCAGGAGCAGCGTCCACGGATGATCCGCTGCGAATTCTGTGGTCCTTCGCGTGGTGATCCGTGTGCGCCTCTTCTCACGTCGGCAGAAGGCCTGAGCCGCACATATCAACGCCTGCACACCGTTACCCCTTGGAGCCGCCATGCGTACCTCTGTGAAGTCCCGTCGCACCCGGTCAGCCATGGCTTTGGTGGCGACGGCCACCGCGGCCGGTCTGCTGCTGACCGCCTGCGGCGACGATGGCTCGCCGCAGTCCGCGGACGGCGACAACCTCACTCTGACCGAAATGGACTACTACAACACCCCACCCGGGCGGGGCCCCCTGGGTGAGCAGCTCAACCAGTGCGGCAAGAAGGCCGGGGTCACCATCAAGCGGCAGATTGTGCCGGACCTGCGCACCAAAGTGCTCCAGTTGGCGAACAGCCGGGCGCTGCCGGACCTGATTCTCGTCGACAATCCCGACCTGCAGCAGCTCGCCGCCACGGGAGCCCTCACCGACCTCGGTCCGGCCGGTGTGAAGACCGACGGGCTGTATCCGAACGTCGTCGCGGCGGGTAAGTACCAGGGGAAGCTGTACGGTGTCGCGCCCGGTGTGAACCAGTTGGCGCTGTACTACAACACGTCGATGCTCAAGAAGGCGGGCGTCAAGCCGCCCGCCACGTGGGACGAGCTGCGTGTCGCGGCGAAGAAGCTGACCCAGGGCGACACCGTGCACGGAATCGGCTTCGCCGTGCCCGCCACGGAAGAAGGCAGTTTCCAGTTCGAGTCCTTCTTCTTCGGCGCCGGCGCTTCCCTGAAGACGCTCGATTCGCCGCAGGCCGTGTCGGCGCTGAATCTCCTGAACGAACTGGTCTCCTCCGGTTCGGCGCCCAAGGACGTGCTCAGCTGGAATCAGATGAATGTCGGGGAGCAATTCGCGAACGGCTCGCTGGCCATGATGATCAATGGCCCCTGGGAGCTGCCCCTGCTGCGAAAGGCAGGGATGAACGACTTCGGCGTCGTGCCGGTTCCCGCCCCGGCCGGGCGCACTCCCTCCGGAGCGCTCGGCGGCGAGGTGTGGGCGATCGGCGCCAGCGGGGAGAAGGCCCGCAAGGCGGGCGAGGTCATCAAGTGCATGGTGTCGATGGAAAACAGTCTGGAGTGGGCAAAGCTCACCAATTACGTGCCGTCCGACGAGAAGGCGGCCGCAGAATTCCGTGCAGCGGTTCCCTCGGTGAAGACATTCGTGGACACCATCGGAAGCGCCAAGGGCCGTTCGGAGGAAGTCGGGCCCGCATATCCGAAGTACTCGCAGGCGATGTGGACCGCGGTGCAGAGCGCACTGTCAGGGAGCAAGTCGCCCAGCGCGGCGCTGACCGACGCACAGAAGCAGGCGACGGAATGAGTGCCGATCCGCGGCCCCGTCGGCGGTCCACGCCGACGACGATCCTCCTGGACGGATAGTCGTGGCTCCAGCACGTCCCAAGCACCCGGCGGCGGTCGCCGGCCGCAAGCGGCCGCCGCCGGGCCGCTCCGTGGCTCCGGCGGCTCGCAGCCGGCGGCTCGGGGTCGGGTTCATCCTGCCGGTCGTCGTGTTCGTCGCGGTGTTCTACCTCTACACTCTGGCCCGCAATGTGACGCTGTCCTTCCAGGACTACGACATCAGATCCCTCTACAGCGGCAACGCCCCGTTCATCGGCCTCGCCAACTACCGCAAACTGCTGAGCACCCCCGCCTTCGGCACCGCCGTCGTCAACACGGCGGTGTTTGTCGTGGGCTCGCTCGTCTTCCAGTTCACGATCGGCCTGGGGCTGGCGGAGTTCTTTCGCCGCTCGTTTCCGCTCGGCCGGCTGTTACGGTCGCTCGTACTGATCCCCTGGCTCCTGCCCCTGGTCGTCTCCGGCACGTTGTTCCGGTGGATGCTCGACACCAGCAACGGCGTCGTCAACCAGATCCTGCTCACCCTCCACCTGGTCCAGGACCCGGTGCCGTGGCTCAACACTCCCGACACCGCCATGGCCGCAGTGCTCCTCTGCAACATCTGGATCGGTGTGCCGTTCAACATGGTCATTCTCCACGGCGGGCTGCAGACCATCCCGACGGAGCTGTACGAAGCGGCTTCCCTGGACGGCGCCGGCCGCTGGCAGCAGTTCCGCTATGTCACACTTCCCCAGCTCAGACCAGTGATCAGCATCGTCCTGACGCTCGGCCTGATCTACACGCTCAAGGTCTTCGACGTGATCTGGGTGATGACCAAGGGCGGCCCGGCAAACGCCACCAACACGATCAGCACCTACGCCTACCAGCTGTCCTTCGGCGGCCTGTCGGAGTTCGGTCTCGGAGCGGCCGCGGGCGTTCTGCTCGTCCTCGTGGCCTCCGTCTTCGCCCTGCTGTATCTGCGCACGCTGCGCGCCGAACCCGGAGTCCGCGCATGAACGCCGCCCGCGCTGCTCGGAGCCGGCCCGGAAGGGTCCGTGGCGGACCGCGCCGGGCGGCCGTGGCGCCGTGGGCGAAAACCGCGTTCGGTGTGGTCGTCGTCGCCGTCATGCTGTTCCCGCTGTACTGGATGGTGAACGCGTCCTTCCAGACCAATCAGCAGTTGGCCCGGCCCTCACCGCACTGGGTGCCCATCGACGGCACACTCAGCGGCTACGAGAACGCGCTGTCCCAGCAGGGCGGCCATCTGCTGGCCTCCCTGATCATCGCCGCGGGTGCCACGGGCCTGACGCTGGCCCTGGCTGCTCCGGCGGCCTACGCGCTGGCGCATCTGCGCTCTCCGGGCAGCAGGACGCTGCTGAGCGTGCTGCTGGTCGTCCAACTCGTGCCCGGCATCGTCATGGCCAACGCGCTGTACCGCATCTTCGCGTCCGCCCGGATCCTCAACTCGGCCCTGGCGTTGATCCTGGCCGACGCCACGCTCGCCGTCCCCTTCGCCGTGCTCATCATGCGGGCCTTCATGACCGCCATCCCCCGGTCCCTGCTGGAGGCGGCGGCCTTGGACGGCGCAGGCGCGGTACGCACCTTCTGGCAGATCGTGCTTCCCATGTCCCGCAACGCGCTGATCACATCGGGCCTGTTCGCGTTTCTCTTCGCATGGGGCGACTTCCTGTTCGCCACCACGCTCAATCTCAACTCCACCACCTGGAAGCCGATCACGCTGGGTCTGTACGACTACATCGGTGCCGGCACCAACACCACCAGTTGGAACTCGGTGATGGCCACAGCCGTCATCTCTTCCCTGCCCGCCGCGCTGCTTCTGGCGGTTGTCCAGCGGCACATCGCTGCCGGGCTCACCAGCGGCGCGGTCAGGGACTGACCGTGCCCCGAACCGCCACCCGTGCCCCTCGCACCGCCACCGACCCGTACAACAGCCCTGGAAAGGAGCAGCGTGTCTCCGACCGACGGCACCAGGCCCGCACCCTCCGCGTCCGCCACCGGCGCAGCCGGGAACAGCTCCCCGCCCCCCGCCTCCTCCCGTCCGGCCGTCCGTCTCGAGTTCGGTGACGCCGAGCACGTACTGCGGGTGGAGCCCTGGGGAGCCGACAGCGTCCGGGTGCGCTCGGCCCGGCACCGTGTGCGGGACGACCTGCCGGGAGCCTTGACCGCGCCCCCTGCCGCCGCGGCGGCACAGGTGGAGGCGGGTCCCCAGGGCACTCGGATCCTCACCGTCGGGCGGCTGCAGGTGGAGCTGTCGCCCCAGGGCCACCTGCGTTTCGTGCGCACGCAGGACGGAACCGAGCTGCTGCGCGAGTCCGCCGGTCACTTCGCCTGGCCCGGCGCCCGCCAGTTCACACCGGTCGGCGGGGGCAGCCATCGGCTGGACCAGCGCTTCGCCGCCCATGACGGTGAGCAGTTCTTCGGGCTGGGCCAGCACTCCCACGGGCGCCTCGACCACAAGCACCTGGTGATCGACCTGGTGCAGCGCAACGGGGAGGTCACCATCCCGTTCACCCTCTCCTCCCGAGGCTACGGACTGCTGTGGAACCTGCCCGCCGTCGGACGGGTGGAGCTGGCCGCCGATCAGACCCGGTGGGTCGCCGACGCCGCCGATCAGATCGACTACTGGATCACCACCGCTCCGACTCCCGCCGACATCATGAACAACTATGCCGATGCCACCGGGCACGCCCCCCTGCTGCCGGAACGGTTCCTCGGCCTGTGGCAGTCCCGCCTGCGCTACCGGACACAGGAGGAACTGCTGGGCGTCGCCCGCGAATACCGGCGCCGGGGCCTTCCGCTGTCGGTGATCGCCGTGGACTACTTCCACTGGCCGCATCTGGGGGACTGGTGCTTCGATACCGCCGACTGGCCCGATCCGGCCGGCATGGCGGCGGAACTGGAGAGCATGGGCGTACGGCCGCTGGTGTCCGTGTGGCCGTCCGTCAGCGTCGTGAGCGAGAACTACGCGCACATGCGGGACGAGCGGCTGCTGCTGGGAACGGAGCAGGGCCAGCCTTTCCAGCACGTCTTCCCCGACCTCCAGGTCGACCACCAGTCCCTGCCCGTGGTGTTCTACGACCCCACCGACGAGCGGGCTCGCGACTACATCTGGAGCCGCGTCAAGCGCAACTACTACGATCTCGGCTTCCGGCTGTGGTGGCTGGACGGCTGCGAACCGGAGATGTACCCCGAGCAATTCGGCAACCTGCGGTACGCGGCGGGCCCCGGCCGGGCGGTGGCCAACGTCTATCCGCGCGACCATGTGCGCGGCTTCTACGAGCACATGCGCGCGGAAGGCGAAGACGTACCCGTCAGCCTGGTGCGCTCCGCGTGGGCCGGCAGCCAGGCCTACGGGGCGGCTCTGTGGTCGGGTGACGTCCCGGCCACCTTCGAGGCACTGGCGGTGCAGGTGCGCGCGGGGCTGAGCGCGGGCCTGAGCGGCATTCCGTGGTGGACCAGCGACATCGGCGGTTTCCACGGTGGTGACCCGGACGACCCCGACTACCGGGAGTTGCTCGTCCGCTGGTTCCAGTTCGCCGTCTTCTGCCCGCTGCTGCGGATGCACGGCAACCGTGAACCGCGGGACGCCTTCGCCGAGGGCCGGAACGGGGGACCCAACGAACTGTGGTCCTACGGGCAGGAGGCCTACCGGATCCTGACCCGGCAGTTGCGGCTGCGCGAGGACCTGCGTCCGTACCTTCACCAGCAGATGGCCTCCGCGGCGGACCGCGGTGCACCGGTCATCCGGCCGCTGTTCTTCGGCTTCCCCGACGACCCGGCCGCCTGGACGGTCGAGGACCAGTTCCTGTGCGGCCCGGACCTGCTGATCTGCCCGGTGACCCGACTCGGCGAACGGCACCGCCAGGTCTACCTGCCGGCCGGCGCCGACTGGGTGGACCCCGCCACCGGAACGGTCCACGACGGCGACCGGACCATGACAGCCGACGCTCCACTGGAACGCATCCCGGTCTTCCTGCGCCGCGGATCGGCCCTGGACGTGGAGTTCCCGGGCTGAGAGCGGGGCCGTTGCGGAGGTACGGCGTCGTCGGCCGCCCGGCCGCACGCGGCTGGGCGGCCGTCCCGGGTGGCCGGGTCCTGCGGATGGATCTCCAGCGAACTCCTCCACGTGGCCGACGACGCCCTGCCGATCGTGTCGCTCGTGTCCGTGGCGGACGCTTCCGATATGCCTCGAGGCTTTGAGTGACAGAGCAACTTGTTCGATTCCTCTCCCGCATGCACCATGGGACTGTGCGTAACGTTGCTCGAAGGAATTGAGCAAGAATGGCCACTTCTTCGACGGAAACTCGTCACTCCGGGTGTTCGATCGATGTACCCATGGCCATCATCAGCGTGGGGGGCATGGTCACAGGGTGGAGCGAGGGGGCTCGGCAACTGCTGGGCTACGGCGCCCAGGAGGTGGTCGGACACCCCGCCTCCGACCTTCTGATCAACAGGGAGTTCCCGGAGGCAGCCGGGCTCTGCCTCATCGAAGCCCGGGAATGGAGCGGCACAGCGGGACTCCGGCACCTGGACGGCCACCGCGTCGATTTGACCCTGCACCTTCAGCCGTCCCTGGGTGACGACGGAACGGCCCAGGCGTTCGTCGTGACCGCCACTGCGGGTGCCGCCGAGGCGGACGACGATCGACGGATGGTGGAGTGGGCGTTCACCCAGTCCTCCGTCGCGCTTTCCACCTACAGCACCACCTCACGCACCTGGCAGTTGAACGCGGCCGCGCGCGGGGGTGAGCAGCGCTCGCCGGCGGGGCGCGGGACAGGCGGGCCCGCCGGCGACGGGGCGCAAGCGGCCGCAGCGCAAGCCGGAGCCGTCGAAGACGGGCAGCGGCGGGCGGCGGAAGCGGGCACCTGGTCCTATGCGGACCTGCTGGGGGGAGACCGCGCTGACGAGGGGTTCCTGCGATGCGTGCGCCAGGTCGCCGAGGAATCCCGGCCCATGCGCTACGAGCACCACGCCCCGGCCGCACCGTCCGCTCACCGGCGCGCCTGGACCATCGATATGTGGCCCGTCCGCAACCCCGACACCGGCCGCGTGGCCGGTGTCGGGGCTGCGGCGTTCGACAGCAGCGAGCAGGTTGCCGCTCGGCAGCGCCTGGCTCTGCTGAACGAAGCGGGCACCCGCATCGGAACCACCCTGAACGTGACGCGCACGGTTCAGGAACTCGCCCGCCTGGCCGTCCCGCGGTTCGCCGACTCCGTCACGGTGGACCTCCTCGACTCCGTGACCCGGGGAGAGGAGCCGTCGCCCGGCCCGGCCGACGCCGCCGTGGTGCTGCGCCGGGTCGCGCACCGGACCGCCGAAGGGGTGCCCGAGGCCGACACGGAGATCGGCGAGGCCGATACCTATCCTCCGCTCTCACCCCCCGCACGCGCCCTGACCAGCGGTCGAACGGTGCTTTGCGGTCCAGAGGACCCCGACTTCCCCCGGTGGGGCGCCGTCGGCATGGGGAGATCGGCCCGCGTCGAGGAGACCGGATTCCACTCGGTCATGGCTACCCCGCTCCGAGCGCGGGGCCTGACCCTCGGAGTCGCCGTCTTCGCCCGCACAGCAGGCTCGAAACCCTACGAGCAGGACGATCTGATCCTCGCCGAGGGACTCGCGAGCCGGACGGCCGGCAGTGTGGACAACGCGCGCCGTTTCTCCCGGGAACGCGCCAATGCCCTCACCCTCCAGCGCAGTCTGCTGCCCCGTCACCTCCCCAAGCAGGCAGCCGTCGAGGTGGCGCACCGCTATCTGCCCATCGGTGGGGGAGCCGAAGTGGGCGGCGACTGGTTCGACGTCGTCCCCCTGTCGGGCACCCGCGTCGCCCTGGTCGTCGGCGACGTGGTCGGCCACGGCATCCATGCCTCGGCCGCCATGGGGCGACTGCGTACCGCGGTGCGCACACTCGCCGGAGTCGATCTGCCTCCGGACGAGCTGCTCACCCACCTCGACGAACTGGTCACCCACCTGACCTCGGACAGCGACATCCGGCATGAGCAGGACACCGGGGAGATCGGTGCCACCTGCCTCTACGCGGTCTACGACCCGGTCTCCCGCATCTGCACCCTGGCCAGCGCCGGCCATGTTCCCCCCACCGTGCTGCTCCCCGACGGCACGGCCAGCGTGGTCCAGCTCACCCCGGGGCCGCTTCTGGGGGTCGGCGGCCTGCCGTTCGAGTCCACCGAGCTGGAACTCCCCGAGGGAAGCCTGCTCTCCTTCTACACCGACGGCCTGATCGAGGCCCGCGGCCACGATCTCGGTGTCGGCCTGGAGCGACTCCGCGGAGCCCTCGCTTCCGCCGTGCCCTCGCTGGACGGCACCTGCGACATCATCCTCAAGGCCCTGCTGCCCGAGAGTCCCGCCGACGACGTGGCTCTGCTCCTGGTGCGTACTCGTGCCCTGCACACCGACCAGGTCGCTGCCTGGTCGCTGCCGTCGGATCCCGCCATCGTGGCCGACGCCCGGGCCCAGGCCTCCCGTCAGCTGGCGATCTGGGGGCTCGCCGACGCGGCGTCCATCACCGAGCTGGTGGTGAGCGAGCTGGTCACCAATGCCATCCGCTACGGGGACGCCCCCATCGGGCTGCGGCTGATCCGGGACCGGACGCTGATCTGCGAGGTCTCCGACGCCAGCAGCACCTCCCCCCATCTGCGCCACGCCCGCACCTACGACGAAGGCGGACGAGGACTGGACATGGTGACCCAGCTCACCCAGGGCTGGGGCACCCGCCAGACCCCCACCGGCAAGACCATCTGGGCCGAACAACGTCTCCCAGCCGACTGATCATGACGGAGCGCACAGGAAACCTGGAAACAGGACGCGGCGCCCAGGCCCCCAGTGGTGCTGCGGCCCGCGACCCGACGTACACGATCGCCCTGCTCTTCCCGCCGTCCGGCGCCGACCGGGACTACCCGGCGGTGCAGCTCGCCTTCATCGGAGGGGTGGCCGAAACCGCCACCACGCACGGCTACGACCTGTTGCTCACGCCCTGTAAGTCGGGGAAGGACCTGGCGTTCCGGCGGATGGTCGGTGAGCGGCGCGTGGACGGCGTGATCGTGATGGAGGTCCGCCGGGAGGACGACCGCATCCAGCATCTCGCCGAAACGGCCTTCCCCTTCGTCGCCATCGGCCGGAACAGCGAAACCACCGAGGTCGGCTGGGTCGATCTCGACTTCGCCGGCCTGGCCGGCGGATGCGTTCGGCACCTGACCGAACTGGGGCACCGCAGGATCGCCTTCGTCAACAAGTCGGAGCAGATCTTCAACAGCCAGTACGGGTACGCCCGGCTCGGGAGCGAGGGCTACACCGAGGCGATGACGGAGCTGGAACTGACCCCGCGGGCGTATTTCAGTGGCGATGACATCGCCGCGGGAGAGGTCGTCGTGCAACAGATCCTGCACGACGACCCGGCCACCACGTCCCTGGTCGTCATGAACGAAGCGGCCCTGGAGGGCATCTACCGCGGGCTGACCCGGCACGGCCGCAGCGTGCCGCGCGACTTCTCGGTCGTCGGTGTGGCGGCCAGCCGCTGGGCGGAGCAGGTGAGCCCGCCGCTCACCGCGGCGGAGATACCTGCGAAGGAGATGGCCCGAATCGGCGTCGACCTGATGGTGGAGCGGCTCACCTCGCCCGCCTCGCCGCCCCGGCACGTCCTGCTGAAGCCGCTGATCACTCTGCGCGCCAGCACCGGTCCCTGCCGGCCGGTTTCCGATGCGGAGGCGGAGCCGGAGTTCCCCGACTTCGACTTCTGACTCCGACGAAGTGGTCTACGCGCGTCACGGCGTCCCCGGTGCGGCGTGACGTTCGCCGTGAACACCGACGCGCACTCGACGTTCCCCGGGCCGGCTCACCGCGGAAGATGTGATCCACCCCTTGCCCCTGGCCCGGCTGCGCCGGGTTTCTCCACCGCGTCGGCTGGGCACCCGGACCGTCCTGGGGTCTGCCCACCACCTGTCCCCGAGCCTGGGGGAGATCATGGAACTCGGCTTTCTCAAACCGCTCTTCGACCGTCCGGGCCCCTGGGCGTCGGTCTACATCGACACCTCATGGGCGAGCGAGGACGCCGCCCAGCAGTGGCACCTCCGCCGTCGCGCCGTGGCGGGGCAGCTCATCGACGAGGGCGCCGACGCCTACACCTGCGAGGCGCTGATGCGCCGTCTCGCCGAGGAACCCGTCGCCGGAACCCCGCCCGGCAGGGCGCTGTTCGCCGCCGGCGCCGAGGTCGTGCTCGACCTCCCGCTCGCCGCCGCCCCGTACATCGGCGAGGCCAGCTGGTCGACCCTGCCGCACACCGCCCCGCTGGCGGGGCTCCGCGACGACCAGCCGCCCTGCCTGGTCGCGTTCATCGACCACCTCGGGGCCGACCTGGAGCTGTGGGACGCGCTGCGCCAGGAACCGGCGGGCCGGGCCCAGGGCACCCCGCGGCGCGGGCACCGCACCGTCCCCGATGACCGCCACGAGTGGCACTACCGGAACAAGGTCGAGAACACCTGGAAGCAGAACGCGGAGATCATCGCCGACGAGATCATCCGGACCTGGCCGGAGTGCGGCGCCGGGCTGCTCGTGCTCGCCGGCGACGCGCGGGAGCGCAAGGTCGTCCGGGAGCGCCTGCCGCAGCAGGTCCGGGCGGTCACGGTGGAGACCGAGCACGGCAGCCGGTCCTCCGCCGGACGGGCGAACGGGCACCTGGACGAGGCCGTGGCCGGGATCCGGCAGGAGCACGCCCGCAAGCGTCTCCTGGACGCCCTCGACCACTTCCGGGCCGGCCGGGGCCGCGGCGGCGAGCACCGCCCCGGCAGCGTCGAGGCGGGCCCGGGAGAGGCCGCGGAAGGCGTTCCGGCCGTGCTGAACGCCCTCCGCAGCCACCAGGTCGCCACGCTGCTCCTGGCGCAGATCGCCCCCGACGCCGGCCGGGACGTCTGGATCGGGCCGGGCGCCGACCAGGTCGGTGTGCAGCGCGGCGACGTCCAGGCCATGGGCGTCCCCAAGCCCGAACGGGCCCGTGCCGACGACGCCCTGATGCGCTCCGCCGCCGCCGGTGACGCCGAGGTCATGCTCGTCCCCGACGGCATGGCGGGACCCTCCGGCGGCCTCGGCGCGGTCCTCCGCTGGACCGCCTGAGCGCCGGAGCGGACGGCATGGGAACCGGTGGCCCGGCCCCGCCCGCGGCCGGCACCCTCGCCCACCAGCTGATCGCCGCGCATCTGGTGGAGGGCGCCGCGCTGCCGGGCGAGGAGATCGGGCTGCGCGTCGACCAGACCCTCACCCAGGACGCCACCGGCACCCTGGTGATGGAGGAGCTGGAGGCGCTGGGCGTGGACCGGGTCCGCACCGGCCTCGGCGTGAGCTACGTCGACCACAACATCCTGCAGACCGACCGGCGCAACGCCGAGGACCACCTCTTCCTCCGCTCCGCCGCCCGCCGGTTCGGGCTCTGGTACTCCGGGCCCGGCAACGGCGTCTCGCACCCGCTCCACCTGCAGCGCTTCGGCGTCCCCGGCCGGTCCCTCGCCGGGGCCGACTCGCACACCTGCGCCGCCGGCGCGCTCGGCATGCTCGCGATCGGCGTGGGCGGCCTGGACGTGGCGCTGGCCATGGCGGGGCATCCGCTGCGCCTGCGCATGCCCCGGATCGTGGGGATCCGGCTCACCGGAGTGCTGCCGCCCTGGGTCGGTGCCAAGGACGTCGCCCTGGAGCTGCTGCGCCGGCACGGGGTGAAGGGCGCCGTCGACCGGGTCCTGGAGTACCACGGCCCCGGGCTCGCCGCCCTGACCGCCATGGACCGGCACGTCCTCGCCACCATGGGCGCCGAACTCGGCGCCACCGCCAGTGTCTTCCCCGCCGACGAGGCGGTGCGGGCGTTCCTGCGCTCCGTGGGTCGCGAGGAGGACTTCACCGAGCTCACCGCCGGACCGGAGGCCCGCTACGACCTGTCGGAGGAGATCGATCTGTCCGGGCTGGAACCGCTGATCGCCCGGCCCTCCTCCCCGGACGACGTGGTGCCCGTGCGGGAGGCCGCCGGCGAGCCCGTGTCCCAGGCCGTCGTCGGCTCCTGCGCCGACCCGGGGCTCCGCGACATCGCCGTGGTCGCCGCCCTGGCCCACGGCCGCCGGGTGGCCCCCGGCGTCAGCCTCGACATCAACCCGACGTCCCGCGGGGTCCTGCTGGACCTGACCCGGATGAGCGCCACCGCCGACCTGATCGCCGCCGGGGCCCGCATCCACCAGGCGGGCTGCCTGGGCTGCATCGGCATGGGACAGGCACCCGCCACCGGACGCAACTCGCTGCGCACCGTGCCGCGCAACTTCCGCGGCCGCTCCGGCACCGAGGAGGACGCGGTCTGGCTCTGCTCCCCGGAGACCGCCGCCGTCTCCGCGCTGACCGGGCGGATCACCGACCCCCGCGAGTGGGCGGCCGAGACCGGCGCCCGGCACCCGGAGCTCGCCCTGCCCGACCCGGCCGCCACCGTCGCGACGCTGGAGGAGCCTCTGCCGCCGGACGTGGCACGCACGGTCCGGCCGGAGCGCGGGCCGGGCATCTCCGGGCTCCCCGAACTCGATCCCCTGCCGGACACCCTGGAGGGGCCCGTCCTGCTGACGGCCGGTGACAACGTCTCCACCGACGACATCGCGCCCGCCGGCGCGGCCGCCCTCCCCCTCCGCTCCGACATCCCCGCCCCGGCGGCGTTCACCTTCACCCGGATCGACCCCGACTACCCCCGCCGCGCCGCGGAGACGCCGGGGCCGCACTTCGTCGTCGGCGGCGACAACTACGGACACGGCTCCTCCCGGGAACACGCCGCGATCACCCCCCGCCACCTGGGGCTCCGGGCCGTGCTCGCCACCTCCTTCGCCCGGATCCACCGGCAGAACCTGGCCAACTTCGGCATCCTGCCCCTGACCTTCGACGACCCCGGGGACCGGGACCGCATCGCCGTGGGCGACCGGCTGCGGCTGGAGGGCCTGCACGGCTCCCTCGCCCCCGGCGCCGGACCGGTGCTCCGGGTGCACAACATCACCCGGGGCGAGCACTACGCCGTCCACCACCGGCTCTCCGCGCGGCAGTGCGAGGCGGTGCTGGCCGGCGGTGTCATTCCCGCTCTGGCGCGCCGGACCCGGACGGTGGAAGCGCATTCCTCCGCACGGGAGTAGAACAGGGAGCAAACGGGCACCCGCGTCCGTATCCCCGCATTCCGAGGAGGAGCTCCCGTGCCGATCGCCACCGTCAACCCCACCACCGGGGAAACGCTCAAGACCTTCGACGGACTCGGCCGGGCGGAGATCGAGGACCGGCTGGCCCGCGCCAGCGCGGCCTTCCTCCAGTACCGGACGACCGGGTTCCCGCGGCGGGTGGAGCTGATGCGTGCCGCGGCGGACCTGCTGGAGGCCGACCGGGACGACATCGCGCGCACCATGACCGTCGAAATGGGCAAGCCGGTCACCCAGTCCCGCGCCGAGGCCGCCAAGTGCGTCAAGGCCATGCGCTGGTACGCCGGCCACGCCGAGGAACTGCTCGCCGACGAGCGCCCCGCCCGCGCCGACATCGAGGACTCCGGAGCGGCCGACACCGTGGTGCGCTACCGCCCCCTCGGTCCCGTCCTCGCCGTCATGCCCTGGAACTTCCCGCTCTGGCAGGTCGTCCGGTTCGCCGCGCCGACCCTGCTGGCCGGCAACGTGGGCCTGCTCAAGCACGCCTCGAACGTCCCCCAGACCGCTCTCTACCTCGAGGACCTCTTCCGGCGGGCCGGCTATCCGGAGGGCTGCTTCCAGACCCTGCTGGTCGGCTCGGACGCCATCGCGGACATCCTCCGCGACCCGCGGGTCGCCGCCGCGACCCTCACCGGCAGTGAGCCCGCCGGCCGCTCCGTCGCCTCCATCGCGGGCGACGTGATCAAGAAGACGGTGCTCGAACTCGGCGGCAGCGACCCGTACCTCGTGCTGCCCTCCGCCGACCTCGACAAGGCGGTGGCCACCGCCGTGACCGCCCGGGTGCAGAACAACGGGCAGTCCTGCATCGCGGCCAAGCGCTTCATCGTGCACGACCGCGTCTACGACACGTTCGTCGCCGGGTTCGTCCAGCGGATGAGCGCACTGGCCGTCGGCGACCCGCTGGAGGGCACCACCGAGGTGGGCCCGCTCTCCAGCGAGCAGGGCCGCCGCGACCTGGAGGAACTGGTCGACGACGCCCGGGGCCGCGGCGCGACGGTGCTGTGCGGCGGCGGCCGTCCCGAGGCGCACCCCGCGGGCTGGTTCTACGAGCCGACGGTGCTCGCCGACATCACCCCGGACATGCGCATCCACCACGAGGAGGCCTTCGGCCCGGTGGCCACCCTCTACCGGGTGCCGGACCTGGACGAGGCGGTACGGCTCGCCAACGACACCCCGTTCGGCCTCAGCTCCAACGTGTGGACCCGGGACGACGCCGAACAGCAGCGGTGCGCCCGGGACCTGGAGGCGGGCTGCGTCTACTTCAACGGCATGACCGCCTCGCACCCGGCGTTCCCCTTCGGCGGGGTGAAGCGCTCCGGCTACGGACGGGAGCTGTCCGGGCACGGCCTCCGCGAGTTCTGCAACGTCACGACCATCTGGCACGGAGCCCCGTCCGGCGGCTGACGCCCGCCCGGCCCGGCCGGCGCACCACCGCGGCCCGCGGTGCGCGTCGGCCGGGCCGCGGTGCGTTCACCCCGTGGCCCGGAGGCGGGGGAGCGGCGGGCGGCTCATCCGGGTGACCGCCGCCCTGGGAGAGACCCTCGGCGCCCGCCGCCCGCCGCTCGCGAAAAGCTCCCGGTGGCCGCTGCACTGACGGCGCGTCACGGCCCGCCCGGCTCCTCGTGCACCGTCCCGGTCCCGGTCCGGGGCGGGGCCTCCGCCGTCCCGTCGGCCGTCGCCGCGGTGTGGGCCACCACCGCCCCCTCCGGCCGGACCTCCGCCACCAGCAGCGCCACGTCGTCGTGCCCGTCCGGGTCCCGCAGCGAGTGCAGCAGCAGATCGCAGGTCCGCTCCAGGGAACGCCGCGGCCCGGACAGCATCCGCACCAGCGCGGTCAGCCGGGCGTCGATCGGCTCGTCCCGGGTCTCGACCAGGCCGTCGGTGTACAGCACCAGCCGGCTGCCCGGCGGCAGTTCGAGGTCCACGGTCTCGAACGGCACCTCGCCCACCCCGAGGGGCACCCCGGTCGGGACGTCGATCAGCTCGGCCGTGCCGTCCGGGCGGACGAGGACCGGCGGCAGATGGCCCGCGGTGGAGATCCGGCAGCGGCCGGTCGCCGGGTCGAAGCTGGAGTAGACGCAGGTGGCGAAGGCCTGGTCCAGCCCGGTGGTCACATCGTCCAGGTGCCGGAGCAGCGCCGCGGGCTCCAGGTCCAGCCGGGTCAGGGTGCGTGTGGCGGTGCGGAGCTGGCCCATCGTGGCGGCCGCGGAGATCCCGCTGCCCATGACGTCGCCCACGACCAGCGCGGTCTTGTCCCCGGTCAGCGGCAGCACGTCGAACCAGTCCCCGCCGACCTCATGGGTGGAGCCCGCGGGCTGGTAGCGGTAGGCCACCGCCAGCCCGGGCTGGCGCGGCGGGCGCTGCGGCAGCAGGCTGCGCTGCAGGGCGAGCGCGGTGCGCCGCTCGCTCCGGTACAGCCGGGCGTTGTCGATGCTGATGGCCGCCCGCGCCGCCAGCTCCCAGGCCAGCAGCTGGTCGTCCTCGTTGAAGGGGGCCGGCGTCCGGGCCCGGATCAGGCTCAGCGTGCCGATGACATTGCCGCGGGCGATCAGCGGCACCCCCAGGTACGAGTGGGCGCCGGCCCGGGCCAGCAGCACCGCGGAGTCGTCGTCCCGGGCGACCCGGCGCAGGGTGTCCTCGTCCACGTGCGGCACCAGGATGGGTTCGCCGGAGTCCACGACCTGCGTGATCAGCCGGTCCCGGGCGTACTGTGCGACGTCCCCGGCCGGGTCCGGGGCGCGCGACGCCTCCGTGCGGTACGCGGCCTTCACCGCCAGCGCCCGGAACACGGCGGGTCCGCTGCTGTCGGTGGGCCCGGAGGTGTTCTGCCGGTCGCCGAGGATGGAGTCGAGGATGTCGACCGCGGCCAGGTCGGCGAGATCGGGTACCACCACCTCGGCGAGCTCCCGGGCCGTGTGGCGCAGGTCGAGCGTGGTGCCGATCCGGACACCGGCGTCGGCGATGAGCGCGAGCCGCTTCCGGGCCCGGATCATCTCGGTGGTGGCGCTGTGCCGCTCGGTGACGTCGACCACGGATATCGCCACGCCCAGCACGTGCCCGCCGGTGTCCTCCAGCCGGTAGTACGACACCGACCAGGCACGGTCCCGCCCGGGGTCGCCGGGGGTGCGCCCGACCGCGTACTGGTCGAGCAGCGGCGAGCCCGTCGTCAGCACCTGGTGGGTCGCGGACTCGACGGCCTCCACATCGAGGAAGGGCAGCGCCTCCGACACCTTCTTCCCCAGGTGGTCGGAGGTGGACATGCCGTTGATCCGCTCCAGTGCGGGGTTGACCAGGACGTAGCGCAGATCGTGGTCGAGCACGGCCAGGCCGATGGGGGACTGGCTGATCAGCCGCATCGAGAGGGCCAGATCGGTCTCGACCGTGCGCAGCGTGGTCTGGTCGGTGGCGATGCCCAGGGCGTAGGCGTTCTTCTTCTCGTCCAGCATGCGCATGTTGCGGAACTCGACGAGACGGGTGCTGCCGTCCTTCGTCCGCACCGGGAAGCCGCCGGCCCAGCTGGCGCCCTCCAGGACCTGGCCGAACAGATCCTTCACCAGCCGCGTGTGCTGCGGGTCGACCAGCAGGGCGGCGCCCGGCTGGCCGAGCGCCTCCTCGGCGGTGTAGCCGAACAGCTCCTCCGCCGACGGGCTCCACAGGGCGATCCGGCCCTTGGCGTTGAGCACGACGGCGGCGACCCCCAGCGCGTCCAGCAGGCCCCCGGGCGCGGACGGCTCAGGGGCAGGGCTCTGGCCTACGCCGGCCCTCCGAGGATCGGTCTGGCTCATCCCGGGCACCTCTTTCGGTTGCCCCGTCCTCTCGCCGCAATGCCTCCATCGTCCCTTGGATGTGCGTCTTGCGCAGGTGTGCTCGGCGCACCGATTCGGGGCGGTCGCCGCACGTCACCGAGGTGTGGCGGTGCGTGACTCCGCCGAGGTCGCCGGGGTGGGCCGACCGTTCGGGGAGGCTGTCCGCTTCCCCGGGCGGCCGGTCCCGGCCACCTCGCGTTGCTTCTTTTCTTCATCGATTTTGAGCAGAATCCGGTTCCGCTCCGTTCTCCATGGCAACACGGTTCGACCGACCGTGGCCGGGGAGCGAGGACGGAGCGGGACGTGGCGCGCAGGAGAACGGGCGCGGGCCGGGAGGCCGGCGGAGAGCGGGCCCACGGCCGGGCCGCGGGGGACCGGGGCGACAGCCCGGCCGGCCCGGGCCGGCCTGACACGACCCGGGCCTGACACGGCCCGAGAGCTCCTCCGGGGCTCGGTCCGACAGGAAGCGGACGGAGCCGGGACGCCGCGGTGTGCACCCGCGCAGGGCGTCTGCCGGAGGACGGGGCTCTGCGGCGGCCGGTGTGCGATCGCGCGGCGGACCGCCCGGTGTATTGGGGTGCACCGGGACGGCGAACCACCGCGCGGCGCACCCGCCGGCCGCCGCAGAGCCGGGGGGTGACCGGAGAGCAGCGCCGCCACATGTGCCCGGCGGCGCTGCCTCCGCTCCCCAGCAGTGCACTGCCGCTCGCCGGCCTCCCAGCAGGCCAGCAGCAGGCCAGCAGCAGGGCGCACAGCGGGCAGCGGGCCCCGTCAGTCGCCCGTGAGCAGCACCCAGACCGGCCCGCGGGCGAAGTTCAGCGGGTCCCCGGACGGGGTGGTGAAGTCGGTGCCGCTCTCCGCGTCGGACCGGCTCCACCGGGCGTCGTACGCCTTGCCGTCCCGCAGCACCAGCGCCGTGCCGGAGCCCACCGTCTCGCTGTACGGCGAGACGCTGCCCAGCTTGTCCTTGAGCGTCGAGTCGCGGATGGTGATCCGCTGGACCACCACCGTCGCCGCGCCGTCGCGCCCGCCGTCCGTGGTGCGCGCCGGGGTGCCGTCCATGGACACCAGCCACCGGCCGGCCTCCGCCGACCAGGTGAAGCCGTACCGGGCGGCCGGATAGCGCACGGTCTCCTCCGTCACCCGCCGCCCGCCCTCCGGCGCCGCGCCGAACCGGAACCCGATGCCGGCCGCCCTGCTCGCGTCCGGAGCGGCGGCCAGCGCCCGCGCCGGACGGACGTAGAGGTTGTGCGGCGCCGGACGGTCGCCGCCCCGGAAGTACGCGTCCGGGGCCTTCCCCGGCGGCACCGCGAGGACCGGGGACTTCTCCAGCACCGGACGCAGCGCGGACTGCGCTCCCGAGTACGCCAGCGCGGGCCGGCCGAACTGCTCCAGCAGCTCGATGTCCGACTCCCGCGCACTGCGCACCGGCCCCAGCACCGAGGGCAGCCGTGAGGACAGCACGGCCAGGAGCCGGGTCGCCCCGCCCTCGACCTGCTCCACATAGACCAGGTCGGCCGCGCCGAGACCGGTGTGCGGCCGGGCCGGCGGGACGTTGTCCACCTTGACGGCGAGCACGGGCGCGGCCCGCGCCGGGAGCCCGGTGAACGGCGAGACCTCCTGCGACCGCGTCGGCGACGGCTCCTCCTCCGACCCGGAGTCCGTGCACCCCGCCAGGCCCGCCACCAGCACCACGGAGACCAGGGCGACCGCGGTCAGCCGGCGCGCCGCCCGCACGATCCCCTCCAGCCGGCCGCTGTGCGCCCCGCGCCAGTAGACCTTTCCGCAGTCCGGGCAGCGCATGAACCGGTCGTAGGTCCGCCGGGTGCCCGGCCGCAGCAGAGGGGCGACGGCCGCCTTGTCGACCGGCGACAGCGGGGCGGCGTTGCACGCCATGCAGCGGGTCCAGGGGGCCAGCCGGGGCGCGAACCGGTCCAGGACGTCCGCCAGCTGAGCATCGGGCCGGGCGCCGCGCACGTACGCGCCCCGCCACAGGGCCCGGCGCCGCAGCAGCCCCCGGTCCTGGGTCAGCAGCACCCGGCGCTCGGTGTTCGCCTGCTCGATCAGCGCGTCGTCGTCCATGTCGTTGCGGTAGGCCGCGTCCACCCCGACCAGCCTCAACCGCCGTGCCAGCGTGCCGAGATGGACATCCAGGACGAACCGCAGCGGATCGGGGGCCGGGTCCTGCGGACGGCCCACCGGGCGTACCTCCACCACCTCGCCGCCGCGCGGCCGGTAGCCGGGGTCCACCGGGCGCCCGTCGACGAGCAGTGCGCCCACCTCCGGCAGCGGAACGCCCACCGACTCGACCAGATGGCCGAGCGAGGACGTCCCGTCGGCCGTCACCGGCACCTCGCGGTCCCGGTGACGCGCCGCCAGAAACAGCCGCAGCCCGGCAGGGAAACGCAGGAGCAGTGCCGACTCGTCCACCCCTTCAGGATGCCACCCGGGGCCGGTTCCGAGCGGGGTGCGGAGGGGCGTGCCGGGCCACGGACCGGTGACGCGGCAGCGTGCGCCACCGCGGTCGGGCGCCGGGCCGGACTCGTGCGGCAGCCGGTTCCCTCCGGCCGGTCGCGCCGTCATGACCGGGCGGAGGGCCGGACCTCGAAGCCGGTGAGCCCCTCCGGCCGGCCGTCCTCGACGGACACCTCGTCCACGGACGCGGCGGACGGCCCGTGGCGCGTCCAGGCGAGCATCTCCGCGACCCGCTCGGGCGCACCCTCGAAGACGGCCTCGACGGTCCCGTCGAGCCGATTGCGCACCCAGCCCGCCACACCGCGCGCCACGGCCTCCTGGCGGCAGCTGTCCCGGAAGAAAACGCCCTGCACCGCCCCGGCGACCACCACCCGCCGGTGCACGATGTCTGCCATACCCCTGCTTCCCTTCGCGCCCGGTCCATCACGTCCACGCGCCGTGGGCCCCGTACGCCGGGCGGACGACACCGCGGCGGGTGCGCCCGGACCGCGCGCCGCGCCGGGCCGGGCGTCCTCGGCCCCGTACGACCGCAGGTATATCCCGCGTCCGCGATCAGTGTGCGGAGCCGCGCCCGGACGGTGCCCGGGAGACGGCACGGGGCGGCGTCCGGCTGACCGGGCAGCCGTGCCGGGAGGCCGCCGCGGCGAAGGCCACCGCGTCCCGGACGGCGGCACCGTCCGTGTCGTTGTTGAAGTAGACGAAGACATCGGCGTCCGCGGGCCAGGTGTCGGAGATCCGCCGCACCCAGGTGGCCAGTGCCTGCCGTCCGTAGCGCGGCCACGGCTCGGCACGGCCCCCGTGCAGGCGCAGATAGCCCCACCCCGTGGTGCGCCAGAGCGGTGTCACCGGCCGGGACTCGCGGTCCGCCCAGCACAGGGCGGCGCCGTGCCGCTCCAGGGTCCTGCGGACCTCCGCCGTCCACCACGACGGGTGCCGCGGCTCGACCGCCACCCGGGTCCCGCCGGGGAAGCAGCCCAGGCAGGCGTCCAGCGCCCCGGCGTCCGCCCGCAGCGTGGGCGGCAGTTGGAGCAGCACCGGGCCCAGCCGCGGACCGAGCCCCGCGGCGTGCTCCATCAGCCGCCGCACCGGCTCCTCGGGATCGCGCAGCCGCTTGATGTGGGTCAGATAGCGGCTCGCCTTGACGGCCATGACGAACCCCTGCGGGGTCCGGTCCCGCCAGGTGGCGAAGGTGCCCTCGGCCGGCAGCCGGTAGAAGGCGTTGTTGCTCTCGACGGTCGCGAACCGCCGGGCGTACTCCTCCAGCCACAGCCGCTGCGGCAGTCCGGGCGGATACAGGACGTCGCGCCAGTCCCGGTACTGCCAGCCGGACGTGCCGACGAGAACGGTCATGCCCGATGCATGCCCGGCGCGGTGCTCGCCCTATCAGGGGCCCGGAGCGGTGCCGGTCAGCGGCTGCTCACCGCGGCCACGACCGCGCGCAGATAGCGCCTGGCGGCGGCGTGCTGCACCAGCCGGGTCAGCGGGCCTCCCCAGCGGGTGTACCAGGTGCCCGGCCGGGAGAACGCCGCCACCTCGAACCACACGCCGTCGTCCGCGTCGAGTGTGACGGTGAACGACTCCTCCCCGCACTCCGGATGACCGGACAGCGTCCCGTACGCGAAACCGGCGCGGCGCTCCTCGTGGAGCGTCCAGACGACGCGGCACGGGATCACCCGGCGCGGGAAGCGCAGCCCGGGGACGCGGATCGTGATCAGCACCGTCTCCCCGGGCGCCGCCGGATCCCCCGGATACACGCTGAAGCCGGAGCCGCGCTGCGCGGCCCAGTCCAGGACGTGCGCCCCGGCCCGTTCGAAGAGCTCCCGGCCCTCCCCGAGGCGGACGCGGTGGTGCAGCCGGGAGTACCCCGAGGGGAACGGCCCGTCCAGGGTGGCCCCGTGCTCGGGGTACGTCAGCTGCTGCTCGCACGCGCTGGTGTGCTGGCGACGCAGGTCCGCAGGCATGGCCCCAATCTACGGAGCGCCGGGACACCCCGGTGGCCGGGGTGCCGGTACCCCGGGTTCCGGTTCGGGGCTCGTTCGGGGCGGTCCAGTCCGGGCCGGTCACCTGTTCAGGCCGGCCATCCGTCCGGGCCGGCTTCCCGGTCCCGAAATCTGCGTCCGGACTCCGGAAGCCGTTGTGTCCGTCTTTCGTCCGGCACAGGGGTGCCCAGCCCGGACAAAAGTCGGAGCTCTGCTGTCTGCCCCGGCCCTTGTTCGCCCCCGCTCCCGGGGGGAGCCGCCCCAGGTCGCCTGCCGTGGGGAGGCAGCTGTGGGCAGGTAGCCGTCCTGGTCCGGCCGGGGCGCCGGACCGGCGTCCGCCCGGGGCCCTCAGCGGGCCGCCGCCCCCACCGCCTCCACCGGCGTCACCTCCGCCGACTCCGGGACCAGGTCGAACAGCAACTGCAGGGCGAGCGCGCACAGCTGGGTCTGCGCCAGATGGCGGTTCGGTGCTTCCTCCCCGTCCACGCCGTAGGTCTCCATGGCCAGCGCCCGCACCGAGCGGTAGCAGGCCCACGCCTCCTCCAGCTGCTCCTCCGACGGGCCCTGCCCCGACCGGCCGCACTCGGCGGCCAGGCCGGCGAGCAGGTCGAGGAGATCGCCGAACTCCTCCCGGAAGCCGGTGCTCAGCAGCGACGGGTCCGAACCGGCACCGCCGCGCCGCGCCTCCCGGGTGAGCACCCGCGCCTGTTCACCCGCCGCGTACAGCGAGTCGAGCACCGTGTGGGCGGGCAGCGGCGGATGCTGCCGGGCCAGCCGCGACCGGGCGTTGAACCGGTGGCTCTCGGCGGCCGTCAGCTGGGCGTCGGCGACGTGCAGGGTGGTGCGGTGCACGGCGAGCAGCCGTTCCGTGCGGTGCGCCGAGCCGTACAGAGAGCCCTCCCGGATCTCGGCCGCCGTGTCGCGCAGCAGCTCGGCGGTGCGCAGCCCCAGCCGGTAGGCGGCCTCCCCGGCCTCGGCCCGCCGGAGCGGCGGCGGCAGCACCATGTTGACGACGATGCCCATGGTCACGCCGATGACGACATCGGCGAGCCGCGGCAGGGCGTACGACGCCGGCGCGGTACCGCCGACCAGCAGGACGAACAACGCGGTGAACGGCACTTGCAGGCCCTGGCCGTCCAGCTTGCGCCAGGCCCCCAGCAGCAGCGCCGCCGGGACGACGACCAGGATCCCCCACAGCCCCTGACCGAAGAGCAGCGACACCGGGACCGCGAGCAGCACCCCCAGCAGGAAGCCGACGGCGAACCGCCCGGCCTCGCGCATCGAGCTGAGCACGGTCGGATAGACGCCCACCAGCGCGGCGAGCGGAGCGAAGTAGGGCTGGTCGTGCCCGGGCAGCAGCAGAGCCAGCCACCACGCGCCACCCGCAGCGACGGTTGCCTTGGCGAGCAGCTGGATGTCGGGCGCGGGCTTCCTCGGCTCTGCGAGGGCCCGGATCAAGCGGTCGAGCATGTGTCCTCGGCTTACCCCTCGTGGTCCTGCGGATAACGTTCCGGCCGGCGCTCCGAACGGACACCGCGAGCGGACGGATGCGTGCCGCGGCTCGGTGCCGGCCTTCGGATGTCCCCCTGGAGATTCCCCCTGCCGGGAGGCCGCGACGATGTCGGCGGCGAACTCGGGTCACGGACGGTTCAGTTGACTGATCGGCCGGGCGGCTGCGGCCCGGACGGGACGAGTGCCCACAGGTGCCGCCCCGGAAGACAACGAACCGCGCCTCATCATTCCGCTGAAACCGTAACAAAAAAGGGCGAACAGTACCGTAGTCGGAAGTGAACGGAAGGCGACGCCGATCTCCCGGCTGCCACGGTCGGCAGGGAGCCTCGACGGACAAGGTGGAACACGTTTCAGTGAGCGAGGTGGAACAGGCCGCCCTCGGGATCCCGCAGCTCCGCGATCCGGCCGAAGTGCGCGTCGGAGGGTGGCGAGACGACCGTCCCTCCCGCGGCGAGCGCCCGGTCCGCCGCGGCGTCGACGTCGTCCACGCAGAAGTAGACGTGCCACTGGGGCCGGATGTTCGGGTCGGGGGCGTCCTCGACGCCGCCGCCCCGGAGGCCGGCCACGGTGTGGCCGCCGATCCGCAGCACCACCCGGTCGTCCTCGTACCGGACGTCGATGCAGTTGTCCTCCGGCCGGTCCCAGTCGAACACCTCGCCGTAGAAGAGGGCCGACGCGAACGGATCCCGGGTGCGCAGCTCCAGCCAGGCCGGGGCGCCGGCCCGCCGGTTCACCCGCCAGTCCGGATCGACCTCGCCCTCCCAGACGCCGAACACCGCGTCGGCCGGGTCGGCGGCCCACGCCACCCGGCCCTTCCCGAACTCGATCGGCCCCACCGCGACCGTGGCGCTCCGCTCCAGGATCCGCTCCGCCGCCAGGTCCGCGCTGTCCACCGCGAAGTACGCCGTCCAGCACACCGGGAACCCCAGGGTGCGGGCCATCGCCCCCAGTCCGGCCACCGGCGTCCCGTGGGCGAGCGCCACGGAGTAGCTGCCCGCGCCCTGGAAGCCGGGCTTGTACTGCCAGCCCAGCACGGAGGAGTAGAACTCCTGGGCGCCGTCCAGATCGTGTGCCATCAGGCTGACCCAGCAGGGCGCACCCTGCACCGCCGGCGGTGTCGCAGGCACGGCGGTTCACCTCGCTCCCGCGGAAATGCTCTGTCTCCACCCTCCGCCCTGAGCGCCGCGAACGCCACCCCGTCCGCCCGCGTCCCGGTCCCGTGCCCATCCCGCGCTCCAGGAGCACCCTCCTCCCGCTCCCGCCGCTCACTCCTCGAGGTCCCGGGGTTCCAGGGGCCGGATCGCCGGGCCCTCCAGCACCGAGCCGTCGACCGCGAACCGTGAGCCGTGGCAGGGGCACTCCCAGGCCCGTTCCGCCCCGTTGAACTGCACCAGACAGCCCAGGTGGGTGCAGCGCGCGGACACCGCCGTCGCGGCGCCGGAGGGGTCGCGGTATACCGCGCAGCGCCGCCCGCCCAGCTGCACCACCGCGCCGCTGCCCGGCGGGATGTCCTCGGCCGAGTCGACGTAGGAGGTGTGCAGCCGGTCGGCGACGAAGTGCCGGCCCACCTCCGCCTGCCGCTGGAGCAGCGTCGGCGCCTCCCGCAGATGCGGCAGCCGCCTCGGGTCGTACAGCTCCGTCCAGCCCGGCCGGGGGCCGCCCGCGATGTGCGAGGTCAGCAGCCGGCCGGACATCACCCCGCCGCTCAGCCCCCAGCCGCCGAAACCGGTCGCCACATAGACGTGCTGGGTGCCGGGGTGGAAGTGGCCGACGTACGGCAGCCCGTCGGTGCTGTCGTTGTCCTGCGCCGCCCAGCGATGGGTGATCCCGGCGCCCGGGTAGTGCTGGTGCGTCCAGTCGGCGAGCCGCGCGAACCGCTGCTCCGCGTCCCCCGTACCGGGCTCGAACGACTCGCCGGTGACGATCAGCAGCCGGTGCTCGTCGTCCAGCGGGGCGGTGCGCACCGACCGGGTGCGCCGCTCGGGCGTGATGTACATGCCGATGGGGGCGCTCCCGGCGGGCACCGGCGCGGCGACCACCAGCTCCCGGCGCGGTTTCAGCCGGGTGAACAGCAGGGCGCGGTCGAACACCGGATAGTGCGTGGCCACGACGGCGTCCCGGGCCACGACCGTGGCGCCGTGCTCGGTGCCGACCCGGCAGCGCGCCCCGTCGTGCAGCTCCGTCGCCCGGGTGCGCTCGAAGATCAGCCCGCCCCGGTCGACCAGGTCACGGGCCATCGCGAGGAGGAACTTCCGGGGGTGGAACTGCATCTGGTCCTCCACCCGCACCGCTCCCGCCACGCGGAACGGCAGCTCCGTCGTCGTGACGAACGACGCCGCCAGCCCCGCCTCCCGTGCCGCCTCGGCCTCGGCCCGCAGCTCACCGACCCGCTCCTCCGACTCCAGATACGTGTACGCGGGGACCCGTTCCAGCTCCGCGTCGGCCCCCAGCTCGGCGCAGATCCGGCCGACGTGCTCGACCCCGTCCTGCTGCGACTCCGCGTACAGCCGGGCCGCCTCCGCCCCCTGCTGCTTCCGCAGCCGCGCGTAGACCAGGGTGTGGAGCGCGGTCAGCTTCGCCGAGGTGTAGCCGGTGACACCGGAGCCGATCCGGTCGGCCTCCAGGAGGGCCACCTTCTGTCCGGCCCGCTCCAGCTCCCACGCGGTGCACAGCCCGGCGATGCCGCCGCCGATGACGACGGTGTCCACCTCCAGACCGGCGCGGAGCGGCGGGTACCCGGTGTGCTCCGCCGAGACCATCCAGTACGACTCCCGGGCCGTCCGCAGATCCGCCATGGGGCCCGGGTGCCCCGCGCCGGGACCGGATAACGCGGCGCTGCCGGGGGGCCGGGGCCGGGAGCGGACGGAGTCCCTGATCAGCGGCGTGCACGCAGCGTGGTCGGCCACGCCGGAATTGTCGCGCGCGGCGGGCCGATCGTCGCTATTCTGGAAGCTGACGGACAGCCTCTTCAGGGAAGCACCGACACCCTCGGCCCGTCCCGGGATGCGCCATTCACCATGGCCGCCATCCCGGTCGCGTAGTCCGGCGCCACCGCGTCCGAACAGCCCTTTCCTCAGCCCCATCGGGCGTCCGGCGCCCGGTCGAGGTTCCGTCGGCACGTCCGGTTCACCCGACGCGAAGGAGTGTGCGCGGTGACACCTCAGAAGACGAAGCGACATCAGCTCCCCCCGGAGCCTGAGGAGCCTCACAAGCGGATGAAGGAGGTGCGCAACCTCGATGTCTGGGCCAGATCAGCGCCGATCCGGCTGGCAGGCTACGAGGAGGACCCAGCCGAGTCGCACATTCTGCGCGGCATCGACTGATCCCGTCCGCTGACCCATCCGCTGCACTCGGGGCCCGGCCGGAACGACGGCCGGGCCCCGAGACGCGTACCGGGCCGTAGCGATTCCCGACGAGACGCACCCGCCCCGGGCGGGTCCGCCGGTCCGCACCGGGCCGGCACCTCGCGGGCAACGGTCACCGCGTGCCCCCGTCCGGGCCCGGACGGGGGCACGCGGTGCCGGTACGAGGGCGCCTTCAGCGTCCGGCGGGCAGGGCGGCTCCGACGGCCCGCCCCTCACAGCGCGCCGAAGTCGCCGTGCCGCCCCGCGCCCCGGGCGAAGCGCGCCGCACCCTCCAGGCCCTCGGCCAACACGGCCCGGCCGCCGCGCAGTTCACCGGCCATGGCCGCCTCCTCGCCGAGACCGTCCTGCGCCAGCAGCGAGGCCCGGTCGGCCCGCAGACACGCCTGCGGGAAACGGGCGATCTCCGCGGCCAGGGCCTCGGCCTCGGTCCGCGCCAGGCCGGGCGGCACCAGCCGGGTGGCCAGCCCGATGTCGTACGCCTCCCGGGCCGGGACCGGACGCCCGGTGAGGACGAGGTCCATCGCCCGGGCGGTACCGATGAGCCGGGGCAGCCGGACCGTGCCGCCGTCGATCAGCGGCACGCCCCAGCGGCGGCAGAAGACGCCGAACACCGCGTCCTCCTCCACCACCCGCAGATCGCACCAGAGCGCGAGCTCCAGCCCGCCCGCCACGGCGTGCCCGCTCACCGCGGCGATCACCGGCTTCGCCAGCCGGAGCCGGGTCGGGCCCATCGGCCCGTCCCCGTCCGGCTCCACCCGGTTCCCCGCTTCCGTACCGGCCGCCTTGAGGTCCGCACCGGAGCAGAACGTCCCGCCCTCGCCCCACAGCACCGCCACCCGCGCCACCGGATCGGCGTCGAACGCCCGGAAGGCGTCGGCCAGTTCGCGGGCCGTCGCGCCGTCCACGGCGTTACGGGTCCCGGGCCGGGACAGCACCACCGTGGTGACCGGGCCCTGCCGTTCGACGCGCACACTCATCCGGCGGCCTTCGGCCGGGCGCGCTCCAGGATCGGCGCCAGATCCGTGCCCGCCGGGAGCGTGCCGAACGCGTGGCCCCAGTCCCCGCCGAGCCGGGACGCGCAGAACGCGTCCGCGACCGCCGGGTCGCTGTACCGGACGAGCAGACTGCCCTGGAGCACCAGCGCCATCCGCTCCGCCAGCCGCCGGGCGTCGAGCTGGGCGCGCGCCGGATCGGCGAGCCCGGGCAGGGCGGCCCGGACCTGGGCCACCGCCGCGTCCAGCCGGCGGTCGGCGCCGGCCGCCGCGTCCAGCTCCGCCAGCAGGGCGTCCAGCCCCGCCGGCTCCTTCCCGAGCGCGCGCAGCACATCGAGCGCCGCGACATTGCCCGAGCCCTCCCAGATCGACAGCAGCGGCGCCTCGCGGTAGAGCCGCGGCATCCCGGACTCCTCCACGTAGCCGTTGCCGCCCAGGCACTCCAGCGCCTCCGCGGCGTGCGCGCTGCCCCGCTTGCACACCCAGTACTTGCCGACCGCCAGGCCCAGCCGGCGCAGCGCCGCCTCGGACGCGTCCCCGGCCTGGGAGCGGTCCAGGGCCGCCGCCAGCCGCATGGCCAGCAGGGTCGCCGCCTCCGACTCCACCGCGAGGTCGGCGAGGACGTTGCGCATCAGCGGCTGGTCGGCCAGCTCGGCGCCGAACGCCCGCCGGTGCGCGGTGTGGTGCAGGGCCTGGCGCAGCCCCGCCCGCATCCCTGCCGCCGTCCCGATCACACAGTCCAGCCGGGTCACATTGACCATCTCGACGATGGTGCGCACCCCGCGGCCCGGCTCGCCGACCGGCCAGGCCACCGCACCGTCGTACTCGATCTCGGACGAGGCGTTGGAGCGGTTGCCCAGCTTGTCCTTCAGCCGCTGGAGGTGCATGGCGTTCCGGGTGCCGTCCGGCAGGACCCGGGGCAGCAGGAAGCAGGTCAGCCCCTCGGTCGTCTGCGCCAGCACCAGGAACACATCGCTCATCGGGGCGGAGGTGAACCACTTGTGCCCGGTGAGCCGGTAGGTGCCGTCGCCGGCCGGGACCGCCTGTGTCGTGTTGGCCCGTACGTCCGAGCCGCCCTGCTTCTCCGTCATCGACATGCCGGCGATCAGCCCGGACTTCTCCAGCGGCGGCCGCAGCCCGTAGTCGTAACTGCGGGCCGCCAGCAGCGGTTCGTACACCGCGGCCAGCTCCGGCTGGGCGCGCAGCGCGGGAACCGCCGCGTACGTCATGGAGACGGGACAGCCGTGACCCGCCTCCGCCTGCGACCAGACGTAGAACTGGGCGGCGCGGAACAGGTGCGCGCCCGCCCGCGACTCGGCCCACGGCGCGGCGTGCAGGCCGTTCTCGACGGCGACGGTCATCAGCCGGTGCCAGGCGGGGTGGAACTCGACCTCGTCGATCCGGTGGCCGAACCGGTCGTGGGTGCGCAGCCGCGGCGGGTGCTCCTCGGCGGCCCGCGCCCACTCCTGCACCTCGTCCGAGCCGGCCAGCGCGCCCAGCTCCCGGATCCGCTCCTCGCCCCAGCCCGCTCCGTCGCGCCGCAGCGCCTCCAGCAGGGCGGGGTCGTCGGCCGCGCTGAACGGGGTCAGCGGCGGCGCCTGGTTGAGGACTTCATGGGTGGTGCTCACGGCAACCTCCGGGGAGTGGCGTGGTCGGCTCCTGTCCTGGACGTTACAGTTTCACTGCGCGCGTCGGAAGCATGTAAGAGAGCGGGGGTGCGATACGGATGGACGGCACGGGACGCGCCGGGCTGCGGCCGCTGACCGCCCGCTCGGTCGTGCTCAGCACCCTGCTCGGCCACCACCCGCCGCTGCTGCCCGCCCGCGCCCTGGTCCGGGTCGGCCGGCTCTTCGGGATCGCGGAGGGCACCGTCCGCGTGGCGCTCTCCCGCATGGTCGCGGCCGGCGACCTCGAACAGCGCGACGGCGGCTACGCGCTGACCGCCCGGCTGCTGCACCGCCAGGCCCGCCAGGACGACGCCCGCAGCCCCCGCACCCGCCCCTGGGAGGGCGCCTGGGAGATCGCCGTGGTCGCCCCCGAGCCCCGGCCCGCCGCCGAACGCTCGGCGCTGCGGCAGGAGATGACCGCCCTGCGCCTGGCCGAACTGCGGGAGGGCACCTGGCTGCGCCCCGCCAACCTCCGCCGGCCGCTCCCGCCCTCGGTCACCGGGCCGTGCACCCTGCTCACCGGCCGCCCCGACGAGGATCCGGCCGCCCTCGCCGCGTCCCTGTGGGACCTGGCCGGGTGGGCCGACCGCGCCCGCGCACTGCACGCCGCGCTGGAACAGGCCCCGGACCCGGCCGGGGAGTTCACCGCGGCCGCCGCGATCCTGCGCCACCTGATGGCGGACCCGCTGCTGCCCGCCGGACTGCTGCCCGCCGACTGGCCGGGCGACGCCCTCCGGGCGCGCTACGAGGTCTTCCACGCGGAGATGCGGGCCCTGCTCCAGGAACACACGGCGACGCCTTGACCGCTGCCGCGCCGCGCGGGGTTCTCCGATGACGGGGCCGGCGGCACGCCGGGCCGACCGCCGGGCGTGCGGTCAGCCCGCGGCGACGCCGTCCAGCGACTCCATCCGGCGCTCCAGGGCCTGTACCGCACCGGGCCGCGGGCCGGGCACCGCGCGCCGCATCTCCAGCAGATGGTGTGCCAGCCCGCGGGCCGCCGCCGGGTCCGCCACCTGCTCCCAGCAGTGGTGCGCGCGGTCCACGGCGGCCACGACGTCCGCCGCCTCCGCGGGCTCGCCGCGCTGCATACGGGCCGAGGCCGCAGCCGTCCAGAGCTCGCAGGACCGGACGAAGTCACCGGCGAGACGCGCGAGATCGGCCCGCACCTCCAGCCAGTGCACGGCCTCCGCGGACGCCGCGCCGTACAGCCGGAGTGCCTGCTGCTCCCAGGCGGCGGCCATCGCGGCCGCCTCACCGTGCCGCCCCTCACGCGCCGCGGCGAGGATCGCCGGGTGCGGGTCGGGATCCGCGGCCGGCCGCGGGGGGTGCTGCACGGGCGCCGGGGCCTGGGCCGGGGCGCCCGTGCCGGGGCCTGCTGTGCCGCTGTCGGCGGGCGGATGCGCGGGCGTGGCCGGTGCCGGGGCGGCCGTGGTGTGGGCCGCGCCGGCCGCCGACGGATACGCACCGGTGTGCTCATGAGGCTGCGGCGGAGCCGACGCGCCGCCGTACGGGCCGGGTCGGGGCGGAGCGGGCTGTGCGTGTGCGGGCTGGGCGTGTACAGGTTGGGCGTGTACGGGTTGGGCGTGTACGGGTTGGGCTGGTACGGGCTGGGCGGACGCGGGCGAGACGTACGCCGCTCCGTGTCCGTCGGTGCCGTGGCCCTGCGCGCCCCGGCCGTTCGGAGCCTGCCCGTTCGGCCCCTGGCCGCTCACACCCGGACCGCTCACGCTCTGCCCGTTCGGGCCCTGGCCGTTCACTCCGGGGCTGCTCCCGGCCTCGCCGTTCGTGCCGCCGCCCTGGAGATATGCCGCGGTGCCCGCGCTCCCGGTGGCCTCCATGCCGTTGGCGCCTCCCGGAGCCGCGACGTGTCCGGGAGCCGGAGCCGGGCCATGAGCCGCGGGGTACGCCGTGCCGGGGGCGGAAGGGGGCGCTGTGGCGGCAGCCGGCGCCGGGAAGGTGCCCGTAGCCCCGTACGCCCCGGCGCCCCCGTCCTCACCCAGCATCAGATGTGTGCCGTCGAGGAGCCCGGCCATCGCCGCCGCCCGGCGGTGCACGTCCTCCAGCGGTGGCCGGGACGTGGCGGGCCGCAGGATCTCGGAGACCGCCCGGCTGTACTCCGGGGCGGCGACCGACCGGCGCTCCGGCGGGGGAGCCACGGTGCCGAACAGCCGGACCCCGTCGGCCCGCAGGGTGTCGGGGAACGCCCGGAGACGGGACCACGCGGCGGCGTCGGCCACCAGATCGGCCAGCATCGTCGTGCTGCCCGCGGGCCGGTGCTGGAGTTCGGCGGCCAGCCAGTGCCAGGGAAATCCGGTGTAGCGCACGGTGGTGGCGGTGGTCCGTGCCAGGGCCAGGTGCGGCAGTTGCTGCTTGCGGTCCAGCGTCAGCTGCCCGATGAGGTGGATCAGCAGCGGCCCGGGGAAGGCGGCGGCGGTGCGCAGCCGGGTCAGCACGACCTGGGGGTCGGCCGGGTCCACCAGTTCGACGACGCTGGCTCCGGGCGTGCCGGTGAGCACCCGCGGAGGCACCGCCGCCAGCGCCGGAAGGACGGCGGCAGGGTCCATCAGACGACCCTTGCCGACCGGGGCCGCCGCAATGAGCAGCGCCGCCCCCGGAACCGTTACCGCCGTCTCGTCACCGTTGATCGCCACACGCTCACCGTATCGCCCCCCGGCTCCGTGGCAGCCGGGTCATCCGGGAACGTACGCGGGCGGGTGGTTCGTCGGGGGCTTTGACGACGCTTCGGCCCTCTACGGTCGTTTGTTCCTTGTTCTGGCCTGATTCGGACTGGCGATCGGCGTTTGACGGGCTCATCGCCGTGTTTGCGGCGCGCGGACTCGCGGGTGCGCTCCTTCGGACATCCGGGCGCCCTGATGGCGCGGCCGAAACGCACAGCATCCGGAGCGGGAACGTTCGCCGGCCCGCCCGCGTCGGTCCGAGGGCCCGGCCGGCCGCCCCCGATCGGGTGCGGCACTCATGGCAATTGCCTGGTGGGCAGGCCAATGGCGAGGTCGCGGCGGCCGGATCGCAACGGTCCTCCGGCGTCCGCCGAGTGTCTGATGCGCAATCAAAAGTCTTGCCGCATCGCACAGTTGAGTCACGAAGGCAACACGGAGGGTTTCGGCCAAAGGGGTTAAACGATCTTGGCTGTCACCGTTGGGTTGTAGACGATGTTGCGGTCGGCGAACCTTGTGCGGGTCGCTGCCGACGAACGACCCCGCGCCCAGAGGGCGCCTGGGGAAGCGCGGAGGAGGCTCGTCGTGGAACGCTTGTTGGCTCATGGCCATCACCAGGATCTGCGCGATCGCGTGCACGCATTCGCGGAACGCGAAGTACGGCCCCGAATAGCCGCGATGGAGGCTTCTCGCAGCGTTTCCCACGAGCTCTCGCGGCTCATCGCCCGGCAGGGCTGGATCGGCGTGACCGTCGACGAGGAGTACGGCGGCATGGGCGCCGGGCACCTGGCGAAGACGATCATCATCGAGGAGCTCGCCCGGGTCAGCGGAGCCATGGGCGCCATGGTCCAGGCATCCCAGCTCGGCACAGCCAAGATCATCCACTATGGCAACGATGTCCAGCGGAAGACCTGGCTGCCCCGCATCGCCGCCGGCGAGTGCCTGCCGACCATCGCCGTGACCGAGCCCCAGTCCGGCGGGCACGTCCTCGGCATGGAGGGCACCGCCGTCCGTGACGGCGACGACTACGTCCTCAACGGCCGCAAGGTGTACGTGGGCAACAGCCACGTCGGGGACCTGCACGGCGTCGTCGTCCGCACCCGCCCCGGCTCGCAGGGGCTGTCCGCCTTCCTCGTCGAGACCGGCACCCCGGGGTTCTCGCTGGCGGAGCAGCAGCCCACGCTGGGCCTGCACGGCTTCAGCTTCGGCGAGCTGGTCTTCGACAACTGCCGGATCCCCGCCGCGAACCTGCTCGGCGAGGAGGGCGACGGCCTGAATGTCGCCTACTCCTCGAGCATGCTCTACGGGCGGGCGAACCTCGCCGCGGTCTCCCTCGGCATCCACCAGGCGATCCTGGACGAGACGACCGCGTTCTGCCTGCAGCGGGAACGGTACGGCAAGCCGCTGGCCGGGCTCGGCTCCATCAAGCTCAAGCTCGGCCAGATGCAGTCCCGTCTGATGACCGCACGGCTGGCCGCCTATCACGCGGTGGACCTGCTGGACCACGGCCTGCCATGCGACGCGGAGCTGATGAACGCCAAGCTGGTCAACGTGGAGTACGCGCTGGACTCGGCCCGCAACGCCATGGAGATCCATGCGGCCTGCGGCCTGTACACCGACCGTCCGATCGAGCGCTATCTGCGCGACGCCTTCCACATCTTCGCCCCGGCCGGCACCTCGGACGTCCAGCTGCTCCGCCTCGGCGAGGTGGCGATGGGCGAGGCCAAGGGCGAGTGGTCGGAGTGCCTGTCGGACGTGGTGCGGATGGACCGGATGCGGAAGACCGCCTGAAGTGTGAGGGGGGCTCGGACCCGGCGGGCGTCCCGGTCCTCCTCACGGGAGGTCGAAAACGTCGTACGGCCGGTACCCCCGGGGCCGGCCCGAGCCGACCGAGACCGTGCCGACCGAGACCGAGACCGGGCCGACCGAGACCGTGCCGGCCCGAGCCGACCGAGGCCGTGCCGACCGTCGGGCAGGGAGGCGCCGGGGCAGCCTCGACCCTGCGGTGCCCATCGCTCAGTGGGCGACAGGGGCGATAGTGGGCGGCAGCGGGATACGGCGGCAGCCCGAGTCCGTCGACGTCCTGCTGCCGCGCGGGCCGCTGGGAACGCATTCATCCGGAGCGCTGACATCGGTCCAGCAGCCCGCGCTCGAGGGCCACGACCACCGCGTGCGTGCGGTCCGTCACGTCGAGCTTGGCGAAGACCCGCAGCAGATGTGTCTTCACCGTGGCCTCCGAGATGACCAGCCGTCGGCCGATCTCCGGATTGGACAGCCCGTCGGCGACCGCGCTCAGCACATCGGCCTCCCGCGGGGTCAGCGTCACGGGCGCCGGCTGCCGCATCCGGGCGACCAGCCGCTCCGCGACCCGCGGGGCCAGGACCGTCTCGCCCCGGGAGGCGGACCGGATGGCGTCGACGAGCTGGTCACGCGTGGTGTCCTTGAGCAAGTAGCCGATCGCCCCGGCCTCCACCGCGCGCTCGATCTCCGCATCGGTGTCGTATGTGGTCAGGATCAGCACCCGGGTCCGTGCCCGGCCGGCGACGATCTCGGCGGTGGCACTCGTCCCGTCGAGGACGGGCATGCGCAGATCGATCAGTGCCACATCGGGGTCCAGTCGCTCCACGAGTTCGACCGCCGCGCGGCCGTCGCCGGCCTCGCCGACCACGTCGATGGCGGGCTCGGAGGCCAGCAGCGCGATGACGCCGGCGCGCATCACCGTGTGGTCGTCCACCACGATGATGCGGAGCGTGTCTTCCGTCATGTCACACCTGACCGTTCGCGGGAATCACGGCGAGGACGCGCGTGCCGTCGCCGACCGAGCTGGTGACCGTGAGCTCGCCACCGAGCTCGGCGAGACGCTTGCTCATCCCGTTGAGCCCGAAGCCACGGGAGTCCTCGACCACGAAGCCGCGGCCGTCGTCGGTGATGTCCAGTTCGACCCCGTGTGCGTGCGCTGTGAGGACGACATCCACCGTGGAGGCGGCAGCGTGCTGACGGACGTTGGCCAGGGATTCCTGGGTGCAGCGCAGCAGCGCGATGCGGGTCGGCTGGTCGCACTCGATGTCCGGCAGCTCCGCGGTGACGGTGAGGCCGGTGTCCTCGGCGAACCGGTCCAGGGTCCGGCGCAGTGTCCTGGCGACCGAACCGGGAGCGACACCGCTCCGCGGGGCGGAGCCGACGAGGACACGCGCCTCGGCGAAGTTCTCGCGCGCCGTGTTCTCGATCGAGAGCAACTGCTGGGCGCTCCTGCCGGGATCCGTGCGGAGACCGGAGCGGGCTGCTTCCGCCAGCACGATGATGGACGCGAAGCCCTGGGCGAGGGTGTCGTGGATCTCCCGCGCGAGCCGTTCGCGCTCTTCCGTGGCGCCCTGCAGCCGGTGCGCCTCGGCCAGGCGCCGTTGGGCGCTGTCCAGTTCGGCGCTCAGACGGCGGGCGCGCTCGTCGCTCTGCTCGATGATCCGGACCACTCCCAGTCCGAGCAGCACGCCCGCCGCATAGCCGATGACGGTGAAGACGATATTGCCGCTGAGGAAGTCCGCGTGCCCGCCGAAGTGGAGGACGACGCCGGCAACGGTGCCCGCGGCGGCGACGCCACTGAAGGCGATCGCGTGCCGCGGGTTCCTGGCGAAGAGCCAGAAGTGCGGGAGCGACACGATGAACAGTGCCGCGCCGTCGCCACGCACCCAGGACATGCCGCCCAGGCCGAGAGTGAGCACTGCCAGGAAGGTGGAGGGGCGCAGCACGGGATTGCCCGGTAAGGCCAGCACGATCGCGTAGCAGAGGACGATCACGGCCGGCAGCGCCATCGACCAGTACTTCGTCGTTCCGGTGTCCCCCAGCACGGAGATGATCGGGGGGCATACCCCCAGGAGCACCCAGGAGACGGTGTACCACCGGCGAAGGGTCCGTATCCGGAACCGGTCGTTGGGCTGCGGCCGCTGAATCATTCTCGTCAGCCTACGGTTTCCCGCGGTCCGGCAGCGGGAACGGCGGTCCGTCCCCGTCGCGCCGGGCGGGACGGCCACCATGCCCGCTCGCCGAGGAGCAGCAGCAGCGACGGCAGGACCAGGAGCCGGATCACCACGGCGTCCAGCAGTACGGCCACCGCCAGGCAGAAGCCCATCTGCTTCATCTCGGTGAGGTGCAGGGCGACGAAGGCGCCGAACACCGTCACCATCACGATCGCCGCGCTGGTCACCACCTTGGCCGACCGGCTGATGCCGTCCAGAACGGCCTCGCGGGCCGGCATCCCGTTCTGCAGGGCCTCCTGGATCCGGCTGACCACGAACACCTGATAGTCCATCGACAGGCCGAAGAGGATCACGAAGAGGAACAGGGGCACCCGGGACGCGATCGCGCCGAGCGAGTCGAAGGCCAGCAGGCCCTCTGCCCACGTCCCCTGGAAGAAGACCACCAGCAGACCGAGCGAGGCCCCGGCGGACAGCAGATTGAGGACGACGCCGGTCAGGCCGATGACCACCGAGCGGAACGCCCACAGGGTCATCAGGAAGGTGACCAGGAGCAGGAACCCGATGACCAGGGGCAGTTTGCCGTTCTCGTGGTCCACGTAGTCGCGGCCCCGGGCCACATCTCCGCTCACCGCCGTCTCCACGCCGGACAGCCTGCCGACCGAGGCAGGCAGATGGACCTGACGGATGCGGTCGAGTGACGCGGCCGCCTCGCCGGAGGGCGCGGGGAACGGAACCGCCAGCTCCAGCACGCTGATCCGGCCGTCGGCCGACGTACGCACCCTCGGCTCGGTGTCCCGCGCGAACAGCGGATCGGCCTGCGCCCGTCGGCCCAGGTCCCCCAGAGCCCGCTGCACCTCCGCGGCGCGGTCCGGTGTGGAGCGGGCAACGACCTCGTGTGCGACCAGGAGCTCCGGGAAGGCCGCGGTCAGCCGGTCGTAGGCCTGCATGGCCGGGATGTCGCGGGAGAAGGTGTCCCGGCCCGGGTCGACGAGCCGCAGACCCAGCGCGGGCGCCGCCAGGGCGAGCATGACCAGTACCGAGACGCACAGGGTGAGGGCGGGGCGCCGCTGCGCGGGCCGCAGCAGAGCGCCGGACACCCGGCCCGGTCCGGCTTCCGCCCGCTGCGCACGGACCGGCTTGCCGCGGCTCGCCCGGCGGGCGGCCCTGCGGGCCGCACGGCGCTCGGTCCGGTGGCCGATCTTCACCAGGAGTGCGGGAAGGACGGTCAGGGAGCTGACCACGGCGACGGCCACGACGAGGATCGTTCCCGTCGCCAGCGAGGAGAAGATGACGTCCGTGGCCAGATACAGGGTGGCGGTGGAGACGATCACGGCGAGGCCGGAGACCACGATGGCCCGGCCCGCGGTCGCCGCGGCCAGCTCCACCAGGGCCGCCGAGCCGAGCCGACCGCCGGCGCGGGCGCGTTCCTCGCGTTCCCGCTTGAGGTAGAAGAGCGTGTAGTCGACGCCCACCGCCAGGCCGACCAGCAGGATCATGTTGGTGCCGACCCCGGGATCGGGCAGGACATGAGACGCGATCATGGACAGTCCCAGGGCGGCGGCGATCGAGGAGAGCGCCAGCAGCAACGGCACACCGGCCATCACCACCGAACCGAAGACGACCAGCAGGGTGAGGAGCGTGACCGGCAGCGTGATGCGCTCGGAGAGCGTGAGGTCCTTCGCCCGCTGGTCATTGACCCCCTTGCTGATGGAGGGGGAGCCGGTCTCCTCCACGACCAGGCCCGGGTGGCCGGCGCGCACCTTCGCCGTCTGTTCGAGGAGCGGGACGACGTTCTTCCTGCCGTCCAGCTCAGGGCCCTTCAGGACCACCGGGACCCGGAGGACCTCACCGTCCTCGGAGCGGACCGGGGCCCCCACCCTGTCCACCTCCGGCAGCTTCCGCACGCGCTCGGTCAGTTCGCGGGCCACGGCATCGGTTTCGCCCGTGTCCGGCGTTCCGGACCTGGCGTAGATCATGATCTGCTCGGTGGGCCTGCGCTGCAGGCCTCCTTCGGCCGCCATCGCCTCGGCGCGCCCCGCCTCACCGACCCGGAAATCCTCGCTGGTGGCTCCGTGGGAGCCGACCGCGATGCCGGCGCCGAGACACAGAGCGACGAACGCGAACCAGCCGGCGATCGCGCGCCCCGCGTGCCGGGCGCTCCATCGGGCTATCCGCACAGGGAGTTGACTCATACCCGGGATCCTGGTCGGCCGGGTGCGGTGCCCGGCACGTCCGGCCGGTTGAACTTCGGGTCCACCGGTCAGTGGACGGCTGGGTGGGGTCACCGCCACCACCGCCGCCCGCCGTGCATGGCGAGGGCACCGCGGGACGGCCCGAACGGCCCGCCGGCGAACCCGGTCCCTGTCCGGGGCCCCAGGCCCCGGACACCGTGGAGCCGCGCCGGGGGATCCCCGGAGAACCGTACGGAGATGCCGGGCGGTCCCCGGGCTGCCCGGAGGCGTCGGGGACCGGACGGGTACGGGCCTTCAGGCCCCGGGCTCCTGCCGGTGGATCCGCCCGACCAGTTCGGCCGCCATCGACTTGATGGTCTCCAGCCCCTGCCGCCCCCAGGGGCGGGGCTCCTGGTCGACCACGCAGACCGTGCCCAGCGCCATCCCCGTCCGGTCGATCAGCGGCGCCCCGAGGTAGGAGCGGATGCCGATCTCGTCCACCACGGGGTTCCCCGCGAACCGCGGGTAGTCGCAGACGTCCTCCAGCACCAGGGCCTTGCGCCGCACTATGACGTGCGGGCAGTAGCCGTGGTCCCGCGCCATCACCCGCCCGGGCTGCTGCTGTTGCGGCACCGGCCCCAGCTCGACCCCCGACCGGCCGTCCCCCGCGGTGTAGAGGCCCGCGAAGTACTGACGGTGCTCGTCGATGAAGTTGACCATCGCGTACGGCGCCCCGGTGATCCGGGCGAGCTCCCGCGCGAAATCGTCGAACTCCGGGACGGGGGTGTCCCCGAGCCCGAGCTCGCGCAGCCGGGCCACGCGGGCCGTCGCTCCGGCGTCCTCCGGGGTGAGCAGCAGATGGCCGGTCGGGTCGTAGGGCGTGAAGGGGGTGGGGGTGGACATGGAGGCTCCGTTCGGACTGCGGATTCGGCTGCGCCGTCGGGTCAGCGCAGCGGGTCGGGCTCGGCCACCGGGGAACGGGCGGCAGAGCTGATCAGATGCTGGACGAGTGCCATCAGGACCCGGGTGCCGGAGTTGCACTGCCGGGCGTCGCAGAGCACGACGGGCACCTCCGGTCTGAGGTCCATGGCCATGCGGACCTCCTCCGGGTCGTAGTGGAAACCCCCGTCGAACTCGTTGACCGCCACGACGAATCCGATGCCGCGGCGTTCGAAGAAGTCCACCGCGGCGAAGCACTGGTCGAGCCGGCGGGTGTCCGCCAGGACGACGGCACCGAGCGCGCCGTTCGACAACTCGTCCCACATGAACCAGAACCGCTCCTGGCCGGGCGTGCCGAACAGGTAGAGCACATGGTCCGCGTCGAGCGTGATCCGCCCGAAGTCCATGGCGACCGTGGTGGTCGTCTTGTCCTCGATCCCTTCGAGGCTGTCGGTCCGGGCGCTGACCTGGGTGAGCAACTCCTCGGTGCTCAGCGGCTCGATCTCGCTCACCGCACCCACGAGGGTGGTCTTGCCCACCCCGAAGCCCCCCGCTATGAGAATTTTCAGCGCGGTGGGAAAGGGGTCCGCGGTGGGCGCGAGGTCAGAGCCGTTTGCGAAGGCCATGCAGGACCGCCTCCAGAAGATCTCGGTCGGTCGGGGAAGCCGCCTCGACGGTGCGGGGCGCCCGGGTGGTGAGCGCCCCGCAGTCCACGAGGTCGGACAGGAGGACTTTGGTGACGACGGCGGGGAGCCGTATGTGGGCGGAGACCTCGGCCACCGACATCGGGCCGCCGCAGAGCCCGAGCACCTGGTCGTGGTCGGGGCCGAGATGGTTGCCGGGCCGGGCGCCGGTGGCCATCACCAGGGTGAGCAGGTCGAAGTGCGCGGTGGGACGGGTGCGCCCGTTGCTGACGGTGTACGGCCGGATCAGTCGTCCCGCCGCGTCGTCCAGCCACATCCCGTCCCGCGCGTCCGCCATCCTCAGAGCCCCGCGTCGTGCGGGGATCCGCCGGCCGGGGGCGCGCCGACCGGCTGCCGTGCGGGCGTGGCCAGATACGGGCGGACGCTCTTCACCAGCATGGCCATCTCGTAGCCCAGTACGGCCGCGTCGGCCTCGCGTTCCGCCATGACGGCCAGACAGGCGCCGGAGCCGGCGGTGGACACGAACAGCAGCGTGGTGTCGAGCTCGACCACCACCTGCCGTACCTCGCCGCCGTCGCCGAACCGCAGGCCGGCGCTGCGGGCGAGGGAGTAGAGGCCGGACGCCAGGGCGGCCATGTGGTCGGCGCTGTCGGTGTCGAGGCCGTGGACGGCCTTCACCAGTCCGTCGGAGGACAGCAGCAGCGCATTGCGAGTGTGGGGTACACGCTGGACGAGGCCGGTCAGCAGCCAGGACAGGTCCGTGGACTGGCCGGTGCGCATGTCGCTCACCATGAGGGTGGTCTTCTCCTTGGGGAATGAGTTGGAGCCTGCGGTTCAGCGAGAGCGGTCGGCGTGGCTCTCGTCGGGTGCATCGGGAGCCTCGGCAAGACTGACGCCCCGCCGGAACGCGGCCATCAGGTTCGGGTCGTGCTCCGCCTCCTGCTCACTCCCCGTGCTGCGAGCGGTCGGCGCGTCCCGGAGCTCCGGGACGATGTGCTCCTGGCGGCGCCGGCGCGGCAGTTGCGGCCGCTCCCCCCGGGCGTCGGCAGGGTGGACGGGACCGCGGTCGCGGTGCGACGGCGGCTCCGGGGCCTGTGCCGGGCTCGGCACCGGGCCTGAGTGCCGCGGCGCCGGCCGGGGCGGCTCGGCGGCGCGGGCGTGCTGCTGCGGGATGGGTGTGGGCATCGCCAGCGGCTGCTGCTGTCCGGCCCCCGGCTGCGGCGCTGCCGGTCGGGGCACCTCCGCACGGGGCACCTCCGCACGGGGCACCTCCGCATGGGGCACTGCCGGACGGGCCGGGGCCGGTCGGACGGGTGCCTCCCGGACGGGCTTCTCCCGGACGGGCAGTTGCGGGACGTGCCCCGGCGGGACCGGCGGCTGCGCGGCCCCGGGTGCTGCCCGGTGCGGGACCGGAGGCGGAGACGCCGCCGGGCTCCCCGCGGGCCCGGCCGGGCCCGCGGGCTGCACCGGGGGAGCGGACGGCGCCGGGGCGGCGGGCGGCAGCGGGGACGCGGCCGGCAGCGGGGACGTGGCGTCGTGCGATGCCGTTCCCGCCGGTGCGGCGGCCGGGGTGCTCTCCCCGGGCTGGTCGCCCAGCAGGCTCTGGGGAAGCACCAGGACCGCCTGGATCCCGCCGTAGATGTTGCTCTGCAGCTGGACGGCGATGCCGTGCCGGCGGGCGAGTGCGGAGACCACGAACAGGCCGATGCGGCCGTCCCGCAGCAGTTCGCCGACGTCGATCCGGTCGGGGTCGGTGAGCAGCGCGTTCATCCGCAGCTGCTCCTCACGCGGCATGCCCAGACCGCGGTCCTCGACCTCGACCGCCAGCCCCGCGGACACCCGCTGGGCGCGGAGCAGGACCTGGGTCTGCGGAGCGGAGAACACCGTGGCGTTCTCGACGAGTTCGGCGAGGAGGTGGATGACGTCGGCGACGGCGTGGCCGCGCAGGGTGCCGTCGATCGGCGGTACCAGCTTGACCCGGGAGTACTGCTCGACCTCGGCGATCGAGGAGCGCAGCACCTCGGTCATGGTGACCGGACGGCTCCACTGGCGGCGGGAGATGGCGCCGCCGAGCACGGCGAGGTTCTCGGCGTGCCGCCGGATGCGGGTCGCCAGGTGGTCGACGTGGAACAGACCCTTGAGCAGGTCGGGGTCCTCGACCTCGTTCTCCAGCTCGTCCAGGAGCTCGATCTCCCGGTGGACCAGGGACTGGAGGCGGCGGGCGAGGTTGACGAAGACCTCGACCTTCTCCTCGCTGCCCTCGGACTTGCCGCGGACGAGCTGGGCCGCCTGCACCACGGCCGTCTCGGCCTGGCGCTGGGCCAGGGCGAATTCATGGGCCAGCAGATCGAGGGAGTCCCCCGAGGGCTCGGGGAGGGGGGCCTGGGGGCGGGGCTGGAGGCGCTCACCCTGGCCCAGACGCCGTAAGAGGTCGTGGAGGTCGGCCTGGCCGCGGGAGCCGGCCCGGCGTAACGCCGTGTACCGGCGGGAGGTGGCGCGGGCCTCGGCGTTCGCGGCGACCGCGCCGCCCGCCAGGGCTCCGCAGCCGAGGGCGGCGGCTCCGGCCAGCACGCCCCAGGTCGTCCCGTCCGCGAAGCCCTCCTGGGAGCGGAGGACGAAGACCGTCGTGGCGGTGGACACGGCTCCGACGCATAACGCGGGGAGCACGGCCAGACGCTGCATCCGGGATCTGATGGCGGAGTCGGCCGCCCCGTCCTGGGCCGGTGATCTGCCGTGCCTCTTCCCCGTCGGCGCCGTGGGCCGGCGCGGCTCCGGTCGCGCGGCATGGGTGGGGGGTTCAGGCATCGCAGTCCTCTCGATCAGCCGGCACGGACACCGGGGCGCAGCACCGCAGGCTAACCGTCAACACGCGTACATAAACGGGCAGTTGGTTGCTTCGCTACCCTACGCCACCCTCATTAGGGCTAGGTAATCGCACAGAGGTCGGAAACGGTACCGAATATCGGTTCCAGGCGTGGCGTGGGGATTGATCCGCATTTCCCGGTGTGGAGGCCCGTCGGTGGGGTACTCGCGGCAGTCCCGAGTGCGGAGGAGCGCCATGGACCTCGAACAGCTGCGGGAGCTCGGCCGGCAGCTCCGCGTCGACGCGGTACGCGCCGCCGACGCCGCGGGCTCCGGTCACCCCACCTCGTCGATGTCGGCGGCCGACCTCATGGCCGTACTGCTGGCACGCCACCTGCAGTACTCCTTCGACCGGCCGGAGCACCCCGGGAACGACCACGTGATCTTCTCCAAGGGGCACGCCTCGCCCCTGCTCTACGCCGCGTACAAGGCGGCGGGCGCGATCCCCGACGAGGAGCTGCTGACGTTCCGCAAGGCCGGCAGCCGGCTGGAGGGCCATCCGACCCCGGTGCTGCCCTGGGTCGACGTGGCCACCGGCTCGCTCGGCCAGGGGCTGCCCGTCGGCGCGGGCGTCGCCTGGGCGGGCAAACGGCTCGACCGGCTGCCGTACCGGGTCTGGGTGCTGTGCGGGGACAGCGAGCTGGCCGAGGGCTCGATGTGGGAGGCGTTCGAGCACGCCGGCCACGAGCGGCTCGACAACCTCACCGCCGTCATCGACGTCAACCGGCTCGGCCAGCGGGGCCCCACCCGCCACGAGTGGGACCTCGACGCCTACGCCCGGCGCATCCAGTCCTTCGGCTGGCACACCGTCGAGATCGACGGTCATGACGTCACCGCGATCGACGAGGCGTACGCCGAGGCCCGGAGCACGGCCCTGCGGCCCACCGCGATCATCGCGCGGACCCGGAAGGGGAGCGGCGTGCAGGCGGTCGAGGACCGGGAGGGCTTCCACGGCAAGCCGCTGCCGGACGCCGCGGAGGCCATCGCCGAACTGGGCGGCATCCGGAACCTGACGGTCGAGGTGCAGCCACCGCCCGAGGTCCGCGCCCCCCAGCGGCCCGCCACCTCCCTGGAGCTCCCGCGCTACGACCTCGGCTCGAAGGCCGCGACCCGTACGGCGTACGGCCAGGCGCTGGCGGCGCTCGGCTCGGCGCGCGAGGACATCGTGGCCGTCGACGGCGAGGTCGGCGACTCCACCCGCACCGAGTTCTTCGGCAAGGAGCACCCCGACCGGTACTTCGAGTGCTACATCGCCGAGCAGCAGCTCGTCGCCACCGGGCTGGGCATGCAGGCCCGCGGCTGGGTGCCGTTCGTCGCGACCTTCGCGGCGTTCCTCACCCGCGCCCACGACTTCCTCCGGATGGCCTCGGTGAGCCGCGCCCGGCTCGCGGTCGTCGGCTCGCACGCGGGGGTCTCCATCGGCGAGGACGGCCCGTCGCAGATGGGCCTGGAGGACCTGGCGATGTTCCGGGCGATCCACGGCAGCACGGTGCTGTACCCGTGCGACGCCAACCAGACCGCCCGCCTGGTGGCCGCGCTGGCGGACCGCCCCGGGGTCGGCTACCTGCGCACCACCCGCGGCGAGACCCCCGTCGTCTACGGCCCCGACGAGGAGTTCCCGGTCGGCGGCAGCAAGGTTCTGCGCTCCTCGGACGGCGACCGGGTCACCCTGGTGGCGGCCGGGGTCACCGTCCACGAGGCGCTGGCCGCGGCGGGCGCGCTCGCCGAGGAGGGCATCGCGGCGCGGGTGATCGACCTGTACTCGCTGAAGCCGGCCGACACCGCCACCCTGCGGGCCGCCGCGGAGGTCACCGGCTGCCTGATCACCGTCGAGGACCACCACCCCGAGGGCGGTCTGGGCGACGCGGTGGCCGAGGCCTTCGCCGACGGGCGCCCGGTGCCGCGGCTGACGCGGCTCGCCGTCCGCTCGATGCCCGGCTCGGCGACGCCGGACGATCAGCTGGGCGCGGCCGGCATCGACGCCTCGGCCGTGGTGGCGGCAGCGCGGCGCCTGGTCGACATGGCGAAGTGAGGCGAGAGGGCGGGCCGGAGGGACAGGGCTGACCGAGCCGCCGGACCTGCCGCGTGGCCGGGTCGGCGCCGTGCGGCTGAGTGGTCGGGCGGCTGGGCGCCTGAGCAGCTGAGCGCTCGGTACCGACGGCCGGTCCCGGGCCCGGATGAGGGCCCCCGGCAGGCGACGGCCCCTTCGCGGTCCGGGGGTCAACCCGCCACACGCGCCAGGAAGTACGCGAGAAAGGCCACGACGGCCAGCCCGATGACGATCACCGGTGCCCACTCGCCCCAGTGCGCCGCCGGGGCACGGCCGGCCCGCCGTGGCCCTCTTCCGGCGCCGGGCGGCCTGCCGGAGCCGGGCGGCGGAGTCCTGGTGTCCATGAGCTCCGGGTAGGCGTCGGCCGGCCGTTCCAAACCTCCGTTCCGGCCCGGCGACCCCGTCGGCGTACGGATCCCGCGCCGTGTCTCACCCGCTCGGACCCCACCACTGGCCGTCCCGCCCGGCACCTCCGAGGGTCGAGGGGTGGGGAGACCGCGGAGAGGGGACCATGAGTCGCACGCCCGTACCGGCGCCGGTCGGCAGCACGGCGCTGTCCCGCCAGCCGCTGCGCCGCCGAGCCGTGCGCTGGACGGCCTGCGCCGTCCTGGTGATCTCCACCGTCGTCCTGGTCGCGGCCGGCACGGTGCGCAGCACCGCCCTCAACCGCGGCTACTACCAGGACGTGCTCGACGAGCAGCGGGCGTACGACCGGCTCTACGACGAGGTGCTGGTCGACCCCGAGTCCTCCGACGTAGCCCAGCAGCTCCTGGCGCGGTTGCCCGTACCGCAGGGCGTGGTCACCTCCAACCTCAGGACGGTGCTGCCGCCCACGGCCGTCCGGGCCCTGACCGACCAGCAGATCGGGAACGCCGTCGGCTATCTGCGCGGCGACCGGCCCGCGCTGCGGATGACGGCCGATCTGGAACCGGTGCTGGCCAACCTGGGTGACCTGATCCGGATCTACTTCGGGGACCTGTTCGAGACGGTGGAGGAACAGCCCGTACCCGGCCTCGACGGGCTCGCGGCGGAATTCGGCCGGGGCTCCGGTCCGGAGCGCGGCCCGGACGGACCGCATGGATCGGCCGGAGGACCGCAGGCGTCGGACGGCGTCGGGCAGCCCGGGGGCCGGGGCGTCACCGACGGCCGGCATGCGCAGCACGGCTCCGGGGCAGCGCGGGCCGTCGCCGACCTCGACCGTCCCAGTGCCGAGGGGCTCGCCCTGGTGCGCAAGGCGCGGGCCCTCACCCTGCTCGGACTGGGGCCCGGCCAGACCTTGGCGGTGTTCCTCGGCGTCCTGGCGCTGCTGGTGTTCTGGGCCGCCTCACCGGGCAGCGTCGCCCGCCGGCTGACCGCGCTCGGTGCCGCCCTCGCCACCGGCGGGGCGCTCGCCGCGGTGGCCGTGGGCACCGGCCGGCTCTTCGCCCCGCACGCCATGGTCGCCCCCTCCCCGCACTGGCCGCGGTCACTGGCCCGGCTGGTCGAGGACGTGCAGACCACGGCCGCCGACCGGCTGATGACCGCCGGGCTGCAGGCCGCTGTCGTGCCCTTGGCCGCCGGGCTGCTGCTGGTCGCCACGGGCCAGGTGTGGGGTGCCTCCGGGCGGCGCCGGGCCGGGGCGGTGACGCCCCGTTCGCCCCGGGTCTGGGCCGTGACGGCGGGAGTCGCCGTGCTCGGCAGCCTGGGCGCGGCTCTCGCGCCCGCGGCGATGGGCGGTTCCGCGCCCCGCCGCTGCCAGGGCTCGTCCGCGCTGTGCGACCGGCGTTACGACGAGGTCGCCCAACTCGCCGAGTACAACGCCGTGCCGACCCCCGAGGCCCGCTTCATCGGCCCGCTCCAGGACCCCGGCATCACCGGCCGGCTCGACGCCGGCGTCCGCGCGCTCCTCATCGACACCCACACCTGGGAGACGCCCCGCGAAGCGGCCGGACGGCGGGAGAGGCCCGGCCTGACCCCGGGCAACCGGAACGGCCTCTCCCCTCGCATCGAGCGGCTCAACCCGCCCCGCAGCGGACTGTGGCTGTGCCCGTCGGTCTGCCGCGGCGGCGCGGTCGCCCTGGTTCCGGCGCTCCGGCGGATCGGGATCTGGCTGGAGGCCCACCCGACCGAGGTCGTGACGCTGATCGTGCAGGACGGCACCGGTGCCGAGGACACGGTCCGGGCGTTCCGCGAGGCGGGTCTGGAACACCTGCTGTACGCGCCGGACGACGACCCGGGGCGGCCCTGGCCGACGCTGGGGGAGATGGTCGACAGCGGACGCCGGCTGGTGGTGTTCGCCGAGAAGGCGGACGGCCCCGCGCCCTGGTACCGCAACTTCCACCGCTACGGCACGGAGACCCCGTACGCGTTCCGCAGGCCGCAGGACGTGTCCTGTGTGCCGGACCGCGGCGGCCCGGACAAGCAGCTCTTCCTCCTCAACCACTTCGTCACCGCGGGCGGCGGCAGCCGGCTCGACGCGGGTGAGGCCAACAGCAGCCGCCGGGTCCTGGCCCGGGTGCGGGCCTGTGAGCGGCAGCGCGGCCGGCCGGTCACCTTCATCGCCGTCGACCACACCACGATCGGGGACGCGCGGGGCGCCGTGGACGCGCTCAACACGGCCCGCTCGACGGCACCCGTGACGGCGGGTCCGACGGACGGCACGACGGCCGCGGGGCCGTCCGGCGCCGGCCCGGCGGACCGCGCCGCCGGGGACGCCGCCATGGACGGGGACGGAACGGACCGCGCCGGAACGGGGCGTTGACCCACCATCGTCGGCGTACCGGCGTACCGGCGTACCGGCGTACCGGCGTACCGGCGTACCGGCGTACCGGCGCACCGAAGGCCCACCTGTGACCCGGGTCCGCCGCGGCCGCTCCGGCCTCAGCGGCGTGCGGTCGAGGCGAGCGACGGTGGCGCGTCCTCCGGGCGGGTGCCCCACGCCGAGGGGCGGGAGCCGACCCGGAACGCCAGGTCCCGGCCGGCCCGGATGTCGTCCGTGGTGATCCAGGTGCGCGCCAGGTTCCGGCCGCCGAGGCTCACCGACCGGACGAAGCGCTGCCCCTCGGCTCCGGGCGCCGAGATGCGGAACCGGCCCTGCGGGTACCAGCGGCGGTCCAGCGCCAGGTCCACCCGGTCGAAGGCCGGTGTGGACAGCCCCCAGGTGGCGGTGCCCGGGAAGACCGGGTACACCCCCATCGAGGTCAGCACCAGCCAGGACGACATGGTGCCCAGGTCGTCGTTGCCGGTGACCCCGTCCGGGGCGTCCGTGAAGAGTGTCCGCGCGGCGTCGGTCACCTCCGTCGTCCGCCACGGCTTGCCGGTCGCCAGATAGGTGTACGCGGCGAGCAGGTCCGGCTCGTTCCGCGGGTTGTACCGGTCCGCGTTGTAGTAGTCGTACGGGCCGCTGACCCACCGTTCGCGCGCCGTTCCGGCCGGGTCGGTGTGCAGCGCGTCGTAGTCGAAGAAGGTGTCCAGCCGTCGTTCGGCCGCCGTCCGGCCGCCCAGCAGGGAGATCAGGCCCGGCAGGTCCTGCGGCACCAGCCAGGTGTACTGCCAGGACGTGCCCTCGTGGAAGCCCTGGCCCTTCGCCGGGTCGGCCGGGCCGGTGAAGTTCCCCTCGGCGTCCCGCGGCCGGAAGGAACCGGTGGTCGTGTCGAAGACCTTCCGGTAGTTCTGCGCGCGGGCGGCGAAGCGCTCGGCGTCCCGGTCGTGGCCCAGATCGCGTGCCATCCCGGCGAGGGCCGCGTCGGCCAGCGCGTACTCCAGCGTGGCCGAGCCGCCGTGCTGGTAGTCGTAGTCGCCCGGCACCTTCTTCTTGCGCTTCGGCTCGTGCGGCACGAAGCCCCGCTCCAGGTACTCCCGGTTGCCCTCCCGGCCGGTGTACGGGGAGGACTCGGGCGGCACCCCGTCGGCGTTCCGCACCAGGGCGCGGTACGTCCGCTCCTCATGCCCCGTCAGCAGTCCCTGCTGGAACACGTTGGTGAGGAACGGTGTCACCGGGTCACCGGTCATGATGTTCGTCTCGACCGGGCCGTAGCCCCACTGGGGGAGCCAGCCGCCCTGCCGGTCCACGGCCAGCAGGGACAGCGCCATGTCCCGCAGCTCCTGCGGAGCGAGCAGGGCGAGCAGCTGGCCCTGGGTGCGGTAGGTGTCCCACAGCGACCAGTTCTGGTAGTAGGTGAACCCCTGGGCGCGGTGGACCTTCCCGTCCCAGCCGGTGTAGCGGCCGTCGGTGTCCTGGCCGGTGTTGGGGTGCTGCAGGGCGCGGTACAGCGCGGAGTGGAAGACGCGGCGCCGTTCCTCGGTGCCGCCGCGCACCCGCACCGGCGCGAGGCGCCGCTCCCATGCCTCGCGCGCCGCCTCCCGGGCCTCGTCGAAGGAGTCCCGGCCCTCCGCGGCCAGGTTCCGGGACGCCCCGACCGGGTCCACGTAGCTGATGGCGGTGACGGCCTCCACGTCGCGGTCGCCGCCGGTGGTGTCGAAGCGGACGTACGCGCCCCGCCGGCCGGGCCCCTCGGAGCTGTCCGAACCGGCGGTCACCTTCGCCTTGTTCCAGGTGCCGTGGGCGCTGAACGGCCGGTCGAACCGGGTGATGGTGTGCACCGTGTACGGCTCGGTCCGCTGGCAGAAGCCGTTGCCGGTGACCGTGGCGGCCACCGTGCGGTCGTCGAGGATCCGGACCCGGCTGTCGGTCACCTTGTGCAGCGCCTGACCGGTGTTGAGCAGCACATTCGCCGTCCGGGTGGCCGGGAAGGCGAAGCGCTGGCGGCCGGTGTGCTGGGTGGCCGTCAGCTCGGCGGTGATGCCGCCGTACGCCGGCAGCCGGACCCGGTAGTAGCCGGGCGACGCGGTCTCCTCGTCGTGGCGGAACGGGGAGGCGTACACGTCGTTGTCGGTGCTGGTGACGTCGCCGGTGGTGGGCATGACGGGCAGGTCACCACCGATGCCGCAGCCCACTCCGGCCAGGTGCACGGCCGAGAAGCCGCGGATCTTCGCGTCGTCCCAGTCGTATCCGGTGGAGTGGCCGGTGTCGGGGGAGAGCTGCACCATCCCGAACGGCACGGTGGCCCCGGGGAAGGTGTTCCCGTCGTCCCGGGTGCCGATGAACGGATCGACGAGGTCGGTCAGCCGGGCCGGCCGGTCGTCCGCGCTGCCGGTCAGCGGGGCGGGCCGGTCGTCCGCGGCGCCGGCGGCGGGTGCGCCCGGAGCCGCCGCGAGCAGGGCGGCGAGGGCAGCGGCTCCGACCGCGCCGAGCACTCCGGCCGGACGGCGCCGCGTGCGGTGCTGCCCGCGCTTCTCGGTCCATGCCATGAAGGGCCTCCGCACCCGAAGGGGGACAACGTTGTCAGAGCCGATTCAGGCTCGCTGCCCACCGCGGGCAAGTCAAGGACCGGCCCGCCCCCGCGAGTTGGTGCGGAAGCCGGGAGACCGGCGAAGGCGCAACGTCCTTCCGGCCCGTCCGGGGGACTCCGGCGACGGCCCCGCCCGGAGGAACGCCCGAAGCCCGCCCGGAGGAACGTGCCGGGCCCCGCCGGGAGCGCCGGACGCCGGTCCCTGCCGCCCCGGCCGCCGGGGAACGGCCCGCGACACGGCCTCCCCGAACGCCGTCATGGCCGAGCGGACGGCGCCCCGCGACCGGCCGGAATCCGCCGCCGACGGCCGCGTTCGTGATTCGGTACCGGGGCGACGGGAACCCTGCACAGCGGAAGCGCACGCGCCGATCCGTTCCGGGAAGGACCATGAGCCGACCGCGCATCGTGATCATCGGAGCCGGTTTCGCCGGCTTCCACACCGCCCGCACACTGTCCCGCCTCGCCCGGGGCGCCGCGGAGATCGTGCTGGTCAACCCCACCGACTACTTCCTGTACGTACCGCTGCTCCCCGAGGTGGCGACCGGCATCCTCGAACCCCGCCGGATCTCCGTACCGCTCGTCGGCACCCTGCCGGACGTCCGTCTCGTCCTCGGTGCCGCCGGCCGGGTCGACCTCGACGGGCGCCGCGTCGGGGTGACCGACCCCGAGGGCGGCCACCGGGAGGTCGGTTACGACCGGCTGGTCCTGGCGGCGGGCAGTGTGAACAAGCTGCTCCCCGTACCCGGCGTCACCGAGCACGCCCACGGATTCCGCGGCATGCCCGAAGCGCTGTATCTGCGGGACCACATCACCCGGCAGATCGAACTGGCCGGCGCCGCGGAGGACCCGCGGGAACGGGACGCCCGCACCACCTTCGTCGTCGTGGGCGCGGGCTACACCGGCACCGAGGTGGCCGCCAGCGGCAAGCTGTTCACCGACGAGCTGGCCCGGCAGCACCCGCGGCTGCGCGGCGGGCCGCCGCCGCGCTGGCTGCTCCTCGACCTGGCGCCCCGGGTGCTCCCCGAACTCGCCGAGCACATGTCCGGGACGGCGACCCGGGTGCTGACCGGGCGCGGCGTGGAGCTGGGCACCGGCACCTCGGTGGAGGAGGCCACCAAGGAGGGGGTCCGGCTCACCGACGGCCGGTTCGTCCCCAGCCGGACCCTCGTCTGGTGCGTCGGCGTCCGCCCCGACCCGCTGGTCGAGGAGCTGGGCCTGCCGACGGAGAAGGGGCGGCTCGTCGTCGACGAGTACCTCACCGTGCCCGGCCGCCCGGAGGTGTTCGCCTGCGGTGACGCGGCCGCGGTGCCCGACCTCACCCGGCCGGGCGACATCACCCCGATGACCGCTCAGCACGCGGAGCGCCAGGGCAGGCGGGCGGCGCACAACATCGCGGCCTCCTTCGGGCACGGCGAACGCCGTCCGTACGAACACCGTGACCTGGGCTTCGTCGTCGACCTCGGCGGCTTCCAGGCGGCGGCGAACCCGCTCGGGCTCCGGCTGGCCGGCCCCCTCGCCAAGACGGTGACCCGCGGCTACCACCTGCTGGCCATGCCGGGGAACCGGCTGCGGGTCGGCGCCGACTGGCTGCTCGACGCGGCTCTGCCGCGGCAGGCCGTGCAACTGGGCCTGGTCCGTTCGGACGCGGTCCCGCTGGAGAACACCGCCCCGGAGACCGCGCTGCTCCGGCGCGGCTGAGCGGACGGGGCGGAGCCGGCCGCCGTGCCCGTGTGCCGGGTGCCTCGGCACACGGGCGAGCCCCGGGACCAGGTGCCGCGCCGCTGCTCCGCGTGACGGCGGATGCGTCCCGCTTCGCCCGCGCTGGGGCAGACTGGGGTCATGCCGGAACTGCCGGAGGTCGAAGCGCTCACCGGATTCCTGGCCGACTCGCTCGTCGGCCGGCGGATCGGGCGCGTCCAGCCGGTGGCCGTCAGCGTGCTGAAGACCTACGATCCGCCGCTGACCGCGCTGGAGGGGCGGACCGTCACCGCCGCCGCGCGGCACGGCAAGTTCCTCGACCTCTCGGCCGGCGATCTGCACCTGGTGATCCATCTGGCCCGGGCCGGCTGGCTGCAGTGGCGGGAGAACCTGCCCGCCGCCCCGCCCCGGCCCGGCAAGGGGCCGCTCGCGCTGCGGCTGCACCTCGCCGAGCCCGAGGGCACCGGCTTCGACCTGACCGAGGCCGGGACGCAGAAGCGCCTCGCCGTCCATGTCGTCCGCGACCCGGCCGACGTGCCGGGCATCGCCCGGCTGGGCCCCGACCCGCTCGACGCCGCCTTCACCCGGGAGCGGTTCGCCGGGCTGCTCGGCGAGGAGCGCCGGCAGATCAAGGGCGTGCTGCGGGACCAGACCGTGATCGCGGGGATCGGGAACGCCTACTCGGACGAGATCCTGCACGTGGCGCGGATGTCGCCGTTCAAGCTGGCCGCGAGCCTCACCGAGGACGAGACCACCCGGCTGTACGAGGCCCTGGAGAACACGCTGCGGGAGGCGGTGGAGCGCTCCCGGGGGCTCGCCGCGGGGAAGCTGAAGGCCGAGAAGAAGAGCGGGCTGCGGGTGCACGGGCGGACCGGTGAAGCGTGCCCCGTCTGCGGTGACACCATCCGCGAGGTGTCGTTCCACGACTCGTCCCTGCAGTACTGCCCCACGTGCCAGACGGGCGGGAAGCCGCTGGCGGACCGCCGGATGTCCCGGCTGCTCAAGTAGCCCGCCACGCCCTCCGCCACCTGTGCGCCCGCCCCGCCCGCTGCCCCGTCGGCCGCCCGAAGGGGCCGTTGCCCCGGTTCGCCCGCTCGACGGGCCGTTGCCGCGCCCGGCCGTCCCCGGGCCCGGCGCTCAGCCCGGCTGCCCGGGGCCCGGCTCCCCGGCCCGTTCGGCCTTCGCCAGCCCGGAGTGGTGCCGGGAGTAGGTGAAGTAGATGACCAGGCCGATGACGAACCAGACGGCGAAGCGCACCCAGGTCTGCCACTGGAGATAGGTGATCAGCCAGATGGAGGCGGCCACGCCGACCGCGGGCACGAACGGCATCCACGGGCAGCGGAATTCACGCGGCAGCTCCGGCCGTCGGTACCGCAGCACGATCACCGAGACGCAGACGACCGCGAACGCCAGCAGAATGCCGATGTTGGTCAGCTCCGCGGCCTCGCCGATCTTCACGAAGCCCGCGATCGCTGCGGACGCGAAGCCCACGATCCAGGTCACCCGGGTCGGCACGTGCCGGGTCGGGTGGGTCTTGGCGAACCAGTGCGGCAGCAGCCCGTCCCGGCTCATCGAGAACCACACCCGGGTCACGCCGAGCATGAAGGTGAACATCACCGTGAGGATGCCGATGATCGCGCCGACCGCGATCACATCGGCGATACCGCTCAGCCCCACCGACTTGAAGGCCGTGGAGAACCCGCTCTCCGGGTCGATCTCCGTGTACTTCTGCATGCCGGTCAGCACCAGACAGGCCAGCACGTAGAGCACCATCGAGACGGCGAGCGAGTAGAGGATGGCCTTCGGCATGTGCCGCTGCGCGTCCTTGGACTCCTCGGCCGCGGTGCTCATCGCGTCGTAGCCGAACACCGCGAAGAAGACGGTGGCCGCGCCGGTGAACGCGCCGCCCACCCCGAACGGGAAGAAGGGGGTGTAGTTGCTGCTCTTGACGTGGAAGAAGCCGACGACGATGACGAGCAGCACCACCAGGACCTTCAGCACCACCACGACCGTCTCGAACCGCGCCGCGCTCTTGATGCCCAGGTTCAGCAGATAGGCGATGAACAGGCACAGCACCGCGGCGATCAGGTCCACCCGGTGGCCCGGACCGGTGCCCGAGGCGCCCAGCATCCAGTCGGGCAGGTTCGCGCCCATCTCGTTGAGCAGGAAGTTGAAGTACCCGGAGATGCCGATGGCGACGACCGCGACGATCGCCGTGTACTCCAGCAGCAGGTCCCAGCCGATGAACCAGCCGGCCAGCTCGCCCAGCACCGCGTAGCCGTAGGTGTACGCGGACCCGGCCTTCGGGATGAGGCCCGCGAACTCGGCGTAGGAGAAGGCCGCGGCGGCGCTGGCCACGCCCGCGATCAGGAAGGAGATGAGGACGGCGGGGCCGGCCGTGCCGTTGGCGACGGTTCCGGCCAGGGTGAAGATGCCCGCCCCGATGATGCCGCCGACGCCGATCGCGGTGAGCTGCCACAGCCCCAGCGCCCGGTCGAGCCGTTCGGTCGCACCGCCCTCGGCCTCCGTGATGTGTTCGAGCGGCTTGCGGCGGAGTACGCCTTGTCCCATCCGGAGCCCGGCCACGAAAAGTCCTCTCTCCGACGGCAGCTGACGGCGGCTCATCATGGCGGACCGTCCCCGACGACGAAAGACGCCGCTCCGCGACCGGGTCTTGTCCGACAAATGGTGCCGCCTTCCGGGCGGGCCGGGCGGACGGGGACGGGGCCGGATGATCAACCCGATGTGCCACTCCAGGGGCAAGATCCCAAGCGGTGTCTGAGCGAAGTCTTATGGGTTCTTGAAGATCTCGCTCGAATGATGATCGGACCGAAGTGGACCCCTAGGCTCAGTCGAGTCGGCCGGCGACAAACCGGCGCGTGCCCACAGCCCATCGGAGGAACGACCATCATGAGCACCCGAGACGGCAGACGTCCGACGTCCCATCGGCGCCCCGCCGGCCCCCTGGCCGGTCTCCCGTTGCGGCGGATCGCCGTCGCGGCCGGGGCGTTGACGGTCGTCGCCGGCGTCGGCACCGGGGTGGCCATGGTGGTCCCGGGCGGTGACAGCGCACCGGTGGCCGATGCACGACCTGCGTCGGACGGCCCCGCGTCCTCGGCGTCCCCCATGGCCGAGGAAGCGGAGTCGACCACTGCCTCCCCGACGGCGTCGAAGACGCCGTCGGAGAAGCGGACCAAGGCTTCGGCGAAGCCGAGCCCCCGGCGCACCGTGCAGGAGAAGAAGACCCGAGCGGCTCAGCCCCGCGCCCCGCGTTCGGCGACCGAGACCCCCAGCCGGGCGCCGGTCGTGAAGAAGGCTCCGGCTGCGGCGACCGGCGAGGCCGCCCGGGTTCTCCAACTCGTCAACAAGGAGCGGGCGTCGGCGGGCTGCAGCCCGCTCACCAGCAACCCGAAGCTGACCGAGGCCGCCGACAAGTACAGCGACGTCATGGCCCGGTCCGGCGTGATGTCGCACACCGGCCCCGACGGCTCCTCGATGACCGACCGCGTCGAGGCCGAGGGATACGCCTGGTCGACGATCGGCGAGAACATAGCCCAGGGGCAGCAGGACGCGGACGCGGTCATGGACGCCTGGATGAACAGCTCCGGCCACCGCGCGAACATACTCAACTGCGACTTCAAGGAAATCGGCATCGGAGTTCACGAGGGTGACGGCGGCCCCTGGTGGACCCAGGACTTCGGCGCAAGCCGCTGATCCTGGCCGGCCGGACGGTCCGGTGCGCGCGGTTCCACCCCCCCCGGAACCCGCCGCACCCACCCGTCCACCGGAACCGGCCGGACCCGTGCAAGCTTCAGGGAGCTTGCCGGATCCGGCCGGTTTCGCGCTTTCTGCCCCGTTCGGTTCGACTGTGTCGCTTGCGTCGACGATCCGCTTGCGCGAGTCGATGGCGGCGCCCGCCGGTGCGGCGGCGCGGCTCCGTCAGCCGTGGCCGTGCTGCTTGCCCGGACCGGAACCCGGGCGCGCGGCGGAGCCGGGGCGCGCACCGGAACCGGAACCCGAACCGGTGAGCCGCGCCGCGAGCCGGCCGAGGCCCAGGGCCGGCCGGCCGGACCGCCGGAGCCGCCGTGACGAGCGGCCCAGACCGCCCCTCGCCTCCGCGGCCAGGCCCAGCGTCACCTCGACCAGCGCACCGCCCAGCGGGCCGCGCAGAATCCGTACCTCCCCGCGGGTCGCCCGGGTGGCGCGGTGGGCGATGTCCAGCCCCAGCCCCGTCGAGCCGCCGACACTCACGCCCCGCGCGAGCGCCAGATCCGGGTCGGCGATGCCCGGCCCGGCGTCGTGCACCGACAGCACCACCGCCTGCGCCGTGCGCTCCACCCGCACCGCGAACGCCGTTCCCTCGGCCGTGTGCTGGAACACATTGCCGATGAGCGCGTCCACGACCGCCGCGAGATCGTCGGACGGCAGCCGGACCGAGGTCGGCTCGGCCGTGGCGGACAGCCGGCAGGACCGCCCCTGCTGCTCGGCCAGCACCGACCAGAACTCCACCCGGCCGCGGACCACGTCCGAGACCTCGCACAGCTCGTCCGGCCCGGCCGGCGCCGGGGCGCCGCGCCGCTCCTGGCCCGAGGTGACCGCGCCCAGCGGCCCCACCGCGAGGGGGGAGCGGGCCGCCGAGATGATCGAGTCGAGCTCGGTCTCCAGGTGGGTGATCGCGGAGGTCAGCCGTTCCGCTCCCGGGGCCGCACTCATCCGCTCGGCCTCCAGGCGCAGCGCCGTCAGCGGCGTCCGGAGCCGGTGCGACAGATCGGCCACCAGCTCGCGCTCCATCGCCAGCAGTTGGACGACCCGGTCCGCCATCGAGTTGAACGCCCGGCCCGCCTCCTTCAGTTCCGGCGGTCCGGCCGGCTCGACCCGTACCTCCAGGTCGCCCGAGCCCAGGGAGTTCGAGGCCCGGGACAGGCTCCGCGAGGACCGCACGACGCGCGCGCCGAGCCGGTCCGCGACGGCCACCGAACCGGCCACCAGCCCCACCGCCAGCAGCGACATGACCACCCACGACAGGGTGACCCCCCGGTCGAGGTCGGAGCGCGGCACGAACGACTCGACCACCGCGACCCGGTTCTTCGCCAGGATCACCGGCTGCAGATAGACCCAGCCGTCCCGGGTGCCGAGGGCCAGGGTCTCCTTGTCCCGCTCGGCCCGGCCCAGGGCGTCCGCCGGGGCGTGCTCCGCGCCGATGACGCTGCCGCCCGGCAGGTGCACCCCCAGCCGGTGCCCGGCGTCCAGACCGGAGACCGCCTGCTGTACATCGGAGGGGCGGGTGGTCAGCGCGAGCACCGGGGCCAGGGCGGCGGCCCGCTGCTCCGCCTCCGTCGTCGCGCGGCCACGGGCCTCGGACTGCACCAGCAGGGCGAGCGGGATCAGGAACGACAGCGCCACCATCGAGGTCACCGCGAGCGCGACCCCCGCGAGAGCGCGTCTCATCGCGGGGCCACCAGCTTGATGCCGATCCCCCGGACGGTGTGCAGATAGCGCGGCTGGGAGGCCCGCTCGCCGAGCTTGCGCCGCAGGGCGGAGAGGTGGACGTCGATGGTCTGGTCCTCCACGTACGGCTGGCGCCAGACGTCGGCGAGGATGCGCCGCCGGGAGACCACCTGGTCGGCGTGGGCGGCCAGATACGCCAGCAGGTCGAACTCCCGCCGGGTCAGCCGCAGTTCCCGCCCCGCCAGGTAGGCCGTACGGGCCGGCGGATCCACCTGGAGGTCGCCGACCTGGAGGATGCGGGGCGCCGCGGGGACCCCGGCGGTCTGCTCCGGGCCGCCCGCCGGGTACGCGGCCGCCGCGGGCGGGGCGGTGCGGCGCAGCACGGCGCCCAGCCGGGCGGCGAGCTGCCCCCCGGAGAACGGCTTCACCACGTAGTCGTCGGCGCCCGCGTTGAGAAGCTTGATCACTTCCGCGTCGTCGTCCCGCGCGGTGGCGACCACCACGGGAACCTGTGATATTCCTCGCAGCATCCGCAGGACGTCCGTGCCGTCCAGATCCGGCAGCCCGAGATCCAGCACCACCACGTCCGGTGCCCGCTGGGTCACCTCGCGGAGCGCTTCGAACCCCTGCGAGGCACTGTGCACGACATGTCCGTGCGCGGAGAGCACTTCGATGAGTGCGCTGCGTATCACGGGGTCGTCCTCGACGAGAAGCACGGATGCCATGACCCAGCACGGTAGCCGGTCCGCCAGTATGGTGTCGTGTCCCGGTACCTGCGCTACCTGCTCATATGGCTGTCCTGCACCGCCGTCAGCGTGACGGCGGTGATCCTCACGGTCCATTTCGTGGTGGGATCGACCAAGCCGACCCCGCCGGTGGCCCGCTCGGCGCCGACGGTCTTCTCCTCGGCCTCCGGAAAGCCGTCCCCGTCGAGCAGCTCACCGAAGCCGAGCCCGTCCCCGAGCATCGGGAAGCCGACCTCGAAACCCTCCCCGCGTCCGACCGCGACCCGGACGACACCGCGGCCCTCGCCCTCTCCCTCGAAGACGACGAGCCCCGCCCCCGGTGGCGCGGGCCCGAGCGGGGCGAGCGACTGCGGTCAGGGCGGTTCGGGGGTGCACACCATCCAGTCGGCCGGAGGGCAGGCGTCCGTGCGGTTCGGCAGCGACGGGGTGTGCCTGGTCTCCGCGATCCCGACACGGAGCTTCACGGTCCGCACCTCGCAGACCGATGCCGACACCCTGAGCGTGACGTTCACCGGGGACCGCCAGGAGTCCGTCATCACCGCGACCACGACCCCGGAGGACCGGGCGACGGTCCGCGAGACGTCCTGGTGACCGGGGTGCGGCTCGCGTCGATGGCGCGCCGGGGCACTGCGCGCGGGCGGGGTGCGCGCGCGAGGTGCGCGGGCCGGGTGTGCCACGAACGGGCGCCGGACGACGGCCCGGCCGCGCCACCGGGGCGCCACCGGAACAAGGGCGCCGAGGACGTGCCTACGGGACCACGGTGACCGGCCAGCGCCCCGCCTTCACCAGCCGTACCGCGACCGAGCCGACGATGCGGTGGCCCGCCTGCTCGGAGGCGCCGACCACCACGGCGTCCGCCCGCAGTTCGTCCGCCGCCCGGACCAGCCCGTTGTAGGCGTCGCCGCGCAGGGTGTGGAACTCCCAGCGCACGTCGTAGATGCCGCGCACCCGCTCGGCCGCCGTCCGGATCTCGGCCATCAGCTCCTCGGCGACCTCCTCGGTCGTCTCGGCGACCGGCGCGCCCAGCGCGGTCCCCGCGGCGCGGACGGGCTGCACGTACACGATCGCCAGCAGCGCGTTCTGCCGCCGTGCCAGGCCGGTGGCGTACGCGGCGGCGCGCCAGGAGGAGTCGGAGCCGTCGACTCCGGCCACGATCACCTTGGGGCCGTCCGTTCCGCGCTCGAACGGCGCGGGTTCCCTCTCGTCCACCCGGCGAGGCTATCCGGCACCGCTTCCCGCGGATCCGCCGGGCGCCACCAGGTGCGCGTAGACGACCACGTTGGCCTGGTAGCCGGACTCCCGGGTGAAGGTCCCGCCGCAGGTGATGAGACGGAGTTCGGGCCGGGTGGTCGGCCCGTACACCCGGCGGTCCGGGAAGTGCTCCTTGGCGTGGAGCTCCACGGCGTCGACCGAGAAGACGGCCCGGCTGCCGTCGGAGCGGTCCACCTCCACCGTGTGGTTGCGGCGTAGCGAGCCTAGGGCGAAGAACACCGCGCGGCCGTCGGCGGTGTCGACGTGCCCGGCCAGGACGGCGTTCCCGCGCTCGCCGGGTGACGGCCCGTCCGCCCACCACCCGGCGAGGTTGCGCCGCCCCGCCGGCGGGGTCGCCAGCCGGCCCGAGGGCTCCAGGGCCAGCCGCGTGACCGGCGCGTCCACCCCGATGGCGGGGATCCGCACCCGGACCGGGGCCGCGGGGCGCATCGGCCGGCCCGGGGCGCGCTCCGGCCCCGTGGCCGTCCGACCGGTGGCCGCGGGGCCGGAGTCCGGGCGGGGCGGGGCGTCCTCGGCGTCGCCGAGCAGCCAGGCCCCGACGAGCAGGGCGGTGATCACGGCGGCCGTGCCCCAGCGCCCGGCGCCGTCCACGTCCGTGCGGCCCCTGTCCGGTCCGCCCCTGTCCGGTCCGCGTCTGTCCGGTCGGCCCATCCCGCCGGTCAGCCCTGCTCGCGCCGGGTGCGGCGGCGGTGCAGCAGAACGGCGCCGCCCAGCGCCGTCGTGACGAGGCCGGCTCCCGCACCCGCCTTCCAGGCGTTCCCGGCGGTGCCGCCCGCTCCCGCCTGCGTGGCCCCGCGCGGACGGTCGGGGTCCCGGTGACCGTGGTCTCCCCGGCTCCGGCCGTTCCCGTTTCCGCTGTCCCGGTCCGGGCCCGCCCCCTCCCCGGCGACGCGGAGGCTGCCGGTGAACGGCCCCGTCACCCGCCCGTCGTCGTGGTGGCACATCAGGGAGGCGGTGTACGTGCCGGGCCGGGTGCGGAGCGGCACGGTGGTCGCCCCGCCCACCCGGTCGCGCAGCGGGGTGAGCCGGAGACTGGGGATCCGCGCCGGAGCGTCGCCGCGCCGGAAGGTGACGAGGCCGCCGGAACCCCGGCAGTTGCCCCCGTCGAACACGGAGACCAGGCTGCCCGCGACGGCCGTGGCCGGTTCGACGACGACCGGGCCGGCGCCCGCGGGGTGTGCCGCCCCGGAGCTGCCCAGAGCGGTGGCCGCGGCCAGGACTCCGCCGAGGAGGAGGCGGCGTGGGCGCATGACGGTCTCCCGTGCGGCGCGGTCACGGAAGCGGTTCCGCGAAGTCGGCGGGGCCGCGCCTCACCACGAGCGAACAGGGAGCGGAGCGCGGCTGCCCGTCGACGGGGCCGCGCGGGTGACCGGATTGCCCCGTTCCGACGTACCGTCACCTCGCTGGAACGGCGCACGGGGTGGCGCCGTGACCCGTACGGGACTGACGGCAGCCGGTGCCCGCGGCGCCGCGGCCACCGTTCCGTACGGGCAGAGCCCGGGCCCGACACCGCGTCACCAATGCGGCTGCAGAAGTGGATCGGCCGCCCCGAGCGCACGTCGCGTCGCGGCGCTGTTCCGGGGCATCGCGCACCGGGCCGTGCCGGGCCGGGGTGCGCGTTCCGCTCTGCCCGGTCGCGTCATCCGCCGCTTCCGGCAGCGCGCGGGAAGAGGTCGAGGAACGGGGCGGCGGAATCGGCGGCACCCCGGCCGAGCGGTGTGTCGAAGTACCAGATCAGGAAGAGCAGGAACGCGATGAGCGCGCTGAACAGCCCGGCCAGCAGCAGTTCGCGCCCGGTCCGCCGGATCTGCAGCACGAAGATCATCCCGACGGTCACCACCGCACCGGTGATGAGACCGAACCACACCACACCCGGCATCGTGGCACCGGCGTTCCGGGCCCGGGCGCCACGGGCGTCGTCGGCTGCCGCGATGTGATCCACCATCGGCTGGTAGGCCTGGTTCTCCAGCTCGGAGCGGGGGGCATGACCGGCCACGTCGCTGCGCACCCGGGCCATCAGCACGGTCCCGCGCGCGGTGAGCCCGTCGTCGTCGGCCATGCGGGGCCACTCCTCGGTGACCACATGGCGCACATAGGCGTCGATGTCCCGGCGGATGCGCTCGCGTGCGGCCGGCGGGTAGACCTCGGCGCGGGCGCTCACCTCGTGCAGCGCCTGGGCCTCGGTCCGCACCCCGTCCTCGGCCGCGCCCCGGGCCTCCCACACACCGGCGATGGCCAGGCCCAGCACGATGGCGTAGACCACGCCGATCATCATCGTCATGTAGTCGAGCACATCGGGCGTCTCCGAGGGGTCGTCGTCCTCCGCGACGCGGCGCTGATGGAGCAGCACGACGGTGAGTACGACGGTGCAGGCGGCGGCCATGGCGATGGTCAGCACCAGCCATCCGGGCATGGAGGTCCTTCCGTGGGCGGGTTCGTCGGGTCGGGCGGCGCGGGCCGCGGGCCGGCGCGGGGCACGGCCGGGGGTGCCGGGGCGGGAGTCGGGCAGGGCAGTGCGGACGGCGTCCTAGCGTCGTGAGCGGGGCCGCAGCGCTGCCGCGGCGAGCACCGCGGGCGCCGTGATGAGCAGGGTGAAGACGACCACCGAGCCCCCGCCCGGCGGTTGCTTCCGCACCGTCCTGCGGTAGCCGGGACGGGCCAGGGCGGCCGGCGACGGCGCCACCGACGGGCGTGCCGACGGGCGGTGCGACCCCTCCGGCCGGGCGGGCGGTGCCGGGGCGGCGGACGACGGGGAGCGCCGCGGGGGCGACGCCGACGGCGATGACGGCGATGACGGCGATGACGGCGATGACGACGGCGGCGACGACGGCGGCCGGGCCGGGCGGGGCGCGGAGGTCGGGCGGTGCGGTGCGGGCGGCCGTACGGCGGGCGGCTCCGGTGCCGGTGCGGGCGGAGGAGGCCGGCGGCAGACGACCCGGGCCACGGCGCCGCCCGCACCGGCGGAGGCGGTCGGCCACGGCGCCGATCCCGGGCACGCCTCGGCCTCGGCCACGGCGCCCCCGGCCGAGGCGGTCACCCGTACCTCGGGTCCTCCGGTCCGCCGGGGAAGGGTCACCCGGGGCGCCGGGGGCGGCGGAATCCGGGGCCGCGCCACGGTGACGTGCCGGCCGGGCACGGTGATCCGCACCTCCGGTACCTGCTGCCGGGCCGCCCCCCGGCGGCCGGGAACCGGGAGGTGCCGTGCCGGGGTGGTGACACGGACGTCGGGGCCGTCCCAGGCGGCGGCGGGCCGCTCGGCCACGCCCAACAGCCCTGCCCCCACCGCCGTCCCGAGCAGTGCGCTCGCCAGGACGACTCCCGCCCGGTGCCATGCGTTCACGCGGCGATCCTGCGTCGTGGCCGCGGCTTTCGGCCATGGTGTGGCCGAGGTTCCCCCCGAAGGGATGGATCACGGGCGGCCCGGGTTTGATCCGCCGCTGCGGGGCCACTCGGCCCACCCGGAGGCCGCCCGCCGGACCGCCGTGGCGGGACCGTTCGCGGAGTGGGTGACGCAGCTGTCACGGAAGCTGTCACAGAAGCGAAATTGCTCACACGGCACATGAACTCCACTGAGAAGAAAGCGTGTTGAGCGTTCAACCGATGAACTCGACGACGAGACATCGGAGTTGGAGTTCAGCCGCGTTCCGCCGGGCCTCGCACGGCCGATGCCGGGACTCGGGGGGCGGCGTCCCGGGCTGCGCGCCCCGTGCGCCCGGCGCAACACCACGTGCGCGCCCGGCGCACTTGCCTGCGGTCTGTGACGAGAACGGACCGAAGATTTCCGTTTGAGGTTCCGCTGTTGACGGGCGGTTCAGTAGCCTCAGGTGGACAGCGGCATGAACATGGCCGGACCAACCATGGCTGACAGCTGGAGACTCAGATGGAGCGCCCCTCCTGGGCCCCGCAGGGCATCGACCTTTCCGTGCCGAGCGTTTCCCGTATCTACGACTACTACTTGGGGGGCTCGCACAACTTCGAGGTCGACCGGGAAGCCGCCCGCAGGGCGATCGAGATCATGCCGGGGCTGCCCAAGATCATGCAAGCGAACCGGGCCTTCATGCGCCGCGCGGTGCGCTACGCGGTGGACCGCGGCATCACCCAGTTCCTCGACATAGGCTCCGGCATACCCACGTTCGGCAACGTCCACGAGGTCGCGCAGGACGCCGGCCCCGGGGCCCGGGTCGTCTACGTCGACAACGACCCGGTCGCCGTCGCGCACAGCCGCGCCGTCCTGGAGGGCAACCCGCACGCCTCCGTCATCGCGGCCGATCTGCGCAAGCCGCGGACCATCCTGGACAGCGTCGCGTCGGGCGGGCTGCTGGACCCCGACCGCCCGGTCGCGCTGCTGCTGGTGGCCGTACTGCACTTCCTCGTCGACGAGGACGAGCCGTGGGCGGCGGTCGCCGAACTCCGGGACGCCCTCGCCCCGGGCAGCGTCCTGGTGCTGACCCACGCCTCGACCGAGGGCGGGCCCACATCCTCCGAGCAGGGCGAAAGGGTGGAACAGGTGTACCGGAAAGCGAGCTCTCAGCTGATCATGCGGTCGCGCGCGCAGGTCGAGCGGTTCTTCGACGGCTTCACCTTCGCCGACCCCGGTCTGGTCGCGATGCCGGACTGGCGTCCGGACACCCCGCCCGAGCACGAGGATCCGGTGGTCTTCACCGGCTTTGCCGGCGTGGGGTACAAGGCGTGACCAGACCCCCCGGGGAAACCGGGCATCCCGAACGCGACGGTCCGGACGCCGACGGACCGGAGAGCCGCCTGCGGCGCTTCGCGCGGATATGGAGCCGGGCCATCTACCCGGCCACGGCCACCTCGATGACGCGGGCCGAGTTCGAGGAATTCCTCGTACCGCTGGCGCGGCGGCTCCGGGACGCGCTCGCCGCGCGGCCGTTCGACCCGAACCCGGGTGTGGGGGTGGGGGAGGCCCTGGTCGCCGCACACTGCACCGACCCCGGGTCGCTGCCCCGGTCGCTGGGGGTGGTCGACGCCTACCTGGTGCTCTACTGCCTGCCCTGCGAGACGCTGCCGGCGGAGGAGAGCCGGGCCCGGAGCGTGCGGCTGCAGCACTCCATCGCCGCCGGTTTCGCGCAGGCCCTGCGCGAGCGCACGCTCGGTGAGCAGGAGGCCATGTCCCGGGCCGCGCTGCGTGCGCAGGCCGAGGCCGAGAAGGCGCTGCACACCAGTGAGGCGCGGTTCCGGGCGGTCTTCGAGGGCGCCACCGTGGGCATCGGGATCTCGGACATGGAGGGGAACATCCTCGATGTCAACGACGCGCTGCTGCGGATGCTCGGCGGCGGCCTGGAGAACCATCTCCGCGGCCGCCGGGTCAGCGAGTGGTCGCACCCGGACGACACACCGGGCGTCTGGAACCTGCAGCGCGAGGTGGCCCAGGGCGAGCGCGACCACTACCGCATCGACAAGCCGTACTACCGCACCGACGGGACCGTGCTCTGGACCGACCTCACGGTCTCGCTGCTGCGGGACGCCGCGGGCGACCCGCAGTACATGCTCGCGCTGATGGAGGACATCACCGAACGGCGGCTGCTGCACGAGCGGTTGCGGTACGAGGCGACGCATGACGCGCTGACCGGGCTGCCCAACCGGACGCTGTTCTTCGAGCGCCTGGAGGCGGCGCTCGGCACCCGGGACGGCACCGCCCGCTTCGGGCTGTGCTACCTCGACCTCGACGGGTTCAAGGCGGTCAACGACAGCCTCGGACACGCCGTCGGAGACCAGCTGCTGGTGGCCGTGGCCGACCGGCTGCAGACCTGCCTGACCTCCGAGGACCAGCTGATCGCCCGGATCGGCGGCGACGAGTTCGTGGCGCTCATCCAGGACCCGGCGACGCAGGAGGACGTGACCGCCCTCGCCCGCCGGATCCTGTGCGCGCTCGCCGAACCGGTCACGCTGGACGGCCGCGAGCTCCCGGTCCGGGGCAGCATCGGCATCGTCGACGGGCCCGCGGGGGAACTGGGCCCGGCGGAGGTGCTGCGCAGCGCGGACATCACCATGTACCGGGCCAAGGCCGCCGGCGGCAACCGCTACGAGCACGCCGATCCCGAGGCCGAGGTCGTGGCCATCACCCGGCATGCGCTGACCACCAGCCTTCCGATGGCCCTGGAGCGCGGCGAGTTCTTCATCGAGTACCAGCCGCTCGTCCGGCTCAGTGACGGCACCGTGCACGGTGCGGAGGCCCTGGTGCGCTGGTGCCATCCGCGGTGCGGGATCCTCGGCCCCGACCAGTTCATCCCGCTGGCCGAGGACACCGGGCTGATCGTGCCGCTGGGCCGCTGGGTGCTGGAGGAGGCCGTACGGCAGGCCCGCGACTGGCAGTTCGGCGCGAGCCGGGAGCCGCTGCGGGTCAACGTCAACCTCTCGCCGTTCCAGCTCCGGCACCCGGGCCTGGTCCGGGACACGGTGGACGTGCTCAAGGACGCCGGGCTCGACCCCAGCGGTCTGTGCCTCGAGGTGACCGAGTCCGCGCTGATCGGCGCCGACGAGTCGCTGCTGAAGCCGCTGCGGCAACTCGCCGACCTGGGCGTGGACATCGCGCTGGACGACTTCGGCACGGGCTACTCCAATCTCTCCAATCTGCGCCGTATGCCGGTGAGTACGCTCAAACTGGACCGTTCGTTCACTCGGGGCATGCAGCAGGACCCGGCCGACCCGATCGACATCAAGATCGTGGAGGGGGTGGTCTCGCTCGCCCACACCCTCGACCTCGCGGTTACGGTGGAAGGCGTGGAGACCGGAACCCAGGCCGAGCATCTGCGGATCCTCGGCTGCGACACCGCCCAGGGCTGGTACTACGCCCGCCCCGGACCGCCGGAGCGGCTGCACGCGCTGTCCCTGGCGGACGCCTCGTGACCGGCGGACCCCGGCCGCTCGCCGTCTTCGACCTGGACGGCACGCTGGCCGGCACCGCCCACCGTCAGCACTTCCTTCAGCGCCGCCCGCGCGACTGGGACGGCTTCTTCGCCGCGGCCCCGCAGGACCCGCCGCTCGGCGAGGGCGTCGAACTCGCGCTGAGCAGCGCGGCCGAGTGCGAGGTGGTGTACGTGACCGGCCGCCCCGAGCGCTGCCGCCGCGACACCCTGGACTGGCTGGCCGCGCACGGCCTGCCGGACGGACGGCTGCTGATGCGGAGCAACAGCGACCGGCGCCCGGCCCGCTACGTCAAACCGGAGATCCTGCGGCGGCTCGCCCGCGGCCGGGAGATCCGGATGTTCGTGGACGACGACGAACTGGTCTGCGACGCCTGCGAACGCGCCGGATTCCGGGTGGTGCGGGCCCGTTGGGCCACGCCGTCGGCCGCACTGCGCGATGCGCAGGAGCGGGAGGGCAGGACCTGAGAGGCGCCGGGGGCGGGTACGGAACACGTGCCCGCCCCCGGCGCTTCGCGGAGCCCCGCGCCGGCTCAGCTCGCCAGCGGATCCAGGTGCAGCGGCCGGACCTTGCCCTCCAGCATCGCGCCCAGCCCGCGCACCGCACAGGTGTCGGGCCGCTCGGCGGTGTGCGCGGGCATGCCGGTCGCCCGGCTCAGCATGGTGTCCAGCCCCGGCAGCAGCGCGCTGCCGCCGGCCAGCATGATGCCCCGGTCGGACAGGTCGGCGACCAGGTCCGGCGGGCAGCGCCGCAGCACCGTCCGGATGCCGTCCAGCACACCCGTCAGCGGGGTGGAGATGACCCGCCGCAGGTCCTCGGTGTCCACCACCACCGAGCGGGCGAGCCCCGTGGTGACGTCCCGGCCGTGCACCTCGGTCTGCGTCTCCTCCACCGAGCCCAGGACGAGGTGCAGCGGACGCACCGCCGGGCTCGGCAGCATCAACTCGTGCTCGTTGCGCAGATGCTCGACGACCGCGTGGTCGATGGAGTTGCCGCCGACCGGGATGGTCTCGGCGGAGACGATCGAGCCCAGCGAGAGCACCGCGACCTGCGAGGTCGCGGCGCCGCACACCACGATCATCGTCGCCTCGGGCTGTTCCACGGGGAGCCCGCAGCCGACGGCCGCGCAGACCAGGGTGTCCGCCAGCTCCACCCGGCGGGCGCCGAGCGCGGTGAGGGTCTCCACGGCGGCGCGCTGCGTCAGCGGCTCGCTGTCGTGCGGGGTGCAGGCCGCGATCCGCAGCGTCGGCCTGCGTCGCCACGCCTTGCGGAGCTTGCCGCCGATGAGCTGACGGAGCATGCGCTGCGCCATGTCGATGTCCACCACGGTGCCGCCGGAGATGGGGCGGCACACCCGGATGTGATCGGGGGTCCGGCCGCTCATCCGCTCCGCGAGTTCACCGACGGCGAGGAGCGCCCCGCTGCGGGTGTTCACGGCAGCCACGCTCGGCTCGTCGACGACCAGACCGGTGTCCTTCACGTACACCCTCGTCCGCGCCGCCCCGAGGTCGACGGCGACCGTGCATCGGCGCAACTGATCCAGGCTTACGGGCACGGGAGTCCTCCCCTTGAGGAACGTGGCGAACAGCGATCCGCCGCCACTCTATTCCCAGCTTGCCCGTTTTAATCCTTATATGCCCGTTGGATTGCGCCGCCCGTGCGACGGTGCCCCCGAACGGACGCGTACGTCCCGGCAGGATCTCAGGAGTCCGGTCCGTCGGCGTCCTCCAGCCGGAAACCCACCTTCAGGCCGACCTGGAAGTGCTCGATACCGCCCTCTTCGATGTGTCCGCGGATCTGTGTGACCTCGAACCAGTCCAGTTTGCGCAGCGTCCGCGCGGCGCGTCGGATTCCGTTCCGAATTGCGGCATCGACTCCCTCGTGCGAGGATCCGACGATTTCGGTCACCCGGTAGGTGTGATCGGACATGGCGCCCTCCCTGCCGACGGGACGATGCGGTCGTTCCTCCCACCGTGCCCCAGCCCGGGACGGCCCGCGAGGCGGGTGCCCCCAGCATTCAGCCGCCGCACACCCGCGCTCCGCGAAACGGCCACGTCACGGCCAGCCCGCGCCGCCACACAGGAGGCATGACGATTTCGCCTCCGCTCGCCCCCGCTCCGCGGCGGGCCGCCGTCCGCCCCCGCTACACCGTCTCCCTCGCCCGCGACGCACAAGACGTCCGGGCCGCACAGCACCTCCGGCACGAGGTGTTCGCCGGGGAGATGGGCGCGCTGCTCGCCACCACCGAGCCCGGCCTGGACATCGACTCCTTCGACGCCTACTGCGACCACCTCCTCGTCCGCGAGGAGAGCACCGGCCTCGTCGTCGGCACCTACCGGCTGCTGCCGCCCGACCGGGCCGCGGTCGCCGGGCGGCTCTACGCCGAGGGCGAGTTCGACCTCGGCCGGCAGGCCGGGCTCCGGCACGACCTGGTCGAGGTCGGCCGCTCCTGTGTCCACCCCGCCCACCGCGACGGCGCGGTCATCTCGCTGATGTGGGCCGGGATCGCCCGCTACCTGACGGAGCGCGGGCACGAGTGGCTCGCCGGCTGCTGCTCCATACCGCTCACCGACGGCGGAGCCCTCGCCGCCGGCGTCTGGGACGCGGTCTCCGCCAAGCACCTCGCGCCGCCGGAGTACCGGGTCGAGCCGCGCCTGCCGTGGCAGCCCACCGGCGTCGCCCCCACCGGCCGCGCCCCGCTGCCGCCGCTGCTGCGCGGCTACCTCCGGCTCGGCGCCTGGGTCTGCGGGGAGCCCGCCCACGACCCCGACTTCAACGTCGCGGACCTGTACGTCCTGCTCTCCCTGAAGCGCACCGACCCGCGCTACCTGCGCCACTTCCTCTCGCTCGCCCCGGCGGCATGAGCGTCTGGCTGCCCAGCGCCCCCTGTACGGCCCCGCGCTGCCTGGCCGGCCCCGCGCCCACCGTGGCGGGGCCGCGCCGGGCGGTCCGGTACGCGGCGCTGCTCTCCGTGATGATGTGCGGAGTCCTCCTGTCGCCCGTCGCCGGCGCGTTCCCCGCGGGGCTCCGCGACCGGCTCACCGCCCGCTGGTCCCGCGCCCTGGTCGCGGCCCTCGGCGTACGGGTCCGGATCACCGGCGGTGACGCCGAACGGACGGCCGCCGGGGCCCTCGTCGTCGCCAACCACGTCTCCTGGCTGGACATCCCTCTCATCGCCGCCGCCCGCCCCGGCCGGATGCTGGCCAAGGCGGAGATCGCGCACTACCCGGTCCTCGGCCGGCTCGCCGCCCGCGGCGGCACGCTCTTCGTGGACCGGGCCCGGCTGCGGGCCCTTCCCGGCACGGTCGGCGAGATCGCCTCGGTGCTGCGGACCGGCCGCACCGTGGTGGCCTTCCCCGAGGGCAGTACCTGGTGCGGGCGCCGCCACGGACGCTTCCGGAACGCCGTGTTCCAGGCCGCTCTCGACGCGTCCGCGCCCGTGCAGCCGGTCGCCGTCCGCTACCGGCTGCTGGACCGCTCGCCCACGGCCGTCCCCGCGTTCATCGGCGAGGACACCCTGCTCACCTCGGTGCGCCGGGTCGCCCGCTCGCGTGGACTGGTCGCCGAGCTGGTCCTGCTGCCGCGGATACCCGCCGGTGCGTACCCCGACCGCCGCGCCCTGGCCCGTGCCGCCCACACGGCGGTCCGCGGGGTGGCGGAGGGCCTGCGCGGAGACTGGGGTGTACCGGGGGATCCGCACCCGGGCGATCTCCATCCGGGCGAGGTCGCGGACAGGCGAGTTGCGGACGTGCGAGTCACGGACGGGCGGGCAGGAATCAGCGGGCCGGACCGGGTGTTGACGTAGGCAGAGCCACGGCACGCCGCCGGATGCGGCGTCCGGCCGTTCGCCGGACAAGGGTGTCGGCACCGTGGACTGCAGGTGAACGGCGCCCGAGAGGGAGCACCCAGGGTGAACGACGCCCGACGGCAGAAGCGCCGGGTGAGCGTCCGCTCGTGCACCGCGGGCAGCACACAGCGTGTGCGCAGCACGCAGCCTGCGCATGGACACAGTCGGCAGCGAAGGAGCGCATCGTGCCCCACCGCAAGCACACCGTCGAAGCCGTTCCCGGGGCGCAGCACGTCCGGGTCGAGATCGGGGGCCAGGTCGTCGCCGAGTCCCGCCGTCCGGTGCTGGTGCACGAGACGGGCCTGCCGGTCCGCTACTACCTGCCCCCGGCGGACGTGGCCACGGACCGTCTGGAGGCCACGGTCTCCACCACCCACTGCCCGTTCAAGGGCGATGCCGCGTACTGGTCCTACCGGGACGGCACGGGCGAGCTCCGCGAGGACGTGGTGTGGGCCTACCCGGACCCGCTCGCGGAGGTCGCCGCGATCAAGGACCACCTGTGCTTCTACGACACCGTCGCCGACATCGTGGTGGACGGGGTGAAGGTGGCCGGGCCGGGCGCCTGAGGCATGTCCTGATGCCGGGGCCCGGAGCTCGGCACGACCGGCTCTCGCGCCCCGCCTGACGCGACGCGGGGGCGAATCACCCTCTCATCGGCCGCCCGGATGAACGGTGTTCGCGTCGGAGGTCCGGCAGCCATGAGAGAGGTCCGGCAGCCATGAGAGCTGTCCCTCGGTCTGCCGGAGACGGGGTCGTCAGTCGATGGAGTCCATGAAGCTCAGCATGCGGCGGTCGATCTCGTCCGGGTGGTCGATCTGGGGTCCGTGGCCGGTGTCGGAGATGATTTCGGCTCGGGTGCCTGGTATCAGGCGTGGGACACGCTCGACTTGCCTGTACGGGTGCACGAGGAGGCTTCGCTTGCCGAGCGCCAAGTACAGCGGGGTGTGGATGGCGGACAGTTCGTCCTCGGACAGCGGCAGTGGGGCGGGGCGGCGAATGCGGTAGGCGCGAACGCCCAGCCTGCTCATGGTGCGCAGCTCCGGCACGTTGAGGACCGGCTGTTCCAGCCACGCTGCCAGGCGTGGGCGTAGCGCCTTGGGTGCGAAAGTCGCGAACAGGCTGACGAAGATCCAGACGAAGAAGCGCACCCCTACTTTCTCCAGGCCGCCGGGGTCGAGCAGTGTGACCGAGGCGAGGCGGGCGGGTCTGCGGTGCGCTTGGTTGAGGGCGAGCCATCCGCCGTAGGAGGAGCCGACCAGGTGCACGCGTTCGAGCCCGAGTTCGGCGAGTGTCTCGTCCAGCCACTGCGCGGCGCGTTCGGGTTGATGAATGGGTTCGCGCTGGACGCTGCGGCCGGGGTCCCCTGGGGTGTCGATCGCGTAGACCGGGCGGGCGGCGCTGAGGGCGGGGCTGTTCGGGTACCACATGGCAGAGCAGGAGCCTGCTCCGTGTACCAGGACGATGGGGGTGCGTGACCGGGCGGCCGGGTCTGTGGGGCCGTACTGGTAGACGTGCGTGGTGCCGAAGGACGTCTCCACGTCCGTTTCCGCGTGCGTTGGCGCTCCCAGTGCGTAGACCGCATCGCAGGCCGCGAAGTAGCGGTCGCGCCAGGTGTCGCTCACGTAGCGGCCGACATGGGCCTGGGTGCGGGGCGCGGTCCGGAACACGGCCACCTCCGGGTGTCGACTCTTCGTGGTACGAACGTACCACGTTGGTGGTACGGCTGTATCATCAAGTTGGACGGGGCGAACCTGTCCAGTCGGGACAGTGAGCGGAGGGGCGGTCGATGCCCAAGCGTGTGGACCACACAGAACGGCGCACCGAGATCGCCGACGCGCTCCTTCGGGTGGCGGCGCGGCGAGGGCTGCATGCCGTGGGTATGCGCGATGTGGCAGCGGAGGCGGACGTCTCGCTGCGGCTGGTGCAGTACTACTTCGAGACCAAGGAGAAGCTGCTGATCCACGGCCTGCAGCACCTGGCCGAGAGATTCGGGGAGCGGGTCACCGCCCGGCTTCGGGCCGCCGGCCGCCATCCGGGACCGCGCGCGATGATCGAAGCGATGCTGATGGCGGCATTGCCGACCGACGAGGAGAGCCGCACCTTCCACCTCGTCTACACCTCATACGCTGTTCTGTCCGTCACTGACCAGGTGCTCGCGGCCCAGCCCTTCATCAAGAACCCTGACGCCGCTGAGGGTGCCCTTGTCGAACTCCTCCGACAGGCAGAGGAGAGCGATCTCATCGGGCCTGGTGTGGATGCGCGGCTGGAAGCCGTCAGCCTGCTCGCCATGTCTGCAGGACTCGGTACCAGCATCCTTGTCGGCCAGCGCAGTCCGGAGGAGGCTGCCACGGTTCTGAACCGCCACCTGGACCGGATCTTCCGAGGCGACCTTGCCGACGCGGGGACGCGGACGCGGGAGTGAGGCTCGGAAGGACACCACGACGGCTTCCGCCGCACTGGCCGTCCTGCTGCCCGTCAGGACCGCGACCGGTGGGGCGCTCCTGGCGAGCGGCCGGCTGTCGCCCCAACCGGCCGGCTTGCCGTCCCGGTACGGGCTGCCGTGCTTGATCGACCACACGGACCGGTTGCCGTCGGCGTCCACGAGCATGCCTGCCGTGCCGTCGCCCAGGAGGGGCCCTACGACGGCGAGCATCGGCCACATGGAGCCCCCATTGTTCGCCCGGAGATCCACCACCCAGCCGCAGGGTCCGGACCGGTCCGCCTTCGCCACGGCATCCCGGCCCTGTTGTACATACCGGTCGTACGCCTTCTGCGAGCCCTCTGCCCCGGGGAGGGAGACGTAGCCGATACCGCCTTTCAGAGGGCGGCCCCGCAGGCCGTGGAACGAAGCGGGGGAGGATCCCAGCTTCTCCTCGGCCTGCTCCGGCGTCCAGAAGTAGCTGTGCCCGTCGTCCAGGGAACGCAGTGCCGAATGGATCGCCCCGTAGGTGTCCGCCGGCCTCCGTGCGCCGCGGGCCTGGGAAAACGCACGACTTCGCAGGTCCGCCCAGTCGACCCTGCGGCGGACGAGGGAATGCTTCTCCATCAGGGTCAGCGCCTCCGACAAGTAGCTTCGCGCACGGGGCGACATGTTGTGTCTCGATGGACCGTCCGCACCGTTCGTGCACCCCGTCGCGGTGACCACAACTCCCGCGAGCGCAGTGCGGACCGCCATGCGCCATAAGGGTCCCCGTCCCATCCGTCCTCCCCCAACAGAGTCCTGCATCACGAGCAACCCGCGCTGAGGGCAAGCTAGTTGACCGGGCTCGGGGTCGGAAGCAGGCGCTGGCGGTTCGACGGGCGGGCCGTGGCACCACAGGGGAGCCACGGCCCGCCCGTCGGACTCCGGAGTCGCCGGGAGACTGGCGGGGCCGTTCGGATCCGTGGGTAGGCCCACAGATGCCGCGGGAAGCCCTCAGTCCTCCGGGAAGGCCAGCGACAGCGCGAACCGGCCCGCCGTGTCCGTCCACCAGTGGCGCAGCGCCAGGCCGGCCGCCGCCAGCTCCTCCCGCACGGTCTCCTGGCGGAACTTGGCCGAGATCTCGGTCCGCAGCTCCTCGCCCGCCGCGAAGGTGACCGCCAGGTCCAGCGCCGGGATCTTCGCGGTCAGCGCGGTGCGGGCGCGCAGCCGCATCTCGATCCACTCGTGGTCGGCGTCCCAGACGGCGACGTGGTCGAAGGCGTCGGGGTCGAAGTCGGCGCCCAGTTCGCGGTCGAGGACGGACAGCACGTTCTTGTTGAAGGCCGCCGTGACCCCGGCCGCGTCGTCGTACGCCGCGACCAGCGTCGCCTCGTCCTTGACCAGGTCGGTGCCGAGCAGCAGGGCGTCGCCGGGGGAGAGGAACTCCCGGACCGAGCCGAGGAACGCGGCGCGTTCGGCGGGCAGCAGGTTGCCCAGGGTGCCGCCGAGGAAGGCCACCAGCCGGGGTCCGGGGCTCTCCGGGAGCTCCAGGCCGTGCTGGAAGTCGGCGACCAGGGCGTGCACGGTGAGCCCGGGGCGCTCCTCCAGCAGCGCCCGGCCGGCCAGGGTGAGCGCCGACTCGCTGACGTCCACGGGCACATACGTCCGCAGCCCGGTGAGGGCGTCGAGCAGGTGCCGGGTCTTCTCGGACGAGCCGGAGCCGAGCTCGACGAGGGTGCGGGCGCCGGTCGCGGCGGCGATGTCGGCGGCCCGGTCGATCAGGATCTCCCGCTCGGCGCGGGTCGGGTAGTACTCGGGCAGCCGGGTGATCTCCTCGAACAGCTCGCTGCCGCGGGCGTCGTAGAACCACTTGGGCGGCAGCTGCTTCGGTGTGGCGGTCAGCCCCCGCTCCACATCGGAGCGGAGGGCGGCGGTGGTGGCGTCGGCGGGCAGGGTGCGGGTGACGGCGAACGGACTCAACGGCTCGGCTCCTTGAGCGGGGTCAGGAGGACATCGGTGCGGGTGGCGGTGAGAAGGGTCCGGTCGGGGACGTCCGTCCAGCGGGGGTCGTCGTCGTACGGCTCGGAGGCGACGGCCACGGAGCGCCGGGCGGGGTCGTGCAGGTACCAGAGGGTGTCGCCCCAGGCGGTGGCGGCGATCGACACCCCGTCGGTGAGCAGGAAGTTGAGCCGGGAGCCGGGGGCGGCCTCGGCGAGCGCGGTGGTGGTGTCGGCGAGGGCCTGGCCCGGTTCGTCACCGGAGCGCAGCCGGCTGCGGATCAGCGCCCAGACCAGCGCCGAGTCGCAGCGGGCCTCCAGGGTCAGCAGTTCCACCGTGGGCAGTCCGGCGGCGAGCGGGGCCGCCGAGCCGGGCCAGTCCGTGAGGGCGCCGTTGTGGCTGAACAGCCAGGGCCCGTCGGCGAACGGCGCCGCCGCGGCCTCCCCGTCCGCCCCGGCCTCGGTGGCGTCCCGGACGGCCGCGAGCACGGCGCCGGTGCGGACCACCCGGGCCAGGTCGGCGAACGACTGGTCCGCCCAGATGGGTCCGGACCTGCGGTAGCGGGCGGGCACCGGGTCGCCGGGGGCGTACCAGCCGACGCCGAAGCCGTCGGCGTTGACGGTGCCGTACCGCTGCCGGCGCGGTGCCCACGACTGCCGGAACAGCCCGTGCGGCGGGCGCAGGATGACCTCGCCGATCGGTGTCTCCGGTCCCAGATAAGCGATGTGACGACACATCAGATTCGCCTCCCGGCGGCGCTCCCGACGGAGGCCGGATGCGGGCGGGCGGTCCGGGAGCGGAATCCGTCTGCGGGCGGCGGGGCTGCTCGGCGGGTGTTCACACGGCCTCCGGGGTCGCGTCGCGGGCGGTCCGGAAGCCGGAGAAGATCTGCCGCCTGATCGGGTGGTCCCAGTTGCGGAACGTGCCGCGGCAGGCGACCGGGTCGACGGCGAAGCAGCCGCCGCGGAGCACCTTGTAGCCGTCGCCGAAGAACACCTCGGAGTACTCCCGGTAGGGGAAGGCGGCGAACCCCGGGTAGGGCAGGAACTCGCTGGACGTCCACTCCCACACATCGCCCATCAGCTGCCGCACGCCCAGCGGCGAGGCGCCCTCCGGGTAGCTGCCCACGGGGGCGGGCCGCAGATGGCGCTGGCCGAGGTTGGCGAGCTCGGGGGACGGGTCGGCGTCGCCCCACGGGTAGCGCCGGGAGCGGCCCGTGGCCGGGTCGTGGCGGGCCGCCTTCTCCCACTCCGCCTCGGTGGGCAGCCGGCGCCCGGCCCAGCGCGCGTAGGCGTCGGCCTCGTACCAGCTGACGTGCAGCACCGGCTCGTCGGCGGGCACCGGCTCGGTGACCCCGAACCGCCGCCGCAGCCAGGTCCGGCCGTCGCGCTGCCAGAACAGCGGCGCGGCCAGGCCGTGTTCCCGGAGGTACGCCCAGCCCTCGGGGGCCCACCAGCGGGCGTCGTCGTAGCCGCCGTCCTCGATGAAGCGGGTGTAGGCGCCGTTGCTGACCGGCACCGTGTCGATGAAGAAGCCCGGCACCTCGCGGGTGTGGCCGGGGCGTTCGTTGTCCAGGGACCACGGCTCGGCGGACGTCCCCATGAGGAACGGGCCGCCGGGCACCAGGACCTCGGCGGGCAGCCCCGCGGCGTCGGCCGGTGCGGGCGGCGGCGGGGGAGCGGTCAGGGCGGCCGGTCCGCGCCGCAGCTGGTGGGTGATGAGCATCGTCTCGTCGTGCTGCTGCTCGTGCTGGGCGATCATCCCGAAGGCGAACCCGGCGTCGATGAGCCGGCCGCCGGTCAGCGGGGTGCTCTCCAGGACGTCCAGCACCCGGCTGCGCACGTCGGCGACATAGCCGCGGGCCTCGGCGGGCGGCAGCAGCGGCAGCGAGGGGCGCTCGGCCCGCGGGTGCTCGAAGGCGTCGTAGACCTTGTCGATGTCCGGCCGGAGGGCGTCGCGGCCGCCGACGGTCCGCAGCAGCCACTGCTCCTCCTGGTTGCCGATGTGCGCCAGGTCCCAGACCAGGGGCGACATCAGCGGCGAGTGCTGGGCGGTGAGGTCGGGGTCCTCGACGCAGCCGGTGAGGAGAGCGGTGCGCTCCCGGGCGGTGCGGAGGGCGTCGACGGCCCGCTGCCGGAGCGCCTCGGCACCGATGACGGGGCCTGTTTCGGTGACGGGGCCGGTGGCGGTCATGAGCGGATGTCCTTCCCTGGAGCCTTCCCTGGAGCGGGGTCGAGCACGTCGTCGGCGGGACATCGTCCGCGGGCGACATAGCCTTCGGTGAAGGCGGCCACGGCGGCTCGGAGCGCGTCGGACGCCCCGATCCGGGGCAGCGCCTCCTGCGCCGCCGTGAAGCAGACGAGGGCAGCGGCGTGCAGTTCGGGATCGGTGAGACCGTGCCGGGCGGCGGCGCGCCACAGCGGGTTGCGGGGCGCCGGAGCGGAACCGGCGGTCTCGGCGAGCGGTTTGATCGCCCGGTAGGCGGTCTCGGACGCCTCCGGGTCGTCGAAGAGGGAGGCCGTGACGGCCAGCGGGACCTGCCACCCGTCGTCCCCGGGCTGGGCGTCGATCATGCGCAGCTCCAGGTGGCCGCGCGGCCGGACGGGCGGGAAGAGGGTCGTCACGTGGTAGTCGAGGTCCGCCTGCTCCGGTGGGCGGGGGAGGCCGCGGCGGATCCACTCCCGGAACGTCAGCCCCTCCGGAACGGTCCAGGGCCCCTCGTCGCAGCGCACGCACATCACCGGTGCGTCGAGCACGTAGCGGGTCCACGCCGCCCGCGGGGCCCGGCCCTCGGGCGGGGCGAGCGACCGGCCCGGGTCGAGCTCGGCCCAGACGGCCTGCCGGGTGGACCGCCAGCCGGTGGGCCGGCCCTCGCGCAGCGGGGAGTTCGCGAACGCCGCGACCAGCACGGCCCCCAGCAGATGGGCGAGCCGCCACCGGCGGGCGTACCCCAGCGGGCCCGGCTCCTCGTGACCGGCGTCCAGACACACCTGCACGGACGCCGAGGAACACATCATGGAGCGGCCGGCCCGGCCGCCGCGGTCGAAGTACGCCTCCATGGCGTCGTACCGCGGTGCGGTGAGCAGCCGGCGGGGCGGATGCCGCGGGTCGTGGCCGTGGCCCACCAGGCGCAGCGCGTGCTCGCGTAGCACGGCCCGGACGAGGACCAGGTCCGCCTCGGCCTGCGCCACACACGCGGTGAGCGAGCCGGCCGGAGGGGGACTGAGTTCGAGCTGGCCACCGGGCTCGAACGTCAGGGGGGACCGCAGCGGCAGGCGGCGCAGCGCCGCGACGGCGGCGGCGTGCCGGCCGGGGTCCACGGGCCGGGACGGTTGGTGCAGGTCCCGGACCAGCCATTCCAGTTCGACACCGAGCCGCCGGGGCGGTCCGGTCTTGAAACAGATGCCCTCCACGTAGGCCTCGGCGACGGCCTCGGTCAGGGTGCTCGCGGGGGTCGTCCTCGGTTCGTGCAGCACGGCCGGTACCTCTCGTCGAAGGAACCCTCTCGCATCCCGGCCGGTCGCGGTGCCGAGTTGCTCGTTCCACCTAAGCCACTGGGAGACGCACCCTCAAGACTGCCCGGCGGTGCTCCGGTAATGCGGAACGTCGCCGGTGCCCGGACCGGAGCTCGGGCTGCCCGGGCCGGAGCTCAGGCGGGGGCGGTCAATTCCGTGCCTTCAGGCAGCCTCCCCCGAGCCGCGGCATCCCGCAAATGCTCCAGCAGCACCCGGCGCAGCTCCCGCGCGGCCCGGGGCGGCGCCACATCCGTCCGGTGGGCGAGGGCGATGGTGCGCCGCAGCCCCGGCGCTGCGAACGGGGTGCTGCGCAGCCCCGGACCGGCCCGTCCGGCGACCATGCTCGGCAGCACCGCCAGGCCCAGACCCGCCCGGACGAAGCCGAGCACCGCGTCCAGCTCCCCGCCCTCCACCGCGAAGGCCGGCTCGAAGCCCGCCGCCCGGCAGGCCGCGACGGTGAGTTCCCGCAGGTCGTAGCCGTGGCGGAACATCACCAGCGGCTGGTCGCGCAGATCCTCGGGCCGGACGGGGCCGCCCCCGCCCGGCGCCCCGGCGGCCTGCGACGACACCACCACGAGGTCCTCCCGCAGCAGCTCCGTCGTCGTCAGGGCGGGGGAGGAGCCGGGCAGCGGCAGGATCAGCAGGGCCAGGTCGAGCCCGCCCCGGGCCAGCCCGCGTACCAGGTCGTGCGAACCGCTCTCCTCCAGCAGCAGCTCGATCCCCGGATGCCGGTCGTGGAAGGCGCGCAGCACGTCCGGCAGCAGGCCGGTGCACAGGCTCGGCGTGGCCCCGAGGCGCACCCGGCCGCGCCTCAGCTGCACCACCTCCTGCACCGCGTAGCGGGCCGTCTCGGTGTCCGCCAGGATGCGCCGGGCCAGCGGGAGCAGCGCCTCACCGGCGTCGGTCAGCGCGACATGGCCCCGGGCCCGGCTGAAGAGGTCCGCGCCCAGCTCCCGCTCCAGGGCCCTGATCTGCTGGGACAGCGACGGCTGGGCGACATGGACCTGCTCGGCGGCCCGGGTGAAGTGCCGGGTCTCGGCCACCGCGACGAAGTACCGGAGCTGCTGGAACTGCACCCCCTCACCATAGGCCCTTCCTATGGAGATGAGCCGAACCATGTCTTGGACCTGTCGAAGGGGGCCGACCTACCGTCGATGACCATGGCACTCGCAACGAGGGCGGCCTCTCCGTCCACGGCGGCTTCTTCATCAACTGCGGCTTCTTCGTCAACGCTGCGTCGGGTCTGGCGGTCGACCGTCGGCAAGAAGGCGGTCATGGCCGTCACCGGCGTGGTCATGCTGCTCTTCCTGGTCTCCCACATGGCGGGCAACCTGAAGGTCTTCTTCGGCCCCGACGAGTTCAACCGGTACGGAGCCTGGCTGCGCACCATCGGCGCACCGGTCCTGCACCGCACCTGGTTCCTGTGGATCATGCGCACCGGGCTCACCGCCTGCGTCGTCCTGCACGCGGTCGCCGCGTACCAGCTCAGCCGGCGGGACCGGGCCGCCCGGCCGCAGGGCTACGCCCACCGGCGGCGCCGGGCCGGCTACGCCACCCGCACCATGCGCTGGGGCGGCGTGATCCTCGGCCTGTTCATCGTCTGGCACATCCTGGACTTCACCACCCTCACGGTGAACCCGCGGGCCGAGCGGGACCATCCGTACGAGAACCTCGTCGCCTCCTTCTCGACCTGGTACGGCGGCGGCATCTACATCGTGGCGATGCTCGCCCTCTGTCTCCACATCCACCACGGCTTCTGGAGCGCGGCGCAGACCCTCGGCGCCAACAGCGCCCGCCGGGACCGGACGCTCAAGGTGACGGCCGCCGGCCTCTCCGCCGTCCTGACCGCGGGCTTCCTCAGCGTGCCCGTCGCCGTACTGACCGGGCTGGTGGACTGACATGACCCCTTACACCTCCTACCGCACCGGGGAACCGCTCGCCGACACCCGGGCCCCGGCCGGGCCCGTCGAACAGCGCTGGGACCGCCGCCGCTTCGAGGCCGCCCTGGTCAACCCGGCCAACCGCCGCAAGCACACGGTCATCGTGGTCGGCACCGGGCTGGCCGGCGGCTCGGCCGGCGCGACCCTCGCCGAACAGGGCTACCGCGTCGTCCAGTTCTGTTACCAGGACTCACCGCGCCGCGCCCACTCCATCGCCGCCCAGGGCGGCATCAACGCGGCCAAGAACTACCGCAACGACGGGGACTCGGTGCACCGGCTGTTCCACGACACCGTCAAGGGCGGCGACTTCCGCGCCCGGGAGTCCAACGTCCACCGGCTCGCCGAGCTGTCGGTGCAGATCATCGACCAGTGCGTGGCCCAGGGTGTGCCGTTCGCCCGCGAGTACGGCGGGCTGCTCGACACCCGCTCCTTCGGCGGCGTCCAGGTCTCCCGCACCTTCTACGCCCGCGGCCAGACGGGCCAGCAGCTGTTGCTCGGCGCATACCAGGCACTCTCCCGGCAGATCGCGGCCGGCCGGGTCGAACTGCACGCCCGCACCGAGATGCTCGACCTCGTCGTCGTCGACGGCCGGGCCCGCGGCATCGTCGCCCGCGACCTGGTCACCGGCCGGATCACCAGCCACCTCGCCGACGCCGTCGTCCTGGCCACCGGCGGCTACGGCAACGTCTTCCACCTGTCGACCAACGCCAAGAACTCCAACGCCACCGCGATCTGGCGGGCCCACCGGCGCGGCGCCTGGTTCGCCAACCCCTGCTTCACCCAGATCCACCCCACCTGCATCCCGCGCTCCGGCGACCACCAGTCCAAGCTGACGCTGATGAGCGAGTCGCTCCGCAACGACGGCCGCATCTGGGTGCCGAGGATCCAGGGCGACCCCCGGCCGCCCGGCGCGATCCCGGAAGCGGAACGCGACTACTACCTGGAACGGCTCTACCCGTCCTTCGGCAACCTGGTCCCGCGTGACATCGCCTCCCGCGCGGCCAAGAGCGTCTGCGACGAAGGGCGCGGCGTCGGACCCGGCGGCCAGGGCGTCTACCTGGACTTCGCCGACGCCATCGCCCGGATGGGCCGCGCCGCCGTCGAGGCGAAGTACGGCAACCTCTTCGAGATGTACCACCGGATCACCGCCGAGGACCCGTACGCGGTGCCGATGCGCATCTATCCGGCCATCCACTACACGATGGGCGGGCTCTGGGTCGACTACGACCTCCGGACCACCGTGCCGGGCCTGTTCGCCGTCGGGGAGGCCAACTTCTCCGACCACGGCGCCAACCGGCTCGGCGCCAGCGCCCTCATGCAGGGCCTCGCCGACGGCTACTTCGTGCTGCCCACCTCGGTCAACGACTACCTGGCCCGGACACCGCTGCAGGAGATACCCCGGGACCACCCGGCGGTCGTCGAGGCCGTCGCGGACACCGAGGACCACCTCCGCCTGCTGCTCTCGGTGAACGGCGACCGCACCCCCGAATCCTTCCACCGCGAACTGGGCCGGCTGCTCTGGGACCGCTGCGGCATGGCCCGCGACGAGGCCGGACTGCGCACCGCACTGGACCGGATCCCCGCGCTGCGCGAGGAGTTCTGGCGGCGGGTCCGGGTGCCCGGCACCGGGGAGCAGCTCAACCAGTCCCTGGAGCACGCCAACCGCGTCGCCGACCATCTGGAACTCGCCGAGCTGATGTGCCTCGACGCCCTGCACCGCGAGGAGTCCTGCGGCGGCCACTTCCGCACCGAGAGCCGCACCCCCGACGGCGAGGCCCAGCGCGACGACGAACGCTTCTCCTACGCCGCCGCCTGGGAGTTCACCGGCACCGGAGCCCCGCCCGTGCTCCACAAGGAACCCCTGGTCTTCACATCCGTCCACCCCACCCAGCGGAGCTACGCATGACCCCGGCACGGCGCGGGCCCGACCCGGCGCACCCGATGACCCTCACCCTGCGCATCTGGCGGCAGCCGGGGCCCGGGGCACCCGGCGCGATGACCAGCTACGAGGTGCGCGGCGTCTCACCCGACATGTCGTTCCTCGAGGTGCTCGACACCCTCAACGAGGAGCTGACCGAGCGCGGTGACGAACCCGTCGCCTTCGACCACGACTGCCGCGAGGGCATCTGCGGCGCCTGCGGCATGGTCATCGACGGCCGGGCCCACGGCCCCGAACCCACCACCACCTGCCAGCTCCACATGCGGCACTTCCGCGACGGCGACACCATCGACGTCGAACCGTGGCGCGCCGCGGCGTTCCCCGTCGTCAAGGACCTGGTCGTCGACCGGACCGCGCTCGACCGGGTCATCGGCGCGGGCGGCTGGATCACCGCCCCGACCGGCAGCGCCCCCGACGCACACGCCACCCCGGTCCCCAAGGCCGACGCCGACACGGCGTTCGAGAACGCCGGGTGCATCGGATGCGGAGCCTGCGTGGCCGCCTGCCCCAACGGTTCGGCGATGCTCTTCACCGCCGCCAAGGTCGTCCATCTGCGCTCCTTGCCGCAGGGGGCGCCGGAGCGGGAGAGCCGCGTCCTGGACATGGTGACGGCCATGGACGCCGAGGGCTTCGGTGGCTGCACCAACACCGGCGAGTGCGCCACCGCCTGCCCGAAGGGCATCCCGCTGCCCAGCATCGCGGCGCTGAACCGCGAGTACCTGCGGGCGGCGCGGAAGGCTCCGGGGAGGGGACGGGGGTGAGGGCGGGGCCGGACCGGCCGCACCCGGTGGGAACGGCAGTCGAGCCACTGGACGGCTCATGGTGGAGCCGGGTTCCGGTACTGACCGAATCCTGCCGCATCCGGGCTCCTGGGACGGCCGGTGCGCGGCGTGGACGGCCCGGACGTCGGCTGATCCCTGCTGAGCGACCGGGAAAGTCAGGCGACCGTTGTCGGTGGGTGGTGCGAGACTCGGCCCCATGAAGACCCATGACCCCAAGGACGATCTGCACCGCTACCTCAAGGCGGCCCGCGAGGCCGTCATCTGGAAGCTGGACGGACTGTCCGAGTACGACGTCCGCCGTCCCCTGACGCCGACCGGCACCAACCTCCTCGGCCTCGTCAAGCATCTGGCCGGCGTCGAGCTGGGGTACTTCGGCCCGACCTTCGGCCGCCCGCACAACGAATCCTTCCCGTGGCACGACGAGGGCGCCGAGCCCAACGCGGACATGTGGGCCAGCGCCGACGAGTCGCGAGAGGAGATCCTCGGCCTCTACCACCGTGCCTGTGCGCATGCGGACACGACGATCGAGGCGCTGCCGCTCGACGCGATGGGCCACGTCGCGTGGTGGGGCGACAAGGGCGAGGTGACGCTTCAGCGGATCATGTTGCACATGACTGCCGAGACGAACCGGCACGCCGGCCACGCCGACATCGTCCGCGAGCTGATCGACGGAAAGGTCGGCATGCGGGAGTCCAACAGCAACATGGACGGCGGCGACAAGGCCTGGTACCAGGAGTACTGGAACAGGCTGGAGGCGTCCGCCAAGGAGGCCCAAGCCCAAGTGACCTGAGCTGAGTTCGTTTCGGGGAGGTCGGGGCCTGCTGGGGCAGGTCGCGTTGGTGGCCGGCGAGGGGTAGGGCGATGGTGCTGGGCAGGCCGGGAGTCGGCGGACTGAGCGAGGCCGTGGGCGTGCTGCGGGAGTGGCAGTACGACGGGGCGCCGATGCAACTGCACCCGGGGGACCTGGGCTGGTTCTGGCAGTCGGGCGGGGAAGCGACCGCCGCGGCGGTCAGGACGTGGCGCCGGGACGGACGCATTCTCGCCGTCGGCCTGCTGGACGGCCCCGGGCTGCTGCGGCTGACGATCGCGCCGGACGCCCAGCGGGACGAGGAGCTGGCGCGGCAGCTGGTAGCGGACGTGACCGATCCGGAGCGCGGCGTACTGCCCGAGGGGAAGGTGGCCGTCGAGTCGCCGATGGGGGCCCTGATCCGGGATCTGCTGTTCGAGGACGGCTGGAAGGCCGACGAGCCGTGGACGCCGCTGCGCCGCGACCTCACGGAGCCGGTGCAGGATCCAGGCGTGCGGATCGAGGTGGTCGGGCCGGAGCAGGCGCACGTGTTCGCCGCCGTCCATCGGGCAGCGTTCGACGGGTCGAGGTGCACGGCCGAGCGCTGGCACACGATGGCGGCCGGATTGCCGTACGCCGACGCCCGGAGCCTGGTCGCGTACGACGACCGGGGCCACGCGGTGGCGGCGGTGACGGTGTGGTCGGCCGGTCCGGGCAGGCCCGGGTTGCTCGAACCGATGGGCGTGCACCGGGAACACCGGCGTCGCGGCTACGGCGAGGCGATCACCGTCGCCGCGGCGGCCGCCCTCCAGGAGCTGGGCTCGTCGAGCGCGCTCGTCTGCGCCCCGAGCGTGAATGCCGGCGCCGTCGTCACCTACGCGTCGGCCGGCTTTCGGCAACGCCCCGAAGTCCGGGACCAATACCGGGACGCCTGACTGGCCGCCCTCCGATTCCCCCTGGTCGAAGCGCCGATCAGTGAGGAGGCACCAGCGGCCACCGATCCGTCCCATGGACCATGGACAGTCGCGCCGGACGGCCTGCATCCCACCGGCACGGCGCCGGCCGTCGCGGCGCCAGGCCCGTGAACACCGGCTCCCCACTGCTCCGAACGGCTGGCCCCGCGTCGGCCTGCGGGTTCACTCCCGCGCGCCGTCGCGTCGGGAGCGCCGGTGCCCCGGCCGCGCGGCTAGCGTGGCCCGCCCCCGCAGCCATGACCCGGACCACCCGCACCAGCGGGCGCGGCCGCCGGTCAGGGGCGGGCCGCCGCGGCCGAAAGGGTCTGACCATGCGCCTCGCCTCCTGCCGTACCCGCCTCCGCGCGGCCGTCCTCGTCGCCTGCGGGATCCCGGCCCTGTTCGCCCCGTGCACGGCTGCCTCGGGCGCCGCCGCGGTGGCCGGGCCGGGCCGTCCGACCGGATCCGGCGGCGACGGAGTCGTCATCGTGACGACCCGCGGGATCGGCGCACCCGGCAACCCCGCGGTCGGCGTCGTCCCGTTCACCGACGCCGTGTACCGCACCTGTGCCGACGCCCCGCAGACGTCACAGGGCTGCCAGATGATCGGCGGCGTCCCGTACGTCTACGAGATCGGCCGGCTGGAGGTCACCGTCGAGCAGTGGGTGGCCTTCCTCAACACCGCCGACCCCACCGGCCGGGACCCCCACGACCTGTACGACGACACCGAGAGCGCCTCGGCCTGGCCCAGGTACGGGCAGATCGACTTCTCGGCCGGCGCGGGCCCGGGCCGCCACTACGCGGTGGCCTACCCGCAGTGGGCGGCCAAGCCCTACGGGTTCTCGACCTTCCTGCGCGCCGCACGCTTCGTCAACGCCCTCCAGAACGGCCGGGTGCTCTCCCGGACGACGTCCGCCGACGGCCCCTCCCGCACCGTCACCTACCGGGTCGCCCTGTCGCCCCGCACCGAGCGCGGCATGTACGACCTCGCCCGGCGTGCCCCGACGCGCACCCGCGCCACGGGCTTCGTCGTCCCCAGCCAGAACGAATGGATCAAGGCGGCCTACTACGACCCGGCCGGCGGCGGTACCTACTCCTACTGGAAGTACCCCACCAACGCCGGGGTGTTCGGCGACGGCGACGCCACCGCCCCCAACCCCACGGTCCTCAACCCGACGACCGGCGATGTCACCAACGCCGCGGACCAGCCCCTCGCCTCGTACCACGCGTCCGGCAAGCCCGCCCCGGCCTGGTGCCCGGGCCAGGTGACCCCCGAGGACTGCACCACCGTCAACCCGATCGGTCTCGACCCCGTCAGCTACCCCAAGCTCTACCAGGGCAGCCTGAGCACGGTCGGCCAGGCGGGGACGCCCTCGCCCTGGGGCACGCTGGACCAGGGCGGCAACGCCGTCGAATGGACCGACACCATCACCCCGCCGCCGGCCGGACAGAACGGGGTGCGGGTCTGGCGCCGCCTGCACGGCGGCGTCTCGAACGCGGAGGCCTTCCAGATGTGGCCCTCGGCGGTCGGACTCCAGCCCCAGGACAACGACTTCTACAACCACACGTACCCGTGGCTGGGCTTCCGGATCGGTGTGATCGGAGGGTCGGGGGCGGGGTCCTGAACGGGATCGGTACCTGGAACGGGAAGGTGCGCCGGCTCGCGACACCTCCGGTCCGCCCGCGCGGCTTCACCCAGGGCAGAACGCCGTTCCCTTCCCCCGGCGCCCCGGATCCCTAGGCTGAAGAGGTGACCACTCATGCGCCGAACGAAGCCCGTGTCATCCCCCTGCGCCCGCAGACCTCGTCGCCCGGTTCCGGTGGGGCGACCCGCGCCCCGCAGCGACCGGCGGGAGCCCCGCGGACACCCGAGCCGAGGGAACCCCTGTGGCGCGACCTCGTCGGCGGTGTGCTGCGGCGCGAGCGGCTCGCCCAGCAGCGCACGCTGAAGGACGTCGCGGAGGCGTCCCGGATCTCGATGCCGTACCTGTCGGAAGTGGAGCGCGGACGCAAGGAGGCTTCCTCCGAGGTGCTCGCCGCCGCCGCCCAGGCCCTCGGGCTCGGCCTCGGCGACCTGCTCTCGCTCGCCCAGGACGACCTGGCCCGGTACACCCGGAGCCGGGTGGGCCGGGGCCGCACGTCGTCCACGGGGCAGTACGACGGCCTCTGCCTGGCAGCCTGACCGGACCGACGGCCGGTACGACGGGGCGCACCCCCGCCGTACCGGCCGGCTCGCCGGCTTTCGGCCACGGCCGCGCGGGGTCAGGCGAACGCGAACCGTCGGTTCAGCACCTCGTCGGCGAGCCCGTAGGCGACGGCCTCCTCGGCGGTGAACACCTTGTCCCGGTCCATGTCCGCGCGCAGCGTCGCCACGTCGTGCTGCGTGTGCCGGGACAGGACCTCCTCGACCTGCGAGCGGATGCGGACCATCTCCTTGGCCGCGAGGCTGAGGTCGGAGACGGTCCCCTGCCGGCCGCCGCTGGCCGGCTGGCCGAGCAGCACCCGCGCGTGCTGGAGCACGAACCGGCGCCCGGGATCTCCGCCGGCCAGCAGCACCGCCGCCGTCGAGGCTGCCTGACCGACGCAGAACGTGGAGATCGGCGCCTGCACGAACGTCATCGTGTCGTAGATCGCCATCAGTGAAGTGAACGATCCTCCGGGCGAGTTGAGATAGATCGAGATCTCCTGCTCCGGGTTCGCCGACTCCAGATGCAGGAGCTGCGCGATGACGACGTTGGCGACCCCGTCGTCGATCTCGGTGCCGAGGAAGATGATCCGCTCGTTGAGCAGCCGGCTGAAGACGTCGTAGGACCGCTCACCCTGCGCGGTCCGCTCGACGACGTAGGGAACCGTGTACGACCCCATGTCACAACCCCATCCGTCGACGCGACGCGGCCGGGCGGATGTCGGCGAGCGACTCCACCACCCGGTCCACGATCCCGTACTCCCTGGCCTGCTCGGCCGTGAACCAGCGGTCCCGGTCGCCGTCCCGGGCGATCGTCTCCTCGCTCTGCCCGGTGTGCTCGGCGGTGATCCGCTCGATGGCCTGCTTGGTGAACTCGAGGTTCTCCGCCTGGATCTCGATGTCCGCGGCGGTGCCACCGATGCCCGCCGAGGGCTGGTGCATCATGATCCGCGCGTTCGGCAGCGCGAGCCGCTTGCCGGGCGTCCCCACGGTGAGCAGGAACTGGCCCATGCTGGCGGCGAACCCCATCGCCAGTGTCGAGACGTCGTTCGGGATGAGCCGCATGGTGTCGTAGACGGCGAGACCCGCGGTGACCGACCCGCCGGGGCTGTTGATGTACAGGCTGATGTCGGTGCGCGGGTCCTCCGCCGACAGCAGCAACAGCTGCGCGCACACCCGGTTGGCCGACACGTCGTCGACCTGTGTGCCGAGGAGGACGATCCGCTGGGCGAGCAACTGGGCCGCGAGATGGTCGTCGAAGCGGCTGGGCGGTGTGTCGCCCTCCTCCGCGCGGGGCGGGGGCGTGGTGAGGGGAGTCATCTGGTCTCCTTGTCGGGGCAGGGATGCCGTTGACTCCACTCTTGACCTCGCCGGACCCCCGGATGCGGTTTCTCTGCCTGTCGCAGATTCGCCATGGGCAGATGAACGGGGCTCAACGGGGCTGTCCAGAACGGTGGGGGCGTCAGTCGATCACGGTGGTCGGTACGACCGTCCGCGCCCGCTCGTACAGGTCACGGGCGGTCGGGTTCCTCAGATGTGGCCGCAAGAGGCCGAACATCGCCCTCACCCGCTCATCGGCACGACCGGACTGCACCACGGGGTAGTCGTCGAGGGCCTGGTGCCAGGCATTGCAGGCGGCTTCGAGGTGGCCGATCTCCAGTTGTCGTTCCGCGAGCAGAGCACGCCGGTGCACTCGACTCCGCCGATACACACTGTCGCGGAGCCGATCCGCATCCAGCATGGCGGTTACCGCTCCGTCCTTGTCGCCCAGCTCGTAACGGACTTGGCCGATGTGGTAGTTGAGCGTCGAGGGGTCGTACGAGCCGAATGTCTTGCCGCGTGACTCCGCCCGATCCATGGCGACTTCGGCTTCCTTGATGAAGTGCAGCGCGTCCCGACGATTGCCGGTCTGGGCGGCAGCGTGCGCCTGCTGACCTGCGAGAAAGGCCCGCATCCGGGGTCCGGCTTTCGGCGAAGCGGTAGCGGCGGCATCGGCCAACTCCAAGGCCTTGGTCCCGTGACGGAGGTCGACCGCCTGGACACTCATGCCGCGTAGCGTGGTGCAGTACGTCAGGTGGTCGCCGGCCGCGCCCGCCAGCTCCAGAGCCTTGACGTAGTAGCGCTGCGCGAGGCTGTGCAAACTTTCGTCCACGGCCATGTAGCCCGTCAGGTAGAGCAGGTCGGAAGCGGCTGACAGCATCGCCTTCCGTACTTCCCCTGACGCCCCGGCGCGTAAGAACGGAGCCACGGTGTTCACCATGAACGAGGCGGCCATCGGGCGGGCGTGACGACCCCTGTGCGCGCCAATGCGCCTCGGAAAGCGCCGCGGCGCGCTTGGGAACGGAACCGGCGGACAGCGGCTGAGGTATCCGCCTCGGTTTCGTGTAGGGAGATTCGGCGAAGGCCTCGGCGTACACCTGGCGGAACGGAACCTCGGACGCCTCGGCGCCCGAGGCGTCCACATGCTCAAACGTGAAAGCTGGCTGGTCAGTCATGGTGCTCCCTGGGCGACTGCCGGATCCTCGTGTGGCGAGGGCCGGGCACGAATCCTTGCTTCTGCGCGCGTAGAAGACCCTTGACCGGCCAAGAGGCCACGCTCTAGCTTCACTACACCTTTGTCTCCCCCCACAGCACAGGAGATTCCGCGTGCCCCCGAAGCTCACCTCCCCGCGCGTCCGTATCGCAGCCGTGGTCGCCGCGGCTGCCGTCGGTACCGGGCTCTACGCCGCCGGTGCGGCGACCGCCGAGCACTCCGTACCCCGTACGGACCGGGAGATCCCGAACCTCACCCACGTCACCGACAAGATCAAGGCCTACTACGGTGACACCGTCGACAAGGACGGGCAGCACTACGCCTCCCCGGACGGCAACTACGCCCAGCAGGTCAAGGGCATACGGGCCAAGGCCGAGCGCTACCTCGACCGCACCGCGACGCGGACGGACCACGGCAAGCCGGCGATCGTGCTCGATGTCGACGACACCACGCTGCTGACGTACAACTACGAGCTCCAGGTGGGCTTCAACTTCACCCCCGAGTCCCAGGACAAGTACCTGAAGAGCACCGATATGGACCCGGTGTTCGGCATGCCCGAGCTGGTCAACCGGGCGCGGGCCAAGGGCTACACGGTGTTCTTCCTGACCGGCCGCGACGAGCACCAGCGCGCCTGGAGCGTCCGCAACCTCAAGGCCGCCGGGTACAAGACCCCCACGAACAGGGCGCACTTCTACCTGAAGAACAAGGCCAACCCGCCCGCGTACCTGCCGTGCGGGGCGAAGTGCAGCACAGTGGAGTACAAGTCCGGGACTCGGAAGCACATCGAGTCCCAGGGGTACGACATCGTGGCCAACTTCGGCGACCAGTACAGCGACCTCAAGGGCGGCTACGCCAACAGGACGTTCAAGCTGCCGAACCCGATGTACTTCCTGCCTTGAATCCTCCCCTCCCTGAAGGGGGAAGGGATTCCTGGCTCAGGCCGCCTCCTGGAGCAGCGCTCCGGGAGGTCTTGTGCCATCAGCACCAGCCGGGTTGAGACCAGCCCGGATGAGCATGACGCGTGCGGAGTTTTTGTCCCGTGGGGAGGTGTTTCCGCAGGCGGTGCAGGTGTAGGTGCGCTCCCCCAGCGGCAGGCGATGTTTGGCTCTCGCATCGCAGTGCGCGCAGTCCATCGTGGTGTGCGCGGGGTGGACCAGGCGGATGTCCCGCCCGTGTTTGCGGCCCATGTGGATCAGAGCGGCTTTGGTGGCGCCGATGGCAGCGTCCGCGGCCTTGCGGGCCATGGTGGTCTGGGCCAGGAACTTCGGGCGGAAGTCCTCGACCGCGATGGCGTCGTGGTCGAGGACCGCCTTCCTGGCCCACTTGCGGCCGGTGTCCTCACGCTGCCTGGCGGCCTTCTTGTGTGCCTTGGCCCGCAGCTTCTTCGCCTCGCGGTAGCCCTTCGACGCCGGCCGGCCCTTCTTCGGCCTGCGGCGGGCCATCATCCGGTCGTACCGGGCCAGCTTCGCCCGGGCCCTCTGGCCGTGTTCGGCGTGGGGGAGGTCGTGCGATTCGGAGGTCGTGGTCGCGGTCTCCTTCACACCCCAGTCGACGCCAAGAACGCGGCCGGTTTCGGGCAGGGGCTGTACCTGGGCGGGGACGACGAACGAGCCGTACCAGTGCCCGAGGCTGTCCTGGTAGACACGCACCGAGGACGGCCGCGCCGGCAACTCCCGAGACCACACCACCGCCACCACCACGCCCCCGGCCAGGTGCAGCCGGCCGTCCTTCAACCGGAAGCCCCGCCGGGTGTAGTTGACGGTCGGCAGACTCTCCCGTTTGGTCTTCCACGTCGGCATACCCGCCCGCTGCCGCACCGGCAGGCGCTCGGTGATGTCCTTGTGCGCCCTGGCGCGGGCACGGCCAAAATCACGGATGACCTGCTGCTGGACAACCGACGAGCCCTCACGCAGCCACGGAGTGCTCCTCCGAGCCTCGGTCAGCATCCTGTCCAGCTGCGCCGGGCCGCACGTCTGCTTCCTGCCACTCGCCTTGTTGTACAAGTGCACGGCCCTGGACTTGGCGACACACTCGTTCCAGACCCAACGGCACCGGTCCCCCTCCGCCACCAGAGCGGCACGGGCCGTGGACGACACACGCAACCGGTACGTGTAACGCGCATACCCGACCACCGCAACCGCCCCCACCTGCACCATCCCGCCCCCTCATAGCCCCGACCGGGACGCAGCGCCATCCCCAACCCTGCGAACGACCATACGTACGACGGACGCACAACCGCCCCCACTCCCACAGCCACCACCCCGACCAGCGACCACAGGCACACACGTTCGCATTAGAACGGCGACTCCCACAGCAGTACGGGCACTCCGCACCCCGGACCGGATACGGCGACGCCCCGCGTCGCAACACCCCGCTACGATTCCTCCCCGGCGTGAACGCCACGGCCTGCTCGCAAGAAAGAGGTGAGCCGTGAGCCGTGAGCGGTGGCGGCTCGGTGGTGGTCCCGCCACGGCTCACGGCCGGTACCCGCCCCGCGGTGCCCCGTACCGGTACCACCGTTCAGTTCACCCCCTGAGCCTCCGCGCCAAGTACTCCGCCGTCCGGCTCCCCGACGCGCGGGCCACCGACGCCGGTGGCCCGGCGGCCACGATGCGGCCGCCCGCGTCGCCGCCGCCCGGTCCCAGGTCGATCACCCAGTCGGCGCCCGCCACCACACTCATCTCGTGCTCGACGACGAACACCGAGTGCCCGGCGTCCACCAGCCCGTGCAACTGCCGCATCAGCAGCTCCACATCGGCCGGATGCAGGCCCGTCGTCGGCTCGTCCAGCAGGTACACGGTGTGGCCGCGGCGGGTCCGCTGGAGTTCCGAGGCGAGCTTGATGCGCTGCGCCTCGCCGCCCGACAGTTCGGTGGCGGGCTGGCCGAGCCGCAGATAGCCCAGGCCCACCTCCTGGAGGGTGCGCAGGCTGCGGGCGGCGGGGCGGACGTCCTCGAAGAACGCGACCGCGGTGTCCACGGTCATGTCCAGCACCTCGGCGATGGTCCGCTCCCGGTAACGGACCTGCAGCGTCTCCTCGTTGTACCGGGAGCCGTGACAGGTGGGGCACGGCGCGTACGTACCGGGCAGGAACAGCAGCTCCACGGCCACGAACCCCTCGCCCTGGCAGGTCTCGCACCGCCCGCCCGCGACGTTGAACGAGAACCGGCCGGCCGCGTAGCCGCGCGCCCGGGCGTCGTCGGTGGCCGCGAACACCTTGCGCACGGAGTCGAACAGGCCCGTGTAGGTGGCCAGGTTGGAGCGCGGGGTGCGGCCGATCGGCTTCTGGTCCACCTGCACCAGCCGGTCCACGGCCGCCACGCCCTCGGCCGTCACTCCGGCGCTCGCGTCCTCGCCGTCCGGCGCCGCGTCGGTGTCGGCCTCGCTGTCCGGAGCCGACTGGGCCGGGCCGAGGTGGCGCTGGAGTACGGCGGCCAGGACCTGCCCGACCAGCGTCGACTTGCCCGATCCGGACACCCCGGTGACCGCGGTGAACACGCCCAGCGGCAGTTCGGCGTCCACGCTCCGCAGGTTGTGCCGGTCGATGCCGCGCAGCCGCAGCCAGCCGGACGGTTCGCGCGGGGTGCGGCCCGCGGCCGGGTCCGGGCCGGTGGCGAACAGGAACCGGCGGGTGGCCGACTCCTCGACCTGGGCCAGCGCGTCCACCGGCCCGCTGTGCAGCACCCGGCCGCCGTGCTCGCCCGCGTGCGGCCCGACGTCGACGATCCAGTCCGCCCGGCGCACCACCTCCATGTCGTGCTCGACGACGTACACCGAGTTCCCCGCCTCCAGCAGCCGCAGCAGCACGGTCAGCAGTGCCTCGGTGTCGGCCGGATGGAGCCCGGCGGACGGCTCGTCCAGCACGTACACCACGCCGAACAGGCCCGACCGCAGCTGGGTGGCCAGCCGCAGCCGCTGGAGCTCGCCGGGGGAGAGGGTCGGCGTCGTGCGGTCCAGGCTCAGATAGCCGAGCCCCAGCTCGGTGATCACCCCGACCCGTGCGGCGAGGTCCGCGCAGAGCGCCTCGGCGACCCGGCGGCGCGGCTCGTCCGCCTCCTCCGCCCACCGGCCCTCGCCGACCGGCCGCAGCACCTCGGCGAGCGACGTCAGGGGCAGCGCGTTCAGCTGGGCGATGGTGTGTCCGGCGAAGGTGACGGCGAGGGACTCCGGCCGCAGCCGGCTGCCGTCGCAGTCCGGACAGCGCGAGCTCTCCAGGAAGCGTTCGGCCCGCGCCCGCAGTGTCGTGCTCCGGGAGTCGGCGAAGGTGTGCATCACATGGCGCCGGGCGCCGACGTACGTCCCCTGGTAGGGCCGCTGGATGCGCCCGGCCTCCCGCACCGGATGCACCGTCACCACCGGCTGCTCGTCGGTGAAGAGGATCCAGTCCCGGTCCTTCTGCGGCAGCTCGCGCCAGGGCCGGTCGATGTCGTGGCCCAGCGTCCGGAGCACATCGCGCAGGTTCTTGCCGTGCCACGCCCCGGGCCAGGCGGCGATCGCTCCGTCCCGGATGCTCAGCGACGGGTCCGGGACCAGCAGTTCCTCCGTCGTCCGGTGCACGGTGCCCAGGCCGTGGCAGGCCGGGCAGGCGCCGGCCGCGGTGTTGGGGGAGAACGCGTCGGAGTCCAGCCGCTCCGCCCCCGGCGGGTAGCTGCCGGCCCGGGAGAACAGCATCCGCAGCGTGTTGGAGAGCGTCGTCACCGTGCCGACGTACGACCGCGACGTGGGTGCCCCGCGCCGCTGCTCCAGGGCGACCGCCGGCGGCAGCCCCAGGATGTCGTCCACCGCGGGCGCCCCCACCTGGTGGATCAGCCGGCGGGCGTACGGGGCGACGGACTCGAAGTAGCGCCGCTGCGCCTCCGCGTAGATCGTGCCGAAGGCCAGCGAGGACTTGCCGGAACCGGAGACCCCGGTGAAGACGGCCAGTACATCCCGGGGGATGTCCACGTCGACCCGGCGCAGATTGTGCTCACGGGCGCCGCGTACACGGACGAACGGATCATGGGCCGGGGTGCTCATCGGTCTCCGCAGGGGCTCGGGGAGGGACGGTGGCCGGCTGTCCGGCACCGGCTCCGCCGGGCAGCCCCACGACGCGGGCCAGCCGCCGGTACGAGTCCAGCTCCCGCCGACGGTCGTAGGTGCTCGTCGTCACCAGCATCTCATCGGCCGCGCTGCGGGCCAGCAGCTTCTCCAGCGCCTCGGCCACGTCGGGCCCGGTGCCGTGCAGATGGCCGTGGAGCGCCTCCTCGAACAGTGTGCGCTCACGGGTGCTCATCCGCAGGTCCAGGATCTCCTCCGGCGGCCGCAGCGGCGGGAACTCCCCGTGGGTGCGCGACCAGGCGGCCGACCACGCCTCCGGCAGCAGCAGCCGCCACGCCTCGTCGGCGGTCCCGGCGACGGCGACCGTGCCGGACAGCACCACGTACGGCTCCGCCGACCGGGCCGAGGGCCGGAACCGCTCCCGGTACCGGTCGATCGTCCGCAGCATCGCGTCCTCGCCCCGCACGGCCGCGATGACCAGCGGCAGCCCGAACGCCGCCGCGTGATCGGCCCCGGCGCCGGTCGCCAGGACGAAGGCCGGCACCCGCAGCCCCTCGGCCGGCCGGGCGTGCACCTGCGGATGCGCCGTCTGCTCCCCGGTGAAGTAGCCGAGCAGCTCGGCCAGCCGGGCCGGGAAGTCCTCGGCGTCCTCCTTGCCCCGGCCGAGCGCCCGGCGGATCCCGTCGGTGAACCCGACCGACCGGCCGAGGCCCATGTCGATGCGGCCGGGGAAGAGCGACTCCAGGACGCCGAACTGCTCGGCGACGACGAGCGGCTGGTGATTGGGCAGCATGACCCCGCCGGTGCCGACCCGGATACGGGAGGTGGCCGCGGCGACGGCCGCCGCCAGCACGGTCGGCGCCGAACCCGCCACCCCGGGCACGCTGTGGTGCTCCGACACCCAGAACCGGTGGTAGCCCAGGGCCTCGGCCTGCTGCGCGAACCGCACGGTGTCGCGCAACGCCTGCTCGGGCGCCTGCCCCTGGCGGGTGCGGGAGCGGTCCAGTACGGAGAACCGGGTGGTGGCGAGTGCGGAGGTCACCTCTGCGTCAACGCCCCGGGGCCGTGAGGATTCCCGGGGCGTTGACGGTGGCGGCCGGAGGGGGACGGGGCGGCGGCGTGCGGGCCGGAGCGGGCCCCGGACGGCAGCGGGCCCCGGATGGAAGCGGCCCGTCGGCGGGTGCGGCCCGTTCCGGCCCGCGGCGGCCGGGCAGCGGGCCGCCGCCCGGCCGCGCCGTCGCACAACCGACCGCCGGCGCGGGCCCCCGCACGGGCCCGCGCCGGGCCCTTCTCACTCCGCGACGTGCACCGCGGTCCCGCCCACGTACGTCCGCACGCACCGGATGCCGTGCAGCTCCCGCGGGTCCACCTCGAACGGGTCGCGGTCCAGGACCGCGATGTCCGCGAGCCGCCCGGGGGCGAGGACGCCGGCCTCGTCCTGGTGGTTCACCCAGGCCGACCCCGCCGTGTACGCGGCGAGCGCCTCGGTGAGGGCGAGGCGCTGGTGCGGCAGGAACGGCGGACGGAGCACGGGCTCTCCCAGCTCCTCCGGCCAGATCTGACGGTTCACGGCGACGTGGATGCCGTGCATCGGGTCAGGGCTGGAGACGAACCAGTCGCTGCCCGCCGCGAGCATCGCGCCCGCCGCGTGGAGTGCCCCGAACGGGTACTGGAGGGCGCCGCGCTCCGCGCCGAGGAAGGGCAGCGTGAGGTCGTCCATGGCGGGCTCGTGGGCGGCCCACAGCGGTTGGATGTTGGCGGTGGCGCGCAGGGTGCGGAAGCGCGGGATGTCGTCGGGGTGGACGACCTGGAGGTGCGCGAGGTGGTGCCGGTTGCCGGTGTGGCCGTTGGCGGCGACGGCGGCCTCCAGCGAGTCCAGGGCCTCGCGGACCGCGCGGTCCCCGAGGGCGTGGAAGTGCATCTGGAACCCTTCGGCGTCCAGCCGGACCGCGGCCTCGCGCAGGAGAGCCGGGTCGACCATGGACAGTCCGCGGTTGTCGCCGGGACAGCCGCACGAGTCCAGGTAGGGCTCCAGCAGGGCGGCGGAGAAGTTCTCCACCACGCCGTCCTGCATGATCTTCACGGTGCCCGCGGTGAACCGCCGCCCGCCCTGCGCGTCGGCCCTCGCCCGCCGCGCGATCAGCGACTCGATCTGCTCCAGGCCCGCCTCCCGGTCCCACCAGAGGGCGGCGCGGACGCGGGCGGTGAGCGAACCGTCGGCGTCGGCTTCCAGGTAGGTGTCGAGCGGGTCCGGGTAGCCGCCGTACGCGCCGACCAGGGCGTCCTGCCAGCCGGTGATGCCCAGCGAGTGCAGGAGCGTCTGCGCGGCGAGGAGCCCGGCGCGGGCCCGCTCGGGGGTGACCGGCGGGGTACGGTCGCCGACCAGGCCCATGGCGCCCTCGTGCAGCACACCCGTCGGCTCGCCGTCCGCGTCGCGTTCGATCCGGCCGTCGGCCGGGTCCGGGGTGTCGCGGTCGATGCCGGCCAGGGCGAGCGCGCGGGCGTTGGCCCAGGCGGAGTGCCCGTCCCGCACCGGGAAGTACGCGGGCCGGTCCGGCACCACCTCGTCCAGCACGCCGCGCGGCGGCAGCCCGCCCGGGAACGCGTCGAACGACCAGCCGCTGCCGACGATCCACTCCTCCTCCGGGTGCGCGTCCGCGTACCCGCGGATGGTCCTGCGGTACGCGTCCACGTCCCGCCCGTCGGACAGGTCGCAGCCGAGCATCCCGAGGCCCGCGATCACCGGGTGCACATGCGCGTCGGTGAACCCGGGAAGCGCGAACCGCCCGTCCAGGTCGACGACTTCGGTGCGGGGACCGGCCAGCTCGCGGATCTCCCGGTCGCTGCCGACCGCGGTGATCCGGTCGCCGGTGACCGCGAGCGCCGAGGCGCGGTCGCGGGCCGGTCCGGCGGTCCAGACGGTGCCGTTGAGGAGGACGAGATCGGGGGCGGTGCTCATGCGGAGACTCCAGGAGTGGTGGACGTGGACGTGGTGGACGCGGATGTCGGTGCGGGGGCGGGCGCGAGCGGGGGCGCCGGCCGGGTGAAGTAGGCGGCCTTGCGGCGGTAGCGGGTCCAGAGAGCGGCCGGGACGCCGAGGAGGACGGTGCCGAGCGGGAGAGCCGTGAGGAAGCGCCCGTTCTCCGGGTCGACGGCCAGGTGGTCGACGGACGTCCACTGCTGGTACGCGACCAGGCCGCCGAGGAGCAGCAGCGCCGTCCCGCCGAGCGCGGGCAGGACGCCCACGACGAGGATGTCGCGGAGGCGTCCGCCGCGCAGCTCGCCCCGGAAGGTGATGACGCAGGCCCAGCCCCCGATGCCGTACAGCAACGACACCAGGATGCCGACCGAGTTGACGACGGCCAGGACGACCTCGGAGAGCTTGCCGACGGCGAGCCCGGCCACGGAGAGCGCGACGGCGAGTCCCGCGGTGCGCAGGGTGGAGGTGACCGGGGTCCGGAGAGTCGGGTGCAGCCGGGCCCAGCTGGGGCCGAGCACCCCGTCGCGGCCCATCGCCAGGGTCAGCCGGGATCCGGCGATCACCGAGGACTGCATGCAGGCGACGGTGGCGGCGAGCATCGCGGCGGCCGCGGCGATCGCGCCGCCGGTTCCGTAGAAGGTGCGGGCGAGTTCGGTGATCCCGGCGAGCGGGTCGGCGAGCCGGCCGGGGGTGAGCGCGTGCAGGAAGCCGGCCGCGCCGACCAGGAAGAGTGCCAGCGTGACGACGATCGCGATGAGGCCCGCCCGGCCCGAGGACCGCGCCTCGGCGTTCTCCTCGACCACGCTGAAGGCGCTCTCCCAGCCCCAGAACATGTACGCGGCGAGCACCGTCGCGCTGAACAGGGTGAGCGGGTCGGGGAAGGAGAACGGCGAGAACCAGGACGCCTGCACCGGGGCGGCGTCCCCGCGGACGAAGGCGGTGCCGACGACGGTGAGGACGACCACCGCGGACAGCCCGAGCAGCACCGACTGGACGGCGGTCGCGTCCTGCACACCGCGCACCGCGCCGATCACGATCAGGCCGGTCCACAGCAGGCCGGTGAGCGTGATGGCGACCGTCGACTCGGTATGGAACAGCCCTGCCTCGTCGGCGAGTTGGAGGGTGAACCGGCCGGTCAGCTGGCCTGCGTAGGAGAGAAACATGATGTTGGTGGCGACCGAGGTCCAGCCGGTGAGATAGCCGGTCCACGGGCCGAGTGCGCGGCGCACCCAGATGTACGCCGTGCCGCAGTTGGGGTCGCGGGCGGCGAGGCGGGCGTAGCCGCCGGACACGGCGAGGATCGGCAGCGCGGCCAGCAGGAACGCGGCGGGCAGCGACGTTCCGGCGACGGCGGCGAGGAAGCCGAGACCGATGCCGAGGGAGACGGTGGGACTGATGTTGGCCAGCGCGATGATCACGCCGTGGTGGGTGCGGAGGGTCTTGTGGAACTCGTCGTGACGGGGGTCCTGGCTGTCGTCCATGCGCCGTCTCCTCGGTCCGGGGTGAGGGAAGGAAAACGTCCGCCGACCGATTAAGTCAACACTGTTGGAAAAATATTTTCCGGACGGCGGCACGGGGTTGCCCGGGGGTGCCGTCGGCTGATCTCATCGGGTGCATGGCATCGGACGACACGGCGGCACGCGGCAGAGGGCGGCCGCCCAAGGTGCTGCTGGACGCGCCGACCATCGTGGACGCGGCACTCGCCCTCTGCGACGAACACGGCGCCGAGGCGCTGACCGTGCGGAAGCTGGCGGCCCGGCTCGGCGTGGACCCGTCGGCCCTCTACCGGCACGTCGCGGACAAGGACGAGCTGCATCTGCTCCTGGCCGACCGGCTCTTCGCGGAGGTCCTGGAGTCCTTCGAACCGACCCCCGGCGACTGGCGGGCGACCCTGAGCGACCTGGCGGTCGGCAGCCGCGAGACGGCCCTGCGGCATCCGGCCGCCGCGGTCGTCGCCACCTACCGGACCACGCGGCGGCCCGCGGAGATGCGGATCGTCGAGCACATCCTGACCGCCTTCGCCGAAGCCGGCTGCGACCCCGAGCAGTCCGCCCTCCTGCACCGTGTCTACGGCGACTTCACCCTCGCCTGGTCCGGAATGGACGCCGCCTTCGCGACGCTCGACCCGGCGGCGCAGGAGGGCGACGAGGCGGCCTGGACCCGCGACTACGTGGCGGTCGACCCGTCCCGCCATCCGGCGATCGCGCGCACCTCCGCCCACATGGCGGCGATGACGGGCGAGCGGGTGTTCCGGGCGGCGCTGGAGGTGCTGCTGGACGGGCTGGAGGCACGGATCGGGCGGACGGGGAAGGCCGGACCGGCCGGCCGGTCCGACCGGTCCGGCTGACGGAGGGCCCTGGCTCCCTTTCGGGACCGGTGCACGCGTCTTCGGTGTCCTGTGCCTTCGGTACCTGTACTCGTGCATCCTGACGGCCGGACCCGTCGCCGGAGCGGCGCGGTGCCGACGCATCCCTGTGCCGCAGTCCGGCGCGTGCCGTGACGCGGCCCGGAGCGGCCCCTCGGCATTGCTCGAAGGAGGGCCGGGCCCGGTGGGGGCCTCGTGGCCCCACCGCTCCACCATTCCAGCCGAGCGTTCGAGGCCAGGGAGTTTTCGCAGTTCACAGACGGTGGGATCGTTCGAGCATCCCCGATGGGCCGGCGGGTCTGGCCGGTGGGACGGAGCTCGGCACAAGCTGGGGTCATCCCCCAATGCCGCCGGTGGTGACCGGCCGGACGGCGCACCGGGCCATGCACCTGTGACGAATCGGATCAGCCATGTCTGCCTACATCGGGCGCGGCCGCCTGCTCGCGGCCACCACTGTCGTCGACCTCGCCGCATACGACGCGCGGTTCACCCGGGCGGCACACCCGTCGATCGTGTCACCGCTCCGGCAGTCTCCCGTCGGCGCGCAGCCGCGAGCGACCGGACCACGGCCCGGTTCGTCACGCCCCCGCAGCGCCGCCGAAGGACTCCGCGCCGCCACCGCACCCTCGAGATGCGGACGGGCGGACACGCCGTCACCATGGCCGATTCCCTCCCCGGGGACACCCGGGCGACACCCGACAAGATCCACCGCGGAGCCAGGGCTCACTAATATGACCCAAACGGGGCACCGCGAAGGGGCGACGTATGTGCGGAAGTGACTGCGCAACAGGTGAAGCAGGCGTGACAGAACTCTGTGAACGAGGGCTGCGGGCCTACGAGTCCGCGATCAACGAGGGGGGCGTCTCCGGGGACGTCCCCGAGTGCGTCCTCGGGCTGGGTCTGCTGCGCCCCGACCCGGAACAGGCCGGCAGGTTTCTCGCGGTCTCCCCGGATGTGGCCTACGCCAACACGGCGCGGCCCATCGAACGCACGATTCAGAGCCATCAGAACGCGTTAGCGGACGTCCTGCTGGCCATCGACGGGATACGCCACATCCACAACAAGGCCCATCGGCAGCGGGTGGCGCCGGTGGAGCTCCTGGACGATCCGGCCCTGATCGCTGCCGCGCTGGAGCGGGCCGTCCAAGGGTGCCAGGAGGAGCTGATCACCGCACAGCCCGGCGGCGGCCGGTCGCCCCAACTGCTCAGGCAGGCACTGGAACGGGACCTGGAGCTCAACGAACGGGGCGTCGTGCAGCGGACGCTGTACCAGCACACCGTGCGGACGCACGGCCCCACGATGGCCTACATCGAGCGGGTGACGGAAGTGGGGGCGCAGGTCAGGACACTGGACGAGGTGTTCGACCGGGTCATCATCTGCGACCGGAGAATCGCCTTCATCCCGGGCGAGGGCGACCGCAGCGCGTCGGCGCTCACCGTGCGGCACCCCGGGCTCGTGAACTACCTGGCCACGATGTTCGAGTACATGTGGGCGCGTGCCCGGTCCGTCGACCCGAGGACCGTGACGCAGCGGTCCCCGCTCATCAGCAACGAGATCCGCAGCGCGGTGCTCCGGCTCATGGTGGACGGCTTCACGGACGAGGCGATCGCCAAGCGGCTGGGCATGAGTGTGCGCACGGTGGCCACCCACATCAAGAAGACCTCGGATGCACTGGGCAGCCGCAGCCGGCCCCAACTGGCCTATCTCATCGGCACCACCGGTCTGCTCTCCGGTCCGGGCAACTCGCTGTCCGGTGCCGAGGAGGGGGAGAGCGCGTGACCGCGTAGGAGCCCGGACCGCGGCCGTGCGGTCCGGGCTCCGTCCTGCGGTCCGCTGCCGCGCGCCGCTGCCCGCTCCGGAGGGCGCGTCTGTTCGCCGCTCCTCGCTCCCGGGGTGTCCGCCCGCCGCTTCTCGCCCGCGGTCGCATCCCCGCGCCCGCTTCGCGCACCACCACTGCCACCGGCCCGTCCCCCGTGCCTGCACTCCGGCAACCGGCCTTCGCTGCCCGGTGGTTGGCCGTCACGGTGTCGGAGCGGGCGCGGGTGAGGACGGGAGAAGCGACGCTCCTGGTCATGTACGACCCACCCCGACCCGGGGCGGACCCTGTGCTCCTGTCCGTTATGTTCCGCTTGCATTGATTGGGTCACCTCTTGTCGGCCCTTCATGATTCGGCAATGCAAGTCCTCGCCATTTCTTCTTCGGGTCATGAGCGGGGCCGTCCGGATATCGTCAACGACGCAACATCGAACGAGAAAAAGAAATGTGGGATCTCATGCGCAACCTTTTCGCAGTGGCTTGCATCTTCCTTCTGGCGATAGTTGGCCTGTCGACGCAGAACCTGCACCCGGAGAATTCTTCGGCCGTCCGGGCCGCGGGCAACCAGTCGGACGACTCCGCCTGGGGCTGAGGCCGCTGACCAGTGAGCCGCCCCGCGCAAGGAGAGCCGGCCCACCGGTTCGAAGCGGGCTTCGTGACCGGTCCCGAGACCCCGGCGCACGGCCGTACGCCGACGTCGTGCAGGCGGGGCGGAGTGTGCCGGCAGCGCCCGGACCACCGGTCCCGGAACCCCTGGCGCGGCGCCGTGGCGGAGTCCGCTCACGCCTGGACTCGACCGCCCGGACTCTCCGACACCCTCGCCGCCCCCGTCGTTCGTGCGCGGGCGAGGCCGGCGGCCGGAAGGCAGGAACGTTCCTGGAGGAGAGCTTCACCGCAACAGCAACAGCCATCCCGACGGGGCGAACAAGGAGGACTGATGCCGACCATAGAGTTCTTCGGCTCATCACGCGAGGAACGGGACGCGTTGGAGCAGCGGGTACGCGGACTCCTGGCGGAAGAGACGTTCCGCGAGGATTGCGTTTTCGTCACCGCGGCTGATTCCCGCGTCCTCGACTGGCAGGGCCGCAGCCGCCCGTTCATCCGCGTCAGCACACGGTCCGAGGCGCGCGCCGACCGCTTTCGGAAACTGCTGCATCACACCTGCGATCTCGAAATCGTCCGTATCGACTTCCGGCCCAAGGCCGATGGTTCACCAGATGAGGGGCAGCACAATGGATGAGGGATTCGAGCTCCGGCTCATCGAGGCACTGCAGCCCGTCCGTGGCTTCGCGCTGGCGCAGGGCCTCTACCACCTGTTCAGCAGCGGGCTGTACGACCGCATCGCGGAGGGCCCGCAGGCGGTCCCCGAACTGGCCGCGTCCCTGGAACTCGACGCGTCGCGCACCGCCGGATTCCTGCGGTACCTCGCCAACGAGAACTACGTGACGCTGAGCGGCGACACCGTGGCCCTCACCGAGCACGGGCGTGCCCTCGGGCCGTACCGCCCGTGGTACGAGCTGCTCATCGGCGGCTACGCGCAGACGTTCCAGCAGATCACCGACGTCCTGCGGGGCAAGGGCTACGCGTCCCGCGACGGCAGGCTCGTGGGCATCGGCAGCTGCGGCATGAGCGCGTACGACGCGCTGCCGCTCGTCCGTGAGCTGATGTCCGACCTGCCGTCCGCGCCGGCCGCCGTCGTGGACCTCGGCTGCGGCGACGGCACCTTCCTCACCGGCCTGATCGGCGACTCCGGCACCGTCACCGGCATCGGGGTCGACCCGTTCGCCCCGGAGGAGCGGGGAACCGACGGGCTGCGCTTCGTCCGCTCCGGCGCCACCGACTACGTCCGCGACACGGTCGCACCGGACGCGGAGCCGGACTCCTCGCGGCTCTGCCTCGCCGCGTTCCTGCTCCAGGAGATCCTCGAGCAGGAAGGCCGGGGCGCGGTGGTGGAGCTGGTCCGTGCGGCACTCCGGCACTCCGGCCACCTCGCCATTGTCGAGGTGGACCACCGCCCCGCCGACCCGCAGGTCATGCGGCACGGCCTCGGTCTGGCCTACTACAACCCCTACTTCCTCCTGCACGTCCTCACCGAACAGAAGCTGGAGACCGACCGGTTCTGGCAGGAGCTGTTCGAGGAGGCCGGCGCCGCGGTGGTCTCCCGGCGGGTGGCCGACCCGTCCGTGGACTCCACCGGCCTGGAGATCGGATATCTGCTGACCCGGCAGGAAGGTGCCGCGCAGTGAGCCTGACGCCGCTGGGGCAGCGCCTCGCGACGGTCGCGGCCTCGCCGGAGGAACCCTGGGAGATCCTGGCCGAGAACGTGCCCGTCTGGCCCGACCCGCCCGGCTTGCAGACGGTCGGCTGGGAACTGGACGCCCAGTACGCCCCGAGCCAGGGCACGGACGAGCTGCTGGAGGCGCTGCGCCTGCGGCAGCGGGAACAGGGCGTCGACGTCGGAGCGGAGTCGCTCCTCGTGACCAACGGCGCCTTCGACGGGCTCGGGCTGATCGCCCGTCACCTCTCCGGGAACGGCGTGCGACGCGCGGTGTGCGGCGGCCCGGTCCTGCTGAGCGTCGCCGACCTGCTGCGGTCCGTCGGGCTCGACCTGGAGGTGCTGGACTGGCCCGCCCTCGTCGGGGAGCGCTCCTGGACCGGCCTCGGCCCCGGAGACCTGCTCTACGTCAACTCCCCGCACAACCCGACCGGTGCCTGTCTGGACGAGGCGACGGTGCGCGACCTGCTCGCCGCCCAGCGGCAACGCGGCTTCACGCTCGTCCTCGACCTGGCCTACGACTCGTTCGTCCAGGACCCCGCGGCCTGCGCCGCACCGCTGGCGCTGGTCGAGGACTGGCACGGTGTCTACGGCCTGAACAGCTTCTCGAAGAACTACGGCGCCCCCGGGCTGCGGGTCGGCTGGATCACCGCCGAACCGCAGGAGGTCGCCTCGCTCACCGCGCGCATGGAGTGGGAGCGCATCGCCGTGTCGACACGGGCCCAGAACCAGGCCGCCCAGCTGTGCAAACTGGGCAACCAGTCGCTGACGGAGCGGGTGCGGACCGGTCACCGGCTGGTCCTCGACTGGGCGCGGGCACACGGCATGCGGGTCTCCGCCCCGCAGGGCGGTACGCATGTGTGGGTGGACCCCGGGGTGCCCGACGTGGAGACGCTGGCGGACGTGCTGATGGCGGAGCACCGGCTCGTCGTCACCACCGGCGCCCACTACCACCCGGCGGACCCTCGCCACATCCGCGTGCCGACCGGGGTCGACCCCGCGGTCCTCACCCGGTCCCTGGAGACCATCGCCGCCGCCGGCGTACGGCTGCGCCGTACCGCGACGGCCGGCTGACCGTCGCGGCCGGCCCGCAGGATTCCGTGGCAGCGGGCGCAACGGCGCCCCGTAACCACCCCGGTGGCCTTTGCCCGAATATGGGAACGCTGCAGGTTCCCGCAATGCAGAATACCCGGCCCGCCCGTTCCGGCCGCCCGCCCCGGCGCGCGGCTACGGTGAAACAGAACCGGCCGACAGATGCCCGGACCTGCAACGTGGCCTCATGTGCGATTCCTTTTCCTGAATGCGCGCGCCGCATTCGTGCGTCATTTCCCGCAGTGATCCTCGAGAGTAAGGACAGACCGTGAAGCATCCCGCCCAGCCCGCAGCGCCGGACATCGCCGTCAAGGACTCCGATGGCGAGAAGACCCTGTACATCGACGGTTCGCAGGCCATGCAGGAGTGGGAGGCGCCGCTGATGCGCCGTTCGGCCGAGGTCCTGTGCCGCGACGGAGGCGTATTCCTCGAGTGCGGACTCGGATTCGGCCTTTCCGCCGTGGCGATCGCGGAGCAGCCGAACGTGAAGAAGCACACCGTCGTCGAGGTCTACGACGAGGTGATCCAGGACTTCAAGAAGTCGGCCCCGAACCTCCCCGGCAACCTGGAGATCGTCCACGCGGACTTCTTCGAGTACATCGAGTCGATCCCCACCGGGACCATCGACGGAATCATGCTCGACCCCTGGCTCCCCAAGGCGATGCGGGACGACGCGGAGTGGTGGGACACCCTGATGCGTGAGCAGATCACCCGTGTCCTCGCCCCCGGCGGCCACTTCATGTCGTTCTTCGTGACCGAGCCGAAGCTCGAACCGCGCTGGGAACCGTACTTCGACGAGATCCTGATCGAGCGGCACGCCTACGACAGCTACTCGACCACCAGCTACCTGGAGGGCAGGCCGTCCGGCATCGCCTATCTCCAGCGCTTCACCAACCGTCACTGAATTCAAGGAGGAAGACATGTCGATCCACTTCACCGGGGTGGCGAGCGACGTCGAGGTCAACATCGGCGGCAAGGCGAAGTACCGGGTGCTCGCCGTTTCCTGGGACGACGAGAAGAACCTTCACCGGTACCTGATCATCGCCAAGGAGCGGCCGATCTGGGTGCCGGAGAGCGACGTCACGGCGTTCTTCCCGGCGCCGGTGACCGAGTAGCGGCCGGAATCGAAACGCCGGCCCGTTCTCCCACGGGCCGAGGTCGTGACAGGTGCGGCGGGGGCGGTGAGCAGGACGCCCCCGCCGCATTCCTGTGTGCGACCGGTCCGCCCGCTCCTGCCGCACCCGCCCGAACTTTCCGGAGGGGGCTCCTTTTCCGGAAGAGCTCCGACTCGACGAGGATGACCACCATGCCAAGTTCACCGACCGAGGTATCCACGACACTCTTCACACCCGTCGACGAGGAGGCCGCCTACGCCGAAGCCGTAGCGCGGTTCCTCGCCGCGCCCTGCCCGGACACCGTCCCGGTGTGGGTGGGCGGCCGAGCCGATCTGCTCTCCGCCGTGCAGCTGGCCGCCGGGCTCTACGACGGCATCGCCCGGCCGGAGCCGTACGCGCGGGGCGTGCTCCTGGGCGGCGACGAACTCCCGGCGGGACTGCGGTCCTTGATGGCACCGCTGGCTCTCCAGTGGCTGGACGAGAAGGAGCTGAGCGGCGAGCTCCTTCAGGGTGCGCCCGGCGGACGGTCCCTGCTGGTCGTGGCGGCCTACCCGCGGCTGACCTCGGACCCGGTCCTGGAGATCGTGCGGCAGGCCCGGCCGGGCGAGGGCCGGCGGGTGGCGTTCCTGACCGGCCGGGACGCCGCGTCGCTGGCGTGGTTCACTGCCAAGCAGTTCTGCCGCCCCGACCCCGGCGTCGACGCCTCGGGCCTGTTCACCTCCACCGACCGTCCGGAAGCACGCGGAGCCGTGGAGGTCTACGACGACCGTGCCCTGGAACGCCAGGACATCGGCGCCGAGCTCCTCGGGAGGCGGTGGCGGCGGGTGCTGCTGCAGGGGCACGGGCGCGACGACTCGGTCAATCTCGCGGACTTCACCATCTGCGGGCTCAACCCCGAAGCGCCCCGCCGGCCGGATCTGCTCGGGCCGCGCTGCGCCTACGGGCCCGACTGCTACAAGCCCAACGACAAGCTGATCCCGCTGAACCGGGTCTCCGCCGTCGAGATCGTGCTGAGCTCGTGCAACAACGGCCCGTTCGCCGACGCCGTGGCCTACGACCCCAAGTACCAGCTGATGCTCAACGCGATCGACGGCGCGGCCCGGGACGTCGTGGCGGCGCCCACCGTGCACGACTCGGCCCGCCCCGAGAACACGGCCTGGATGAACGCGGTGGCGGCCGGCTCCCCCTCCGTGACCGGTCTCAACACCGCGATCTCCGGAGCTCAGCCGGACCCCGCCTACTGGCACTTCGGCATGGCCGACGACCCGGGGAGCGAGCCCCGTCCCGTCCCGCAGGTCCCCGACCCGCTGGTGCTGTCCACCTCCGCGCGGCTGACCGCGTACCTCGCCGGCGGCCTGCTTCCGGAGCGGCACGCGCTGCGCCCCCGGCTCACGAAGTTCGCGGGCAAGGTGGAGCGCTGGGTCACCCGGCAGGCGACGGCCGCGGAGGGCGAGCCGGCCATCCTGCGGGCGCTCTCCGACGACCTCCAGTCCCTCGACCACGTGATCAGCCGGCAGATCGTGGAGAACCCGGAGACCGAGTTCACCGACTGCCACGCCCACTTCGGCCTGCGCAGCACGGTGGCCCCGGAGTCCGTCTCCGAGGTGCGGTGTCCCTGCGGCCGGCCCGCCCGGCAGTTCGTGAAGCGGGCCCTGGTCCCCACGGCGCTGGACACGGTCTGCACCGTCTGCATCCGGTGCGGCGACATGGCGTACCGGACCGGGGGCGCGCCCGAGGTGCGGGTCAAGGCCGCGGCCGAAGAGGTGCGGGCGGGGGAGACGCTGCACGCCCGCGTCCGGATCCGGGCCGAACGCCGCGGGCCCGTGCGGATCGGCATGTTCGTCCCCCGCCACCTGCGCTCGGACTGCACCGTGACGCCGTCGGCGACCAAGGTCCGGGCCGCTGCCGGGCAGTGGCACGAGGCCGAGTTCTCGCTCGCCGTCGACGCCGGAGCACACCCGCAGGCGTACTACTTCACGGCGTTCGCCGTTCAGGACCTCGGCCTGTCGGTGGCGCGCTGGGACTTCGGTGTCCTCCCGGCCGGCGGGCCCGCGGAGCGCTGAACGCCTCCTCCCCGTCGGCGGGTCCGCGGAACGCCGAGCACCGTCCCGGAAGCCGGACCGGCTTCCGGGACGACGCATGCGTGCCCGCTCTCGTCAGGTCGCGGTGGACACGACCCGGCAGGAGGCGGCTTCGGGTGCTCCGACCTGGACGAGATGCCCGTCGAAGCCTCCGCCGATGAGCATCTGACAGATCTCCGGAGCCAGGTCCTCGCCTTCGACGACGAGGGCCCGTAAGGACGCGAAGCCCCCCGCTTCCGCGCGTACCCCGTGCCGCAGAGCCTCAGCCGGCAGCGCCAGTGCGGTGACGCCCCGCCGGCTCAGCTCCTCCCGCAGCCCCCGTTCCAGCAGACACGCCAGCGACGGCAGCACCACGAGGTGCGCCCCGTGCGCCAGCCCGACCCACAGGGACAACTCGACGGCGGACAGCGGCACATCGCCGAAGTATCCGAACCGTTCGCCCCGGAGGTCCGGGCTGTTCCGCTCGTCGGCCCACGCGTCGACCTGGGCCAGGACGTCCGTGTGGTCCACGACCAGCGCCCGGCGCGCGGCCCCGGCCCGCGCCGCCGGAGCGACGACATGCGCCGCCGTGGCCAGGCGCGGGTTGGGCGGCGCGTGGTGCGCGGCGGTGTCCGGGCCGGCCTCCGCGAGCGGGATGACGACCACGCGCGGACACTGCTGGGACGGCGGCGGGGGCGTGTCCGTGAGGCAGCGGGTCGCACCGGCCATCCGCATCGCCGGTGCGCTCGGGCCGGCCGGATCGCAGGTCTCCACCGTCACCAGGACGGCGCCCCGTTTGAGGATCCCCAGAGCGGCGGCCCAGCTGCCGGGGGAGTGGGCCACGCACAGCGCGACCCGGTCGCCGGGCGACACGCCGTGCAGCCGGAGCAGCCCGGAGACCGCGTCGGAGAGCTCGTCCAGCTCGCGGTAGGTCAGTTCCCCGTCGGCATCGCTGACCGCGGGCCGTTCCGTGTGCTCCGCCACGGTCCGGGCGAACAGCTCCGGCAGGGTGGTGACGTCGTCGGGGACCGTGGCCGTCGTCATGACCTCACGGGCTCCGTTTCGATGGTGAAGTGCTCCAGCACATTGTGCATCCTCTGCTCGACCTCGGCCGCCGTGGCCCCGGCGACGTGCGCGAATCCCGACGAGGCGTGGGAGGCGCGCGGCGGCTCGGCGACGTCCCCGACGGCCAGCTTCAGCTGCACGCCTATGACCCCGGGCAGCCGGAGCAGTTCCTCCTCGGTGCTGAGGCTCACGACACGTCCCGGCGTCACCGGCAGCAGCAGGTCGCCGACGGCCCGGTCCTCCGTGTACGTGAGGTCCGGTGTCCGGCCGAGGTAGGTGTCGAGTGTCGCGCGGTGGATGTCGAAGCCGCGGGACAGGCCGTGGTTGGCCAGCACCTCGCAGCCGGTGATCCGCGCGGCGGCCTCGCCCACGCACAGCGTGCCGTCCTCCATCAGGAAGCACTCCGCGTGGAAGTAGCCGTGGTCCAGGCCGAAGCCGTCCACCAGCTCCTGGCACACCGACCGTACGTCCAGGGGCAGTTCCTCGCCCGGGGCGTAGGTGATGTTGGCGTTGATCGCCCCCTCCAGGACCTCCAGGATCGGCACCGGGTTCAGGGACAGGTAGGCGTCGACCACCTTGCCGCCGAAGACGAGCGCACACAGCTGGTACTCCGTGCCGCGGATGTACTCCTCGGCCATCCACCGGCGGTCGGGCGCCAGTTCCGGAATGTTCGCGAGCTCATCCGGTCCGTCGATCCGGTACGTCCCGATGCAGGCGAAGGAGTCCATGGGCTTGACGATGACCGGCCACCCCTGTTCCTCCGCGAACCGGCCCACCTCGGCGAGCGACTCGACCCTCCGGTAGGCGGCGCACCGCAGCCCGAGCTCGGCGAACCGGTCCTTCATCGCCGTCTTGTGCCGGACCCACGCCACCTGCTGCTGCGTGAGGTGCGGCAGCCCCACCAGTTCGGCGAACGGCTGGGCCACTTCCTGGTGCGGCTCCTGGGGGTTGCAGAAGTACGTGGGCACGTGCTCCAGCGTGCCGGCCCACTGCAGGTAGCGCTCCGCCTCCTCGGCGAGACGGTCGTCCTCGGCGAGGAACACCGGCAGGTGCGCCGTACGGTCCAGGTACTCCTGCGGCAGGTCCTTGAGGGCCGAGGTGAAGCGCAGCAGCACGATGTGCACGTCGTCCCGGTCCAGCACGCTGCGTGCGAAGGTGGAGGGCCTGCCGTCCACCAGCAGCACTACCGGAAGCGCGGATGTCTCGGGGGCTGAGCTCGTCATGATGGACTCCAGTTCATGGGCGGATGGGGATGCCGGCTCGGTGCCGGCCCGGGGGTCGCCCCGGGACGGGTGCGCCGGAGGCCGGTGGTGCGTCGACTCGGGTCACGCCGTGTCGGGTGCCGTCGTGGCGGGGCAGGCGGGACCGCCGCCCGTGTGCCACGTTCCGTCTGTCGTAGGCCGGTGGGGCGGGCGCCACCGGGGTCGGCGCGAAATCCGGGAGGGGGACGGTCTCAGCCCCCGTTGCGTCTCCTCATGTGTCCAGCTCCAGGGAGGCCGGCTCCGTGGCCGCGGCGCCGGGCGGCTCCTCCTCGGCCACCGCCGCCATCCGGTGGCGTACGGCGCAGGCCAGCAGGGTCGCGCACCCGCCGCTCAGCACGCCCAGCACGAATCCGGCGTGCCAGTCGAAGCGGCCGATCAGCACCCCGGCCACCTGCGAGCCCACCGCGCCACCGCCGGTGGTGGCGGTCAGCACCCAGGTGAAGGCCTCCGACACGGTGCCCGGCAGCGCGGCCGCGCCGACCAGCTCGTACAGGACGGCGGTCAGCGGGGCGATCGAGGCGCCCTGGAACGCCATGGCCACCGCCATCGACCAGGTGTCCCAGGCGAGCAGGGGACCCGCGGCGGCCAGGGTGAAGGCCGCACTGGCCACCGGCAGTTGACGGCCCTTCGACGCGGCGAAGGACCGGCTGCCGAACCACAGCCCGCCGATCGCCCCGCCGACGCCCGAGGCGCCGAGCAGGAACCCCACATCGCCCGCCGAGCCGTGCTCCTTCGCGAAGGCGGCCAGCGCCAGGTTGAGAACCCCGAGGGTCAGCGCGGACAGGGAGAGCAGCAGGAGCAGGATCAGCAGCGGCCGCGAGCGCAGGGCGCCCAGCAGATCGCGGCGCGCGACCGGCTCGGCCTTCCACTGCCGGGAGGCCTTCGTGGTCGCGAGGCCCAGGCCGCCGAGGCCGGACAGCACCCCGCCCACCACGGTGGCCGTGCCCGCGTCCCCCAGCGCCAGCAGCAGGCTGAGCAGCAGGGGGCCGCCGATGACGAAGAGCTCGGCGAGGATGGACTCCAGCGAGTACGCGGTGGAGCGTTCGTCCCGGCTCAGCGGCAGGGTGCTCCACAGCGCCCTGATCACCTGGCTGACCGGGGGGATCGTCCCGCCGGCCAGGAAGGCCAGCGCCAGCTCCACCGCTCTGGGCCCGGACGCCGCGTACACCGCACCCGCGAGGGCCAGCGGATGCACGATCGCCGTCAGGACGAGAACCGGCGGCTGGCCGTGCCGGTCGATGCGGCGCGCGATGACGGGACCGAGCGCGGCCGTGCCCACGGTGTACGCGGCCAGCACCAGTCCGGCCGAGGCGTAGCCGAGCCCCGCGTCCAGAAGGTGGAGTGTCAGCGCGAGGCTCACGAGATACAGCGGCAGCCGGCCGATCACACCCCACAGCACAGGGCTCTGCACGAGGCGGTGGCGCAGCAGATCGGTGAACCGGGAAACGCCTGAGGACACGTCTCTTCCTTCGACGAGGCGGGGAATCAGTCGGGAGCGCACGGCGGCAACGGCCCGTCTCCCGTGACCGGACGGGGCCGGAACGGGAGCTGCCCCGAAGGGGGCGTCGCGGGGAGCCGGCGAGGTCCGCGCTGTGGGAAAGCTACAACGCGGCCAGAACGGCTGCCACTTCCTTGGCCGCCTGGGCCTGGGCGCTCTCGTCCAGCTCCGGGGCCAGCGGCAGGCAGAGCGTCCGCCCGAGCAGCCGGCGCGTGGTGCGGAAGCCGTCCCGGCTGATGGGGCGGTAGCGCTCCGACCCGTCGTCGAGGTTCCACGGGAACCCGTCGGCGTAGAGGGACACCCGGTCCCGCACCACGGGGTGCTCCGGCAGGAAGTACTTGTCCAGGGTCCAGCACGGCAGGCCGCGGCCGGTGAGCTCGGTCAGCGCCCGGTCCCGCAGCTCGCGCGACTCCAGCTCGATCCGGACGCTCACCTTCACGTCCCCGTCGGTCCGTGTCACCTGGCGGATGTCCGGGCGGTCGGGCAGCGCCTCGGAGGCGAGCCGGTGGTGCCGCTCCAGGCTCGCCAGGATGCCGTCGAGGTGCCGGAACTGCTGGAGCTGGACCGCGGCCACCGCCTCGTTGGCGCAGAAGTTCTCACCGTAGAACGCGCCGTCCCGCCAGGCCGGGTACTTGCCGTGCTCCCGGTCGGAGCCGTGGTCGTGGTACGAGCGCAGCACCTCCCAGTCGTCGGGGTCCCGGACGACGACGAGTCCGCCCTCGCCCGAGGTGAGCACCTTCGCGTGGTGGAAGCTGAAGGTGCCCGCGTACCCGACCGTGCCGGCGTGGCGGCCGTCGGTGTGCCGGCCGCCCATCGCCTGGGCGGTGTCCTCGATCAGGTAGGGAACGCCCTGGGGGAGCGGTCCGACCATGCCTTCCATGTGCGCGACGATCACCCGCTGCGCGTCCGCGGGCAGCAGCGACGCGTCCAGGGCGAACCGCTCGTCCACGTCCACCGGCACCGGCACGAGACCGCAGGAGAGCACGGCGCCGGCGACGGCGACGAAGGTCACGGCCGGGATGTGCACCGGATCGCCCGCGGAGGGCCGGGTGCCCATGAGGGCCAGTCGCAGGGCCTCGGTCCCGTTGTGGACCGCCAGGGCCCTGGTGGCGCCCAGCCGCTCCTGGACCAGGTGCTCCAGCCGGTTGGACACACTGGGGCCCGAGGAGATGTACCGGAAGAGCGACTTGCCCTCGACGGCCTGCCGGAGCTCCGGCATCTCGTGCCAGTCGAGGTAGTTCGCCCCGTAGGGCAGTGTGCGCAGCAAGGTGACTCCAAGAGATCGGTGGGGGCGCCGCGTCGGGCACGTCGGCGGACCCCGGTTCACATGGGGGCGAGCAGCAGCTGACGGACTCTGCGGGCGATGCGCTGTCCACCCCGCCGGTCGTCGCCGGCCGCCTGCTGAGCGGTGTCGGCCCAGCGCGCCAGCTCCTCCGGCGCGTCCAGGGCGCCGCGCAGCGCTCCGGCCTCGCCCGTCCGGTGGGCCCCGTCGCCGCTCAGCACGACCAGGGGCGCGCCGGCGGAGCCGAGCACATCCGCGGCCTGCTGCTGGACGGCGCCGTACGGCGGCAGCACGGCCAGCGGAATCCGCGCCGTCTGCGCCAGCGTCACGCCCGTCAGGGCCGGTGAGGAGACCAGCAAGGACGCGTCGGCCAGGGCCCGTTCGGCCGCCGGGTCGGCATCCGTGAACACCGTGGCGTCCGGCAGCAGCGCCGTCACCGCGTCGGCGAGCCGCGTGCTCCCCGGGCCGGACAGGTGTACGGCGAAGGCCGGGTGACCGGCGTCCGTGAGCGCCGCCCCGGCCGTGCGGAGGAGACGGGTGCAGTCCTCCGCCGCTGCCGCGTCCGGCACGGCCAGCCGGATCAGCGCGCCACGACCGTGCCGGGCGCGGACCGCGCGGGGCGGTGCGACCGTCCCGGCCCGGTGCACGCCGCGTTCCGGTGCGTCCGGGAGCCAGCCGGGCCGGTGCAGGCACCGGATCCGGGCGGAGGGCCAGCCCTTCGCGGGCGGCACGCCGGTACTGGACACGAAGACCACCGGGGTGCCCGCCCGTTCGGTGTGCTCCGCGCGAGCGGTGTCGTCACAGATGACCGCCACGTCGGCCCGCGCGTCCGGGGCCTCGGTGCCGGAACCCGCCTCCGGGCCCTCCACCAGCTCGACTTCGGTCAGGTGGGCGCAGATCCAGCGGAGCACGGTCTGCGATTCGGGGTCGCCCGGCAGGGCGGCCGTCAGGACCTTCAGTCCCGTCCCCGCGGGCGTGAGCCGTGTCCCCATGGGTCAGTAGCTCCATTCCGGGACCGCGCCCATCCGGGCGAGATCGTCGCTGTATCCGGCGGCGGTGGCGGAGCAGCCGTCGCACAGGGTGGGGCCGTTCACCTTGAACGCGTCGGCGTGCTCGCGGAACACCGGGCTGTTCAGCTCCACCTTCCCGGAGCCGCCGCGCAGGGGGGCGCCACCGGGGCCGGCGTCGTCCTCGGAGTGCGGCAGGCAACTGCAGGAAAAGGCACGGCCGTTCTTGCCGTCGAGGTAGATGACGTCGTCGGTCACCAGACACAGCGGCCCGGAGGGACGGGGCGTGATGGACTCCTCGAAGTAGGCCTTCTGCTCCTCGGGGGTCTCGCCGTAGAACCGCTTGCCCAGCGGGACCAGCGTCGTCCCGGGGTCGGCCCGGTAGATGGGCTCGCACGCCTCCAGGACGTGGGCGGGGTCCGGATAGGTGATCTCCCGGCCGAGCTTGATGGCCGACAGCTCCCACTGCTTGACGCCCGCCTCGGTGAGCACCCGCTGGAGCTCGGGCATCTGGTCGTAGTTGTGCGGTCCCACCACGCTGTTGACCCGGGGGAGGATGCCCAGGTCCCGGGCCCGCTTCAGGCCCTCCAGGCCCGCGTCGAACATGCCGGGGGAGCGGCGGTACACATCGTGCGTCTCCCCGGAGGAACCGTCGAGGCTCAGGATCACCTGGGCGAGGCCGGCCTCCGCGAGCCGGTCCACGAAGCGCGGCAGGAACATGCCGTTGGTGATGAGGGACATCCTCATCCCGTGCTCGGCACCCATGCGCACGAGTTCGAGGACGTCCCGGTGCATCAGCGGCTCGCCGCCGGTGAACCGCACATATCCCACTCCGGCCTCGACCGCCTCCGGCAGCAGCTCGGCGAAATCCTCGGGCGAGAACCGGTAGGTGTCACGGGACAGCGCGTATTCACACATGAAGCAGTCGGCGTTGCACGCCTCAAGAATGCGAATGAACAGATACTTGTTCCGGGGGGTCTTCATGGTTCCCTACTTTCAGGCGACAGCGGCCGCGGCCCAGCGGGACAGAATTTCTTCCGCAACACGCTCGGCGCCGCCGAAGTCCTGGGCGATGCGAGCGAAGGACGGGGCGCCGTCCGCGAGCAGCGCGAGGCCTTTTTCGAGGTCGGTGGTGAGCTCACGGGTCACGACGTCGCGAAGGTGGTTCGCGCAGGCGGTGGCCAGGCGCGCACGGATGCGCTCCACCGCGTACTCCTCGCCCTCGCGGTGCCACGCGTCGATGCTCGCGCGGGTCAGCACCTGGAGGGGCCAGGAGGTACGCAACTGCGCGGAGCAGGCGTGCTCCACCAGATCTCCGTTGAGCACCTGACTGAGGTTCTGGGGCGGCAGCAGCACCGCGCTCCGGCCGACCGCGGCGATCTCCAGGATGGTCGTCAGCCCCGGTGACGTCATGATCCGTCCGGCGCTGAGCAGCAGGTCGACGAACTCGTCGTGAGCGCACCGCCGGACATCCACGGTCATCGAGCCGGGCGAGGGCACCACCGTGTCCGGCGCCAGATTCCCGGTGATCACCACCCGCTCGACGCCCGCCGCCGACAGCGCGTCGAGCGCGGGCCCGAGCACCAGCCGCTGATACGAGTCGTCGGTACTTCCGGTGACGGGGGAGTGCAGCCCACCGAGGTTCAGCACGGCGAGACCGGCGTCCCGGCCGGTGGAGGTGTTTTCCGCCCGGAGCGCCGCCCGGGACAGGCCGGCGGAGTCGGGCACGATCGGCGGAACCCAGGTCAGGTTCCGCACCCGGCCCAGTGCCGACTCGGCGGCGGGCGGCAGCGGCAGTGTGCGCTGGGCGCAGTAGAGCTCGACGTCCCCGGGCACGGGGTCGTGCTCGGTCCACAGGAACGGCAGGCTGTCCACGTAGATCACGGGGCAGCCGGCGTTCTGCAGTGCCGTGGCCAGTTCTGGGTCCAGGACCACCAGCGCCAGATCCGGCGCCAGTTCGGCGACCAGCGCGTCCACCCGAGCGGCGTCCGACGCGTCGACGGTCCGCCACCGGGTGATGCCGAGACCGGCGAGGACCGGTCGCCCCAGCTCGGTGCCGATCCCGGTGACCTCGAGCTCCGCCCGCGAGCCGAGGGCCCGCAGCACACTGGAGAGTTTGCCTGCGCTTCCCCACCCGAAGTTCACCCCGGAGGCCAGGATCCGCAGGGGGCGCGCACCGGCGCGCACCTGTGGGTCAGACATGGCCGATGGGCTGCTCGGCCGCCTCGTAGCCGTTCGGGAGCGAGGTCTTCGGGTAGCCGGCGACCGGCTCGGTCACCCGCGGACTCCTCGGCGAGGCGGCCGCCTTCTCCACGGTGGTCATGATGTCGGCCAGGCTCTCCTCGGTGAGCTCCTGCGGGAGGCGGCACCGCGTGGTGCTGGTGACCTCGCCGATCCCGGCCACCAGGGCGGGTGCGGAATCGCCCTCCTGGAGCAGGACGATCGGAACTCCCAGTGCGGACGCCCAGCCCATCTCGATCATCACGCCGGGAGACGGCGGATCCCCGACGATGACGCACAGGACATCGGCGTTCGCCACGGCGAGGAAATCCGCCGGTGTACAGATCTCGGGTGCAAGCCAGGCTTTGCCCCACTGTTCATTCTGGTGCGCGTTGAATACCGCGTGCCCTCGGTCAATGAATGCCTGACGAAGCGTCTGCAGGTATTTCTTACGACCCGGGTCCAGCTCTCCGGTGGACCAATCCATCCACTGCGTGTAAGGAGCAGCGAGAAAGACATACGACATGTGCCTGACACCTCCGTCCTTTTCTGCCGCCGTTCGCGGATGATCAGAAAATCCCGTCACGCGTGCCGGGGACAAGAGGGGAATAGGAGCATGACTCTGCAGGGCACAACATGAAGGGGGGACGCATGCCCGGAATTGACCATGCAGCAGGCGAATCGGACACGGTGGAGCGATGGGCCGGACGCCTGGACGCACTCGGCCCGGTCCGAACGGGCGCCGAGAGACCACGAGTTCGCGGTGGCCCAGTCCGCCCCACCGGCCCGGGCCCCGCGGAACCCGCCACAGGAGTGGTGCGCTCACCCCAAGGGCTGCGCAAGCCACTGACCTCAGCGACCGATGTCCTAGGACGGGCCACCGGCGGGAGGGGGCGGGGCCGCAGGGGTGGGGGGTTCCGGAAGCTGCCGTGTATTTGTGGGCCCCCAGGGCCCGTAAATATACGTTCCGGAAC
>NZ_JBIASV010000010.1:0-241031 GCF_042891165.1 Streptomyces sp. NPDC001922 | reverse complement strand
GGGCTGCGGGGCTGTTTGTGCTCGCCCCGGCCCCCGCCCCCCCCCCCCCCCCCTCCCCCCCCCCCCCCCCCCCCCCCCCCCCCCCCCCCCCCCCCCCCCCGCACCCACGACGCACCCCCGGCCGCGATCCGGCACTGCGCCGCCGGCACTGCGCCAACGGGCCTACGCCACCGGCCTCACGACACCGGCCTCACGACACCGGCCCCCTCTCCGACCGCCGCCCAGGCAGTGCTTCGCCCACCGGGCCGACGAGGCTCGGCCACCGCTCGTACCACCGCTGGTCCGCCTCCAGTTGGGCCGCCAGGGAGACCAGCATCGGTTCGCTGTTCGCCGGCCCCAGTAGTTGCGCGCCGACCGGCAGGCCGTCCCCGGTGAACCCGGCGGGGACGCTGATCCCCGGCCACCCGAGCACATTCCACGGCCACGCATACGGGCAGTGCCCGATCATCGTCCGGTCGGTGTGCCAGCCCGACAGCGAGGCCATCGCGCCGATCGCCGGGGGCGGGGTCGCCGTGGTGGGGGTGAGCACGGCATCGAAGCGGTGGAAGATCTCCCCCACCCGGGCGTGCAGCCGGGTCTCGGCGGACCGGGCCAGCCGCAGCGGGCCGCCGCCCAGCAGCCGTCCGAGCCGCATCGCGCTGCGCGTCCGGGGGTCCAGCAGCGCCGGGTCCGGGACGCGGGCCGCCCACTCCCGTACCCCGGCTGTCGCCCGGGGCACGAAGGTCAGCCCGACCGGTCCGTAGCGGGGGTCCTCTTCGAGGACCTCGTGGCCCAGGGCGGCCAGCCGCTCCGCGACGCCCGCGACCGCCGACCGCACCTCGGGGTGCAGCGACTTGGGGGTGCCGGTGAACGCCGTCCGGTACGACAGCGCGATGCGCAGTCGCCTCGGTTCCCGCTCCGCCGCGGGCAGTACGGAGACCGGGGGCGGCTGGTGGCGGTCGCCGGGGTGGCTGCCGCTCGTCACGTCCAGCAGCAGCGCGGCGTCCGCCACCGTGCGGGCCAGCGGGCCGATGCCGGTGATCCCGTTGAACGCCTCGGCGTCCGGCCAGGTGGAGATGCGTCCGCGCTGTGGCTTGATCCCGACCAGATGCGTCCAGGCCGCGGGGATCCGGACCGAGCCCGCGCCGTCCGACCCCAGTGCCGCCGGGACCAGCCCGGCCGCGACGGCGGCAGCCGTACCGCCCGACGAACCGCCGGGCGTGTGCCCGGTGTTCCACGGATTGCGGGTGTCCCCGAACGCCGGCCCCTCGGTGAACGGCCACTGCCCGAGCTCGGGGGTGTTGGTCTTGCCGACGATCACGGCCCCGGCCGCCCGCAGCCGCCGTGCGGCCTCCCCGTCCTCGGCCTTCACCGGGAACTCGCCGGGGCAGCCGAACGCCGTCGGCTCGCCCGCGACATCCATGTCGTCCTTGACGGCGACCGGCACGCCCAGCAATGGGGCGCGTTCACCGGCGGCCAGCCTCCGGTCGGCGGCCTCGGCCTCGGCGAGGGCGGCCTCCGCGCGGATCCGGCGGAAGGCGTTCAGCGTGGGCTGTGCGGCCTCGATCCGGGCGAGGGACCGCTCGACCAGCTCGCGGGACGACACCTCGCCCCGGGCGAGGGCGCGGGCTTGCTCGGCAAGTCCTTGGGGCAGGGGTCGGGACACCGGGCCACACCTCGTCTCCGTCGCTGAACCGTTCGAACGAACGGTACCGCGCGATGGTCCGCGCCGTGCGGAATCACTCCACGGGAGGTTCCGCGTGGTCGCAGTCGCGGGCGTACGCGGCCGGCGTCCGGCCGTACCGGCTCTTGAAGGCCCGGATGAAGTGGCTGCTGTCGGAGAACTGCCAGCGAGCGGCGACCTCCGCGACGCTCGGCCGTCCGGCCGGTGCGCGCAGGGCCAGTCGTGCCTGTTCGAGCCGGCGGTCGCGGATGTACCCGGCGACGGTGTCCGCGCTGCCTGCCCCTGCCCCTGCCCCTGCCCCTGCCCCTGCCCCTGCCCCTGCCCCGGTCCTGATGCTCGCGTGGTCCGCGGTGACGGTCGCGAACGCCCGGTGGAGGGTGCGCACGGAGATGTGGAGAGCCCGGGCCAGCATCGCCGGGGAGAGGTCGGGGTCGGTCAGCCGGCGGTCTATGAGGTCCTTCACCGCGCGCACCAGGGCGGCGGCCAGCCGGGGCTCGGAACCGTCGGACCGCCCGGCAGCCACGCCGCCGACCAGTTCGACCAGTGTGTTGCGAGCGGCATGCAACCCGGCCGGAGTCAGATCCGCGAGCGTCTCGTCGATCATCCGGACGTGGGCGAGGAGCATCCGCATCTCCGGGGCGTCGGCCGCTCCGGAGATCAGCCGGTCGCCCCTGAGCGGCCCCACGGCCGAGGCCGGCAGGATGAGCACCTTTGCTGCGGTGTCGCGTGCCGTCTCGTGCACGGGCGGGCCGCTGCGGTGCACCAGGAATCGCCCGGCCGGGACGGTCAGTCGGTCGACGCCGCGCCGGTCGAACCGCCAGGTGTTGCGCCGCACCACATGCACCATCACTCGGTTGTCCTCGTAAAGCGGCACGCCGCGTAAGGTCCCCAGCAGTGACGTGCTGGGCACATCGGCGATGACCGAGTCGAGCACCGTGACGGCGCGAGCGCTGATCTCGAATTCCCCGGCGCGGCCCGCGGTGAAAGCCGGTGCCGGATATTCCGCACCCGTCTGCTCCTCCCAGCCGCGCCGAAAGCTGTCGAAGCCTTCCTCCGGGGTCGTCGGTGCAGTGATGTGCATGGCGAACTCCAGCGCCTTTTCAGGCTTGTCGGCCGCAGTCATGTTTCCCCGCTCTCCTTCGTGGCGCTGATGTTCCATCGAGCTGGCGCCGGCGTCCAAGCGTGGGCGACGGCGCTCTTTCTACGCTTGACGGAGCCGACCGCGGCACGGTTCCGAACAGCGGTGCGACGTGCGGCGGATCGAGGGGAGAGTGCTTGAAAGCCCCTTCGGCGAGCGCCCGGTGGTCCTGAACCCGCCGGGCGCCACACCAGAACAGCAACACCACTCCGTGCTGCGTCATGACTGTTGCGCGGGGTGCTGATTCGGACAGGAGAAGTGATGGTTTCCGGAAAGATGAAAGCGGCCCGCATTCTGGCCACGGGACTGGCCGCAGCCGGCATGTTCACCCTGATCGGGCCGTCGGGCAGTGCTGCGGCAGACCAGGTCACCTGCCGCGACGGTGAGAACTTTCTGAAGATCTGGTCGCACGGTAGCCGCCACAACGGAGAGAGCTGCTGGGCCAACGCCGGCGTCTACAAGATCGACGGATGGGTCGACCGGGTTTCCACGGGAAACAACGACATCACGATGTACGACTTCAACGGCGCCGTGGTGGATGTGAACCGGTGGAATGACATCTCGTACCCGAACAGGCCGCTCCACATCTGGAAGTTCAGGATCAAGTAGCACGCGCCTGATCCGTAGCACGCGCGTCACATGAAGGCGCGGCAGCACGACACCGGGACGTCACCCTCGAAACGGATCCGGTGCCCAGGACGCCGACGGGACCGTCGCGGCCGGGCTGTCGTGCTGTCAGCGCTCCTGCGCGGGGACGCCGGCGCCCCGCGCAGGAGAACGCCGACGGCCCAGGTGCCCGCCCCCGCGGCGGTCACCGGCAGGGGGGGCGTCGGCGAGGCCGCACACAGCGGCCACGGTGCGGCGGACGAGCCGGTCGCGCGCTCGTCCGCCGCACCGCGGAGAACCCGGTCTCAGGCGCCGATCTTCTGCGATCCCGCCGAGGACAGTTCCGCCAGCAGGCCGGCGTGGTGGCGGCGGGCGACCCGGGGGTGGGCCCGGAGCCAGCCCTTCAGCTCGTTCCGGCCGAACTCCGCGAACAGCGGGTTCGCCGGGTCCCGGGTGACGCCCGGCGCGCTCCGGGCGTGCGGGAACGGCAGCGGGTCGATCCGCGCGTCCAGCCGCGGGTTGTAGAAGAACGGCACGGAGAAACGCTCCCGGTTCCCGGGCGGGCTCACCACCCGGTGGTTGGTGGCCTTGAGGTAGCCGTTCGTGGCCACCTCCAGCAGCTCGCCCAGGTTGACCACGAACGCCCCCGGCAGCGGCGGCACATCGTGGAACCGGCCGTCCGCCCGCTCCACCTGCAGCCCGCCGATGTCGTCCTGGAGCAGCAGGGTGAGGAAGCCGTAGTCCTTGTGGGCGCCGACCCCCTGATCCGCGCCGTCGGGCGCCCGGCCCGGGTACCGCACCATCTTCAGGTGCAGATGCGGCCGGTCCCCGAAGGCGTCGTCGTAGAAGCCGGGCGGCGCCCCGATGGCGGCCAGCAGTTCGTGCAGCAGCCGGGCCGCGACCCCGCTGAGCCGGTCGATCCAGCCGAGGGCCGCGGTGCGCAGCTCGGGCAGGGCGTCCGGCCACTGGTTGGGGCCCTCCAGCCACCAGTAGCCGGGCTCGCCGGGGGCGGGGACGTGGGCCGGGCGCTCGGCGCCGATGTCGAGCTGGTCGCGCCAGTCCCGGGAGCCGCCGGTGTGCTCGTCGCCGGTCCGGGTGTAGCCCCGGAAGTGGGGTGAGCCGAGGTTGGAGACCGCCAGCCGGTCGGCCTCGGGAAGAGCGAAGAAGGACCGGACGGCGCCGGTCAGGGCGGCCGTCTCGGCCGCGGTGACGCCGTGGCCGGTCAGTTGGAAGAAGCCGACGTCGTGGGCGGCCGCGTGCAGGTCGGCGTGGAGCCTGGCCCGGGAGGCGGGGCCGCGGTCGGCGGCCGACAGGTCGATGACGGGAAGCTGAAGCGACATGGGTGATCCGCAGGGTGTGAGCCCGGTGGCACCGGCGGTGGCCGGGGCGGACCGCGACAGACCGGGGTAACCGGCGCAGCACGGGACCGGGGCGGTGGTCGGGAAGGGTGGAGCACGGCCACCCCGCGCGGGACGGGCAGCGCGCCGTGGTGCGGCGCGGGCGGGTCGGGCGGCGCGGGGCAGGGGCCGGAGGAGATCAGCCGGTGCGGCGACAGGACATGCTCGTGACGCGCAGCAGATCCACGTGGCGGCGTCGCACGAGCAGAGGCATGCCATGGAGCGTACTGCGCCCGCCGGGAAAAGGCGACGAGAGGGCAGGGGCCGGCGGGGAGGGGGCCGGACGGCAGTCCTGGGGCCCGGCCGCGGCGCGGGGGCTGCCCTGCGGGCGCCCGCACCGCAGGGACGACGGCGGCTCAGGGCCGCAGCGCTGCCGCCGCCCCGCACCCGTAGAACACGACGAGCGGGCTACCGGCCCACCGGTGAGGCCGCCGGAGTACCTGCCGCGCCGGGCTTCCGAGGCCCCGCTGAGCCGGGCCCCGGAGTGGGAACGGCGAAGGCGGCCGCACCCGAAGCGGCGACCCGCGGGCTACCGGCCGACCGGTGAGGTCGCCGCGGCACCCGCCGCACCGGACTCATGAGCTTCCGCCGAGCCGGAGTCCCGGACTTCAGCCGAGCCGGGCTCTCGAGCACCTGCCGCGCCGGACTCTGAAGCTTCCGCCGAGCCGGGCCCCAGGGCTCCCGCCGAGCCGGGCCCCGGAGCGGGAACGGCGAAGCCGCCCACCACGGCCCCGCGCACCACCGCCGCCCGGCAGTCCGCGGGCGTGCCCCACGCGGTGCGCAGCGCGCGGGCCTTGCGGATCCACAGCGACAGCTCGAACTCGTCGGTGTAGCCGATCGCCCCGTGCAGTTGGAGCGCCGTCCGCGCCGCGGCGTACGCGGCCTCGCCCGCGCTCACCTTCGCCGCCGCGACCTCCGCCGCGACCTCCGCGGCACTGCTCGGTGCCTCCGCGGCCAGCGCCACCGCCGCGCCGTGCAGCAGCGGGCGCGCGAACTCCAGGGCGATCAGCGCGTCGGCCAGCCGGTGCTTCACCGCCTGGAAGGAACCGACCGCGCTGCCGAACTGATGCCGCTGCTTCACATAGGCCACGGTGCGCTCCACCAGCGCGAGACCGGTGCCCAGCGCCTGGGCGGCGGTGGCGAACGAGGCCCACTGCGCGGCCCGCGCGGCGGCGTCCCGCACCGCCGGGCCGCTCGCCAGCGGCTCGCCCGCAGCCGGCCGGGCCAGCCGCCGGGCGGGATCGAGCGACGGCTGCACCGGCCCGTGGCCCGTCGCCAGGCTCAGCACGTCGCCGTCGACGACGAACGTGGCGTCGGAGCTGTCGGCGTCCAGGGCGTACGGCCCGCCCCCGGGCGCGCAGAGCGTCACCCGGGTCTCCCCGGACGCGATCCCCCGCAGCTGCGCCGAAACGGTGCCCGGGAGCTTCGCCGAGCCGGTGCCCGGCAGCCGCGCCGAGACGGAGCCCGACAGCTTCGCCGAGCCGGTGTCCGGCCGCCGGCTCGCGGCCGGTCCGGGCCCGCCGTCCTCGGCGAGCAGCCCGAGGAGCACCGCGGCCGCCACCGTTTCGACCACCGGGCCCGGCACCGTGTGCCGTCCCAACTGCACGAACGCCACGGCCAGTTCCACCGGCAGCCGGCCCGAGCCGCCGTACTCCGCGGGAACGGCCAGCCCGAAGACCCCCGCCTCGCCGAGCCGCGACCACAGCGCGCCGCCCGCCCGGTGGTCGCCCGCGGCCCAGGCGCGTACCGCCGCCGGGGTGCCGCTGCCGCGCAGCATCCGGTCCAGGGTGCGGTCGAAGTCGTTCCGGGCGTCGTCGAGGAGGAACCTCACCGTCGTCCCTTCGGCAGGCCGAGCAGCCGCTCGGCGATGATGTCGCGCTGGATCTCATTGGTGCCCGCGTACAGCGGTCCCGCGAGGGAGAAGACATAGCCCTCGGCCCACCCGCCGTGCGCCGGGGCGTCCCCGGCCTCGTCCGACAGCTCGCCCTCCGGCCCGAGCAGGTCGAGCGCCGTCTCGTGCAACGCCAGATCCAGCCCCGACCAGAACACCTTGTTGAGGCTCGACTCGCTGCCGATCGTCTCACCCGCGGCCAGCCGCGAGGCGGCGGCGTAGGTGAAGAGCTGATAGGCGCGGGCGCCGATCACCGCGTCGGCGACCCGGTCGCGCAGCGCGGTGTCCGCCGGGTCCGCCCGCTCCCGCCACAGCTCCACCAGCCGGGCCGCGGCGGCCGTGAACCGGCCGGGGCTGCGCAGCGTCAGCCCGCGCTCGTTCCCCGCGGTGCTCATCGCGATCTGCCAGCCCTGGCCGGGCGTGCCGATCACGTCCTCGTCCGGCACGAGGACGCCGTCGAGGAAGAGTTCGGCGAAGGCGGGCTTGCCGTCCAGCCGGCCGATGGGCCGGACGGTCACCCCGGGCGCGTCCAGCGGGAACATCAGATACGTCAGCCCCCGGTGCGGCCGGCCCGCCGCCGGGTCGCTGCGGAACAGCCCGAAGGCGCGGTCCGCGAACGCCGCCCGCGACGACCAGGTCTTCTGCCCGTCGAGCCGCCGCCCGCCCGCGACCGGCTCCGCCGTGGCCCGCAGCGACGCCAGGTCCGATCCGGCCTCCGGCTCCGACCAGGCCTGGGCCCAGATCACCTCGCCGCTCGCCATCGCCGGCAGGATCCGGGCCCGCTGCTCCTCGGTGCCGTACTGGAAGAGCGTGGGGGCGAGCAGGCTGACGCCGTTCTGTCCGACCCGTCCCGGGGCCCCGGCCGCGTAGTACTCCTCCTCGAAGATCAGCCACTCGGTCACCGAGGCGCCCCGGCCGCCGTACTCCTCGGGCCAGGTGACGACCGACCAGCGGTCCGCGAACAGGGTGCGCTCCCACTCCCGGTGGGCGGCGAAGCCCTTCTCCGTCTCCAGGGAGGGCAGCGGAGCGGCGGGCACATGGGCGGCGAGCCAGGCACGGGCCTCGGCGCGGAAGGCGTTCTCCGCGGAGGAGAAGGCGATGTCCACCAACACTCCTTCCCTAACAAGTGTTTGGTAGGTTAGCGTAACGGTCATGACCCCCGCGACCCCGCCCGCCTACGTACCGGGCCACCGGCTGCTGGAGGGGCGCACGGCCGTGATCACCGCCGCCGCGGGCGCCGGGATCGGCGGGGCCACCGCGCGCAGGTTCCTGGAGGAGGGCGCCCGGGTCGTCATCGGCGATGCCCACGCCCGCCGGCTCGCCGCGACCGCCGACGCCCTCGGCGCGGAGTTCGGCACCGACCGGGTCGCCGGGCTGGCCTGCGACGTCACCGACGAGGCCCAGGTCGCCGCCCTGCTCGGCCTCGCCGAGGAGCGGCACGGGCACCTGGACACCGTGGTCAACAACGCCGGGCTCGGCGGCACCGCCGAGCTCACCGAGATGACCGACGAGCAGTGGGGCCGGGTCCTCGACGTCACCCTGAACGGCACCTTCCGCTGCACCCGCGCCGCCCTGCGCCGGATGCGGGCGGCCGGGCGCGGCGGTGTCGTCGTCAACAACGCCTCCGTCGTCGGCTGGCGAGCCCAGCGCGGCCAGGCCCACTACGCCGCCGCCAAGGCCGGCGTCATGGCCCTGACCCGCTGTGCGGCCGTCGAGGCGGCCGACTACGGCGTGCGGGTCAACGCCGTCTCCCCGAGCCTCGCCATGCACCCGCACCTGGTGAAGGTCACCACGCCCGAGCTGCTCGCCGAGCTCACCGAGCGCGAGGCGTTCGGCCGCTGGGCCGAGCCCTGGGAGGTCGCCAACGTGATCGTCTTCCTGGCGAGCGACTACTCCTCGTACATGACCGGCGAGACTGTGCCGGTCAGCAGTCAGCGGGCGTGAGACGACAATGAAGGTGTGCCGAAGAGCAGTGGGCCGCACAGCGGCGAGAAGACCAGCACCCGCGGCGGCGGGCAGACCACCGCACGCAGCGGCGGACGGACCGGCGGCGCTCCGGGAGGCGAGGGAGAGGCCGCGCGCGGCAGCGGGAGCGCCGGGGCGCGCGGCGCCGGACGGGCGACCGCGGTGAACGCCTCACCGGAGCGGCGCCAGGAGCTCCTGGACACCGCGGCCGAGGTGTTCGCCGCCCAGGGCTACAACGCCACCACCGTCCGCCGGATCGCCGACGAGGCGGGGATGCTCGCGGGCAGCCTCTACTACCACTTCGACTCCAAGGAGTCGATGCTCGACGAGATCCTCTCCACCTTCCTGAACGAGCTGTGGGCCGGGTACGACGCCGTGCTCGAAGCCGGGCTCGGCCCCCGGGAGACCATCGAGGCCCTCGTCACCGAGTCCTTCCGGGAGATCGACCGGCACCGCGCCGCCGTCGCGATCTACCAGAAGGAGGCCCGGCACCTCGCCGACCAGCCGCGGTTCGGCTATCTCGCCGACTCGCAGCGGAAGTTCGAGAAGGCGTGGCTCGGGACGCTGGAACGCGGCGTCGCGGACCGGGCCTTCCGCGCCGATCTCGACGTCCGGCTCACCTACCGCTTCGTGCGCGACACCGTCTGGGTCGCCGCGTCCTGGTACCGGCCGGGCGGCCTGCACAGCCCCGAGGAGATCGCCCGGCAGTACCTCTCGATGGTGCTGGACGGCATCGCCCTGGGGAGCGACCAGCAGCCCTGACCCGGGCCCCGGGCCCGGACAGCAGCCCTGACGACGAAGGAGCAGCAGCCATGGCCGAGGCCTACATCGTCGACGCCGTACGGACCCCGGTCGGCCGGCGCGGGGGCGGACTCTCCGCCGTGCACCCCGCCGACCTCGGTGCCCAGGTGCTGACCGCGCTGATGGAGCGCACCGGGATCGACCCGGCCGCCGTCGAGGACGTGGTCTTCGGCTGCCTCGACACGGTCGGCCCGCAGGCCGGCGACATCGCGCGCACCGCCTGGCTGGCCGCGGGCCTGCCCGAGGAGGTGCCGGGCGTGACGGTGGACCGGCAGTGCGGCTCGTCCCAGCAGGCGCTGCACTTCGCGGCGCAGGGCGTGTTGTCGGGCACCCAGGACCTGGTGGTCGCGGGCGGCGTGCAGAACATGTCCCAGGTGCCCATCGCCTACGCCAGCCGGCAGGCCACCGAACCGCTCGGGCTCACCGAGGGCCCGTTCGCCGGATCCGAGGGCTGGCGGGCCCGCTACGGCGACCGCCCGGTCAGCCAGTTCCTCGGCGCCGAGACGATCGCCGCCAAGTGGCACATCTCCCGGCAGGACATGGAGGAGTTCGCCCTCCGCTCCCACCAGCGGGCCGTCCGTGCCATCGACGAGGGGCGCTTCGACCGCGAACTGGTGCCCTGCAGCGGTGTGACGACGGACGAGGGCCCCCGGCGCGACACCTCACTGGAGAAGATGGCGGCCCTGAAACCCCTGGTCGAGGGCGGCCGGCTGACCGCCGCGGTCTCCTCCCAGGTCTCCGACGGCGCCTCGGCGATCCTCATCGCCGGCGACCAGGCGGTACGGGACCACGGCCTCACCCCGCGCGCCCGGGTCCACCACCTGTCGGTCCGCGGCGAGGACCCGGTCCGGATGCTCACCGCCCCGATCCCCGCGACGGCGTTCGCCCTCAAGAAGACCGGACTCACCCTGGACGACATCGACCTGGTCGAGATCAACGAGGCCTTCGCGCCCGTGGTCCTGGCCTGGCTGAAGGAGACCGGCGCCGACCCGGAGCGCACCAACGTCAACGGCGGCGCGATCGCCCTGGGCCACCCCCTGGGCGCCACCGGCACCAAGCTGATGACCACGCTCCTCAACGAACTGGAGCGCACCGGCGGACGGTTCGGCCTCCAGACGATGTGCGAGGGCGGGGGCCAGGCGAACGTGACCATCATCGAACGTCTCTGACGCGACGGTCGTCGAACGTTTCTGAAGGCCGCCCGGGGATCGTCGGTCTACGGGGCGTCGCGAGCGGTGCGGGGTGGTGCCTGCTCATTGCGGCAGACGTCACCCCGGCGTCGATGTGCTCTGACCAGCAGACACGCAAGGGTCTGACCAGTGGTCGCGCCTTTCGCGTGGGCGTCGTCCTCAGGGTGACGACATTGCTGTCCCGAACGCGAGCCGCGCCCCGCCCTATCCGGGTGGCATGTCATGAGTCCTGGGCAGCCGTTCACCCCGGCTCTCGGCCACCCTCAGAGCATCCCGCAGGGCTTCGGTCAGCCGAGCGCTCAGGTAGCGGAGTTCCCAGGCGTTGGTCTTATCGGCTTCGAGGATTCCGACGGCGTGGCCGAGCAGGACAGCACCGGCTTGCAGCTGTGCTTCCTCCATTTCGTCGGCGAGTCGGGAGAGGTGACTCGCTCCGTCGTCGGTCACCAGATAGGAACGCTGTCCCGACGAACCCAGCCAGGGGAGAAGCCGAGCGTTGTCATTCACCGAGTCACCGCCATCCGCTGCGGGACGCACATCGAAACCGCGCACTGGTCATGCTCCGTATCGCGTTCCAGCCGCTGCTCGAAGACGGAGTGATGGGGACCCCAGTGACAGATGACCGTGCCGCGGATCGACCTCCAACCGCAGGGGCAGTGGTCATCGGCATCCCCGGGACCATCGCCGCCTCGCGCGTACGGCCGGCCCACGGCCGGGCCTGAGATCACCGCGCGATGGGGTGGTGGAGCGGGGAGCAGGGGACGAGGCGGCGATTCGAGAATCCCGCCGAGGTGGCATCGCACATTGACCTTCTTCCATCGGGTTGGCCCCGCCCTGGCGCCGTGCGCCCGCAGAGTGCCTTGCCTCGTCAGTCAACGACCGTCTTCGGCGATGCGGCAGCGTTCACAGAGGGGTTCACATGAACGCCGGAGGTTCGTGTGCCCACCCGAGGGGGTTCATGACGAACCCCCTCCGACGGCCACCCGGTGTGTCACGATGAGCACTTGCCGTGACGCCGGGGGTGTCAACACCACGTGAACAGGAAGCCGAACCGCCTCTTGGCGACCGTCATGGCGGAGGCGGGAGTGTCGAACAAGGGATTGGCCAAGCGAGTCCGTGAAGTCGCGGAGACGCATGGTGAACGCCTGGGGACGACACATGTCGCCGTTCAGCGATGGTTGGACGGGCGGGGTATCCAGCGGCAGACGGCCGTATACGTTGCCGAGGCGCTGAGCGCCAAGTTACGGCGGAGGCTCACGCCGCAGGAATTGGGGTTCGCCGCATCCGGCCCGAGTCCCACTCCTGCCGTTGGCTCGGGCTACGCAGGGTCGCTGACCGAGACGCTGAGCACGCTGGAAGCGCTTACTCATCAGTGTCCGGAGGATGGGCCGTCGCAGGAACCTCAGGCCCCCGACGCGGATGCGTACGCCGTGGCACTCTCGTGGCTCGTCTCCCGTCCCGACGGTGTGCCTCCCGGAGCCCCCGCCGCTCGTCGGGTCGGCATGCGAGACCTTGTCGCAGTCCGGACCGCCGCCGGATTCTTCATGCAACTGGACTTCCAATTCGGTGGCGGACATGCACACAAGGCGTTTCGCCACTACTTCCGCGAAGATGTGCTCCCACTGCTGGGAGCCAACTACAGCGCTGAGGTCGGCCGGGCACTCTTCACAGCTGCATCGGAGATGGCTCAACTTCTGGCCTGGAGCGCCTACGACAGCGGAAACCACGTCCTCGCCGACCGCTATCTGGCGTCGACACTGCGACTGACTCAGGTGGTGGGCGACCGCATGATGGGCGCACGCATTCTGACCAATATGAGCCATCAGGCCAACTATCTGGGCCAAGCGACTCGTGCCCTGTTGCTGGCCCGTGCATCCGTGGAAGGCGGCAAGACGGCCTCAACGCCTCGTGCGTTGGCGTTGTTCACTGCGCACGAGGCCCGTGCGCTGTCGGCTGTCCGGGACTGCCCAGGGGCCTCCCGTGCGATGAACGAGGCCGAGAGGTACTTCGAGCAGGCCGATAGTGCCGACGATCCCGACTGGCTCTCCTACATGGGTGAAGCAGAGCTGACGGGCGAGTTCTGCCACTGCTTCCTTGACCTCGGGCAGGGCGCCGAAGCCGTTCGTTTCGCCGAACGCGCTGTTGGCCTCACCGATCCCAAGTACGCCCGCACGCTCGGGTTCTGCCGGATGGTGCTGGCACGGAGTCACCTGTTGAACGGCGACCTCGAAGCCGCCGTGGCGACCGCCGGGCTCGCTGTCGAAGCGGGAGACACCCTCCAGTCGGCTCGGTTCCGGCGGTACGTACGTGACTTCCGCCGCGAGGTGTCCACCCACGCGGCGCACCCTGTCGTTCGCGAGTTCTCTGAACGTGTACGGGACGCCATGAGCCAGTTAAGTGATGAGTAGCCGAGGGTCACCCCGGGCTCCAGTTCCGCAGGGCGTCCTCATTCCGGAGTGAGGAGATGCGGCGGGTGTATTCTGCCGCCGTTTCAGCGCTCTCGGACACGTTCTGCATGAGCCACGTCGTCATGTTGAACTCCTGCACGGCCCGCAGGACGGGAAAGCCCGACCAGGTGCCGAGATCCCGCCCATATGCGCCGAGGAAGGCGCCGTACTCTTCCTCGGTCTGCCACCCGAGGCTGTGATGCTCTGTTGCGGTGACCATCAGGTCCCACTCGGGGAAGTCGAAGCTGAATCGCTCCAGATCGATGAGGATCACCCGGCCGTTCCGGTCCACCATGAGGTTCTGTACGTGAGCGTCCCCGTGCACGGGCCCCTTCTCGGATTCGAACCGCAGGTCTTCCAGCCGATCCCGAAGCTCACATGCCCGTTTGCGCAGGAACGCCCGGTCACCCTCCGGTATGCCGACTGCCGTGTCGATCCGGTGCTCGGTCCGGTCCAACGCCGAGTACGGTGGGAGGGACAGATGCTCCGGCGGAGTGAGCGAATGAAGGTCCCGGAGAACGGCTCCGAGTTCCCCGTATGTCGCTCGCCGATCATCCCCGTCAATCACGTGCCAGAACGTCACTGGATGACCCTCGAAGAGCATGGGTTGCTCCATGTCATCGATCACGCGAGTGACGGGGAAGCCCTCACCTGAGAGCCAGCGTGACACCTGAACCTCGCCATATGCCGAGGCCAGGTACTCCGTCGAGCGTGCGATACGCACCACCACGGGATGGGCCGCCAGCCGGAACAGCGCGTTCTCTCCGAAGCGGATCAGTCGTGCTCCCTCGCTGTCGAGCCGCGCCTGTCGACATGCCGCGACCAGCACTTCGGCCGCGCGAGCCGAGCTGAACCCCTCTCCCGTTCTCCGATCGGCGTCAGACCGCATGCCCGTACCCACTTCCTCAGCACCGCCCACCGTGTGCCGTCGGCCGGCTTGACCGCAGGCGGCACGGAACGTCAAGGCGAAGGTACCCATCGGACGTTCTTCCTGCTGCCCGGATCAGCCGTCTCGCGGTGGACGACTCCTGTCCGGGCGGGTGTCCTCTTCGTGACGGGCTAGGCCCGGGGCGACGGCGCGACGGGCCGGACTGGCGAGGTTCGGAGCCCGCGCTTCACGTTCGCTGTCGCTTGCCGTCCACCACAAGTGGGCCAGATCGCGCTCCCGCCATCGATGGTTGCGGCTAACGTCTATCCGACTCGTACAGACAGCTCAGGGGAGGTACATGTGGCTGCACTCATACGCCGGATGTCAGCAAGTCATGCGGTGATTGCCGGACTGCTCGTCGTCTCCGGCTGCTCAACCGAAGAAGCGGCGAGCCGCCCAACGGCGACTCCGACCACGGAAGCACCCTCAAGACCCTCGAGACCCGTGTTAACCGCGGAGCAGCTGAAGGCACTCGCCCTCAGGGACAGCGAGGTGCCACAGGCCGAGAGCGTGCCTGTGCAGGATCCTGTTCCAGAAGGTGAGCGACGCAATAGCCCGCCTGTCTCGGATGCCTCTTGCCAGAGAATTTTCGAGGTGCATAACGCCGAGAATGCGTCCGCCGTCGTGCTCCAGATCTTCAATTGGAAGAAGAACATCATGGGGGGTGGGTCCACGCTGGCTTCGTACGACGAGGCGATGGCAGAAGGATCCTTTCAGCAGCTTCATTACTCGATCACGAACTGCAAGTCCTTCACGGGAGTCGGCCCGGACGGGAAGTTCAAGGCGAAGATCACCTTCGAGAAGGCCCCCGATGTCGGGGACGAGGCCCTCAGTTTCCACCTGATCATTCCGCTGCCGGACGGACGTGGGCTTCGGGATGAACACCACGTTTTCGTGCGGACAGGCAACGTCACGGCGAGTTTCGAAGAACTCAACGTAGGCGAGAAAGCTCAGTTCCCCCTCGGGCTCATCACCAAGCAGGTCGACCGACTCACCAAGCGGGTCGACCGGCTGACTACCGCCCAGCGTGCCTGACTGGCCACACTCCAGTGCCCTCACTGCGGAGGCTCAGCCCTGCCCGGCAGCCCACTCAGCACCGCCCCCGCCTCGGCCATGATGCGGTCCACCAGTTCCGCGCACGACGGCAGGTCCTCGATCAGCCCGGTGACCTGGCCCGAGGCCATCACCCCGGTGTCGGTGCGGCCGTCCACCATCGATGACTTGAGCAGCATCGGGGTGTTGGCGGCGAGCAGAACCTGACTCCACGTCAAATCCTTGCCGTGCTTCAGGGACAGCCCGTCCCGGACCATCCGCGGCCAGCTCAGGCCGGACATCGTGCGGAACGACGCGGCGTGCCGGACGGCGCGGAGCAGAGCGGTGAGGCGGCCGGAGCGTTCCAGGGAGCCGACGAGTTCGCTGCGCAGCATCCGGTGCGGCAGCCCGTCGACCGCCGTGGTGACGGTGACGTCCCGGACCGTCGCCGCCAGATAGCGGGCCTTCACCGCGTCGGGCACGGTGCTGTCCGAAGTGAGCAGGAAGCGGGTGCCCATGGCGATGCCCGCCGCCCCGTACGCCAGGGCCGCAACCAGACCGCGTCCGTCGAAGAAGCCACCCGCCGCGATCACCGGGATGTCGACGGCGTCGACGACCTGGGGGAGGAGGACGGTGGTCGCCACCTCGCCGGTGTGGCCGCCGCCCTCGCCGCCCTGGACCACCACCGCGTCGGCGCCCCAGGCGGCGACCTTCTCCGCGTGCCGGCGGGCGCCGACGGACGGAATGACGACTACCCCCGCGTCCTTCAACCGCGCGATCAGCTCCCGGGACGGCGCGAGGGCGAACGAGGCGACCCGCACGCCCTCGTCGATGATGATCCGCACCCGCTCCTCCGCGTCCCCGGCGTCGGCGCGGAGGTTGACCCCGAACGGCGCGTCCGTGCGGTCCTTCACCTCGCGTATCGCGGACCGCAGCTGATCGGGTGTCATGGTCGCCGACCCGAGGATGCCCAGTGCTCCGGCCGCCGCGGTGGCCGAGACGAGCCGGGGGCCGGCGACCCAGCCCATCCCGGTCTGGACGACCGGATGCAGGACTCCGGTCAGCCGGGTGAGCGGGGTATCGATGCGCCGGATGGCCGACGCCGTCCCCGACACCTGCCCAGTAACAGGCAGTCGGGTCAGGTCCGCGGACTGCCCGGGCGCCGTCATGAGCGGACCTCCCGGTCGCGCAGCCCGCGCGGGTCGATCACCTCACGGATCAGCCGGAGCTCCTCGGCCGTCGGCCCCCGCGTGAACGGCACCCAGGACGCAGAGGCCGACTCCTGGGCATCCGCCGGCTCATGGACATCCGCCTGCCCGGACGACGCGCCCGGCTCCGTCGGATTCCCCGGCCCGGTCGTCCCGGACCCATCGGCCGCCCGGGACGAGTGCGCCGGCCGGGACGGATCCGCCTGCCCGGACGGCTCCGCCGTATCGGACGCGACCGCCAGCGGGAACCCCGTGGCCGTCACGACATCGTCGACCGTCACCCCCGGGTGCACGGAGACCAGCCGCATCGACCGGTCCGGGGTCTCGAAGTCGAAGACCCCCAGGTCGCTGACGACCCGTGGGATGCGGTGGAACCGGGTGGCCGACGGACCCGCGGCCACCGCACGGTCGTAGCCCACGCCGCAGACCATGTCGACCCGCTCGACGAACACCCGCCGGGAGTGCCGGGGCACCCAGTAACTCGTCGCGTGGTTGAGGGTGTTGACAGGGGCTCCGCGGACCCCCAGCAACTGCCGGTCGGGGCGGTCCCAGTCGCCGATGCACGCGATGTTCTGGTTGCCGTGCCGGTCGAGTTGCGAGGCACCCATCATCACGTGGCGCCTGCCCCCGGCGGCCATGGCCAGGTGCCGGTGGAACGGCAGCCAGCCCTCCACCACCCGTGCCGTGCCACCCAGTTCCGGGACGTCACCGATGAGCAGTGCCTCCCCGTCGGTGAGCAGCAGATCGGGCGCGAACGTCAGCCGCGCCAGCCGGGCGGCGATCGTCGGCACCGTGCCCATCGGGCTCGCCAGGATCTCCCCGGCACCGCGCCAGGCCTCGGCGCACGCCACCACGCAGTACTCGGCGCGGGTCGCCGCCACAGTTCCGGAAACCGTCGGTCCGGACGTCATCGCTGCTCCTCCTGCCATGCGGCCACCGCGGCCCGGTAGGCGTGTTCACCGCCGGAGAGAAAGCGGTCGGTGAAGGACCGCCAGGCCGCCGGGTCCGCGGCGGCGGCCGCGTAGGCCCTCTGGAACGGCTCGTCGCGGTCGTAGTCGGGGGCGCATGAGGTGAAGTGCGCGCCGTTCGGGGCCTCGATGACCCCGGTGACATGGCTCCGGGGAATCAGCAGCGTCTGCGGACCGCCCGCGTCGAGCAGCTTCGCGCTGTCCACGATCCGTTCGCACGAGACATAGGCGGTCCGGGCCGCCGCACAGAAGAGATCGTCGAAGTACGGATCGGGGCCCAGATACTGGCCGTTGCCGTGCGCGTCGGCCCGGTTGAGGTGGACCAGGGAGACGTCCGGGCGGAGGGCGGGGACGGCGACGAGCTCCTCCCCGTCCTCGTACGGCGATCTCACCGTCCGCAGCCCCGGGTTGACCCGCAGGACGTCCGAACCGAGCCCCGCCCGGACCGGCATGAACGGCAGCCGGTGGGCAGCCGCGGTCAGACCCCACTGGAACATCGCCTCGTCCAGCTCCACCAGCTCGAACGCGCCCCGCTCCCGCGCCGCCCGGTAGTGCGGTTCCAGCGGGATCGAATCGAGCGTCACGAACGCGGTGACCAGCTTCCGGATCCGGCCCGCGGCGGCCAGCAGCCCCACGTCCGGGCCGCCGTACGCGATCACGGTCAGGTCGGTGACACCGGACCGCAGCAGCGCCCGCACCAGGGCCATCGGCTTGCGCCGGGAACCCCAGCCGCCGATGCCGACCGTCATCCCGCTCTCAAGCCGGCCGACGGCCTCCTCGGCGGTCATCGTCTTGTCCGTGCTCACCGCGTCTCCTCTGCGGAATGGGGGGAATGCGCCGCACCTTCCGAAGTTCCCGATGCCACCGAAGGCGTGGAAGGGGGTGAACGGTCCGGTTTGCGGGTGACGAACGCCTCACGGTGCCGGTCGGCCACTCCGCTGAGATTCGCCTCGAAGGTGAACCCCTGCTCGTAGCGGTAGCTGCGCCGCACGTCGACGGGGTCGATGCCGTTGATCGCCGCCTTCGCCAGGCGCAGCAGGTAGCCGTCCTTCGCCGCGATCTCGCGGGCCAGCGCCACCGCCGCGTCCAGCAGCCGCTCGCGGGGGACGACCTGCCAGACCGAGCCGTGCCGGTGCAGCTCCTCGGCGGTGGCGGTGCGCGAGGTGAAGTACAGCGCGCGCATCAGATGCTGCGGCACCAGCCGGGCGAGGTGCGTGGCCGCGCCGAGCGCGCCCCGGTCCAGCTCGGGCAGTCCGAACGTCGCGTCGTCACTCGCCACGACGGCGTCCGCGTTGCCGACCAGGCCGATGCCGCCGCCCAGGCAGAAGCCCGCCACGGCGGCCACCACCGGAACCTCGCACTCGTAGACCGCGGCGAAGGCCTCGTAGCAGCCCCGGTTGGCGCCCAGCAGCGCGCCGTGACCCTCCTCCCGCTGCATCTCCTTGAGGTCGACGCCCGCGTTGAAGCCGCGCCCGGCGGCGGTCAGGACGACGCAGCGCACGGCCGGGTCGCGTCCGGCGGTGCGTACCGCGTCGGCCAGCTCGTGCCAGCCCCGCACCGGCAGGGCGTTGACGGGCGGGTAGTCGACGGTGACAACGGCCAGTCCCGCGTCGGGGACGGAGGTGGAGACACCCATGAGCGAATCCGCTACCTTTCCACCAAACGTTTGTTAGGCGGGACGGTAGCAGCGGTCGGCGCGCCGCGGGAGGTGCGAGGTGGGCATCGAACTGGACCTGGCGGGGCGCGTGGTCGTGGTCACCGGCGGCACCCGCGGGGTCGGCGCGGGCATCGCGCGGGCCTTTCTGCGGGCCGGTGCCCGGGTGGTGGCCGCCGCGCGGCGACCGCCCGACGCCCCGGTCGCGGCGGCGGGGCGGACGGCGGACTTCCACCCTCTGGACCTTCGGGACGCCCTGGCGGTCGGGGCGTTCTTCGCCGGGATCGCCGACCGGTACGGCCGGCTGGACTGCCTCGTCAACAACGCCGGGGGGACGCCCCACCGGCTGCTCGCGGACGCCGCCCCCGAACGCCATGCCCGGGTCGTCGAACTGAACCTCACCGGCTCCCTCACCGCCTCCCTCGCCGCCCACGCGGTGATGACGGAGCACCGGACACCGGGGTCGGTGATCATGATCGGCAGTGTGAGCGGCGGCCGCCCCTCGCCGGGGACGGCCGCCTACGGCGCGGCCAAGGCCGGGCTCGAGAGCCTCGCCCGCTCCATGGCGGTGGAGTGGGCGCCGGACATCCGCGTCAACACCCTCGTCCTCGGCATGGTGCGCACCGAGCTCTCCCGGCTGCACTACGGGGACGCCGCCGGGGTGGCGGCCGTCGGCCGGACGGTCCCGCTGGGCCGGCTGGCCGAGCCCGACGAGGCCGGCGACGCCGCCGTCTTCCTCGCGTCCGACCGCGCCGCGTACATCACCGGGGCCAGCCTGCTCGTCCACGGGGGCGGGGAGCGCCCCGCGTTCCTGGACGCGGCGACCGCGACCGCCCCACCGGCGGACGACGCCGACCGGACCCGCCCCCGCTGAGCCGGACCGGCCGTGCGGCGGCGCCCCGCACGATCCGCCGGGCCGCGCAGGCGCCCGGGTGAACGGCCGACGGGCGACGGGCGACGGGCACAGGCGAGCGCCCCGAGCACAGAGCTCGCAGGGCCGTGGCCGGCGAGGGGCCGGCCGGCACAGCACTGACCGACCATCGAGGCCGAAGCGCCGACGGAGAAAGCCGAAGTGCCGACGGAGGAGTGCGGAATGACCGGAATCTGCAACGGGCGCGTCGTCGTGGTGACGGGGGCGGGGCGGGGGCTCGGGCGGGCGCACGCCCTGGCCTTCGCGGCCGAGGGCGCCCGCGTGGTCGTGAACGACCTCGGCGTCGGCCCGGACGGCGCGGGAGGCTCCTCCGGCCCGGCCCAGCACGTCGTGGACGAGATCAGGGCCGCAGGCGGCGAGGCGGTCGCCCACACGGGAGACATCGCGACCGCCACGGGCGCCGCCTCGCTCGTCACCACCGCGCTCGACGCGTTCGGCCGCCTCGACACCCTGGTCAACAACGCGGGATTCCTGCGGGACCGGATGCTCGTCAACCTGGACGAGGACGACTGGGACGCCGTCGTCCGCGTCCATCTCACGGGCCATTTCCTGCCCCTGCGGCACGCGGCGGCGCACTGGCGGGCCGAGGCGAAGGCGGGGCGCGCCCCCGAGGCCCGCGTGATCAACACCAGCTCCGGCGCCGGACTGCTCGGCAGCGTCGGGCAGGGCAGCTACTCCGCCGCCAAGGCCGGGATCGTCGCCCTCACCCTCGTCGCCGCCGCCGAGATGGGCCGCTACGGCATCCAGGTGAACGCCGTGGCCCCCGCGGCCCGCACCCGGATGACGGAACGGACCTTCGAGGAGGCCATGGCGGCGCCGGGTGACGGCGCGTTCGACGCGATGGCCCCGGAGAACGTCTCCCCGCTCGTCGTCTGGCTGGGCTCGGCGGGCTCCGCCGGGGTGACGGGCCGGGTCTTCGAGGCCGAAGCGGGCCGGATCACCGTGATGGAGGGCTGGCGAGCCGGTCCCACCGTGGACAAGGGGGCGCGCTGGACGCCGGCCGAGGCCGGTGACGTGGCGCTGGGACTGCTGGCCGACGCCCGGCCCGCGGAGCCGGTGTACGGCGCGCGCTGACCGGACGGCGGGGGCCCGCCGCCGTCCGGACGGCCGTCAGCCGCGAACGGCTCCCGCTGCGATGCCTCAGCGGGACATGGCGCGCGACCAGCCGCGGGCCACGACCTTCTTGGCCTTGACGGTCTGCGCCTCGCTCGGGAACCGCGGCACGCCCTCCACCTCCGGCAGCCAGGCAGCGGCGATCTCGTGCAGCGTCCCGTCCGCCTTCATGGCGTCCATGAGGACCGGGCGCGCGTAGCCGTCGAGCCGGTGGTTCTGGCCCTCGGCGCTGAACAGGTACTCCTGCCACAGGCGGGCGGCCGCCGGGTGCGGGGCCTTCTTGTTGATCGCCTGGGTGTAGTACTGGGCGAAGACGCCGTCGGTGGGGACGGAGACCTGCCAGTCCATGCCCTTGTCGCGGAACTGGTCGGCGTAACCGGCGTTCAGGTAGTCCCAGTCGACGCTGATGGGCGTCTTGCCGTTCGAAACGGTGGCCGGGGTCGACTCGACGGGGTTGAAGTTGCCCCGGCTCTTGAGCTTCCGGAAGTAGTCCAGGCCCGGCTCGATGTCGTTGAAGGAGCCGTTGTTGGCCAGCGCCGCCGCGTACACCACTCCGAAGGCCGAGCCCGACTTGTTCGGGTTGCCGTTGATGGCGACCTTCCCGGCGTACTCGGGCCGCAGCAGCTGGGCGAACGACTCCGGGCAGGTCTCGACCCGGTTGGCGTCACAGCCGATCGAGATGTAGCCGCCGTAGTCGTTGTACCAGCGGGCCCGCGGGTCCTTGTGGGTCTTCGGGATCTTGCTGAACGGCTCGACCTTGTAGGTCGCGAGCAGGCCCTCCCGGGCCGCGTCCCGGGCGAAGGAACCGCCGACATCGAGGATGTCCGGTGTGTGGTTCTTGCCCTTGTCGGCCTTGACCGCCTTGATTTCGTCCTCACTGGACCCATCAGGGTTGGACACGTGCACCGTGATGCCGTACTTCTTCTCGAAGCCGTCGATCAGGTCGCCGTAGTTCGCCCAGTCGCGCGGGATGGCGACCGCGTTCAGCCGCCCCTCCTTCTTCGCCGCGGCGACCAGGGATTCCATCCCACCCGCGTCCTCGGCTGAGGTGGCGACCGAGGCGTTCTTGCTCTCGACGGCATCCTTCGTCAGGGCGCCACAGGCGCTCAGGGGCAGGGCCGCAAGGGCGAGGCAGCCGCTCAAGGCGACAGCTTGGGCACGGTGGGCGATCACAGGGGCTCCCAGGACTCCGAACAAGGCTGCAAAAGACAACTGCACAACTACACGCTGTGTCAATAACGGGCCAGTGAACACAGGACGACAGCGTGTGTAAAGGGGTGAGAGCGCGGGAAGCGGGACGCCGCGGCAAGGTACGGACCAATGGGGCGCCTGTGGGCCGGGGTACCCCGAAAGGACGAACAGGACGCGCGCCCGGCGCAGCCTCCGGGCTGCAATGGTGAGGTGACCGCGACCCCGGACGACTGTCTCGCTCACAACGACTGGATCTGCGGCGCGTATCTCAGCACCCGCCGCGAGGTCCTCCTCGACGCGCTCCTGGAACACCTCCGCATCACCTCGGCAGCGGTCGGACTCGCCCTGGTCCTCGCCGTCCCGCTGGCGCTCCTCGCCCGGCGCCGCCGCTGGGCGGCCCCGCCCGTCCTCGGCGTCACCACGGTGCTCTACACGATTCCCTCGCTGGCCATGTTCTCGCTGCTCCTGCCGCTGTACGGGCTCTCGGAGTCCGTCGTCGTCGCCGGGCTGGTGCTGTACTCGCTCACTCTGCTCGTCCGCAACATCCTCGCGGGACTCGACGGCGTCCCCGCGGACGTCCGGGAAGCGGCCCGCGGGCTCGGCTACGGACCGCTGCGCCTGCTGCTCGCCGTCGAACTGCCGCTCGCCGTACCGGCCGTCATGGCCGGGGTGCGGATCGCGACCGTGTCCGCCGTGTCGCTCGCGACCCTGGGGGCCGTCGTCGGCCACGGCGGTCTCGGCAACCTCATCAACACCGGCATGAACAGCTACTTCAAGGCCCAGGTGCTCACCGCCTCCGCGCTCTGCGTCGCCCTCGCCGTCGGCGCCGACCTGCTCCTGCTCGGCGCGCAACGGCTGCTCACCCCCTGGCAGCGCCACCGGGCGGCACGGTGAACACCACGGCACAGGCGGCCCGTTGGCTCACCGACCCCGCACACTGGGCCGGAGCGGACGGCATCGGCAGCCGGCTCGCCGAACACGCCTGGCTCACCGCGGTCTGTCTGCTCGTCAGCTGCCTCATCGCGCTGCCGGTCGCCGTCGTCCTGGGCCACCTCGGCCGCGGTGGCGTGCTCGCCGTCAACGTCTCCAACGTGGGCCGCGCCGTTCCCACGTTCGCCGTGCTGGTGCTGCTCCTGCTGAGCCCGGTCGGCCGGTACGGGGAAGGGCCCACGATGATCGCCCTGGTGCTGTTCGCCGTGCCACCGCTGCTCACCAACGCCTACGTCGGTGTGCGCGGAGCCGATCCGGACGTCGTGGAGGCCGCCCGGGGCATGGGCATGACCGGCCGTCAGCTGCTGTGGAACGTCGAACTGCCCCTGGCCATACCGCTGGTGCTCACCGGTGTGCGCATCGCGGCCGTCCAACTCGTCGCCACCGCCACCATCGCGGCCCTGGCCGGAGGGGGCGGACTGGGGCGGATCATCACCGCCGGTTTCAGCCTCGCGAGCCCCCCGCAGGTCATCGCGGGCGCGGTGCTCGTGGCCCTGCTCGCCCTGTGCGTGGAAGGGACGTTCGTCGGCGCGACGCGACTGGCGCCCGCCTGGCTGCGCGGGCGGACGCGATGATGCCGACGGTTCGCGGCAGGCCAATGGTTCGCAGCAGGCCGGCGGTCCGAAGAGGTTCGGCGGTCCGAAGAAGTTCGGCGGTCCGAAGAAGTTCGGCGGGCCGCAGGAGGCCGGCGGCCCGCGCCGGCACGGCCCTGGCGGCCGCCCTGCTGCTCACCGGCTGCGCCACCGGGCCCGCCCTGGAACGGCGGGGCGAGGTCACCGGAGCCCCGCCCGGCGGCCGGCACCTCACCGTGGCGTCGGCGGGCTTCACCGAGAGCGAGCTGCTGGCACAGATGTACGCCCTGCTGCTCGGCCGGGCCGGGTACCGGACCGACATCCTGACCGTGGGCAACCGGGAGCTGTACGAACCAGCCCTGGAGAGCGGCCGGATCGACGTCGTCCCCGAGTACGCCGCCACCCTCGCCGACTGGCTGCGGGCCAAGCGGCACGGCCCCGACGCGAAGCCCGTCGCCTCGCCCGACCTCGGCGCCACCCTGCAGGCCCTGCGGCCCCTCGCCGCCGCCCGCGGTCTCACGGTCCTGGAGCCGGGCCGGGCCGTCGACCGCAACGCCTTCGCCGTCAGCCGCTCCTTCGCCGCCCGGCACCGGCTGACGACCCTCTCCCAACTGGGCGCCTCCGGCCTGCGGGTGCGCCTGGCGGCCGGTGACGAATGCGTCCGCCGGCCGTACTGCCTGCCCGGTCTGCGCCGCCGGTACGGCATCCGGGTCACCGGAGTCGATCCCAAGGGCGTGGGCACCACCCAGGCCAAGCAGGCCGTTGCGTCGGGCCGGGACCAACTGGTGCTGACCACCAGTACCGACGGCACCCTCGACAGCTTCGGCCTGGTCCTCCTCGCCGACGACCGGCAGTTGCAGAACGCCGACCACATCGTGCCCGTGCTCCACGCCGGCCGGGCCCGTGACACCGGCGTCGTGAACGCGCTGAACGCGCTCAACCGGGTGCTGACCACCGAAGACCTGACGCGGCTCAACGAGCGGGTGGACAGCTGGCGCCGACTGCCCGCCGATGTGGCGCGCTCGTACCTCCGGGAGAAGCGGCTCATCTGACGCCCGGCGTGCGGCAGCAGCCGCGAGGGTACACGCACGCGGCACGGCGGGGGAGGGAGACCCCGCCGCGCCGCGCGCACTGCCCCGGGCGCGTCACCCGTCCTGGTGGCCGACCTCCACGTCCTCCAGGATGCCCAGGGCGTCCGGCACCAGGACGGCGGCCGAGAAGTAGGCGCTCACCAGGTAGGAGATGACGGCCTTCTCGTTGATCCCCATGAACCGCACATTGAGCCCCGGCTGCACCTCGTCCGGAATCCCCGTCTGGCGCAGGCCCACCACGCCTTGGTCGGCCTCCCCGGTCCGCAGCGCGAGGACGGAACTCGTCCGCGCCTCGGTGACCGGGATCTTGTTGCACGGCAGCAGCGGAATGCCCCTCCAGGCCCGCACCTGCTGCCCCATGTACTCCACCCCCTGCGGGTAGAGACCCCGCCGGTTGCACTCCCGGCCGAACGCCGCAATGGTCGTCGGGTGCGCCAGCAGCAGCTGCGTCTTCCGCCGCCGCGAGATCAGTTCGTCGAGGTCGTCGGGGGTGGGCGGGCCGCTGCGGGTGTGGATGCGCTGCTTGAGGTCGGCGTTGTGGAGGAGGCCGAACTCGCGGTTGTTGATGAGTTCGTGTTCCTGGCGTTCGCGGAGGGCTTCGACGGTGAGGCGGAGCTGTTGCTCGACCTGGTTCATGGGTTCGTTGTAGAGGTCGGCGACGCGGCTGTGGACCCGGAGGACGGTCTGCGCGACGCTCAGCTCGTACTCGCGCGGTGCGAGTTCGTAGTCCACGAACGTGCCCGGCAGCGCGAACTCGCCGCTGTGCCCCGAGGCCAGCTCGATGGCCGCCTCACCGTGCTTGTTCTGCGGGAGCCGGGGTGCCGCGCGGAACTCCTCCAGATGCTCCTGGAGCGCCTCGGACCGTGCGGTGACCTCGTCCAGCGCGTGCCGGGGGAGGGCCAGCACGGTGCAGGTGGTCGCGGCCCGCAGGGTGAACGGCCAGTCGCCGCCCTGCCCGGTCAGCAGATCCTCGCCGATGTGGTCGCCGTCGGCGACGACGCCCAGCACCGTGCGGTCGCCGTACTTCCCGGTGCCCAGCTTGTCGGCCTTGCCGTGCGCGATGAGGATGACGCGGTCCACCGGCCGGCCGGCTTCCACGATCGTCTGCCCCGCGGCGATCTCCCGCTGCACGAACCGGTCGGCCAGCGCCTCCAGTACCGAAGCGTTGTCGAAGGAGCGCAACTGGGGGAGCTCCCGCAGTTCGGCGGGGATCACCCGGACCTCGGCTCCGGTGGTGACGAACTCGACGCGCCCGTCCCCCAGTGTGTGGGTGAGACGGCGGTTGACCCGGTACGTGCCGGCGGTGACCTCGGTCCAGGGCAGCGCGCGCAGCAGCCACCGCGAGGAGATCCCCTGCATCTGGGGGACCGACTTGGTCGTGGTGGCCAGGTTCCGCGCCGCGGCGGTCGCCAGACTGAGCTGGGGCTGCTGCCCGTCCTCGGAGGCGGAACTCATTTCCACAGACGTGGTCATCGGGGAATGTCACCCATTTCTGTGCGGTACGTGTCGTGGAACAGCCGGTTCGGCACCGGCTGTTCACGGGAAAAGCTCGGCTGTTCACCGGACAGCATGCGAAATCGGTTCCGCTGTGCTGTCGTTGTACGAGGAATCCTGTGCGAGGAGTCCCGTACGGAAAAGAGTGCGGGCCTAGTGCCCGACTTCCACGTTCTCCAGAATTCCCAGGGCATCCGGGACGAGAACGGCGGCGGAATAATAGGCGCTCACCAGATAGGAGATGATGGCCTTTTCGTCGATCCCCATGAAGCGCACCGAGAGGCCCGGCTCGTACTCGTCCTCGACCCCCGTGCGGTGCAGTCCGATGACGCCCTGGGCGGCCTCGCCGGTGCGCAGCACCATGATGGAGCTGGTGCGTGCGCCGGTGACGGGGATCTTGTTGCACGGGAAGATCGGCACGCCGCGCCAGGCGGGAACCGAGTGCCCCTGGACATCGACCGCGTCCGGATGCACCCCGCGCCGGTTGCACTCCCGCCCGAAGGCGGCGATGGCCTTCGGATGGGCCAGGATCAGTCCCGGGTCCTTCCACACCGTGGCCAGCAGTTCGTCGAGGTCGTCGGGGGTGGGCGGGCCGCTGCGGGTGTGGATGCGCTGCTTGAGGTCGGCGTTGTGGAGGAGGCCGAACTCGCGGTTGTTGATGAGTTCGTGTTCCTGGCGTTCGCGGAGGGCTTCGACGGTGAGGCGGAGCTGTTGCTCGACCTGGTTCATGGGTTCGTTGTAGAGGTCGGCGACGCGGCTGTGGACCCGGAGGACGGTCTGCGCGACGCTCAGCTCGTACTCGCGCGGTGCGAGCTCGTAGTCCACGAACGTGCCCGCCACCGCCGGCTCCCCGGTGTGGCCCGAGGCCACCTCGATGGCCGCCTCACCCTCGGCGTTCCGCCGCCGCTGGCGGGGGAGTTCGGCCCGGCGGCGCAGATGGCCGCGCAGCTCCTCCGACCCCTGCGCCACCTCGTCGAAATCCTGCCGCCGCAGGGCCAGAACGGTGCAGGCGGTGACGGCCTTGAGGCTGTACGACCAGTCCGCCTCGGGAGCCGCGATCGCCTGGTCCCCGAAGTGCGCGCCGTCGGCCAGCACCTCCACCACGGACTGCTCGTCGTACGGTCCCGGGGCGAGCTTCGTCGCCTTGCCGTGCGCGATGAGGAAGAGGTGGCCGGCGGGCCGGCCGGCCTCGGCGATCAGCTCACCGGCCGCGTACTCGCGCTGCACGAAACGGTCCGCCAGCGCGTCGAGCACTCCGCTGTCGCCGAAATCGCGCAGCAGCGGCAACTCGCCCAGCTCCGCCGGGATGACCCGCACCTCGGCCCCGGTCGTGACGAACTCGATCCGGCCGTCCCCGAGGGTGTGGCTCAGCCGGCGGTTGACCCGATAGGTGCCCCCCGGCACCTGGACCCACGGCAGCAGCCGGAGCAGCCAGCGTGAGGTGATGCCCTGCATCTGTGGAACGGACTTGGTCGTTGTCGCCAAATTACGGGCAGCTGCCGTCCCCAGGCTCAGCTGCGACTGACCGTCCTCATCGGAAGAATTCGAATCCACCGACGTGGTCACCATGGACGCCCACCCATCTTTGTGCAGAAGACTTTCTCGGTGAGAAGTCGATTTCCCGGTGCGGAAAACCTTGCGGCGGGAACCGCTTGTCACCGCCAGCGAAGCTATCAGCGTCCACCGGAACTCCGGAATCGCTCGAACGAGTGGGTTGATCTTCGAATTACCGAGCAGACATGGGTTCTTGGGCGGGCGTGCGCCGGAGCGGTGGAGCGCCCCGGCAGGGACGGCGAGAGGGCCACCGCGTCAGCGTGGCCCAGGCCTGCACCGTGATGGCGGCGCGAGGCGCACGTGACGCCTCACAGAGGTCGTTCCACGCGACGAAGCCGCCGTCTCGCGTGGAACACCTTCGTGCCGGGCTGCTGGGAGGCCGGGCTACTGATAGGGCAGCACCAGGTGGGTGGGGTCCTCCTCGGGCCGGATCCGTCTCGCTCCCCTGGCGTACTGGTGGCAGAACTCCACCGGCTCCTCGAAGGTGACCGCCGTCAACGCCTCCGCTCCCGGCGCCGGTACCGCAGGACCGAACCCGTAGCGATGGCGCCCGACGTCATGCAGCCGTTCCATCCGCTCCACCGAGGAGAACGCCGGTGGACCGGCCGTCCGGCCGGGCGTTCCCTCGACCGTCCAGTGCGCACGCAGTTCCAGAACCCCCGGTTCCGGGCAGCGCCAGCTGAAGCGTGTGACGGACAGCGCGCCGGCGTTGAACCATGAGCTCCACCCCCGTCCGCCCCCGAGGAACCCGATCTCGGAAGCCTCCATGGCGCCGTAGGAGAACGGCACGCTGCTCCAGTGGCCCACCAGCACGTCATCCAAGTCCATCCGATGATCTTCGGGCACGGATGGGTCCCCTGTCCCCTCGGCTGCGTTCACCGAGACGGCGACCGGGTGGTACGAGGACGGTCACCGGGGAGGAGGCTCACAGCGACGGTTCGGCCGGACCCGTTCCGAGGGTGGTGGTGCCCGGTGCCGGCCGGTGACCGAGCCCCGTGCGGTACGCGTCGAGCGCCGCCTCGGTCCGCCCCTCGCGGCGCAGCAGATCCCCGAGGAGCCGGCAGATGTCGGCGAGGTCCCCGGCCGCTCCCGAGTGCTCCAGCAGGGACAGGGCCTCGCAGTAGTGCCGTTCCGCTTCGTCCGTCGCCCCGCCCTCGTCGGCGATCATCCCCAGCAGCCGGTGGGCGCCCGCCGCGTGCACCGCCCCGCGCTCCGGGCCGAGGGCGGCGCCGATCCCGTCGAGCATGCGCCCCAGCAGCGCCGCCGCCTCCTCGCAGCGGCCGCGCCGCCGCAGGACATCCGCCAGCTCCACCTCCACCTGCGCCGTGAACAGCTGGGCCCGCTTGGACGCCAGCATCTCCCGGGCCGTGCGCAGCTCGGATTCGGCCGTCTCCAGATCCCCGTCCTGCGCGTGCACATAGCCGCGCATCCAGTGGCAGTGCGCCAGTTCGGTGCGGATGTGCAACTGCCGGTAGAGCTCCTGCGCCTTGGTGAGCGAGGCATCGGCCTCCGCCACCCGGCCCTCGGCGATCATGGCGCGGGCCACGCCGCGGTGCATCCGGGCCACCAGCGCCGGATCGCTGATGCTGGGGGCGAGCGCCAGCGCGAATTCGGCGCTCTGCGCGGCCCGGGCGTACGCGCCCATGTCCATGTACGGGGCGATGGCCGCGCTGTGCAGCAGCGCCAGCGCGTCCGGGTCGTGCAGGCCGCTGCGGTTCAGCTCGTCGATCGCCGACTCCAGCAGGTAGCAGGAGTAGCGGAGCTCCCCGGTGAGCAGATGGGCGACGGCGCGGCCCCGTACGGCGGCGGCCCGGCGCGGCAGCGGCTCCCCGGCCAGCAGCAGCTCGGCCGCCTCGAAGCTCTCCCGGGCCTCGGTGAGCTCGCCCAGATCCAGCGCGCAGTCGCCGAGGGCGATCAGCGCCTCCGCCCGCTCCGCCGTGAAGCCGTGCCGCTCCGCGGTGACCAGCAGTCTGCGCACCAGCTCCGCGGCGTCCGTGGCATCCCCCGCGCCGAGCAGCTGCCGGGCGTCGGTGAGCCCCAGCCGCAGTTCGGTGGCGAGGTGCGCGGGCCGCCCGGTGGCCAGCTCGTCCACGCTGGTGCCCAGCCGCTCCGCGAGGTGGCGCAGCGCGGTCTCGGAGGGCCGGACCCGGCCCGACTCCAGGGTGGAGATGTAGGCGGCGGTGTACTCCGGTTCGGCCAGTTGCCGCTGTGTCAGCCCGAGCTCGGTGCGCAGTCGCTGCACCCGTCGGCCGATCCCGGTGTCCCCGGCCCGGCCGCCGCCGGCACTGGTGCTGCTCGCCATCCGTCCCGTCCCCCTCAGCGGCCGCCCCTCGGGCCCCCTGGCCGGGAGCGGCCCCACTGGTTTGATCCGCCGTTAAGGCTAGTTAACTATGGGCTTAATGGCCATGGGTGCGACGGACCAGGAGGACAATTGACCAGCTATCGGCAGCCGGGACTCGTGCTCACGGACCATCACTTCCAGGTGCCCCTCGATCACGCCGCACCGGACGGCGAGCAGCTCGAGCTCTACGCCCGCGAGGTGACGGCCCCGGGCCGGCAGGACCAGGAGCTGCCCTGGCTGGTCTACCTGGAGGGCGGCCCCGGATGCGGCGCCCGGCGGCCCGTCGGGGCCACCGACTGGGTGCAGCGGGCCGTGCAGGAATACCGCGTCCTGCTGCTCGACCAGCGCGGAACCGGCCGCTCCACGCCCGCCTGCCGGCAGACCCTGCCACTGCGCGGCGGCCCGCAGGAGCAGGCCGACTACCTGGCCCGCTTCCGCGCCGACGCGATCGTGGCGGACTGCGAGTGGATCCGCCCCCGGCTGACCGGCGGTGCGCCCTGGACCGTCCTCGGCCAGAGCTTCGGCGGCTTCTGCGCCGTCCACTACCTCGGCGCCGCCCCCGAGGGCCTGCGCGGCGCCCTGATCACCGGCGGTCTGCCCTCGCTCGACGCGGGGCCGGACGAGGTCTACCGCGCCGCCTATCCCCGGGTCGCCCGCCGCAACCGCGCCCACTACGCCCGCTATCCGCAGGACGTCGAGGCCGCCCGGCGGATCGCCGGCCGGCTGCGCGAACACCCCGCCGAACTGCCCGGCGGCCACCGCCTCACCGTCGAGGCCTTCCAGTCCCTGGGCACCCTGCTCGGCGGCACCGGCGGATCCCACCGGCTGCACTACCTCCTCGAGGACGCGTTCGTCCGCACCGCGTCCGGCCCGCAGCTCTCCGACGCGTTCCTCGAAGCCGTCCGCGGGGTGCTCTCCGGTGCGTCGAGCCCGCTCTACGCCCTGCTCCACGAGTCGATCTACTCACAGGACGGGACCGCCACGGACTGGGCGGCGCACCGGGTCCGGTCCGAGTTCCCGGAGTTCGACGCCGGACGGGCCCTGGACGCCGGGGAGCCGGTGCTCTTCACCGGGGAGATGATCTACCCCTGGATGCTCGACACCGACCCGGCCCTGCGCCCGCTCCGCGACACCGGCCGGCTGCTGGCCGAACGCACCGGCTGGACACCGCTGTACGACCCGCAGCGGCTCGCCGCCAACGCGGTCCCGGTCGCCGCGGCGGTGTACCACGACGACATGTACGTGGACGCCGCCCACGCCCTGCGCACCGCGGGCGCCATCGGCGGCCTGCGCAGCTGGGTCACCGACGAATTCGAGCACGACGGCGTCCGCAGCAGCGGCCCCCGCGTCCTGGACCGGCTGCTGGCCCTGTCCCGCGACGAGGCGTGACGTCCCGGGACGGGGGCGTACGGGATGGGGCGGGAGCGAGGCCTGACGCTGCTCGCGCCTGGCGGGGCCGGACGCTCCTCGACCAGCCGTTCAGGTGCGGGCACGGCGACCGGGGTGCCGCGTCCGCACCTGAACACCGTCCGAACCCGGACCGGTTGAGCGAGCATCGGTGACGGTGAATGCCCATCGGGTCCGACCTCACTGCCCGCTTCGGGTGCCCGGATCATGGGCGGGTCGGGGAGCCGTGGCCACAGAGTGCCAAGCGAATGCCTGGTCGTCCACGGAGTGTCCGATGCATGGCGTAGGCGACGACAGCGGCCATCTTGAGGCGCTGACGAGCTCTCATCAACATTTATGTGACAGCCCATTGCCGCTCACTGCCGTGCCCTCTAGGTTGACTCGCTGATTAACAGCGCTTACATCGGCGCTTACTGGCATGCTCCGTCCCCGCCCCCACCCGGGAGGAACGCAGTGCACATAGGCAGATTTCGCGCGGCCGTCGGGCTCGTCACCGCAATGGTGCTCGCTGCCGCGGCCCCGTTCGCGGCCGCTTCGGATTCCGGGGCGGCCGCTGTGTTGTCCGGCCGGGACCGCGCCACGCAGCGGGTCGAGTACTTCTCGTCTCCGGCCGCCCACCCCCGCACCGTCGAGGTCCCGGCCCGCGCTCCCGGGCGGATCGGCCGCGGAACGGGCCCGGTGGCGGGTGACGGTGAGGTGACCCCCGTCGTCGAGAACGGCCCGACCGAGGACAAGCTCGACGTCGTCGTCATCGGTGACGGTTACACCGCCGACGAGTTGGCCCGGTTCCACACCGACGCCCGGGAGAAGTGGGACGAGATCACGGGCGTTCAGCCATACAGCACCTACCGGAACCTCTTCAACGTGTGGGCGGTCGACGCGGTCTCCCGTGACTCCGGCGTCTCCGGCGACCCGGACCAGGAGACGGTCAGGGACACCGCGCTGCACAGCTACTTCTGGTGCGACGGCCTGGAGCGGCTGCTCTGCGTCGACACCGACGCCGTCGAGCGCTACGCCGCCCACGCGCCCGAGGCCGACCTCGTCGTCGTGGTCGCCAACAGCGCCAAGTACGGCGGCGCCGGGTACAACGACGTCGTTTCCCCGCTGGGATACGAGGGCATCGCGACCGTCGCCGGGGGCAACGAGAAATCGGGCCAGGTGGCCGTGCACGAGACCGGACACTCCCTGGGCAAGCTCGCCGACGAGTACGTCTACGACGAGTACGGGGAGTACACCGGGCCCGAGCCGAGCGAGGTGAACACCTCCACGCACACCGCGGACGAACTGGCGGACCTGCGGGTGAAGTGGTTCCGCTGGCTCGGCGAGCCGACCCCCGACGGCGGAGTCACCGGGACCTTCGAAGGGGGTGGCTACTACCCGCGCGGTCTGTACCGGCCCAGCGAGAACTCGATCATGCGCACCCTGGGGCGGGAGTTCAACAGCGTCGGCCGCGAGGCGATGATCGCGGGCTTCTACCGGCACGCCACCGTCCTCGCCGGCAGCCCCGCCACGGACCGTCGGCTCACCCGCCGGGACACGGTCCGCCTCCGGGTGCCCCGGCTCGCCGGGACGCACCGTCAGCCGGCCGTGCGCTGGTACCTGGACGGCAAGGAGGTCAGGCGGCTGCGCGGGGAGCGGACCGTGGCCGTGCGGCGCGTCATCCATCCCTGGAACCGGCGCCCGCACCGGCTCACGGCCGTCGCCCACGACCCCACGCGCGCGGTACGCGACCCGGCAGTCCACGCAGAGTTGACCGACGTCCTCACCTGGCGCGCCGGCCGCTGATCCGGGGCCGGTCGCGGGACCGGCCGCCCCCGCCGCACCGCCGCGCCGCCGCGCCCGGACGCGTCGGGCCGTACCGGGCGGCCCGCGCGGAACCTCGCACCCCGCCGCGCCCCGACTGCTGCGAACCCAGGCGGTATTGACAAATGGCTTTGCCGGTTCTGCGATGTCCTCATGACGGACCCGGAGAACCTGGACGAGGTACTGGCGAACGTGGGGCCGCGGCTCCGCCGCATCCGGAAGGAGCGCGGCGCCACGCTCACCGCCCTCTCCGCCGTCACCGGCATTTCGGTGAGCACGCTCTCCCGGCTCGAATCGGGCGGCCGCCGGCCGAGCCTGGAGCTGTTGCTGCCCATCGCCCGGGCCCACCAGGTCCCGCTCGACCGGCTGGTCGGCGCACCGCCGGTCGGCGATCCCCGGGTCCGCTCCGAGCCCGTCGAGCGGGGTGGCAGAACGATGCTGCCGCTGACCCGGCGGCCCGGTGGGCTCCAGGCGTACAAGGTGGTCGTTCCGGCCCGGAACGAGGAACCGGACCCGCGCACCCACGAGGGCTACGAGTGGCTGTACGTGCTCTCCGGGCGGCTGCGGCTGGTGCTGGCCGATCACGATCTGGTGCTGGGGCCGGGGGAGGCGGCGGAGTTCGACACCCGGCTGCCGCACTGGTTCGGGTCGGCGGGCGAGGAGCCGGCCGAATTCCTGAGCCTCTTCGGCCCGCAGGGCGAGCGCATGCACGTACGGGCGCAGCCGCGCCGCAAGGGCTGACCGGGGCCGCCCCCGGCAACCCGTCCCCTCGGAGCAGGCACCCTCCGGCGGCCGGCCCCCGGCTCCGCTGCCGACCGGCCCCGGCCGAGGCCCGGGCCCCCGAACCCGGCTTCCGGCCCTGACCCCGACGCCGCCCCCTGCCCCGCCCCCTCCCCGACCCCGGGCCGGCCGAGCCGGCGGGCTTCCGCCGTCGCCGCCCCGGACGAGACCGGCGCACACCAGGCACCACCGCCCCGCCACGCCCCGCCACGCCCCGAAAAACGTCCGCGGCGGCCTGTCCCTTGAGCCGAGCGACCGCTTAGTATGCGACCGGTGCGGGGCACGCCGCCCCCTGTCGACGTTCGTTGGAGGCCACCCGATGCAGGCATGGCGAGTGCACGAGAACGGCGAGCCCCGCGAGGTGATGCGCCTCGACGAGGTGCCGGACCCGGTCGCCGGGCCGGGACAGCACCTGCTGCGGGTGCGGGCCGCCAACATCAACTTCCCCGACGCCCTGCTCTGCCGGGGCCAGTACCAGGTGCGGCCACCGCTCCCCTTCACGCCGGGCGTCGAGATCTGCGGAGAGATCGTCGCCGTGGGGGAGGGCGCCGAGGGGCGGGTCGGGGACCGGGTGCTCGCCCAGCCGCCGCTGCCCCGGGGCGGCTTCGCCGAACTCGCGGTGGCCGACGCCGCCACCGTACGGCCCGCGCCCGGCTCCCTCGACGACGCCGAGGCCGCGGCGCTGCACATCGGCTACCAGACCGGCTGGTTCGGCCTGCACCGGCGGGCGCACCTGAAGGCGGGGGAGACGCTGCTGGTGCACGCCGCCGCGGGAGGGGTCGGCAGCGCGGCCGTCCAGCTCGGCAAGGCCGCGGGCGCCACCGTCATCGGCGTCGTCGGCGGCCGCGACAAGGCCCGCACCGCCCGTGAACTCGGCTGCGACCTGGTCATCGACCGGCGTACCGAGGACATCGTGGCCGCGGTCAAGGAGGCGACCGGCGGCCGGGGCGCCGATGTCGTCTACGACCCGGTCGGCGGCGACGCCTACGCCAAGTCCGTCAAGTGCATCGCCTTCGAGGGCCGGCTGCTGGTCGTCGGCTTCGCGAGCGGGGCCATCCCCAGCCCGGGCCTCAACCACGCCCTGGTGAAGAACTACGCGATCGTCGGCCTGCACTGGGGCCTCTACAACGCCCACGACCCGGCCGCGATCGACGCCTGTCACCGCGAGCTCACCGAACTCGCGGCACGGGGCGCGATCAAACCCCTGGTCAGCGAACGGGTGGCGCTCGCCGACGCGGCGGACGCCGTGCAGCGCGTCGCCGACGGCACCACCACCGGCCGCATCGTCGTCACCCCCAACTGATCCCACGCCACTGACCGGAAGGAGCCGCGCCATGGCACGCACCGAGGCCGCGGGAGCCCCCGACCCCGACGCCGGTGAACTGCGCCACCGGGTGGCCGCCCTGCTCGACGCGCACGACCCCGCCACCACCGACCGCGCCGCATTCCTCCGCGCTCGCTTCGACGCCGGGCTCGCCTGGGTGCACTACCCCGTCGGCCTCGGCGGCCTGGACCTGCCCCGTTCCCTCCAGGCCGTCGTCGACGCCGAACTGGAGGCGGCCGGCGCGCCCGACAACGACCCCCGCCGGATCGGCATCGGCCTCGGCATGGCCGCCCCCACGATCCTCACCTACGGCACCGAGGAGCAGCGGCGCCGCTTCCTGCGGCCGCTGTGGCTGGGCGAGGAGGTGTGGTGCCAGCTGTTCAGCGAGCCCGGAGCGGGCTCCGACCTCGCCGCGCTCGCCACCCGCGCCGTACGGGACGGGGACGACTGGATCGTCGACGGCCAGAAGGTGTGGACGTCCAGCGCCCACACCGCACGCTGGGCCATCCTCATCGCCCGCACCGACCCGGACGTGCCCAAGCACCGCGGCATCACCTACTTCGTCTGCGACATGACCGCCCCGGGCGTCGAGGTCAGGCCGTTGCGCCAGATCACCGGCGAGGCCGAGTTCAACGAGGTCTTCCTGAGCGGCGTCCGCATCCCCGACCGCCACCGGCTCGGCGAGGTCGGAGACGGCTGGAAGGTCGCCCAAACGACGCTGATGAACGAGCGGGTGGCCATCGGCGGCGGCCGGGTGCCCCGCGAGGGAGGCATGATCGGGCTGGTCGCCGACCTCTGGCGGGAACGGCCCGAACTGCGCACCCACGCCCTGCATCAGCGGCTGCTGGAGCTGTGGGTGGACGCGGAGACCGCACGGCTCGCGGGGGAGCGGCTGCGCCAGCAGCTCGCCGCCGGGGCCCCCGGGCCCGAGGGGTCGGCGATGAAGCTGGCCTTCGCCCGGCTCAACCAGGAGATCAGCGGACTGGAGGTCGAACTCCTCGGCGAGGACGGCCTGCTCTACGAGGACTGGACGATGCGCCGACCCGAACTGGTCGACTTCACCGGACGGGACGCCGGCTACCGCTACCTCCGGGCCAAGGGCAACTCCATCGAGGGCGGCACCACCGAGGTGCTGCTCAACATCGTCGCCGAGCGCGTCCTGGGCCTGCCGGCCGAGCCCCGCACCGACAAGAACATCCCCTGGAAGGAGCTCGCCCGATGAGCGGAACCGAGCCCACGTCCGGACCGGACCTGCTGTACTCCGAGACCGAGAACGACCTGCGGGCGGCGGTCCGTTCCCTGCTCGCCGACCGCTGCGACCCGTCCGCGGTCCTCCGCTTCGTCGACTCCGGCCGGCCGTACGACCGGGAGGTGTGGCAGACCCTCGCCTCCGACATGGGCGTCGCCGGGCTGCTGGTGCCCGAGAAGCTGGGCGGCCAGGGCGCCTCCGCGCGGGAGGCGGCCGTCGTGGCGGAGGAGCTCGGCCGGAGCACGGCCCCGGTGCCCTACCTGACGGGCGCGGTGCTCCCCGTGGAGGCGCTGCTCGGCTGCGACACCGACGACCGGGACGTGGCGGGCCTGCTCGGCGCGGTCGCGGCCGGCCGGACCCTCGCCGTGCTCGCCCTCCCGCTGTCCACCGGACCGTTCCCCTCCGGCGCTGCCCTGCCCACCCCTGACCTGCCCACCACTGCCGCCCTGGCCACTGCTGCCCTGCCCACGGCTGTGCAGGCCACCGCCGGCGGGCGGCTGGACGGGCGGATCGGCAGCGTCGCCGGTGCTGCGGGCGCCGACCTCCTGCTCGTCCCGGCCCACGGGCCGGAAGGAGCCGGACTGTACGCCGTGGAGGCGGCCGCTCCGGGCGTCACCGTCACCCCGAAGATCCCGCTCGACCTGACGCGCCCGCTCGCCGGGATCACCCTCGCCGACGCGCCGGCCCGCCGCCTGGCCGGACCCGGCCGTGCCGAGGAGGCCGTGGCGCGGGCACTGACGGCGGGGGCCGGACTGCTCGCCTCCGAACAACTGGGGCTGGCCGAGTGGTGCTTGACGGAGACCGTCCGCTACACCGGCGAACGGCACCAGTTCAACCGGCCCGTCGGCTCCTTCCAGGCCCTCAAGCACCGGCTGGCGCGGCTCTGGCTGGAGATCGTCTCGGCCCGCGCCGCCGCACGGAACGCCGCCGACGCCCTGGCGACCCGGAGCCCCGACCGGCAGGTCGCGGTGGCCGTCGCGCAGGCCTCCTGCGCCCGGGTCGCCGTCCGGGCCGCCGAGGAGTGCGTGCAGCTGCACGGCGGCATCGGCATGACCTGGGAGCACCCGGCCCACCTCTATCTGAAGCGCGCCAAGGCGGACGAGATCGCCTTCGGCACACCGGGGCACCACCGGGACGCCCTCGCCCGGCTGGTCGATCTGGCCCCGCCGGCCGGCACGCACTGAGACGGGGCGAGGACGGGAGACGCGGCGGGGCGGGCCCCGGCCCCGCCGCGGAGGGCCCGTCGCGGCCCATCCCGGCTCGTCGAGACGTGTGCCCACGCTGCCCGGGGCTTCGATGAGACCGATGTCACGCCCCTGGGCTGTGACATGGCACACGTGATCCGCTTCCCCCGGGCGGGGGAGTCCTGGGGGTGGCGCGGCTCGCCCGCCCGCCGCCGCCAACCCTCTGACGGAAGCACCGCTCTGGCGCGAGGGTGCTCGCTCGCACACTCCGGCGCAGCGGACCGAGGCGCGCGCCCCGGTCGCGGCTCCCCGCACCTCTCTGTGGTACGCGTCACCTGACATTCGCCACTCATCTGAACTCAATCCCTGAATCCGGCATAAGCGGCAACTGGCGGCAAGAGTGGATTTTCTGCTGGTGGGGCGGCTGTCCGAATTCGGAAACCGGGCCGCCGGATGCCACGGTGGGACGCCAGGTCCCCCGACGGTGTGCGTCGACGGCGTGCGTCGACGACAGAGCGCCGGTCCGGTGCGCATCAGCCGAACTCCGCGCCGGATCACAGTCGTTGGAGGGACTTCGGTCCGATAGTCGGGGGCGTCCCGCCGCGCTCCCCGTCGTCCCGTCCGTGCCGCGCCGTCGCTCCTCCGGAGGTGTTCCGTGTCCCGCCCCACGCGTCGTGCTGTCGTCGCGACACTGGGCGCAGCCGCTGCCGCTGCCGGTGGTCTCGCCGGCGCCGTACCGGCCCGGGCCACGGCCTCGGTCCCCCGGCAGGCCGGCGCTCCGGCCGCGGCCCGGCCCGTGGCCGCCGAGGACTCCGGATCCTCCCGCGTCCCGCTGCGCCGCGCCCACGCCCACAACGACTACGAGCACGAGCACCCGCTCGCCGACGCCCTGCGGCACCGCTTCACCAGTGTCGAGGCCGACGTCTGGCTCGTCGGCGGCGAGCTGCTCGTGGGGCACGAGCGGGACGACCTCCACCCCGACCGCACGCTGGAGTCGCTCTACCTCGAACCGCTCCTGCGGCGGGTCACCGCCCGGCACGGTTCCGTCTACGCCGGGCACACCGCGTCCCTGCAGCTCCTCGTCGACATCAAGAACTCCGGTGCGGCGGCCTACCGGGAACTCCACCGACAGCTGCGCCGCTACCGCTCGATCCTGAGCTCCGCCTCGGGCGGCAAGGCCCGCATCGGCGCGGTCACCCCGGTCGTCTCCGGCGACCGCGCGGTGCGCGCCCCCATGGAGGCCCAGCGCCACCGCTACGCCTTCTACGACGGCCGGCTCGACGACCTCGGTACGCGTGCCCCCGCCGCGTTCCTCTCCCTTATCAGCGCCGACTGGGCGTCCACGTTCGACTGGACGGGCGAGGGTGCGATACCCGCCGACGAGCGGGCGAAGCTCCGCGACATCGTGGACGAGGCCCATGCCCACGGCCGGCGTGTCCGCTTCTGGGGAACCCCCGACGCGCCGGGGCCCGAACGCGACGCCCTGTGGCACGAACTCGTCGCCGCCGGCGTCGACCACATCAACACCGATGACCTGGCAGGACTCGAGCGGTTCCTCAGCACCTTCGACTACGCCTGGGAGTGACGGGCAGTCATCACCCGTTCGGGGGCGCCCGAATGGCCGGGACGCGGCGGACGATAGGCCACACTTTGGGCCGATCGCGGCTCCGTACCCGCGGCCGAGGAGGTTCGCCATGGCCATTTCGATCTCAGTGGTCCTCTTGCTCCTGATCCTGATCGTGGTGTTTCTGCGCAGCGGATCACTGCGGTTCTCGCACGCCCTGGTCTGTGTGCTGCTGGGCTTCTACCTCGCCGGTTCCAGCGTCGCGCCGACCCTGTCGGACGGCCTCGCGGCGACGGCGGACGTCGTCAGCAGCGTCCGCCCCTGACCCGTCCCTCGGTCTTCCGGCCCCTGCCCCTGGTCCAGCCCTCTGAGCTTCGGCCCACCCCGTCCGCTCTCCCTGTCGACGGACGACGGACGACGGACGACCGGCGACGGACGAGGGCGACGGGCGACGGGCGACGGGCGACGGAAGGTCGACGACGGACGGCGGGTGCCCGTCGCCCGTCGGCAGCGAGAGCGCCGTCGTTCCCGCCCTGACCCGGTCCCGTGTCCCCGGGCCCGCTCATCCGCGGGCGAACACCCCGATGCCCTCCGGGATGAGCCGTTCCACCCCGCCGGACGGATGGTTCCGTACGGTCACCCCCGCCGCGCCCGGCTCCCGCAGAGCCAGGGTGGACGAGCCGCCGCCGTCCAGGTTGACGGCGTCCTCGGAGCCCAACGCCCGCATCAAGCGGGCGAGTTCGGCGACGGTCAGCCCCGGCCGGTGGTCCACCGCGCCGTCCAGTGCCAGCAGCTGGACCAGCCGCCCGGCGGCGTCGGCCCCGGCGGCCGACCGGATGGCGGCGGTCCGGTCGTCCAGACCGTCCAGGGGGACCCCGTTCCGCAGGACGGGGAAGCCGCCGACCGCGAACCGGTAGGGCACCGGCGCCCCGGTCGCCAGCCCGTACCGCACCCCGACCCGGTCCCCGATCCGCAGCGCGCGCAGGGCCTGCGCCCCGGCCTCCCGGCCGACCAGCACGACCGCGCCCCGTGCGACCGGTCCGCTGCCCGGCGTGCCCGCGGTACGCGCGACCCGCCCGCGCAGCAGCGTCACCTCGTGGGTGTCGGTGCTGCACGGCGCCGCCCGGTCGGTGTCGGTGCCGCAGACCGCCCGGACCCGGGAGACGCTGCCCCAGGCCGGGGTGAACGCCCCCACTCCGCCGACGGGCAGGGCGTACTGGTTGAGGCCCCGCAGCCGCAGCCGGCCCACCGGGGTGGTCACCGTGCCCCGCAGGGCCAGCCGGCCGAGCCGCACCCGCCGGTCGGCGCCCATGCCGAGGACGTCCTCGGCGGTCGTGCCGGGCGGCAGCGCGGGGCCGAAGCGCTGGCCGTCCGGCACGGCGGCCTTCCGGACGCGCCCCGCGGCCACCGCGGGGCCGACCGCGGCGAACGTCGGTTCCACCCCGGGGTGCTGGGTCTCGGAGATGTTGAAGAAGTCGCCGTTGACCGCTCCCACCGCGCCGCGTGTGTCGGCCAGCTGCGACAGGGGAGCGCGGGCCCCCACGGCACCGGGGTGCAGCAGATCCAGGGACACCCGACGGTCCCGCAGATCGACGGTGAGCAGATGGCCGCGCGCCGTGCCCTGGGAGCCCACGACGGAGAACTCCCGGTAGGTCACACCCGACGCCACCCGCTTCACCGGGCCGTACCGGGGCGCGGCGGAGGTCCCCGCAACGGCGGGCGAACCCGCCAGACCCGGGGCGACCAGTGCACCCCAGGCGATCAGTACCGTCAGTGCTGTGCGTAACCGGCTGCCGTGTCGCGTCACAGTGCCCCCTGAGGTCGCTTCAACTGTCCCACGAAGCAGGGGATATGACGCCTGTCGGACATCCGTCCGAAGAAGGACGGCCGGGAATCGGCGACCGGGTTCCGCGGAGGCGTCGGTCAGGGGGTCGGTTCCTGGACCAGCCGGGACCGGATCAGGAAGCGCACACCCTCCGGCGCTTCGAGGGAGAAGCCGCTGCCACGCCCCGGCACCACGTCGACGATGAGCCGGGTGTGGCTCCAGCGCTCGTACTGGCTGGACGACATCCAGAACGGCACCGGCTCGGCCATCCCGTCGACCGCCAGCTCGGCGAGCAGCACATCGGAGGCGCCCGTGCGGAACTCGCCGGCCGGATAGCACATGGGAGCACTGCCGTCGCAGCAGCCACCGGACTGGTGGAACATCAGCGGGCCGTGCGTCGCCCGCAACTGCCGCAACAGGACGGCGGCGGCAGGAGTGAGCTCCACGGCCGGGGCTCCGTGGGCGTTGGCCGACGGTGGGATTCCGGGAGGCGCGGCCACCAGTGGGGCGGTCTCCCGCATGGGGGCTTCCGGAACGGCGGCATCCGGAACGGCGATCTCCGGAACGGCGGTTTCGGGCGGCGCGCATGCCGATGGGGTGGCTACGGGTGACGTGGTTACCGGTGACGTGGTTACCGGTGGGGCGGACTCCCGTACGGCGGGTGCTGCCGCAGGGGAGGCGGGCGGCTGGTGGGGTGCTGGGGAGGATGGTTCCCGGCTCTCCGCCGATTCGCTCATCGTCACTCCTCCGACCTGCTGGGATGCCTGTCGACTCGGTCCCGTGACCGTTGCGGGGCGGGCCCGCCCGGCGGTCTCCGTACGGCCCGGGCACCGTCCGCCGGGAGCCTAGCCCACGGACTCGGACAACTCAGAGAACCACAGGACGCGTTGCGGACACGTTGCGCTCCGGCCCGCTCGGTGGGGGCCGAGGGCTGGTTGCGCAGCGGCCCGGCCCCACCGGTCCGCCCACCCCTGCCCTGGTGGCACACCCGTTCGGGCAGGATGGATCTCCATGACGGGTGGCAACGGGGAACACATGGACGTGCTGGCGCGTGCCGGGCTCGAGAGGGTCGAGGACCAGCGCATCACCGGGGACGTGGTGGCGCCCCACGCCGCCTGGCGCCCCGTCGTCGCGTGGGACGCCGAACCGACGGTCGCCGTGCCGGGGGACCGGCAGGACGTAGTCGCCCAGGTCAATGCCCAGTGGTACCGGCTCGCCGTCGATCACGGAGTCCTGGGTGACGACGGCGAGTTCCTCATCGAAGTCGCCAACCACGGGACGGGGGGCGCGCCCAGGCGCTGGACGCGGGTGCGCCTCAACGCCGAGTGGGACCTCGCCGGCGTGCTGGGCGACCGCCCCGGCCGCCCCGAATTCGTCACGCTCTCGACGGATGGCGACGCGCTGCTGGGAGCGACGACAGAGGAGTGCGACGTCTGGCTCATCGCCCAGGACCGCGTCGGGGAGCGGAGGGAGGCTGCCGCCGCTGCGGCAGCCCGGGAGAGCGCCGAGGAGCGAGAGGCCGCCTGGGAACGGCGGTTCCACATGCTGCGTCCCACGGCAGGACTGCGCGGGATGTGGGCGAACGGGTTGGCGCGGCGCGGCACGGCCGTGCCCGACGACATCCGGCACCGACTGCTGGGCCGGACGCACCACCTGCTCTGGCACGAGCTGCCGGAGCACACCGTTGACGCGGCCGTCGCCCACCCGGAGTGGAGGGTGCGGGGGCTGCTGGCGGAGGCCCAGCCGAACCTCACGGCCGGACAGTGGACCCGACTGATCCTCGGTACGGAAGACGAGCGGCAGCGCTGGATCCTCACCGGCGTCGCGGCGGACCGGCGCGCGGAGCTTCTGACGACCGCCTACGAACAGCTCGGGGCGGATGCCTCCGCCAGGGTCCGGGAGGAGGCCGCGCGCCTTCCCGAGCTCCCCGCCGGAGTGGTCGCCGCCCTGTCCCACGACAGCGAAGCCCAGGTCAGGGCGACGCTGTGCCGGTCCGCCTGGTCATCACTGGACGCTGCGGCGCGCCGTCGGCTGCGGGCCGACGCCGATCGCGCAGTCCGCAGCGCGGCACTGCTCCAGCACCACCGGGAACACCCCCTGTCCCAGGAGGATTTCTCCTCCGGCGACCTGCCGGACAACGCGTTGGCGACCTGCCGGCTGACCGACGGCCTCGCCCGCCACGTGGCCCGCGACGGGGCCCCCGCCCGGCGCAGCTCCCTTGCCAAGAACCCGCACCTGTCCCCGGACCTCGTCCGGGAGCTCGCCCGAGACCCCGACGACAGCGTTCGCTGGGTGGTGTCCGTCCGCCCCGACCTCACCGAGGAAGAGCGGGCGCAGGTCCCCGTCGAGACGGGCCCGGGGCTCACTCATGCACTCGACTGGGTCGTCGCGCTGCACGACGACCCGGACGCCCTGCGGCGCCTGGCCGAGTCCTCCCACCCGCTGGTCCGCAGAAGCGTCGCCCGCGCCCGGCGCCTCCCACCCGACGTCGTCGCACGTCTGGCCCGGGACGAGGACCCGGTCGTGCACCTCTTCCTCGCCGAGTCCTGTGACGACGCGCCCGCGGAGCTGCTGATGAGGGTGTGGCAGTGGTGGACCGGGAGTTTCAGCTACCCCGACCGTCCCCACAGCCATCCGAACTTCCCGCGCACCGGCCTCCTCCGCTACGCCGACTCTCCCAGCCCGCGCATGCGCCGACTGGCACTGGACGATCCGGAGTCGACCGTCGAGCTGGTGGAACGCTTCAGCCGGGATCCCGAGGAGGAAGTCCGGCTGCGGGCCGCGACCGACCCCCGGCTGACCGCGGCCTCGGCGGTCCGGTTGCTCGACGACGTGGAGGAGACCGTCCGGCGAGCCGCCCTCACCCACCCTCGGCTGCCTGCGGGGGTACTGGTCAGCATGTTGTTCGGTGGGGACACCGCCGAGGACGCGGCGCGCAACCCGGCTCTCCCCATCGATGTCATGCGCTGGATGACCGAATCCTGATGCGCTCGGACCGGATCGGGGCCGGCACGCGCTGCCGCGGCACCGGTCCTCCGCGGGCAGCGCCGACCCGTCGGCAGCCGGCCCGCCCGCGCCCCACGTCAGCCATCGCGTCAGCCCACCGCGTAGGCCATCCGGCGCAGGATCTCCCGCAGATTGGCCGCCGACGTGCCGAAGTTGAGGCGTACGAAGCCCTCGCCGGCCGGCCCGAAGGCGGAGCCGTCGTTGAGCAGTACCCGGGCTTCCTCGAGGAAGAAGGAGCCCGGGTCGCGGTCCAGACCGAGAGGCCGGCAGTCCAGCCAGGCGAGGAAGGTGGCGTCCGGGGCGCGGAACTCCACGCCGGGCGGAAGCTCCTTGCGGAGGATCTCGATGTTCTCGGCCAGGGTTCGTCGGAGCCCGTCGAGCCAGGCGTCGCCCTCCTGCCATGCGGCCAGCGTGGCCGCCACACCGAAGGTGTTCGGCTCGCCGTACAGACGCGACGGGCGGGACAGCGCCTCCCGTATCCGGTGCGGGCCGAGGTGCGCCACCGCGCACCGCACGCCCGGCACGTTGAACGCCTTGGTGGCCGAGGTCAGCGTCACGGTGCGGGAGGCGGCTTCCGGACCGATCGAGCCGAAGGGGATGTGCCGGTGCGGGGCGTGCACCAGATCCGCGTGGATCTCGTCGGCGACGACCAGCAGATCGTGCCGTTCGGCCAGCTCCGCCAGCACCGTCAGCTCCTCGCGGCGCAGCGCCCGCCCGGTCGGGTTGTGCGGGTTGACCAGGATGAGGACCGGGCACGAACTCCGCGCCAGCTCGGCGTCGAGCCGTTCCGGATCGAAGGTCCAGCTGTCGGCGTCCGCGGTGTACGGAACGGGCAGGACGCGACGGCCCATCTCGGCGAGGGTCTGCAGGAAGGGCGGATACGTCGGCGTGTGCACCGCCACGCTGTCACCGGGCTCGGTGGCCACCGACAGCACCGCCTGTACCGCCTGGTTGATGTCGGTGAACTCCTTGACGTGAGCGGGATCGACCGCGAAGCCGTGGCGTCCGAGCATCCGCTCGGCGAAGGCGGTGCGGAGCGGCATGCCGTCCGGGCCGCTGTCCCAGGCCGGATAGCCGAGGTCCTCGTCCACACACCGCAGCAGCGCCTCCCGGACCGGCGGGGCCGGCGGGAAGTCCATCTCCGCGATCCAGGCCGGCAGCACGCCCGCCGCTGCCCGGCGCCACTTGACTCCGGGACGCTGGGACAGGGCTCGGATGTCGACATCATCGAACATGGAGGGCCTCTCGTACGGCGGGCGGCGGGCAGCGGGTCGTAGTCGTCGAACACATGGAGGGCGGGGCGGAAGTCATCCTGCCCCGGCTCCCTCGACGTGACCATGCCCAGGGCCCTGGTACCTCCGGCACGGCTGGGCCCTCTGGTTCCGGATCCCGCCGCTGTCCGAGTGACACCCCTGGACGCCGGCACCCCGAACCCGGCGCCGAGCCCTGGTCACCGGTCCGGTGCCCTCCCGGAAGGGATACCGGCGGCTCTCATCCGGGCTGCGGCGGGTGCACCAGAAGCACGGAGGGGACCGACTCCGGGCGGGCGAAGCGCAGCAGTTGATAGCCGACTCCGGACAGTCCGGTGAGCAGGCTGGGTGTCTCGGCGCGGGTCGGCGAGCCGCAGATCCACCCCGACGCCGCCGCCGCGTCCAGCTTCCCGGCGACGGCCCGCAGCACGGCATCCGGCGCGCACAGGCCGTGTTCCCCGGCGAGCAACAGCAGTTCCAGGTTGCCCAGGTCGCCGTGGCACATGCTGTCGCTGCCGCGGTCCAGCAGCCGGTGCGCGTCCGCGCCGCCGTCCGACGGTCCCAGGGCCGCGACGGCGTCGGCGAGCAACTGTTTCCGCAGCGCCGCGAATCCGGGCCGGTCCAGCAGGTCGAGCCGGGCCATGCCGATTCCGGCGGCGCCGTGGCACCACAGGGAGCGGAAGCGGGACGGGACGTCGGACCGGAAGTCGGGCCAGTTCCCCGACGCGGCGTCCTGGACGGCGGTCTCGTAGGCGAGCGCGCCGACTGCCGCCGCGGCGCAGCCCCGCTCCGGCAGCAGCGGGTGCAACCGGCCCAGCGCGGTGGCAATCCCGGAAGCGCCATGGGCGAAACCGGTCAGCGGGCGCTCGCTCTCGATCCGCGGATGGTTCCAGGTGTACGCGTCCCCGTCCTGGGCGGCACCGGCCAGCAGATGGTCGGCGACCCGGGCGGCCAGCTTCCGTACCGCGCCGTCGTCGGACGCCGGGCCGAGGGCCGCCAGCACCAGTGCGCATCCGGCCGATCCGCCCACCACGTCGAACTCCTCCGACGCGTCGAGCGAGCGCCCGACAGCGGCGAGAACCGGGTCCAGCAGGGCCGCGGTGCGCGGGGTGCCGCCGAGCATCCGGTCCAGGTGGGACAGGAAGTACAACGGGCCCAGGTACGCGCCGAACGCGCCGGTGTCCAGGTCGGAACGCCCGGCGAGGGCGGGGTCGGCCAGCGTCCGGCGGATCACCTCATCCGCGACCCGCACCGCCGTGTCGGTGAAGCGCTGCTGCCCGCTGCACCGGCCGAGCCGGGCCAGGAACAGGCCGATTCCGGAGAGCCCCGCGTACAGATCGGTGTTGAGGGCCCCCAGGTCCCAGGCGGTCGGCGCCACCGCACGCGGAGCGATCCAGCCGATGCGGTCGCCGTCGGCGACCGCCAGTCGGCACACCTGGTCCCCCAGGGTGACCGCGGCCTCGACCAGCTCGTCCGGCTCGGCCACCCGGCCGCCCCGGCCCGTCGACCTGCGGCCGGGGGAGAGCCGGGGCGCTTCCAGCGTGCTGATGTCCGCACCGGAGACGAAGGATCCGGTGATGACCCGTTCCTGAAGGGCGAGGTCGGCCGGCCCCATGGTCTCGATCCGGCGCCGTACGTCGGCGAGCGGCGGTTCCGGCAGGACGTCCGCAAGCTTCTCACCGCTGTCCAGGATCAGGGCACGGGAACCGGGCAGCACCTGGAACAGGGGGATGTCGCCCCGCAGGACGGCGTCCATCTCGGAGCGGATCACCGTCGCACGGCCGGGGACGCCCTCCCAGCCGGAGCACAGCCGCGCCGTGCCGAGCTCCCGGTCCAACGCGTCCCGCAGGAAGTCGGGATGGAAGCTCTCGCTCATCAGCTTCGCGTAGACGAAGCTGGCGCGGGGGACACAGCGCACCGGGACGTCCGCGAAGCGTGCGACCGGGCCGTCCGCCGCCAGCAGCTCCTCCCGGTGGTCGCACACCCAGCCGTAGCCGTGCCGGAACCCCTCCAGCAGCGGGGCGACATGGTCGGCGGGGTCGGCGAACGAGCCGTCCAGGAGGCGTGGCCGGTTGTCGGCACCGGGCATCGCCACATGCTCGTGCACCAGCCGGATCTCGTCGGTGCCCCCGCCCTTCTCCACCGGTACGGGTACGGCCGACGGCTGTCCCGCCGCTCCGCTCATGCCGCTGACGTCCGCGGCCCGCAGCGTCTTCGCCGCCGGATCCAGGACGATGCGGGCGGGCAGCAGCGAGGTGGCCCGCACCGAGGTGCGCAGCGCCTCCTCGGCGGGATCTGCCGCGATGAGTCCGGTGCCCCACGACGCGGCGTCCGCACCGGTGGGCTGACACAGTGCCTCCAGATCGACGAGCACGGGGTCGGCACCGGCCGCGATGAGGTTCTCGTAGTGGAAGTCACCGCCCTTGAGGGCGTGCAACAGGGCCAGTGTCGCCCCCATCCGCCGATAGAAACCGGCCACGTCCTCCTCGGACGAGCACGCGGCGGGCCGTACCCACTCGGCCCACCCGTGGTCCGTCCGGTCCAGCACCCGCGGAGTGCGCAGGGGGTACCGGGTCTCCTGGTTGAAGCGGGACAGCAGCTCCCCGAAGCGGACGTCCGCGGCCAGCGACCGGGGCTTGTACATCACCGCCGCTCCACCACGGAACACCACGCGGCACACGGTGCGCCCGCCACGATGGGTGTCCCCCCGGCCGAAGGCGACCTCCTCGACTCCCGTGAGGCGGACCCCGGCCGGCAGGACCCGGGAGAGTTCGGGAAGGTCCTCGTGCAGATGCCGGGCGAAGCGCTCGCGGTCCTCGGCCCAGCGGTCCAACAGGTCCACCACATGCCGGGCCAGCACGGGGTATTCGGCCCAGAACCGGTCCTGGACGGCCCGTTCGCCGAGCCCGTGTACGAAGGCGTCGAACCGTTCGCGTGCGTCGTCGCCGGTCAGCCGCCCCTCCACGCGGGCCGCGTTGACCTCCAGCACCAGGGCGGGAGTCAGGGCGACACCCAGCCGGTCGAGGGGGAGACTCCCGCACAACACCTCGTGCAGACCGCTCAATTCGGGTGGCTCGGCTCCCCGTTGCCGCAGGGAACGGCGCAACCGGTCGCGAGCCTGCCGTACGAGCGGTTCCGCCACGCGCAGAAAGCCGGCGAGCGGCGGTGTGCCGGTGGTGTCCGGAGTGCCCTGCGTCCTGGCGGAGACCAGCCGCCCGACCCAGTCCGGCCGGATGCCCGTCCGGTCGGCCACGGCCCGGGGCGACTCGCCCAGCAGGCGGTGGAGCGTCTCCACATCCACACCGACCGGCCGCAGCCGTTCCGCGAATCGCTCCGGAGTGCCCCGGAAGGCGGCGAGGCGGCCCCACTGGGCGAGTCTGGCGTCGGCGGCAGCGGTCTCCGCAGGAGCCCCGGGCGCACCGCCCGTCAGCCGCTCCGCGATGGTGCACGCCGCGGGCCAAGAGGCCGTGACGGACGCCTGATCGGCCTCGAATTCGGCCATGACGAGCCATCCCTTCCGCTGCCGGCAGGCGCTTCACCGGACGTCTTGCGTGCTTACCCGGAACCGACGTGCGGGGGCCGGCGACCGGCCCCCGCACCAGTGCCGCGGTCCGGTGCGTCTACCCCGCAGGGAGGTCGCGTCCGGGACGGCGGGCGGCCGGAATCAGGCGCAGCACTGAAAGAACGGCTGCGTGGAGAGAGTCTTTGCCGCTTCCAGAGCGCCCTGGTCGGGCAGGTCCGCCGTGAGGTCGATGGTGCCCGCCGGGTGAACGGGGGCCACCTCGAGGGTCTCGCGGTACGCCGTGTCCTTCCAGGCCATCACCGTGTTCATGGAAGATCTCCCTTCAGTGGAACCGGAACGAAATGGTGTGGGAACACCTGTACGGACCCTAGGCTCCGCCCCGCAGCAGCAACAGCGCCGATGGAGGCCTCGTGTCAGCCGCTTGGCTGGAATGCAGCGGTCATCCGGTCAACCGGAATGCGTCCGGCCCGCTCTCTCAGGGGCGAGCTGCTCGGACGCTCCGTGGGCCCGTCCCCAGGGGATTCGCCGGGCACGGAGGTGGACCGAGTCGTTCCGCAGCACGGGATCTTGGCGTGATCTGGATGCCCCCTGAACCGGGCGTCCCTGCGCACGGAGCCCTTCCGGTGCGGCCCGTGTCAGCCCTTGCCGGAGTGCGGCCCTCAGTGGCCGGCGCATGGCGTGGCCGGCCGGTGGAAGAGACAGAGGACGGGCGGGCACACCTTGTTCGACCGATCATGGCGTCATGACTGATCGCCACCTGCCCCGTGAACTGAAGGTCGTCGACACCGCCTCCCTGCTGGCCCTGGAGGAGGAGGCGCAGGCCCTCGGGCTGAGTCAGGGGCTGAAGCCCGAGTGGGTTGCGGCCCATGCCGCGCCTGCGGGCCTGCACTGCCTGTGTCCGGCGATCTGGCACAGCCTGCGGCACCGGCCCGAGCTCCCGCGGCACCTGCGCTGTGAGCTGCTGATCGAACTGCGCTCGGGGGAGCGGGTGATGAGCCTGCTGGACGTCCTGCCGGACACCTTTGCGCCGCTGCCTCGCGCCCGGTCGCGCGACGAGGCCGAGCGCTTCGTACGGCTGTGGGAGAGCGCGTCATCGGTCCGGGATTGGGAGGAGCGCCGGGCGGACGGACCGGCGCGGCGTCACCCCTCCGCCTGAGCCCGCCCGACGCCGCAGGCCGGGAGCCCGCGTGTCGGGGCGGCCTCCCTCCCGCCCCTCAGGGCGCCGTGACCGCGGCCGCCACGTGGTCACGGAACCAGCGGTGCCCCGGGTCGGACGCGTTGCGGGGGTGCCAGGCCATGCCGAGTTCGAGGGGGGCCAGGTCGAGGGGGATGGGGAAGGTGCGCAGTCCCAGGGCGGAGACGGTGTCCGGGAGCCAGCCGGCCAGGGTGAGCGCCACGAGGTCGGTGTCCCGGGCGAGCATCATCGCGCTCGTATGGCTGGGGACGACGACCGGCAGCCGGCGCCGCAGCCCGAGTTCCGCGAGTGCGCTGTCGATGGGACCGAGGCGTTTGCCGAGCCGGGAGATGCCGATGTGGTCGGCCGCCGCGAAACGGCGGGCGTCGATCCGCCCGCGGAAGAGAGGGTGACCACTGCGGGCCACGCCCACCAGTGACATCTCGACCAGTGCCCGGGTCCGGATCTCCGGGTCGAGGCGGCCGAGAACGCCCAGTTCGACGTCGATCCACCCCTGCCGCAGCGCGGGACCGCCCTCCAGCGCTTCCGGCAGGAAGACCACGTCCACGTGTGGCGCCTCCTCGTGGATTCGCTCGGTCAACGTCCCGGCCAGCCCCGCCAGGAGCAGGTCGTTGGCCTGCACCGTGAACGTGCGCCGGAGGTGCACGGCGTCGAAACCGGCCCCGGGCCGCAACACGTTGTCGCAGCCGCGCAGCAACGCGCCCACCTCCTCGCGGAGTTCCAGGGCACGGGGGGTCGGGACCATTCCCTGCCCCGCCCGGACCAGCAGCGGGTCGCCGACGGCGCGACGGAGCCGGGCCAGCGTACGGCTGACGGCCGCCGGGGACGTGCCGAGCCGCTCCGCGGCGCGGGTGACGCTGTTCTCCTGGAGCAGGGCGTCCAGGGCCCGCAGCAGGTTGAGATCCATGGACACTCCTGAACTGCAGTTTTCCACCTGAGTCAATGATGAGTTGCCCATCTTTGCATTGCTGCGCAATCCGCTCGGAACGAGAGTGGACACGTCCGCGACGACGCGCGACAACACCCGCGACAAGACCCGTGACAAAACCACTGTGTGTTCAAGGAGTTCACTGTGCAGCAATCCCCCCGTGCCGGCCGAGAGGGCGATGTCCTGGCCGTGGTCAGCCAGAGCGGGCCGACGGTCGCGTTCTTCGACGCCGCCTCCGACCGGCACCTCGGCTCGGTGGACGTCCCGGCCGAGCCGCACGAGTTGTGCTTCGACCCGACGCAGCGCCTGCTGTGGTGCACGACGGCGTACCAGTCGGGCTACTACCACGCGAACAGCGGCCGACGGACCGAGCTGACCGCCATCGACCCCGACACGCGCCGCATCGTCGAGGTCGTCGACCTCGCCCCGGAACACGGGCCGCACGGCCTGGCGCTGGACACGGCGCGCCGCCGTCTCTACGTCAGCGTGGAGGGCTCGACGGACCGGTCCGGCGGCGTCGTGGTGCTCGACACGGAGACGCGCCGGCCCCTGGGCAGGATCGACACGGACGCGCCCGGCCCGCACTGGTTCGCCATCGATCCGGCGGGCAGGACGGGTTTCGCCACCAACAAGGAGGCGCCGTTCGTGTCCGTCGTCGACCTCGAACGGGGAACCCTGACCGCGAAGGTCGAGGTGCCGGGCAGTGAAGGACTCGCCGTCTCCGCCGACGGCACGCACGTCTTCGTCGCCGCGCCCTATGCCGGTTCGTTCTCCGCCACCACCGGCGAGGGGCCGGCCACGGGAATCCGGGTCGTCGATGCCCGGACGGCCTCCGTCGTCGGCACCCTGCCCACGGAGGGCATCGTCATGCCGGTGCACCTGACCTCCACGGGGAAGGTGCTCGCGGGCGAGGTGCGTATGGCGTCGGGCCCGGCGACCTCGCTCGGGCACCACGCGCCGGGACGCCTCACGGTGTTCTCCGCCGACACCCGCGAACGGCTGGGCTCGCTCGAGGTGGGGCACCTCCCGCTGACCATCACGTCGTCGCCCGACGGCCGGCTCGCCTACGTGTCCTGCGTTGTCTCGTCCACCGTCGACATCGTCGACCTGGACTCCCTGCAGGGGCTGGCGCGCCTGGACATCGCCCGGCTCGGTGAGCCCGGCGCCCACGGCCTCGCCTACATCCCCCGCCCGGCATGACGTCGTGACGACGCCGGGGCCGTGCCGTCAGCAGCTGATCCGGCGGCACGGGCCCCGGTGGCCGAGCGGCGGACCGGCCGTTCGGCTACCGGGGAGGGCGCCGGATCGGTACCGCGCCGGTGGACGCTGCCCTTTCGGGTGGACGCTCCTGCCCGGGCGGGCACCTGCCCGTCCGGGGACGGCGCTCGGCCGCCGCCCCGGACGGCCTTGAAGTGGCCGCGGTCAGCCGCTACTTGGCCCCCCACAGGCCCAGCTGATTCGTGTCGCCGTCCGCCGCCCGCTCCAGCGCATCCGTTGAACCGAGCAGGTCGTGCGGCAGATAGCCGGAGCGGACCCCCAGCTCCCACCCGTGGACCTGGACCGCGAGGGCGGCCAGGGCCAGGGCACCGACCGGCAGCAGGGTCCTGGGGTCGGGATCGGCTCCCAGGCTCTCCCCGTGCTGGACGAGCCGGGACACGAGTGCCTGCTCAAAGGCGTGCTGGTCGTCGTCGAGGAGTTCACGCAGCAGCCGCTGGTCCGCTGTCAGCGGGCCCGCTGCGTCCAATGCCCGGACGGCCGCAGCGCGTTCGTCGGCGTCCGGCATGCGCAGGGGCACGGTGGGCCAGTCGCGGGGCAGGTGCCCGGCCGCCTCGGTGAGGTACCCGCACAGAGCGTCCATCGCCGCGAGGTCCGCCGGCGAGGACACCGAGGTCAGCTTCGAGTACGGCACCCCTTCGTGGACCGCCGGCGCGTAGTCGCCCCGCAGCAGCAGGCCGATCACCCGCTGCCAGTCCCACACCAGGCCGCTGACCAGGCACAGCTCGAACGCGTCGAGCCAGGTCCTGGCCGTGGGGGCCTGCTCGACGACGTGACCGAAGGCGATGTCTTCGCTGCTGAGGGTCTCGCCGATGAGCGGGAGGGCGATCTCCTGATCGCCGTCGGGGAAGCAGCCGACGCTCAGCACCCCGAGGGAACACTCCGCCGCCGTCCGCAACGCCGAGCGTGACGCCGCGTCGAGTGCGGAATGCGCGGCGGAGCCGGCGGCGACGTGGTCGAGGAGCTCGTCACGCATCTCCTCCAGCTTCCCGAGCGACAGGGTGTCGTAGCGCATCCTGTGCCACCGCCCCCATGCCCGTCCGCTGATGTCGTCGAGCGCGCGGGCCATGCGCTCCCCACTGACCTCATGGCACGTCACTTCCTGCATAACTGCTGTCCCCTCGTGATCATTCAGCGCGGAAGCGGCACGCTATCAGCGGACTCGGACACCGCCCGGGGCCATGCCGGGGGAGCCGATCGCCTCAGGGGGAGTCGCATGGGGGAGTCGCATGGGAGCCGCCGGGACCGGGGACACGTCCGGCGTCGACTCGGGCCGGCGCAGCGTGAAACGGGCCCGGGTTCGGCTGGGCGACCGAGTCGGGCTACCGCGCGGCACTGCTCCTCAGGGCCACGGTGGAAGGCTCCCGGCCCGAGTCGGAGAATTCCCAAGCAGCGATCTTTGCGCTCTTCGGAACGCGGTAGGCGAGCACCATCGCCTTCTTGGCGCCCGGCCGCAGACGCTCGCCGCACTGCGGGTTCCCCGGAATCTCGTCCAAGTCGTCGATGACGTCGTAACGTCGGCCCCGGTCGTCGACCAGGCTGTCGGCGATGTGCGGCGGGCACGTCAGCCCGAGGGCGGCCTTCGTGCCGTTGCGGACGACGATCTCCACACCCACGTACCGGGCTCCGGCACCCGGGCTCTTCGTGCCTCCGACGACAGCGATCGCGTCGGCCTCGTACACACCGCGGACCTTGACGATCAGGTTGCCATTGCGCGCGTTCTCGCCGACCTGGTACCCGGCAGCCGAACCGGGAGAGGGGTTCGCGCCCGCTCCGCCGGCGGTGCCGGTGCCCTCAGGAGCGGCCCTGGTGTCGGGTGCAGCGGTTCGGGACAGGCCGGTGCAGGCGGTGAGCAGGAAGGCGGCGGCGACGAGACCTGCGGTCGCGGTGGTCGTGCGGGTGTTCATGGGTCCCCCGGGGTGCTGTTGGTCGCATCCCTCCTGCCGTACATGTGGTGGGGCCGCTCGGCTTCCCATGACAGTCGGTGCTGCGGGCTCAAACTAGAACAACAGCACCCGCAGAGGACACAACTTTCTCGTCACACACGGCAGGAAGGAAACCGGCCAGGAGCGCAGTCGCCCAGCTCCGGGCGGTGTGTCGGGAGCCGCGACGGGTCGTCGGCGACGTCGTGACCGAGCCACTTCCGAGCCGGCCTCCAGTAGGACGGACCGGCACTCCCGCAGGGCCCGCCCCGATCGGCCCCTGCGGGAGTGCGGCACCCGTCAGCCCTTGCGCGGTACGACGTTGACCAGGCCGGGCGGGCGGACGATCACCCGGCCCACCTCCGTGCCGCCCAGGGCCTCCGTCACCTTCTGCGAGGCCAGGGCCAGCGAGCGCAGCGCATCCTCGCCGATGGTGGGAGCGACCTCCAGGCGGTCGCGGACCTTGCCCGCCACCTGCACCACGCAGGTCACCGTCTCGTCCACGACCAGCGCCGGGTCGGCCTCCGGCCAGCCGTACTCGATCACCGAGGCCTCGCGGCCCAGGCGCTCCCAGGCCTCCTCGGCGGTGAACGGTGCGAAGCAGGACAGCATGCGGGCGAGGGCCTCGGCGCCCTCGCGCACGGCGGGGTCGCCCGCGCCGGGGCCGGAGTCGATCGCCTTGCGCAACGTGCTCGTCAGCTCCATCAGGCGGGCAATGGCCACGTTGAAGCGGTTGCGCTCCATCAGTCGCGTGGTCGCGTCCACCAGCTGGTGCACCCGAAAGCGGACCTCCGGATCGCCCGGCCCGGCCGTCTGCCGGTCCGCGGGCACGATGTCGCCGCAGAGCCGCCACACCCGGGCCAGCCACTTCACCGAGCCGGTCGGGGAGACGTCCGCCCAGTCGATGTCGTCCTCGGGCGGGCCGGCGAACAGCATGGTGACCCGCACGGCGTCCGGCCCGTAGCGGGCGATCTGGTCCTGGAGATCGACCAGGTTGCCCAGGCTCTTGCTCATCGCCTTGCCGTCCATGATCACTTGACCCTGGTTGGTCAGCCGGGTGAACGGTTCGACGAAGGGCACCAGGTCCAGGTCGTGGAGGACCTTGGTGATGAACCGGGCGTACATCAGGTGCCCGGTGGCGTGCTCCCTGCCGCCGACATACTCGTCGACCGGCAGCCACCGCCGTACACCCTCCGGGTCGAACGGCCCGTCGGTGTACTCCGGGTTCGGGTAGCGCAGGAAGTACCAGGAGGAGTCGACGAACGTGTCCATGGTGTCGGTGTCCCGCTCCGCGTCCCCGCCGCAGGCCGGACACGGCACGCGCTTCCACTCGGTGGCGCTGCCCAGCGGCGACACCCCGCTGTCCGGGCGGAGCTCGTACCCGGTCTCCGGCAGCCGCACGGGCAACTGATCGTCGGGTACCGGTACTTCACCGCAGGCGGAGCAGTGGACGACCGGGATCGGCGTGCCCCAGTAGCGCTGCCGGGACAGCAGCCAGTCGCGCAGCCGGTAGTTCACCGCCCTCTCGCCCGCACCGCGCTCGGCCAGCTCTGCGGTGACGGCGGCGATGGCGTCCTGCTTGCCCAGGCCGTCGAAGGCGCCGGAATGGACCAGCGTGCCGTCCCCCGTGGTGGCGACTCCGGTCTCGACGGGGTGCGGCTCGCCGGTGTCCACGACCACGGTCACCGGGAGGCCCGTCACCGTGGCGAAATCCAGGTCCCGCTGGTCGTGCGCCGGCACCGCCATGACCGCGCCGGTGCCGTAGCCGGACAGCACATAGTCGGTGGCGTAGACCGGGATCTTCTCGCCGTTGAGGGGATTCACCGCCCAGCGGTTCAGCGCGACGCCGGTTTTGGGGCGGTCCGCGGCCAGCCGCTCGACCTCGCTCCGCGTGCGGACCTCCCGCAGGTACGCGTCGAACTCGGCCCGCTGCTCGGGCGCGCACACCTCTGCCGCGAGCGGGGAGTCCGCGGCCACCACGAAGAACGTCGCGCCGTACAGGGTGTCCGGCCGGGTGGTGAACACCCGCACCGGTTCCTCGCGGCCCTCGACCGCGAAGTCCACGTACGCACCCTCGGAGCGGCCGATCCAGTGGCGCTGCATGGCCAGGATCTCCTCGGGCCACGCGCCCTCGAGCTCGGCCATGTCGTCCAGCAGCCGCTGCGCGTACTGCGTGGTGCGGAAGAACCACTGGGTCAGCTCACGGGGGACGACATCGGCTCCGCACCGCTCGCACTTCCCCTGGAGCACCTGCTCGTTGGCGAGCACGGTCCTGTCGACCGGGCACCAGTTGACGCCCGCGGACTTGCGGTAGGCAAGCCCCTTCTCGAAGAGGCGCAGGAACAGCCACTGGTTCCAGCGGTAGTACTCGGGGTCCGACGTGTGCAGCCGAGTGCGCCAGTCGAAGGAGACCCCCAGCCGACGGAACGATTCCGCCTGCACATCGATATTGCCGTAGGTCCAGTCCCGTGGGTCCAGATCGCGCTTGAGAGCGGCGTTCTCCGCCGGGAGGCCGAAGGAATCCCAGCCGACCGGGTTCAGCACGTTCTCACCGCGCAGCCGGGCGAACCGAGCGGCGGCATCACTGATCGAGTACGCCTCGGCGTGCCCCATGTGCAGATCACCGGAGGGATACGGGTACATGCTGACCCTTAAGGAGCGCCGCGGCCCGCCGTCCTCCTCGGCGGTGAGGCCCCGCGCCTCGAACACCCGCCGCTCCTCCCACACCCGGATCCACTTTTCGATCACGGAGTGCGGGTCGTACCCGTCCTGGCTGAAGGTCTCTTGCGCAGGCATTTCCACCTCGTCGGGGAATAGCGGATGAGCAGGGATCTGGCACGTGGGCGCGACGCGGAATGCGAGCCGGACCGAGCCCGACAACGCGGGAAATGACGCCATCGCGTACCAACCACTGGCATCCCTGGCGATTTCCGTCGACCCTATCGCCTCGAAGTGCCTGATACAGAAATTTTATTGACGGTTCATTACGCATCAGAGGCCCGATGCGCGCGATGTCTCGGGCCCGATAGCCGACTGTGGTCGTTCAGTGGGCAACCACCGAAGGGCGTCCATATTCTCGACGTACGGCATGGTGCAGGACACCGGCAGAGCCCGGACATCGTTGCGGCCATTGAACGCCGACCGGCGATGCGGGCGACCAGAGCGCCCTCCCGCTCGTGCGGCCGTGCGAACGGGACGCACGGCCCGGCTGCCGGGCGTCGTGCGGCCCGGGCCACGGAACAGGTACGGATCAGGTGCGGAACAGGTAGTGATCCGCGTAGTTCTCCCCTGCCCATGACCGCGCCGTGCCGAGAGAGTGATGGGGCTGCCGCTTCCGTCCCGAGTGGGCGACTGCAGGGAGCGGAACGGAGGGGCCGTCGCGTGGACGGCTCAGGTGAGGTGGCAGGCAGCGTCAACGCCTGGGGATGTACGGGGAATTGGTTGTGTCATGCCGGAGCGGTGCAAGCGTCCGTATCCCGCAGTGCCGGGCCGTGCGTTGCGGGTGACGTCATGTCCGTCGATCGGTTGGCCCCGGGTCGCCGGCGGGGCGGTCACGCTCCTTGTCTGCGCACGGGGAGTCGTCGGCCGTAGCCGTAGCCGTAGCCGGGGCGGTGGCCTCCTGTCCCTCTCCCGTGGAACCCCATCCTGCCCCCGGTGTGGGCTGCATCATCCTTCCTCATTTTCCTGCCTGAACAACCTAAGCCTACTTCGTGGCGACGCTTCCCCATGGAGTCTGCCAGGCCCCCGCTGGTTGCGGGCAAACAGGCGGATATGGCGTGCTTCACAGGGGGCCTCGGGAATGACTGCAGGGGATCCGCTGGTTCGGACAGGTGATTTACTTGTTCGGACAGGCATCGGCCGCTGAGGGCGGCGGAGCGCCTGAGCCGCAGAGCGTCACCTATCCCGAGGAAGAGACCATGACCACTGCTTTCGATCCGATCGTCCTGGGCGGCAAGCGCCTGACCAGCCGCGTCGTCATGGCGCCGATGACCCGCAGCCGTGCGTACGGGCCCGGCGCCGAGCCCACGGAGCTGATGGCGACGTACTACGCGCAGCGCGCCGGCGCAGGGCTGCTCGTCACGGAGGGCATCCAGCCCTCGCCGGTCGGCCAGGGCTACCCCGACACCCCCGGCCTGCACACGCCCGGGCAGGTCCAGGCGTGGCGGACGGTGACCGAGGCCGTGCACCGCGAAGGCGGCGTGATCTTCGCCCAGCTGATGCACACCGGCCGGATCGGCCACCCCGACCTGCTGCCCGAGGGCCTGGCGCCGGTCGCACCGTCGGCGGTGGCGGCCAAGGGCCAGGTGTACACCCATCAGGGTCCGAAGGAGTTCGTGACGCCGAAGGAGCTGACCGAGGCGGAGATCCGGCAGACCGTCGCCGACTTCGCCGACGCGGCCCGCAACGCGATCGAGGCCGGCTTCGACGGCGTGGAACTCCACGGCGCCAACGGCTACCTGATCCACCAGTTCCTGGCGCCCAACACCAACCTGCGCACCGACGCCTGGGGCGCCGGCACCGAGGGCCGAATCCGGTTCGCGGTGGAGGTCGTCAGTGCCGTGGCCGAGGCGATCGGCGGCCACCGAGTGGGCCTGCGGATCTCGCCCGGGAACGTCTACAACGACATCGCCGAGGACGACCCGACCGAGGTCTACGCGGCGCTGCTGGACCGCCTCGCCGCCCTGGACCTGGCCTATCTGCACCTGATGGAGGGCCCGGACCGCTCCCTGACCGCGCGGCTGCGCAAGGCCTGGCCCGGCACGTTCGTCCTCAACCCGTTCACCTACCCGGATGTCACCGGTCCGGACGCGCTGAAGCTGGTCGAGGACGGCAGCGCGGACATGGTGGCCTACGGGGCGCTGTTCCTGGCCAACCCCGACCTCCCGGCCCGCCTGGCCGCCGGCGGTCCGTTCAACACCCCGGACAAGGCCACCTTCTACGGCGGCGACCACCGCGGCTACACCGACTACCCCACCCTGACCGCCTGACCGGGACCCTGACCGGGTTCCCCACCCCTTCGGGAGTTTCTGATGTCCGAAGCGATCACATTTTCCGCCTACGGTGCCCCCGACGTGCTGCAGCTGTCAGCGGTCGCCACGCCGGAGCCGGGCCCGGGCCAGGTCCGGATCCGGGTGCGGGCAGCCTCCGTGAACCCTCTCGATATGAAGATCCGGTCCGGCCTGATGGCCGGCAAGGTCCCCGCGCAGTTTCCCGTGATCCCCGGCCTGGACGCGGCCGGTGTCGTCGACGCGGTCGGTGAGGGGGCCGAGGCAGCCGTCGGGGACGAGGTCCTCGGTGCCACGGCCGGCGGCAGCTACAGCGCGTACGCCCTGCTCGACCGGGCAGTGACCAAGCCCGCGGCGCTGTCGTGGGAGGTTGCCGCCTCGCTGGTCACCGTCGGCCGGACCGCGTTCCGTGTCCTCGGGGAGGCGGGCGTGCCGGCGGGTGGGACCCTGCTGATCCACGGCGCCGCCGGCAGCGTGGGCTTCATCGCGGTGCAGCTGGCCGTGGCCCGCGGCATCACCGTCATCGGAACGGCCGGCGAGCACGACGCCGAACGCCTCACCGCGCTCGGAGCCACCGCCGTCCGCTACGGCGACGGCTGGACGGAGCGCGTGCGGGCCGCAGCTCCCCAGGGAGTCGACTCCGTCGTCGATGCCTCCGGCGCCGGCGTGCTCGCCGACTCCGTCGCCCTGACCGGGGACAGCGCGCGCGTCATCACCATCGCCGACATGTCCGCCGCGCAGTACGGCGTCCGCTTCAGCGCGGGCGCTGCCGGCCAGGCCGGGGACCCCCTGCCGGAGCTGGCGCGGATGGCTGCCGACGGCACGCTCACGGTGCCGGTCTGGCGCACCTACCCGCTGGCGGAAGCGGCGCGGGCCCACGCCGACCTGGAAGCCCACCGCAACCACGGCAAGGCCGTCCTGCTGCCCTGATTCCCGATGCGGCCGCCTCGCGCTGCGCGGCGGCCCCGGGGGCCGCGGCCCGCCATCCCCCGGCCGGCCGCGGCCCACCCACCGCATACCGCACCACCATGAGGACAAGGACCGAGAACCGATGGCAGCCCGCACCACCCTCGCGCCGCTGACAGCCGACGCGGACCTCACCGCCGCGTTCGAGGTCCTCGGCCAGAAATGGAACGGCATCATCCTCCACACCCTGGCCACCCGCCCCGCCCGCTTCGGCGAACTGTGCACCGCCATCGGCCGCATCAGCGTGAAGATGCTCGCCGACCGGCTGCGCGGACTCCTCGACGCCGGCCTCATCACCCACGACCGGCTCCCGCCCGGGCCCGCCACCTACACCCTCACGGCCGACGGCCGGGCGCTGCTGCCGGCCCTGGAGCGGATCCGCTCCTGGTCGCAGCAGCGAAGAACCACGTGACCCCGTTGCTCTCAAGAATGGAACGCACCATGTCAGCCCGCACTCTGCCCGAAGCGACCTTCGCCCGCACCGTCCTGGGCTCCGGACCCGGCCTCGCCCTCGCCCACGGCGCCGGCAGCAGCGTGGCCGGCACCTACGGCCCGATACTGGAGGGCCTGGCCGCCGGACACACCGTCGTCGGTGTCGACTACCCCGGCAGCGGCGACACCCCCCGCTCCGCCACACCGCTGCAGCTGGACGACCTGGCCGACCAGCTCGTCGCCGCCGCCGTCGCCGAGGGCCTGGACACCTTCGCCCTGTCCGGCTACTCCCTCGGCGGCCCCGTCGCCATCCGCGCCGCCGCCCGCCACCCCGAGCGCGTCACCGCCCTGGTGCTGACCGCCACCTTCCCCCACCGGGACAACCGCCTCGCTGTCGCCCTGTCCGTCTGGCGCAAGCTGGCCGAGTCGGGCGACCGCGAACTGCTGGCCGAGTACCTGACGATGATGGCCCTGGGCGCCGACGCGCTGCGGTCGATGCCGGACGAGCAGCTCCAGCAGGCGGTCGGGTTCACCGCCGCCAGCGTCGCGGCCGGCACCCCCGAGCACGCGGAGCTGGCCCCCCGGGCCGACGTCCGCGACGACCTGCCGCACATCAAGGCGCCCACCCTGGTCGTCTCCACCACCCAGGACGGGTTCACCTCCACCCGCCTGCACCACCAGCTCGCCGACACCATCCCCGGCGCCCGGCTCGTGGAGATCCCCACCGGCCACCTGCCCATGGTGGAACGCCCCGAGGAATGGCAGAAGCTGATCACCGACTTCCTCGACGAGCACCGCGCCTGAGGCTCACCGCTGGTGGGGCCACGCCGATGACGCTCCGACCCCACCAGCGGTGACCGGCATGTCCGAAAGCTCGTCCCGGTCCGTGACGGAGAGGGCCGACCGAGGCCCGGGCATGGGCCGGCCGGGACGGACAAGCGATCCGGCACGGGGTTCTCGCGGCTCCGGGTGGTGCCTTCAGCAGGGCGCCTTCGCGCACGCCTCTGCTTTCGCTCTCCGGCGTCAGCATCCCCCGGACCGGCTCAAACTCACTATCCCAAACTACTTTCTAGTAGATTTTTATCCCGTTCAGGGGTCGATTAATCTCCGGAAGTATGACTTCCGGAGCTCGGCCCAGCGTCCTGGAGGGTGTCGAAACCCTTCCGGTTGACGTCACCAGTTTCGTCGGCCGGCGGCAGCAGGTGACCGATGCCAAACGACTGCTGGCGAACTCAAGGCTCTTGACGCTCACCGGCCCCGGAGGGGTGGGAAAGACTCGCCTTGCCCTGCACGTGGCCGCCGCCATGCGACGGGGTTTCCGGGACGGCGTGCGCTTCGTCGAACTGGCTGAATTGCGCGATTCCTCTCTGTTCGCGCACACGGTGGCGGCGCAACTCGGCCTGCACGACCAACCCTCGCGCACAACGATCGACATGATGGTCGCGTACCTCGGTTCCCGCGAGCTGCTGCTCACGCTCGACAACTGTGAGCATCTGATCGACGACTGTGCGCTGTTCATCGATGCCGTCCTCCGCTCATGTCCCCAGGTGCGGATCCTGGCGACGAGTCGGCAGTCGCTCGGCGTGTACGGCGAGACGACACTGGTGGTTCCTCCGCTGCCGATACCCAGCCCGGAAGCCGTGCCGTCGCCGGATGCGCTGACGCAGTACGACTCGGTGCAGCTGTTCGTCGATCGCGCCGGAGCCGTTCTGCCCGGGTTCCGTCTCCAGAGCCAGGACTGCGCGGCCATCGCCCGGCTGTGTCGCGCGCTCGACGGAATCCCGCTGGCGATCGAGCTGGCCACGGTGTGGCTGCGCGCACTGTCTCTCGGTCAGATCGAGGAGCGCCTGTCCGAACGCTATCGCCTGCTCACCGTCAGCCCGCGGAACGCACCCACCCGGCAACGCACGCTGCAAGCGCTGATCGACTGGAGCTACGACCTGTGCTCGCGGCCCGAGCAACAGCTGTGGGCTCGGGCATCGGCATTCTCCGGCAGCTTCGACCTGGACGGCATCGAATATGTCGGCGCCGGTGACGGGACGGCGCCGGAGGAGATACGGAACATCGTCCTCTCCCTCGTCGACAAATCCATCCTGATCCGCGACGAGCGTGACGGCTGCGTTCGCTATCGGATGCTGGAGACGATACGCGAATACGGCGAGGCCCGGCTTGTGGCGGCCGACGAGTACGGCGCCGTCCACCGTCGCCATCGTGACTGGTACGCCCGCATGGTGGAGCAATTCCAGGCCGATTGGATGGGACCGGATCAGGATTCCTGGATTCTGCGGCTGAGGCGCGAGCACGCCAACCTGCGGGAGGCTCTCAACTTCTGCCTCACCCAGCCCGGTGACGCCGTCCTCGCGCTGCGCCTGGCGGACAAACTGGGAACCTATCTGGGCGCCCAGGGCTTCAACAGCGTGACGCGCCACTGGCTCGATCAAGCGCTGGCGGCAAGCTCCGAGCCTTCTCCGGAGCGCACCGCGGCGTTGCGTCGAAACGCCTGGGTCGCGCTGCTGCAAGGTGACGTCGACGCCGCGCAGGCGCAGCTCGCCGAGGCCGCCGAGGCGGCCGGAAGGCTCGGCCTCACGGAGCAAAGCGCGTACGTGACCCTCGTGGAGGGGGTGAAAGCCGCATCCTCAGGAGACATCGAGAAAGCGGCACTGCTCACCGCCGACGCCGTGTCCGGATTCAGCTCGGGGGACGAACTCAGCGGCAAGCTCCTCGCGATGTCCCTCCATGGATTCATCCTCGGGCGCACGGGGCAGCGCGAGCGGGGCCTGGCCCTCCTCGAGGAAGCGGTAGCCACCAGCGTCCAGCGCGGAGAGGTGGTCTGGCGCGCCTGGGCACTCCTGGCCCTCTCCTTCGTCGAGCTCGACCACGACCTGGCGCACGCGGAAGCGGCAGCGCGCGAGGCCCTGAACCTGCGCCGCCGGGTGAGCGCCAAGGTCCTGATGGCCTTCGCCTTCGAAATCCTCGCCTGGGTGAGCGAACGTCAGGCGCGCCATGTCCGGGCAGCGACCCTGAGCGGTGCCGCCGCCACCATGTGGCGGACGGTCGGCACATCACCGGACTACTTTCACCCGGTGGGAGTGGTGCACCATCAGCACATCGGCACGGTCCGCGCGGCCCTGGGCGACGACCGCTACGACGCCGCGTTCCAGCGCGGCCGCGACCTGCCCGAACGGGCAGCGGTCGACTACGCGCTCGGAACAGCGCCCGCGACCGGCGAGCCACGGCAGGCGAACGGTGAAGGGGCGGACTTGACGCCCAGGGAACGGCAGATCGCCCAGCTGGTCTCCGAGGGCCTGACCAACAAGGAGATCGCGGCGCGCCTGGTCATCGCCCCCCGCACGGCCGAGGGACACGTGCAACGCATCCTCACCAAGCTCGGGTTCAGCTCACGTGCGCAGATTGCCGCCTGGTATGTCAGCGGACAGAACGTCCGGGAACCGTCGATCCCCTCGGACTGACGGGGAAAATGGGCGCCTGCCCGGCGTCTTCTCCGGCCAGACGCCCTCTTCCGGTGTCTAGAAGAACCCCAGCTTCTTCGCCGAGTAGCTCACCAGCAAGTTCTTCGTCTGCTGGTAGTGCTCCAGCATCATCTTGTGCGTCTCGCGCCCGATGCCCGACTGCTTGTAGCCGCCGAACGCCGCGTGGGCCGGGTAGGCGTGGTAACAGTTCGTCCAGACCCGGCCCGCCTGGATCGTCCGGCCCGCCCGGTAGGCGGTGTTGATGTCGCGGGTCCACACCCCGGCGCCCAGGCCGTAGAGCGTGTCGTTGGCGATCTTCATGGCGTCGGAGAAGTCGGTGAACGAGGTGACCGACACGACCGGGCCGAAGATCTCCTCCTGGAAGATCCGCATGTGGTTGCCGCCCTCGAAGATCGTCGGCTGGACGTAGAAGCCGTCCGCCAGCTCGCCGCCGAGTTCGGCGACTCCGCCGCCGGTCAGGACCTTGGCGCCTTCCTGCCGGCCGATGTCGAGATACGAGAGGATCTTCTGGAGCTGGTCGTTGGAGGCCTGGGCCCCGATCATCGTGTCCGTGTCCAGCGGGTGGCCGGGCACGATCTTCTCGGTGCGGGCCACCGCCGCCTCCAGGAACTCCTGGTAGTGGCCCTGCTGGATGAGCGCCCGCGACGGGCAGGTGCACACCTCGCCCTGGTTGAGGGCGAACATGGTGAAGCCCTCCAGCGCCTTGTCGAGGAAGTCGTCGTCGGAGGCCGAGACGTCGTCGAAGAAGATGTTCGGGCTCTTGCCGCCCAGTTCGAGGGTGACCGGCTTGATGTTCTCACTGGCGTACTGCATGATCAGCCGGCCCGTCGTGGTCTCGCCGGTGAAGGCGATCTTCGCGACCCGGGGGCTGGAGGCGAGCGGCTTGCCGGCCTCCACACCGAAGCCGTTGACGATGTTCACCACGCCCGGCGGCAGCAGGTCGGCGACCAGGTTCAGCCAGACGTGGACGGACGCCGGGGTCTGCTCGGCCGGCTTGAGGACGACCGCGTTCCCGGCGGCCAGCGCCGGAGCCAGCTTCCACACGGCCATCAGGATCGGGAAGTTCCACGGGATGATCTGGGCCACCACGCCCAGCGGCTCGTGGAAGTGGTACGCCACCGTGTCGTCGTCGACCTCGCTGAGGCCGCCCTCCTGAGCGCGCAGCGCGCCGGCGAAGTAGCGGAAGTGGTCGACGGCGAGCGGGATGTCGGCGGCCAGGGTCTCCCGGATCGGCTTGCCGTTCTCCCAGCTCTCGGCGACCGCCAGCTCCTCCAGATGCTCCTCCATCCGGTCGGCGATGCGCAGCAGGATGCCCGCGCGCTCGGCCGGCGCCGTGCGGCCCCAGGCGGGTGCCGCGGCGTGCGCCGCGTCGAGCGCCGCCTCGACGTCCTCCGCCGTGCCGCGGGCCACCTCGGTGAAGGTCCGGCCGTTGACCGGAGACGGGTTCTCGAAGTACTGGCCCCGTGCGGGCGGGACGTACGCGCCGCCGATCCAGTGGTCGTATCGGGACTGGAAGGAGACTTTCGCGCCGTCCGTGCCGGGTGCGGAGTACAAGGTCATCTCGGTGGCCTCCCGGGAGTCGTGCCGCCCGTCGTCGGACGGCGTCCGCGCCCAGGCTACTGACAGCGAGGTTGCAACCACGTTGCGCTGTCGGCGTGTTCGTCACCCGGTGCCCGCAGCCCGGCGTCCAGCTCCCGCAGCCGCGCCAGCACCACTGCGGTCCGGGCGGCCCCCGGCGGGAGAGCCGCGGCGAGAGCGCTCCAGGCCTCCAGGTCGTCGGCGCCCCACGGGCTGCCCGTCCAGGCCCCCAGCAGCTCCGGGTCGCGCCCGGTGAGCAGCGCGGCCCGCAACTGCCCCTGGATCCGGGCGCGCAGCGCTGCCACCGCCGGGGCGGCGGACCCCGGCAGCAGCGGCCCCTCGTAGCAGTCCATGGCCGAGGCCGGGGTGCTGGAGCCCAGCCGCCGCAGAACCGTCTCGAAATCGGCCTCCACCGGCACGGTCCACCGGTAGGGACGGGACCCCAGCACGTCCTCGCCCACGGTGCGCCGGAGCCGGGACATCTCGGCGCGCAGCGTCACCGGCGTCACCGTCTCGTCCTCGTACAGGGCGAGCAGCAGTTCGTCCCCGGTGAGCCCCTGCGGATGACAGCTGAGCAGCACCGCGATCTCGCTGTGCCGGCGGCTCAGCCGCAGCTTCCGGCCACCGTGCACCAGCAGTGCCTCGTCCCGGCCGAGTGCGCTCAGCTCCAGGGCCGGCGGTCCGCCCGGCTCCGGCGCGAGCAGGGCGAGCTGGGACTCGGCGGCCCGCGCCACGGCCTGCACGAAGGCCAGACTGTGCGGGTGGGCGAGCCGGTCGCCGCCGGTGATGTCCACCGCGCCGAGCAGCCGCCCCGTCCGCGGGTCGTGCACCGGGGCCGCCGCACAGGTCCACGTCTGCACGGTACGGCTGAAGTGCTCCGCGGCGAACACCTGAACCGGACGGTCCACCGCGACGGCCGTGCCCGGAGCGTTGGTTCCCATCGCCGATTCCGCCCAGCGCGCTCCGGGGACGAAGTTCATCCGGCCCGCCCGGCGCCGCGCGGAGGCATGGCCCTCCACCCACAGCAGCCTGCCCTCGGCGTCGCAGACCGCCAGCAGATGCTCTCCGTCCACCGCGAACGTCCCCATCAGTTCCCGGAACAGCGGCATCACCCGGGCGAGCGGATGCGCCTCCCGGTGCAGGCCCAGGGCGCCGTCGGAGAGTTCGACCGCGGCGGTGGCATCGGGGCTGACCCGGGCCCGGGCCGACCGCCGCCAGGACTCGGCGACGACGGACCGCACGGGACGGCCCACGGCGCCGGCCGAGGTGAAGACATCATGGGCCCGGCGCACGGCGGCGGCCCGTTCGGTGCAGTCGGCGCCCGCTTCCAGGGCGACCCACGGATTGGCCAAGGCGTCCTTCCCGGACTGGTGCGCCGTCCCGGCCGGTTTCGCGCTGCCGGACCGGACGGTCTGCGGATGTCGGAGCGGCTGGATCCATCGTGGCCTGCGAGGCTGGGTTCGACAACAGATCCGTACGAAACCGCCCGTTCGCACCTGGAGGCGCCGATGACCGAGCAGCTCGAGCCGTTGCCCACCGACTGGGAACGCGCCCTGGCGATCGTCGCTCACCCCGACGACCTGGAGTACGGCGCGGCCGCCGCGGTCGCGACCTGGACCGACCGCGGCGCCGAGGTGTCCTACCTGCTGGCCACCCGGGGCGAAGCCGGCATCGACGGCCTGGAGCCCGACCGGTGCGCGCCGCTCCGGGAGCGGGAACAGCGGGACAGCGCGGCCGTCGTGGGCGTGAGCTCGGTCGAGTTCCTCGGCCACCCGGACGGGGTCGTCGAGTACGGCACCGCGCTGCGGCGCGACTTCGCGGCGGCCATCCGCCGGCACCGCCCGCACCTGGTCCTGACCCTCAATCATCACGACACCTGGGGCGGCACCTACTGGAACACCCCCGACCACCGTGCGGTGGGTCGTGCCGTGCTCGACGCCGCCGCCGACGCGGGGAACCGGTGGATCTTCCCGGAGCTGATCGAGGAGGGGCTGGTGCCGTGGAACGGAGTGCGCTGGGTGGCCGTCACCGGCTCCCGGCACCCCACCCACGCCGTCGACGTGACCGCCGGGATCGACCGCGGGGTGCGGTCCCTCCTCGCGCACCGCACCTATATCGAGGCACTGACGGACGAGGATCCGGAGACGTACTGCCGCACCTTCCTGAGGGGCGCCACGGACGCGGCGGCGGCCCGGTTCGGCGGGCGGCCGGCGGTGGCCTTCGAGGTCTTCCCACGCTGAGGCCGCGGCGCCGCCGGCGGCCCCGGACGTTGCCGCAGTCCCACCGCGGCCCCGGGAGCGCTCCTGCTGCCGCCACGGCCCCGGTGCCGGGACGTCCTCCCGGCACCGGGGCGGCCCGGCGGGCCGTTGACATGCTCCCGGACCGGACGGAAACTCGCTGCGCGAGCAGGAGGAACAACCGCATCAGCCGTTCACCGCGGACTCACCGCCCCGTGCGCCCCCGAGGCCGCCGGAAGGAGCACTGGATGACCGACCGTCTGCGTGACGTCTGGATCGTGGACGCCGTTCGCACCCCGATCGGCAAGTACGGCGGTGCGCTCTCCGGGGTGCGCCCCGACGACCTCGCCGCCCATGTGGTGCGCTCGCTCGTGGACCGGACCCCCGGACTCGAACCGGACCGCATCGACGACGTGTACTTCGGCGACGCCAACGGCGCCGGGGAGGACAACCGCGACGTCGCCCGCATGGCCGTGCTGCTCGCCGGCCTGCCCGTCACCGTCCCGGGCACCACCGTCAACCGGCTGTGCGGATCCGGGCTGGAGGCCGTCCTCCAGGCCGCCCGCGCCATCGCGGTCGGTGACGCCTCGGTCGTCCTCGCCGGGGGAGTGGAGTCCATGAGCAGGGCGCCCTGGGTCCTGCAGAAGCCGGAGCGCGCCTTCCCCGCGGGCCACCAGGAGCTGTACTCCAGCACGCTCGGCTGGCGGATGACCAATCCCCGCATGCCGCAGGAGTGGACGGTTCCGCTGGGCGAGGGGGCCGAACTCGTCGCCGACCGGCACCGGATCAGCCGCGAGGCGCAGGACGCGTTCGCGCTCGCCAGCCACGAGAAGGCGGCCCGCGCCTGGAAGGACGGCGCGTACGACGCGGAGACCGTGCCGTACGAGGGCGTCGACCTGACCCGGGACGAATGCATCCGGGACACCACCTCGCCGGCGGCCCTGGCGAAGCTGAAGCCCGCCTTCCGCCCCGACGGCACCGTCACCGCGGGCAACTCCTCACCGCTCAACGACGGCGCCGCGGCGCTCCTGCTGGTCGACGACGCGGGGCTGCGGGCCACCGGCCGGGAGCCCCTCGCCCGGGTCCGGGCCTCCGCCGTCACCGGCATCGAGCCGCAGTACTTCGGCCTGGGCCCGGTCGAAGCGGTGCGACGGGCCCTCGGCCGCGCGGGCCGGGACTTCTCCGGCCTGCACACCGTCGAGCTCAACGAGGCGTTCGCGGCGCAGGCGCTCGGCTGCCTCGCGGAGTGGCCCGACCTCGACCCGGAGATCGTCAACCCGCGCGGCGGCGCCATCGCCATCGGCCACCCGCTCGGGGCGTCCGGCGCCCGGCTGGCCGGTTCGGTCGCCCACCAGCTCGCCGCCGCCGGATCGGGAACGGGGCTGGCGGCCCTGTGCATCGGGGTCGGCCAGGGCATCGCGCTCGTGCTGGAGCGCTGAGGCGCGGGGCGCTCGGCGGGGGAGCGGGACCGGCCGTCGCTCGTGCACGCCGGGACGGGCCCGCCGGGTCCGGGCGCGGGCCTCCGGTCCGTGGCCCGGGCCCGCGCGCGCACCCGGTCCGTGGCGCCCGGCCCGGCGCGCGCACCGGGACGCCCCTACGCGCCGGTGCCGGCCGCCCTGCGCCGGGAAACGGCCCGCACACCGGGGCGGGGCCGAACCTCCTCCGCCCGGGCGCCGGAGCGACGAAGCAAAGGGTCGGCGTCCCGGCCCTCGGCGAGGGACACTGGTGACAGGCGGCCGCGGGGCGGTGGAACTGTGGCGTGCAGGTGCCCGTTCTCACCAGTGACTGCGGCTCTCAGGTGACCGCGGCGGTCGCCGGTGAAGGAGGCGTCGGAGATGTCGAGGAATGCGAAGGTGGCCATCGGGGGCGTGGCCCTGGGGGTCGTGCTGATCTGGCTGCTGCCGTTCTGGGCCGCGGTGCTGGTCATGGTGGGTGTACCCGTGGGCGCGTACCTGCTGCTCGACTCCTCGCAGCGCCGCCGGCTGCGCCGGGTGAGCCGCAAGGAACTGAACCGCTGATCACGGCGGACGGTCACCCCCTCGCGGATCCGGGCCACCGGCCGGGAGAGCGAGGGGCGGGGCCGAGGACGGTCAGGACGGCCGTACGGCCAGGTCGTCGAGGGCCTTGAGCAGCCCGGGCAGCTCGGGGCCCCGGCCCACCGGCAGGATCTCGCCCGGCTCGTCGTCCAGCAGCACGAACGCGATGTCGTCGGTGCGGGCGACCATGCTCCAGCCCGGACCTTCGACGCGCAGGGTGCGCGCGCCGCCCGCGGCGAACGCCGACCGGATCCGCCCGGGCGGCGGAGGGGACTCCAGATAGGCGTGGGCCTGTTCCAGGACCGCGCGCACCCCGCTGTGCTGCTGCCCCTCCGAGGACTCGCCCGGCTGCACGAACTCGACGTCCTCGTCCACCTGCTCCCGCCAGACGGCCCACTGCAGAGCGATCTCGTCCGCCCCGAGCCGCCGCTGGGCCGGCCCCCACTGCCCGGCGTCCGGCGGGCTGAGCGGCGGTCGGTCCAGGCCCAGCTCCGGGTCGGGAGCCGGATCGTGCGGGGCGGGCACACCCGGCGCGGCGACCGCCACGGCCAGCGGCCAGCCGGGCAGGGCGGCCACCACGGTCCGCTCGTCGGGCGACAGGTCGTACTCCATGCCGCAGTCCCAGGCGGCGATGGCGCAGGCGACGAGGGACACGTCGTCGACGGTCACGGTCCACCGCGCCCCGTCGCCGTCCTGTCCGAGCACCAGGCCGTAGCCGTCCTCGAACGGCTCCAGACCGAGTACGGCACACGCCTCCGGATAGTCGTCGCCGAGCACGCTCGGGAACTGTGCGGGGGTGAGCAGCACCGCGGTCAGTACGAACAACGCGTCGTCGGTGTCCCGGGCGTCCTCGGTCACGGACACGGCCACCCTCCCCTTGGTCTGCGATTCTCCGGCTCGTGGTGCGCGCACCCTAGCCAGTGGCACGCCCCGCCGTCGAGAGCCCGTCCACGCCGGGGCGGGCTCTTCCGGCCTGCCGCGTCAGCCGACGGGGAGGCCCAGCAGGTCCCGCGCCACGGTCTGCGGTGAGGTGCGCCGCTCGCGCGCGAGAGCCAGTACGGCCCGCTGGGCGAGCTCGTTCACCCCGAACGACAGCGCTTCCGGTGAGACCCAGCCGGCCGCTTCGGTGAGCCGGTTCTCGTCGTCCTCGATGCCCGCCGCCACGTACACGGCGGCGGCTTCGAAGAGGTTGTGCCCACGGGGCGCGGGCCGCGCAGGCCGCTCCCCGCGTCTCGCCGGTGCGATCAGCTTGCGAAGTCTGCGCAGCACGCGGACCACCTCTCCCCGGTCGGACGGCATTTCCGATCTTTCAAGTGTGCCCCGGATTCGTACAGTTGGAGCGTCTTCGAACAGAGAAAGATCCCGGCTCGCTCCGGTCCTCAGCCGGCGGGGCGGCGCACCGCGAGCGCCAGGAAGCGGGTGTCCTCGTCGGTGTACGCGGTCAGCTCCCAGCCCGCGCCGGCCAGCAGCGGCCGGAGGCGGGGTTCGGCCCGGGGATCGTCCGGGGACGGTGTCCGGCCGTGCCGGGCGGCGAGCGCCGCCCGCCCGAGCGGGTGGAAGAGCGCGAGCCGGCCCCCGGGGCGCACCACCCGGGCCAGTTCCCGCAGTCCGGATCCGGCGTCGGGCAGATGGGAGATCAGGCCGGCGGCGAACACCGCGTCGAGGGCGGCGCCGCGCAGCGGCAGCCGGGCCACGTCCGCGACCGCCGGCAGCCCGTACCGGTCCCGGCCGGCCCGGACGGCGGCGCGGAGCATCTCGGGGGTGAGGTCGGCGCCCAGCACGGTCCCGGTGGGGCCCACGGCGTTCCGCAGCGCGGGGAGCGCCCGCCCCGTACCGCAGCCGGCGTCGAGCACGGCGTCCCCCTCGTGCAGCCCGAGCTCGGCCACCGCGGCGGCGTAGGCCGAGCCGTCGTCGGGGAAGCGGTCGTCCCAGCCGTCGGCCCGGGTGGCGAAGAATTCCCGGATGTGCGCGTGTGCGTCGTCGTCCATGCCGCCATGATCCCGCGCGGCGGCCCCGTGTTCACCCGTGCTGGGGACGGATCACGGGGAGGCGTGGTGCGCATGTTCGAGCACGGACTGATCGTTCGGCAGCGTGTCCCTGTCATATTGCGTGCGGTTCCGAAACGTTCCCCCGGTGGCCGCCCCGTTCCGGACTAGCGTCCCGGGCCATGGGACACCAGGACCATGCCGCCTCCGGGCGGCCCGCCCCCACGCCTCCGCCGGCCCGCGCCGCCCGCCCCGCCCCGGCGGACCGGGCGTGCGCTGCGCCCGTCGCCGCCCGCCGGCCCGTCCGGGGAGCCGGATGATCCGCCGAGCACGGCGCCGGACCGGCCTCCCGGCGACCGGAAGCATCGGAGCCGGGACCTCCGACCGGCACACCGGCAGTGAGCGCACCCGGGACGCCGCGATCCGGGACGCCGCGATCCGGGACGAGAGCGGCGAGAGCTCCGGGAACGCGGAGGCCACGCCGGAGCCGGCCGGTGCACCAGCCGGCGGGCCGGACGATCCGCCTCCGGCCGGTGAACGGAGCGCCGCCCCCACCGGCCCGTCGGCCTACCGGCCCCCGACGCGGCGCGCCGGGCGCCGGTCCTCCGGCGGCCCGCGGAGGCTGCGTCCCCGGACCGTACGGGCGCGGATCGCCTGGACGGTCACCGTGCCCGTCGCCGCGCTGCTCGCCCTGTGGGTCCTCGTCACCGCCGGCGTGGTCCGGGACGCCGTACGGCTCCACGAAGCCCGGGAGGCGGACACCCGGGTCCGCGCGCCGATCACCGACGCCGTTGCCGCGCTGCAGGGCGAGCGGAGCGCCGCCCTGCGACGGCTCGCCGGCGGGGAGCAGGGCGCGGCCGGTGCGGTCGAGGAGCACGCCCGGCGCACGGACCGGGCGGTCGGCCGCCTCCGCCTCGACGGCGGCCGCACCGTGGCGGACGGTCTGCCCCCGAGGGCGGCCCGCCGCGTCGTCGCCTTCGTCATCCTGGCCGGCGGACTGGCCGACGCCCGCACCGCCGGTCCCGGGCGGGAGAGCCGCGACGCGGTCTACGGGGCGTACACCGAGGTCATCGACGCCGCGCTCACCGCCGAGCAGGCGCTCACCGGCGCCCGCCCGACCTCGCGGGAACGCGCCGCGGCGGCGCTCTCCCGCTCCCGGGAACAGCTCGCCCGGGAGGACGCCTTGCTCGCCGCGGCCGGCCCGGCCCGCTCGCTGAACGGCGCCGCCTACCGGCAGTTCACCGGCGCCGTCGCCACCCGCCGCGCCTACGAGGCGACAGCTGTCGCCGGCCTGGGCGCGACCGCTTCCCGGCAGTGGGCCGCGGTCGCCCGCAGCGGCGCCCACGCCGAGGTGCGTGCGGTGGAGGACCAGGTGCTGGGCGCCGACCCCGGACGGGCGGCGGCCGCCGCCGCACCGGCCGCCGCCTGGGAGGCCCCGCACCGCGAACTGGACGGCGCACTGGCCGCGTTGGAGCGAGCCGTCAGGCCCCCGGCGGCCGGACAGGGCGATCCGGTCGTCCGGGCGCTCACCGGTCCGGACGGAATCGCGGCGTCCGCCGGGCTGTGCGCCCTGCTCGTCTCCCTCGCCGTCGCCCTGCGGTTCGGCCGGGGCCTGGTCACGCAGCTCGGCGCGCTCCGGGACAGCGCACGCGAACTCGCCCACGGCACCCTGCCCGAGGCGATCCGGCGTATCCGGGACGGCGAGTCGATCGACATCCCCACCGAGACACCGCCGGCCCCGGCGGACACCGTGGCCCCCGCCGCCGACGACGAGATCGCCCAGGTCCGTGCCGCCCTGGAGAGCGTCCACCGGGAGGCGCTCTGCGCCGCCGCCGAACGGGCCGAGCTCGCCGGGGCGGTGTCCGGCGTCCTCGTCGGCCTCGCCCGGCGCAGCCAGGTCCTGGTGCACCGCCAACTTGCCTTGCTGGACTGCATGGAGCGGTGCGCGGGGGACCCCGACACCCGTGGTGAGCTGATCCGTCTCGACCAGCTCACCACCCGGATGCGCCGGCACGCGGAGAGCCTCATCGTCCTCGCGGGCGCCGCCCCGGGACGGACCGGACGGCTGCCCGTACCGCTGCCCGCGGTCGTGCGTGCCGCCGTGTCCGAAACCGAGGACGGAGCCCGAGTGGAGCCGGGGCCGTTGCCCGAGATATCCGTCTCCGGCGCCGCGGCCTCCGGCCTGCGCCATCTGCTCGCCGAACTCATCGAGAACGCCGCCCAGTTCTCTCCCCCGAACACCCGGGTCCGGGTCAGCGGTGAACCGGTCGGCACCGGCTGCGCGCTCGAGGTCGAGGACCGGGGGCTCGGCATGGGCCGAGAAGCCCTGGCGGCGGCCAACCGGCGCCTCGGCACGCCGGATGCGGCGGACCTCTTCGACAGCGACCGGCTGGGACTGTTCGTGGTGAGCCGGCTGGCCGCACGGCACGGAGTGAAGGTCTCGCTGCGCCCCTCCGCGTACGGCGGCACCACCGCCGTCGTCCTGGTGCCCCGAGCACTCCTGCAACCGGAACCGGAACCAGAAGAAGAACCGGAACCGGAACCAGAAGAGGAAAGGGAAGAGGAGCCGCAGCCCGAGCAGCGGCAGCAGCCGGATCCGATACCGCGGAATCCGAAACCCGGACCGGGCCCCGTTGCACAGCCGGCCCTCCCGACCGCCCGCCCCGGCGGACCGGAGCACGCGCGCGCCGGCCGCGAGACCGACGACGCGCTGCCCCGCCGGATCCGCCAGGCCGGCCTGGCACCCCGGTTGCGCACCACCCCGGAACCGGAAACGGAACCCGACGCCGGAGCCGGCGAACGCACCCCGGACGTGGCCCGTGCCCGGATGACGGCCTTCGCCGAGGGCTGGGCACGCGGCCGGCGCAGCCATGCGACCCGCGAAGGAGACCGCCCATGACCGAGCCCCACCGGATCGGCGCCCGGCTCGAAGCCGCCTACCGGACCCGTGAACTCGACTGGCTGCTGGACGACATGGCCACCCGGATCCGGGAGATCCGGCACGCCGTGGTGCTCTCCGACGACGGGCTGACCGTGGGCACCACGGACCGGCTCACCCGCACGGACGCCGAGCACCTGGCCGCCGTGGCCGCCGGGTTCCACAGCCTCGCCGCCGGGACCGGCCGGCGCTTCCGGGCCGGCGGCGTCCACCGCACCATGGTGGAGATGGACGGCGGCCTCCTGTTCGTCGCCGCCGCGGGGGACGGCTCCTGCCTGGCCGTCCTCACCACCGTCGGCGCCGATGTGGGCATGGTCGCCTACGAGATGGCCCGGCTCATCAAACGGGTGGGCGAACACCTGGCCACCCCGGCCCGCCGCGCCGACCCCGCCCGCCGCGCCGCCCCGCACCCGCCACCCCGGGCACCGCGGTGCTGACGGCACCCACGGGTCCGGCGCGCTGTGGCACACCCCGGCACAACGGGCACTGGTTCGACTCCGCGGCGGGCCCACTCGTCCGCCCCTACGCCATGACCGACGGACGGACCCGCCCCGAGCCCGGATCCCCGGCCCTGGATCTGGACCTGGACCTGGACCTGCTCAGCCACGTCACCGCCGACGGCCGGACCCTCGACGGCGCCGGCCCCGCCCGCCTCGGCCCCGAGCACCGGACGCTGCTCGGCCTCTGCCGTTCCCGGCACCGCTCCGTCGCCGAACTGGCCGCCGCATCCGGGCTCCCGCTGGGCGTGGTGCGGGTGCTCCTCGGCGACCTGCTGGCCCTCGACTGCCTGCGCGTCAGCCGGCCCTCGCCCCCGGGCCACCTTCCCGACCAGGACATTCTGAGAGAAGTGATCGATGGACTCCGTGCGCTCTGACGTCACCGACCGCGACGTCACCGACCGCGACGTCACCGACCGCGACGTCACCGACCGTTCTGCGGCACCCGCCGCCGAGCCCCCCGAACCGGATCTCGCACTGAAGATCCTCGTGGCGGGCGGCTTCGGGGTGGGCAAGACCACCCTGGTCGGCTCCGTGAGCGAGATACGCCCGCTGCGCACCGAGGAACGGCTCAGCGCCACCGGGCAGCACATCGACGACACCTGCGGCGTCGACCGCAAGACCACCACCACCGTGGCGCTGGACTTCGGCCGCATCACCATCCGTTCCGGCCTGTCCCTCTACCTCTTCGGCACCCCCGGCCAGGACCGTTTCTGGTTCCTGTGGGACGAGCTGTCCACCGGCGCGCTCGGCGCGGTCGTGCTCGCCGACACACGCAGGCTGGAGGAGTGCTTCCCGGCCGTCGACTTCTTCGAACACCGCTCCATCCCGTTCGTGGTGGCGGTCAACTGCTTCGCCGGGGCCCGGACGTACGGCGCCCACGAGGTGTCGCGCGCCCTCGACCTCGAACGGGGCACCCCGGTGGTGCTGTGCGACGCGCGGGACCGGGACTCCGGCAAGGAGGTGCTGGTCCGGCTGGTCGAGTACGCGGGCCGGGTGCACTCCGCGCGGCTGCTCGCCGAGGTGGGCTGACGCCGCCCGCGTCACGCGCTGACCTCGGATCACCGAGGCGAGGTGCCGCACCGGTTCGCACCGGCGCCCGCGTCCCGTCGGGGACGGGCGCCGCGGGGAGCGGCCCCGGCACGCGGGACGGGGCGGGATGCGGGACCGACACCCGCACGGAGCCGGACCGGAGCGCCGGGCTGCATCCGGGGTGCGGTATGAGAAGAATGTCGCGCATGACCTGTGCGTGGATCCGCCCCGGACCGGCCGTGGACCGCCGTGGCCGGACGATCCGGGGCGGCCTGACGTGACGCCGTTGGACACCCTCCGCCGCAAGGATCCGGGCCTGGTCGTCGTCCGGCAGGCCGCGCGGGTGACGCTCGTGGCCTGCATCGGCTTCTACCTCACCCGCTATGTGTTCGACGACGCCGTGATGGCGGTGTACGCGCTGTTCGGGGCGGTGGCACTGGGGGCGCTGTCCCGGCTGCCACCACCGCCCCGGCGCCAGTCCCGCATCTGCCTGGGAGCCCTCCCGGCAGCCTGGGTGCTCGTCACCGCCGGAACCGTGCTGGCCGGCAACACCTGGGCCGCGGCCGCCGGCATGGCCGTGGTGGGCTTCGTCGTCAGCTTCGCCGGAGTGGCCGGACCCGCGCTCCGCGGAACCGCCAACGGCCTCCAGCTCTTCTACATCCTGCCGTGCTTTCCGCCCTACGCACTGGACACGCTCGACTCCCGGCTGACCGGTGTCACCATCGGCGTCCTGGGCCTCGCGGTGGCCCAGCGGTTCCTCTGGCCCGACCCGGTACCCACCCGGTACGAGGAGCGGCTGGCCCGGGCGGCCACCGCGCTGGCCGCCTGGCTCGGCCGGCTGCCGGCACCGGACCGGAACCCCGCCCCGGACAGCGGCCACCACCCGGCCACCACGCCGGAGCACGGCCACACCACCGGGCAGGCGCCGGCCGCCCCGGATCCGGAGCGGGCCCCCGAAGCCCCGGCAGACCGGGACGCGGAAGCCGCCGCCGAGGCGCTGACGGCCCTGAACGCGCTGCGGCCGATCCACCTGCCCCATCTGGAGCGGCCCGCCTCGCCCTCCGCCCACGACCGCGCCCTCAGCCAGGCGGCCATGGCACTGCGCCGGCTGGGCACCCACCTGGAGGACCTCGCGGGCGCCCGCCCGGTGCCGCCCGCCGCGGCCGGCCACGCGCTGCTCGCCGAAGTGGCGCGGACCCTGGACCGCACGGCGGACGCGTTGACCGCCGGCGTCGTACCGGCGGACGCCCCCCTGCTGGCCCACGGCCTCAAGGCACTGGCCGAGGAGCGGGCGGGCGCGCTGCGGACCGACCCAGGCGACTGGGCGCGCCGGGCCCCCTGGGACGTCCTGGCCCGGCAGGCCGCCCTCAACGGCCAGATCTTCGTCACCGCGAGCCGGGTCGCTGCCGAGGGACGGGCCGCGGTGAGCCGGGTGGCACCACCGTTCCGCTACGCCCGCCAGTCTGCCGCCGCCCTGTGGATGCGGCGCTTCCACGCCCATCTGACCCGCCGTTCGGTGTACTGGCAGGGGGCGGTGCGCACCGCTCTCGCCCTGGCCGCGGCCCGGCTGGTGGTGGCACCGCTGGCGCTCACCCACGGCTTCTGGGTCCTGCTCGCCACCCTGACGCTGATGCGCGGCACCGCCGCCGACACCCGGACGTCGATGCGGCAGGCGCTGATCGGCACTCTCTGCGGCGCGGCGTCCGCGGCCGTCGTCCTGACCGCCGTGGCCGACCACAATGTGGTCTACCGGCTGCTGCTGCCGCCGCTGATGTTCTTCGCCTTCTGCGCCTCGCTGATCGGGCCGGCGGCGGTCCAGGGCCTCTTCACCCTGGTGGTGTCGATGGCGTTCGCCCAACTGTCCCCGGTCAACTGGACGCTCGCCGAGGTGCGGTTCGTCGACGTGCTGGTGGGCGGTGTGGTCGGGGCCCTGATCGGGACGGTCGCCTGGCCGCGGGGGAGCTCCGCTGAACTGTGCCGCCTCGCTGCGGAGTTCATGGACCGCGCCGGCGCGGCCGTACGCGCCGCGGTCGACATGGTGTCCGGCCCGCCGGGCGATCCGGTGTCCGTCACCGCGGCCCGCACCGCCAACGCGGCGGCCCGGCAGACGATGGGGCTGGCCCAGGCCGCGTACGAGATGTACGCCTCCGAGCGCACCGACCCCGCGCTGCCGCACGTCGACTGGCAGGCGCTGTTCGGCACCGGCCGGGAGATGGTGCTCGGCGCCGAGAGCCTGACGGTGCACTACCCGCCCGGGGCACTGGACGCGGGCCCCGGGGTGCGCGGACATCTCACCGGGGTGGCGCGCCGCGTCGAGGAGGAGGGCGAAGCGCTGGCCGCGCGGCTGGGCAGCGGCCGGCCGGTGCGGTGGTGCGGGGAGAACGCCGACGGGGCCGTGCCCGAGGTCCCGTCGGTGACCCCGGGCATGGACAGCCGTGCCGTCCTCGGGGCGACGAACACCGCGGTCTGGCTGCATCTGGTCACCAAGGACCTCTCCGCGCTGGGCCCCGAGCGGCCGGGGACGGTGCCGTCCCGCGGCCGCAGCGGGATCCGCTGAGGGGGCCGGCCCGGCGCGCCCAGGAGAGGGGAAGCGGTGCGGCGGAGCGAGGTGGGGCGGGTCTCGTCTCCCGCGCGCCGGCAGGTGGCGTTCCGGGCTGCCGGGGAGGTGACCACCGGCCGGTCACGCCGAGGCCTTCACTCCGGGGTGACGCGCCGATGGGGGCGGGCGTGACATCCCGACCCGGTCACTGGCCCACCCTTCCGTCGACGCACTCGCGCAACAGGTCGGCGTGCCCGCAGTGCCGGGCGTACTCCTCGACCCGGTGCACCAACAGCTCCCGGACCGCGATCCCGTCCTTCCCCACGCGCTCGCCCAGGTCGGGGTGCCCGGCCAGCGCTGCGTCGGTCGCGGCCTGCTCACGCTCCAGATCGGAGAACGCGGCGTCGACCACGGCCTGCTCGGCGACAGCTCCGATGAAGTCCGCGTCACGCTCGCCGTACAGCTTCGGCAGCGGGTCGCCGTCGCTGATCCAGTTGCGCCAGTCCCGTTCCACCTCGGCGAGGTGCCGGACCAGGCCGAGCAGCGACATCGTCGACGGCGGAACCGACCGACGGGCCAGCTGCCCCGCATCCAGGCCCTCGCACTTCATCCGCAGGGTCATGCGGTAGTTCGTCAGGAAGTCCTGCAGCGTCGCCGACTCGCCGTCGGGGCCGGGGCCGTCGTTGTTGCGGGGATCCTTGTCCGGGTCGGCCCACATATCGGGGTGGACGGTTGCCTCGGTCCATCGCGCGGGTTGGTCATTCATACCGAGCATGTTCGCCTGCGACGGTCCGGGCGTGCCACGGAGTTCTCGCTTCGGGGTGATGTCATGGGGCATCGGAAGGACGCGCCACCCGGGCTCGTCCCGTTTCGGCGACGGGGCCGCTCCAGTCGGGCCCCTCCAGCAGACCGGGCCGCTCCAGCAGCAGGTCGGGCCACTACGGCAGCGGCCGGCGGACCGGGCCGATAGTACCGCCGCTGCGGTGGCCGTCCGGTGGGTCGGCCGGCCCCTTCGCTAGTCGGCCAGGCCGGCCATGGCGACGACCCGGTCGATGTGCACCCGCACCAGCACCTCGCCCGGCACGGCGTTCCGCGTGCCGAACTCCTCGGCGTGATCCGCCCCCATGTAGCGGGCGGCGATCCGCGTCGCCCACTTCCGGAGATCCGACAGGTCCTCGCTCAGCTCGGCCCGTCCGGTGAGAGTGACGAACGCGAACGGCGGCCGGTCGTCGTCCACGCAGATGGCCACCCGCTGCTCACGGGCCAGATTGCGCCCCTTGACGGTCTCCTTGCCGGTGGTGAAGACCAGATCGTCGCCGTCCAGCAGGAACCACACCGGGGCGACGTGCGGGGCCCGGTCGGCCCGCACGGTCGACACCTTGGCGGTGCGGGTACCCTGCGTGACGAACGCGCGCCACTCGTCATGACTCATCGTGTGTGCCATGCGGTCCATCCTGTGCCATGGGTGAGGGCACCGCGCGCTGCGACGCCCGGTCCGTGGTCAGCGGGTTGCCCAGATGGCCGAGGTGGGACAGGCTGGCACGGAAGTCGCACCGAACTGCCGACGGGGAGGCACCGCATGGCCCTCGACAAAGAACTCGACTGGCTGCTGGACGATCTGACGAAACGGGTTCCGCACATACGGCACGCCCTGGTGCTGTCCAATGACGGTCTGGTGACCGCGGCGAGTGAAGCACTCGCGCGGGAGGACGCGGAACACCTCGCCGCCGTCTCCTCCGGGCTGCACAGCCTTGCCAAGGGCTCGGGGCACCACTTCGGTGTCGGCCGGGTGCGGCAGACCATGGTCGAATTCGACGACGGCGTGCTGTTCGTGACGGCCGCAGGCGACGGCAGCTGCCTGTGCGTGCTCGGCACCGCCGATGCCGACATCGGTCAGGTGGCCTACGAGATGACGCTGCTGGTCAACCGCGTCGGTGAGCACCTGGCGGTCGCCGCCCGGCAGCACGGCGGGACGATCAGCGGCCTCTGACGCCGTGAGCGGAACGGAACTCCCCGCGGTTCCGTTCCGTTCCGCAGGGCTGTGGGCTGTGGGCTGTGGGCTGTGGGCTGTGGGCTGTGGGCTGTGGGCCCGCGGCTCTCGGTTCTCGTCGATTGGCTGCTCGCTGCGCTCGATGGGCGGGTGCTCGGGGCGGGCCGGCCGCACGGCCCGGCGCATGTTCGGAGGGGGCGGCTCCCCGCACGGTCGTCCCTGACGGTTTTTCCGATGGTGCTCCTCCCTGTCGTCGTCGCTCCGTCTGCCGCCGGCCCGCGGAGGGAGCGGTCTCCGGGACGTCGTCCCGGCGGCTGCTCCTGATGGGACGTCCCGCAGGGAGGTCTCTCAGCGAGGCTTCTCAGAGAGGCCTCTGCGGCGCGACGGGGTGGCCGCCACCGCACTCGCGAAGAGTTATCCACAGGCCCCCGCGGTATGAGCCGAACCCGGCTACGGTCGTCACCGAGAGTGAACGGATCGTGGAGCGTGGCCGGGGGAGGACCGTCATGGCAGTACGGCATGGAGTGCAGGGAGTGCCGGGTACTGAGGAGACGCTTGCGCTCGGAAGGGCCGCGGAGGAGTTGGGCCTGAAGCCGAGGGAGTTGGACCTCGCGGTCCAGCTGGACGAAGTGCGGACGGTCACCGAGCACGGCTCGGGGCGCCGACGGGTGCCGCGAGCCGAGGTGTCCCGGCTGACCCGGGGCGAGGGCTTCCCGCGGGGGCTGCGGGAGCGCGTCCGACTTCTGGGGACGGCAGCGGCGGCGGAGCTGATGGGGATCACGCCGGAGCGCTTCACCCGTCTCGCGAAGGTGGGCTGCTTCAGCCCGGTGACCTTTCGTCTCAACCGCTATCGGGCCGTGGTGTGGCTGTATGCCGCAGCGGAGCTGCGGACGTTCGCGGCTCGCCATCCGGGCCTGCTGACCGGCAGTACACCCAGGAACCTCCGGTCGATGCTGGACGCCGGAGAGGACTGGCGGGCCCGGAACTGGCGCAGTCGCCGGATCGGGCAGCTGGTGCGGCAGACGGAGGACCCATGGGAGCGCGCGGCGGTATCAGCCGCGGTGCTCAGCACCGAGGAGCTCGCGGCCGTCGTCGACGATCCCGCCGAGCGCGACTACCTGCGGGGGCTGCGGCCCGCCCTGGTGCCCGTGCCCCGTGTCGAGACTCCGACCTGGAGCGTGGTGCGGCGGCTGATCACCGCGGATGACCCGGACGAGATCCTCTGGCACCGGATCGGTCTGGTGCTCTCCATGGAGGAAGCGAGAGCGGCCCGTCCGGCGCCGGACGCCCCGTCCGACCGGAGGCCGCAGCCGGAACCGCACGACGGGGCCGATCCGTTGGGCGAGTCCGCACCAGAGGAGCCGCCACGGTACGACGAGCGCGGTCCAGGGGGTGGGTCCGTCGCCACAGCCCTGCCTGCTCCGACCGCTCCGATCGATTCGACTGGTCCGGCCGCCCCGGTGGTCGCCGTGCCGCGGGCCGGCCGTCCCGTGGTGGGTGGGTCCCGTCGGCCACCGGGACGGAAGCCGGAGACCGGCAGCCGTCGGACGCCTGCACCGGGCCCGGATGGCCCGCGGCGCCCCCGGGGCAGGTGAGGGCCATGGGAATGGACGGTGTTCACGGCCGTGTTGGTCGTGTCCTCTCGGCCCACAGCCGATGGGGCCATTGCCTCCGGGCATGCGCTTCCGGAGTCCCTGCTTCCCAGGAGTCCCGGTCTGCGGATTCTCGGTCCTCGGGTTCGTGGTTGCCGAAGCGCCGGTCCTCGGAGCCGAGAGTCTCTGTGCCCGTGCCCGTGCCCGTGCCCTGTGCTCCGTGCCCGGTGCTCCGGTGCTCCGGGCCAGCGCCCCTGCGGCTGGGCCACCGGGCCTCTGGACGAGGTCCCGGCCTCAGTCGTCGAGCCTGCGGAACAGGCCCTCCTGCATCACGGACACGAGAAGTCGGCCTTTACGGTCGAAGATCTGGCCCCGTGCCAGCCCGCGCGCTCCCGTCGCGATGGGGGACTCCTGCTCGTACAGGAACCACTCGTCCGCCCGGAACGGCCGGTGGAACCACATGGCGTGGTCCAGGGAAGCGATGTCGAACCCGCGCGAGCCCCAGAGCGGTTCCACCGGTACGCGGACCGCGTCCAGAAGCATCATGTCGCTTGCGTAGGTGAGGGCGCAGGTGTGGGTCAGTTCGTCGTCACCCAGCGGTCCGACGGCCCGCATCCACACGGCGCTGCGCGGCTCCACGCCGTTCAGCTCTTCCTGGGACCAGCGCAGCCGGTCGACGTAGCGAATGTCGAAGGGCTGCCGCCGGGCCATGCGCTCCAGCCTCTCGGGCAGCGCACCGAGGTGTTCCCGGATCTCGTCCGCAAGGTTCGGCAGGTCCTCCGGCCCGGGGACCTGGGGCATGGGCAGCTGCTGTTCGATGCCGGACTCCGGCAGGTGGAAGGAGGCAGTCAGGTTGAAGATGGTGCGGCCCTGCTGCACGGCCACCACGCGACGGGTCGTGAAGGAGCGGCCGTCCCGGACCCGCTCCACCTGGTACACGATCGGCACGCCGGGCCGCCCGGGCCGCAGGAAGTAGGCGTGCAGGGAGTGCACGGGCCGTTCTCCGTCCGTGGTCCGCCCCGCCGCCACCAGGGCCTGCCCGGCAACCTGGCCGCCGAACACACGCTGCAGGGACTCGTCAGGACTGCGCCCGCGGAAGATGTTCAGCTCGATCTGTTCCAGATCGAGCAGGTCGACGAGCCGCTCGGCGGGATTGGTCATCACTGCTCCTCGTCTCGTGTCCGGCACTCCCGGTGCCGGGTGCGCCGGACCGGGTCTGCCGTACGGATCGTGCTGGTCCCACGTGCCCGGGGGCCGCACCTCACGGCGGTGTTCCCGGCCGGCGATGCTCCGGATCCGGGAGGGCGTCTCCGCCGGGTGGCGCTCCCCGGGGCTGCGGTGGGGAGGTGGCCCGGACCGGGCCTCGCTCCTCTGCTGAGCCCGGTTCGGAAGACAGACCTTAGAGCGTGATCCGGCCATCCCCGTACTCCGGGCTGTGGCCGGGTGGTGAATCCCGCGCAGGGGACTCCGTGCTGCTTGCGTCACGGGATGCGCAGAAGAGCCGAGGTCGGACAGCGCGTCGCCGAACGGGGAATGGGTCAGGGGAGGGGAGGGGGAGGGCCCCCACCCGGACGGGAGTCCCGGCAGCACCGCCCCATCGAGTCGGCCCCCCGCTTGCCTGTCCGCACACGCACCTCAAGCCACACCCCGTCCCTCCCCTCCGCGCCCTCCCCGTCCCCCGTCCGGCGTCCCACCCGGGCCCGCCGCGTACGACACTCGCCGTCTGCCCGTGCGTCCCCTATGAGCCGGTTGCGCCCGCACGATCCGGACGGGCACTCGGACGAACCGGGCGGCCCGGACGGGCACTCGGACGAACCGGGCGGCCCGGACGGGCACCCGGACGAACCACGCGGCGACCTGTCCCCCTCACCCCGACGTACCGTCAGCGGGGTTCGGCAGTCCGGGCCCCGTGCAGTGGACGTCCTGCCGTGGCACCGTGCCCCGCACCAGGTACTCGGCGGCGGTGGTGTCCACGCAGGCGTTGCCGCGGCTGGCGAAGACGCCGTGCGAGTAGTCCTGGTGGAGCGTCACCAGCCGCGATCCGGGCAGTCGGCGATGCATGGCCCGCGCCCCCGCGAGCGGGGTCACCGGGTCGTGCGCCGAGTTCACCAGCAGGACCGAGGGGACGGCGGCGGAGCCGAGCGCCGTCCGGCGGTCCGGCCGGTGGGACCAGTAGGCGCAGGTCCAGGCCTCCATGCCGGTGAGCACCGGCAGCGGGTCGCGGGAGCGCAGCCGGTCCAGGTCGTGCCGGATCCGTGACGGGGTGGGCCCGGGGCCGTCGGCGCATTTGACGGCACGGTTGGCGGCTTCGTAGGTCCGGGACTCGGGACCCGCGAACGGCTCGGCGGGGCGCAGGCCGTCCACCGCGCCGTGGTCGAGGTAGGCACGGATCCCCGCGGCCACCCCGGTCCAGCGCTCGGTGCGGCCGAGCGCCCGGTAGACCGCCCGGTCGAACGCGGCGGGGCCGAATCCGTCGACCGGACGCCCGGCGAGGCCGAGGCGGGCGCGCGTGTAGTGGGCGCGGACCTCCGCGCGGGTCGCGCCCAGCCGGAACCGGGCGGGGTGCGCGGCCGCCCAGTCGAAGAACCTGTCGCGCGCCCGGAGCAGCGCCTCGGCCTGCCGGAGGTCGAAGTCGTGCCAGTCCTCGGGGGCGACGACGCTGTCCAGCACCATGCGATCGACCCGCCGGGGGTGCAGCGCGGCGTAGGCGGCGCCCAGATAGGTGCCGTAGCTGACGCCGAGGAAGCTGAGCCGGCGCTCGCCGAGGGCGGCGCGGATGGCGTCCATGTCCCGTGCCGCCTCGGTGGTGCCGAGGTGGGGGAGGGCGGTGCCCGTTCCGGAGGCGCAGTCCTCCGCGGTGTGCCGCAGGCTGTCGAGCAGCGCGCGCTCGGAGGCCGCTTCGTGCGGCAGAGGGTCGCGTCCGGGCGCGTCGAACAGCCCGCCCATGGGGCCGCAGTCCGCCGGGCCGCTGCGCCCGGTGCCGCGCGGATCGAAGCCGATCACGTCGAACGAGCGGCGCACCGGTTCGGGCAGTTTGGCCCGCTTGGTGGTGGCGTAGTCGAGTCCGGTACCGCCCGGCCCGCCGGGGTTGACCAGCAGAATGCCGCGCCGCTCGGACGGCTTCCCGGACGCGGGGATGCGGGATATCGCGATGTCGGTGCGGCGGCCCTCGGGGTGCCGCCGGTCGAGCGGTACGCGGAGCGTGGCGCACTCGATGCGGTCGGGTGCGGGCGGGGCGGGGACGTCGGCGGGGCACGGGGTGAAGCGCGGCCGCTCGGCGGATGCCACCGCGCCTCCTGCCGGTGCGGCCCCGGCGCGGGCCGGAAGGGCCGGCGTGACCGAGGTCACGAGGGCGACGGCCGTGCAGAACAGGGCGGGTGAACGCCAAGGGCGACGCGGTGCGGGGGAGTTCATGAGGCTCGTCTCTCGATAGGGGGATCGATGCGCGGATCGATGTGCGGAGGGGCTCCGGGATGACAATGAAAATGATTATCGATATCGTCTTGCTCGGTCAACGCCGCTGCCCCGACGACGGGCCGGACCACTGGAAGGGACACCGTGGGACATCTGTTGATGATCGAGAGCTGGGTGGGAGCCATGAGCAGGCTTCTGCCGCGCGCCATCGGCGAAGCCGGGCATCGATTCACGTTCCTCACCAGGGACCTGCACCACTACCTGAGGTCCGCCCCGCCCGGCGCGCCGCATCTGCTCGCCGCGCACAACGTCGTCACCGCGGACACCAACGACCTGTCCGCCCTGCTGCCCCACGCGGCCCGGCTGCACGAGGTGCTGGAGTTCGACGGCGTGCTGTCGTCCTGCGACTACTACCTCCCGGCCGTCGCACGCGTCGCCGAACACCTCGGGCTTCCCGGGCCCGCCCCGCAGGCCGTGGAGGCCGCCTGCCGCAAGGACGCGACCCGACGGGCCCTGGAGGCCGCGGGGGTGCCGGGCCCGCGCTACGCCGTGTGCGAGGACTGGACCGAGGTAGCGGCGGCTGTCGAGCGGATCGGCTTCCCCCTGGTCGTCAAGCCGGTCGATCTGTGCGCCGGAATGTACGTGCGGGAGGTTGCCGACAAGGCTCAACTGGCCGACTGCTACCAGGCGCTGCGCGCCTTCCCGGTCAATGCCCGGGGGCAGCGCCGTACCCCCGCTGTCCTGCTGGAGGAGCTGCTCACCGGGCCGGAGGTGAGCGTGGAGACCGTGTCCCACGACGGCACGTGCCAGGTGGTCGGGGTGACCGACAAGAGTGTGGGCGGCGCCCCGTCGTTCATCGAGACCGGGCACATGTTCCCGGCCGGACTGGACGCGGACCAGGAGCGCGCCGCGGCCGGCACGGCGGTGGCCGCGCTCGCCGCCCTCGGACTCGACCAGGTGGTCGCCCACACCGAGATCAAACTGACGGACCGGGGCCCGCGCGTCGTCGAGGTCAACCCGCGCCCCGCGGGCAACCGCATCACCGAACTGGTGCGGCACGTCAACGGAGTCGACCTCGCCGCCGCGGCCGTCGACGTGGCGCTCGGCCGCCGGCCCGATCTGCACCCCCGCCCCACAGGAGTGCACAGCGCGGCCATCGGCTTCCTGCTGCCCGACCGGGACGGCGAACTCACCGGCTTCGACGGAGCGGACGCCGCCGGACGGGCGCCCGGGGTCCGGGAACTGCAACTGGCCGAACCCGGCCGGACGGTACGCACGGCCACCAGCAACAACGAGTACCTGGGGCATGTCCTGGCCGTCGACACCACGGGGGCTGGAGCCCGGTCCAAGGTGGCGGAGATCCTCGCCGGACTGCATCCCCGGTACGCTGGTGACGGAACCCTCGGCCCCGCGGACGCAGGTACGGACGGCCCGCGAGGCACGAACGCACCACGTGACAGGGACGCACCACGCGACAGGGACGCACGACGTGACAGGGACGTCCCACGCGACACCGACGCCCCACGAGGTACGGGAACCACGGAGCCGGGGGAGCCCGCGGAGCCGGCCGGACCGTACCCCGCCGAGCTGCGCCCGGTGCGGCCGGCCGGTCACTCCTCCCCGGCCCGACAAGAGCGTGAGCATGCGCCTGCGCCTGCCGATGCCGGGGAGGGTGTCCGGTGAACGCCGCATCCACCGCATCGAGTGTTTCCATCGCCACCGCATCGACGGTGTCCACCGCCACCGCCTCGACGGTGCCCCTGGCCACTGCGTCAACCGTGCCCACCGCCCCGGTCCCTGCCCGTACCTGGGCCGAGCTCGTACGTCGGGTCCGGGACGGGGAGTTCGGCCCCGATCCGGTCCGGCTGCGCATCACCCTCGCCTTCACCACCTGCCAGGCGGTGCGCCACGACGGGCGCTCCGGCGGCTATCGCAACGAGGTCCTCAGCCTGCGGCTCGCCGAGGCCGTCGGCTCGTGCGCCGTGGAGCCCGGTGAGCTGTCTCCCGCGACCCTCGACGAGTGCGTCGGCGCCGATGTCGCCGGGCTGCTCGGCCACCCGCTGCGGGCCGTGCGGGTCGCCGCGCTGGACGCCTATCTGATGCACCGGCTCCCGCACGCACCCGGCCAGGGGGCGCAGCCGTATCCGCTGCCCGCCGGGAGCAGCCTGGACAAGTCGCGGGCCCGCGCCCGGGCCGTCGTCGAGCTGCTGCCGCCTGCTCCCGCGGTGCGGCGGGTGCTGGTCGTCGGCGTCGTCAACTCCCTGCTGGAGCAGTTGCGGGAGCGCGGCACGGCGTACGTGCCCTGCGACCTCAAGGGCGGCACCACGGAGTGGGGAGACCGGATCCGCACCGATGCCATGGCCGAACTCCCGCACTGCGACGCGATCCTGGCCTCGGGGATGACGCTCGGCAACGACACGTTCGAGCCGCTGCTGGAGCACGCCCGCGCCACGGCCAAGCCGTTCGTGGTGTTCGCGCAGACCGGCAGTGCCGTGCTGCCGCGGTTCCTCGGCGCCGGGGTCACCGCGGTCAGCGCCGAGCCCTACCCCTTCTTCTGGCTCGACGGTGGCCCCGGAACAGTCCACCGCTACGGCGCGGCCCCGCACGGCGCGGGAGGTGCCGGATGACCACGACCGTCACCGAACAGCCCGCCGCACCGGAGCTGCTGGCCCTGCTGGGCCGTACTCCCATGGCCCGGATCACCGCGCCCCTGCCGCTGCCCCACCCCGGCTTCTGGGCGAAGCTGGAGGCCCAGGGCGCGGGCGGGATGAAGGCACGGGCCGCCGTCGCCATGCTGCACGGTGCCCGGACCCGCGGCGAACTGCGGCCCGGCGCGCCCGTCGTGGAGTCCACCTCCGGCACGCTCGGGCTCGGGCTGGCCTTCGCCGGACAGGCCCTCGGCCACCCGATCGTGCTCGTCGGCGACACCGAACTCGAAGCGTCCATGCGCCGGCTGCTGCGGGCCCACGGAGCGCGGCTCGAACTCGTGGACCGGCCCGCGCCCGTCGGCGGCTGGCAGGCCGCCCGCATCGCCCGGCTCCGTGAACTGCTCGCCGAACTCCCCGACGCCTACTGGCCCGACCAGTACAACAACCCCGACAACACCACCGGGTACGCCGCCATGGCCGCCGAGATCGGCGACGCGCTCGACCACCTCGACGTGCTGGTGTGCAGCGTCGGCACCGGAGGGCACAGCGCCGGGATCACCGGGCCGCTGAGGCGCCGCTGGCCCGGACTGCACGTCATCGGGGTGGACTCCATCGGCTCCACGATCTTCGGACAGCCCGGCCGACCCCGGCTGATGCGGGGCCTCGGCAGCAGCATCCACCCGCGCAACGTGCGGCACGAGCTGTTCGACGAGGTGCACTGGGTCGGTCCCCTCGAGGCCGTGGACGCCTGTCGGCGGCTGGCCCGGGGCTGCTTCGTCAGCGGGGGCTGGAGCACCGGGGCCGTCGCCCTGGTCTCCGCCTGGGCGGCCCGCACCCGGCCGGGAGCGGCGGTCGCCACCGTCTTCCCCGACGGCCCGCACCGCTACCTCCACACGGTCTTCGACGACGACTACTGCCTGGCCCACGGCCTCGGCACCGGAGGGCCGCCCGCCGACCGGCCCGTCGAGATCCCCCATCCGTGCGCCGTCGAGGCCACCGGCTGGACCCGCTGCCGCACCGTCGTCGACCCCGGGGCGCAGGGAACGCCCCGGGCGCCCGGAGCAACCGGAACGCCAGGAGCACCCGGCGTGCTCGGACCGCACCGCCCCCGCCAGGAGGACCGGCCATGAGGCTCACCGTGCGCACCACCTCCCTCGACCTGCGGGAACCCCTGCGGATCTCCCGCTCCGTCATGTCCTCGCGCGACGCGGTGTGGGTGCGTGTGGAGCACCGGGGCGTGTCCGGCCACGGCGAAGCCGTCGGCTCCGCCTATCTCGGACTCGCCGCGGCCGACGCCGCCCGCGCGCTGCACGGCCTCGCGCCCGCCCTCGCGCGCTTTCCCGACCCGGAAACCGCACTGGACACGCTCCACCACGGTGGACTGCTGCCGCTCGGCACACCCGCCGGTGTGGAGGCGGCCGTGGAGAGCGCACTGCTCGATCTCGTGGGCCGGCGGGCCGGCCTTCCGCTGCACGCGCTGCTCGGCGCACCGGCCGCACCGGCCGCCGCCACCGCCCGCACCATCGGCATCACCGGCCCGGACCGGGCCGCGGCACAGGCCCGCGCCCTCGTCGGCCAGGGCTTCACCGTCCTCAAGATCAAGGCCGGGTCCCCCGATCCGGCGGAGGACCTGGACCGGGTGGCGGCGGTGCGGGATGCGGCGGGCCCCGTCCGGCTGCTGCTCGATCCCAACGGCGCCTGGAGCCCCCGCCGGGCCGAGAAGCTGCTGCCGCGTTTCGCGGCGGCCGGGGTCGAGGCCGTGGAACAGCCCATCGCCCCGGGCGATCCGGACACCCTCGCGCTGCTCGCCGAGCACTCCCCGCTGCCCGTGATCGCCGACGAGGACGCGACGGGGTACGAGGACACCCTGCGTCTCGCGGGCCGCGTCCAGGGCGTGAACATCAAGCTCGCCAAGTGCGGCGGTGTCCACCGGGCGCTGCGGATCTGCGCGGCCCTCGAAGGCAGTGGCACCGGCGTCATGCTGGGCTGTCTCACCGCCAGTTCCCTCGGCATCGCCCCCGCCGTGCACCTCGTGGACCGGGCCACCTGGGTCGACCTCGACGGTCATCTCCTGCTCGCCCGCGACCCCTGGCAGGGGATCGGCGGCACCGACGGCACGGTCCGCGCCGCACCGGAACCCGGCCTCGGCGTCTCGGCCGTGGACCACCACGTCTCCGCTGGGGGCCACCACGTCACCGCCGCGCACCGCACCCCGCCGGGCCACCCCACCTCACTACCGCACCGCACCCCATCCGGCATCCGCCCCGGCCCTGAACCACGCACCACACCCCAAGAACCACGCACCACCCCCGCAGAACCCGCAGAACCCGAAGAACCCGCAGAACCCGAAGAAGAGGCCGCCCCGTGAAGACCCTCCGAACCGTCCGGGACTTCCCCCTCGCCGTACAGCTGCTCCTGGTCAACCAGCTCGGCGTCAACACCGGCTTCTACCTGCTCATCCCCTATCTCGCCACCCACTTGGGCGAGGACCTGGGGATGAGCGCCGCAGTCGTCGGCATCGTGCTCGGCGTGCGGAACCTCAGCCAGCAGGGCCTGTTCATCGTCGGCGGCTCGGCTGCCGACCGGCTCGGCGCCCGCGGAGTGATCATCGCGGGCTGCGCCCTGCGCACGGTCGGGTTCGGCCTGTTCGCCCTGGGTGACGACCTCCCGGTGCTGATCGCCGCCTCCGTACTGAGCGGGCTGGCGGGCGCGCTGTTCAACCCGGCCGTCCGCGCCTACCTCTCCGTCGAGTCCGGGGAGCGCAAGGCCGAGGCGTTCGCGCTGTTCAACATGTTCGCGACGACCGGCGCACTGATCGGCCCGCTGCTCGGCAGCGCCCTGCTGCTGGTCGACTTCCGGGCTTCCGCGCTCACCGCGGCCGGGATCTTCGCCGTCCTCACCATCGCCCAGGCGGTCGTACTGCCCGCCCGTGAGGTGCCGGCGAACCGGGGCGGCGTGCTGGGGGACTGGCGCGAAGTCCTCTCCAACCGCCGCTTCCTGGCGTTCTCCACCGCCATGGTCGGCATGTTCACCCTGGAGAACCAGCTCTATCTGCTCCTCCCGGACGGCGCCCGTGCCGCGACCGGACTCCCCGGGGCGGCGAGCGCGGTGTTCCTGGTCGGCACCGTCGCCAACCTCGCCCTGCAACTGCGCGTCACCACCCGGCTGAAGCACCGCGGCAGCCGGGGACGCTGGATCACGGCCGGGCTCGTCCTCATGGGACTCGCGTTCCTGCCGCCGACGGCGGCCCTCGGCGGACCGCCCGCCGACGGGGCGGGGGAGGCGGCGCTGCGGCTGCTGCCCGTCCTCGCCGGAGCGTTCCTGCTCTACCTCGGCATCATGGTGGCCCAGCCGTTCGTCATGGAACTCATACCCGAGTTCGGCCGGGAAGAGCTCACCGGCACCTACTTCGGCATCTTCTACGTCGTCTCCGGCATCGCCGCCGCCGTCGGGAACACCGCCGTCGGCTGGGCCATGGACACCGGCCGGGGCACCGGCCGGGACTGGCTGCCCTGGCTGTGCTGCCTCGCCTTCGGGCTCCTCTCGGCCGCCGGGGTCGACCGGCTGCGGCGGCTCCGCGCCCTGCCCGAGCCGCAGCCCCGGCCCGCCGCTGCCACCGCCGCCTCCCGGGAGAAGGTGTCATGAGCGGGAACCTGCTGACCGACCACCCGGAGCTGTACGAGGCCCAGTTCCCCGACCACGATCGCATCGCCGCTCGCTGGGCCGAGGACGTGCTGCTCCGGCACGGCGCGGGGCACCGGATACTCGACGCGGGGTGCGGCACCGGCCGCGACGCGCACTGGCTGCACCGGCAGGGCCGCGACGTGCTCGGCATCGACCTCGCCGGGACCATGCTCGACCACGCCCGCACCCGTCACCCCGGCCCCGACTACCGCCGCGCCGACCTGCGCACCTTCGACCTGGGGCGCACCGTCGACGCCGTGCTGTGCCTGGACAGCGCCCTGCTCTACTGCCACACCAACGACGAGCTGACCGGCTTCCTGGACAGCTGCCGACGGCATCTCGCCCCCGGCGGCCTGCTCGTTGCCGAGATGCGCAACGGCGCGTACTTCCTCGGCCGCACCGACCTCCTCGACCGGCCGCGCACCCGCGACCTGACCTGGCAGGGCACCACCCACACCTCGACCACCACCCTCCGGGTCGACCGCACTGCCCAACTGCTGCGCCGGCGGCGGGTGTGGACCTCCGACGCCGGAACACCGCCGGTGGAACAGCACTCCGCCTGGCGGCTGCTCTTCCCGCAGGAACTGCGCAACGTACTGGCCTCGGCCGGGTTCGAGGTGCTGGAACTGCACGACGGCCCCGGCCCGCGCACCGATCCCGCCTGGCGCCCCGGCGGACCCGCGCCCACCGGCACCGCCGACGGGGACCGCCTGCACCTGGTCGCCCGGCTGTCCCCCTGACCCGCGGCCCCGACACCCCTCGCCCGATGGCGTGGTCCCGCGCCGACGCACCGCGTACCGCGCACCGCGTACCGCGTACCGCGTACCGCGTACCGCGCACCGCGTACCGCGTACCGCGTACCGCGCACCGCGCACCGCGCACCGCGCACCGCGCGCCTTGCGCCGCCGACGCACGTGCGCCTTGCACCGCCTCCGCACCGCGGCCCCCGGCCGCCGACGCGCGGAGCCGGCCCGCCGCCCCGCACCCGATACCCGAACCCCAAATCCGCCCCGAGCCCTCCGGCTGCCCATCCCGACCCAGGACGGACGACGATGACCGAACCCCGCCCCGGCTGCTTCCCCGCCGACCCCTCTTCCCTTGACTCCTCCTCCACCGAGCCCTCTTCCGCTGACTCCTCCGGCTCCTCCTTCGGCGGTTCCGCCTTCACCCGGCGCCGAGCGCTCGCCGCCGGCTCCGGTGCCGCCGCGGCCCTCGCGCTCGCCGGCTGCGCCACCGGCCCCGGTACCGGCCCCGGTGCCTCCGGCGGCGGCAGGCCGCGGCGCGGCGGGCGGCTCCGCGCCGCGTTCGCCGGCGGCGGCGCCGCCGAATCGCTCGACCCCCACCTGGGCAGCCTGTTCGTCGACGCCGCCCGGGCCAAGGCCCTGTTCGACAAGCTCGCCGACTTCGGCGCCGACATGACCGCCCGGCCGCGGCTGGCCGAACGCTGGGAGCCGCACGGCGGGCTCGACCGCTGGCGGGTCACGCTCCGCAGGGCGCACTGGCACGACGGCAAGCCGGTCACCGCGCAGGACGTGCTCTACAGCTACCGCCGGATCGCCGACCCCGACCGGGCGTTCCGCGCCAAGGCCTCCCTGGAACCCATCGACCTCGACGCCAGCCGGGCCGTGGACGACCGCACCGTCGAGTTCCGGCTCAAGCGGTCCTTCGCCGAATTCCCCAACGTGCTGGCCGCGTTCGGCGCGTACATCGTGCCCGAGGGTGCCGGCCGCTTCGACGAGCCGGTGGGCTCGGGGCCGTTCCGCTTCGTCTCCTTCCGGCCCGGCCGCTCCTTCGTCGTCAAGCGCTTCGACGACTACTGGGAGGGCGCCCCCCACCTGGACGAACTGGAATTCGTCATCGCCGGCGAGGAGTCGGCCCGCGTCAACGCCCTCCTCGGCGGCCAGGTCGAGTACGCGCACGAGCTGAACCCCACCACGGCCCGCGCCCACGAGCACGGCGGACAGATCCGGATCGTGCGGATGCGGAACAGCGCCATGCAGGCGTTCGCCATGAAGACCGACCGGGCCCCCTTCGATGACCGGCGGGTCCGCGAGGCGTTCTTCCTTATCGCCGACCGCGAGGAACTGGTGCGGGGGGCGCTCTCCGGCGCCGGCGAGGTCGGCAACGACCTGTTCGGCAAGGGCTACCGCTACTACGCCGAGGGGCTCCCGCAGCGCGAACAGGACCTGAAGCGCGCCCGGAAGCTGCTGCGCGAGGCGGGGCACGACCGGCTCACCGTCACCCTCGACACCTCCCCGGTCGCCACCGGCTTCCCGGAGGCCGCCGAGATCTTCAAGGACCAGGCCGCCCGGGCCGGCGTGACCGTGCGGATCGCGGTCGGCGACAAGGACACCTACTGGAACGACATCCTCGAATCCGGCACCTTCTGCTGCTACCGCTCGGGCGCGATGCCCATCGAGTCCCATGTCTCCCAGCGGCTGCTCAGCGACTCCACCACCAACGCGACGCACTGGAAGCACCGGGACTTCGACGCGCTCTACCAGCAGATCCAGTCGACCCGGGACGAAGGGGAGCGGACCGCGCTCTACGCCCGGATGCAGCGCCGGCTGCACGCCGAAGGCGGCTTCCTCGTCTGGGGATTCGCCGACTGGATCGTCGGGACGGCCCGCACCGTGCGCGGGGTGCGGGCCGACGCCCCCGCCAACACTCTCGACTGGGCGCGCTTCGACACGGTGTGGCTCGCGTGAGCGCCGGCCGCGCCTGGCTGCCGCGGCGGCTGGCGCTGGGCGGCGTTCAGATCGCGGGCGTCGTCCTGCTCGTCTTCCTGCTCACCGAGGCGCTGCCCGGGGACGCGGCCGTCACGCTCGCCGGGGACCACCCCGACCCGGAGCGCATCGAGCGGATCCGGGAAACCCTGGAGCTCGACCGCCCCGCCACGGAACGCTTCCTCGACTGGGCGGGTGGACTGCTCCACGGCGACCTGGGGCACTCACTGGTCTCCGGCAGGCCGGTGGCCGACGCCCTCGCGGCGGGCGCCGGCCCTACCCTGCTGCTGGCGCTCTGCGCGCTGCTGCTGATCGTCCCCGTGGCCACCGGGCTCGGGGTGCTGGCCGCGCGGCACGAAGGCGGCCGGGTGGACCGGGCGATCAGCGCCGGCACGCTGGGCATCCACGCCGTCCCCGAATTCGCCCTCGGTGTGCTGCTCGTCGCCGTGTTCGCCCTCGGGCTCGGCTGGCTGCCGCCGACCGCCCTCGGCGCCGGGCCCCTGCTCGGCCGGCCCGCCGTCCTCGTCCTGCCCGTACTGGTGCTGCTCGCCCGCCCGGTGTGCTCGATCAGCCGGCTCGTCCGCGCCGGGATGATCGAGGCGATGGCCTCGCCGTACGTCGCGCAGGCCCGGCGGTACGGGCTCGCCGGGGCCCGGGTGCGGTACGCGCACGCGCTGCCCAACGCGGTGGCGCCCGCGGTCCAGCAACTCGCCCGTACCTGCGACTGGCTGCTGTCCGGAGTGATCGTCGTGGAGGCGCTGTTCGTGATACCCGGGCTGGGCACGGTGCTGGTGGACGCCGTCGCCGCCCGGGACCTCCCGGTGATGCAGGGGCTCGCCGTGGTGTTCGGCGTCGTCACGGTCACGGTGAACCTGGCGGCGGACGTGGCCGTGTACCGGCTCGCACCCCGATCGGAGGCCGCCGCATGACCCCCGGCACGAACGTCCCGTCCGCCCGCCCGGCCGACGAGGATCCTCGCCGGTCCGGCACCCGACGCACCCGGCTCGCCCGCTTTCCGGTAGCTCTCCCCGCCCGCGCCGGACTCGGCCTCGTCCTGCTCGCGGTACCGCTGCTGCTCGCCCTCGGGGGCCCCTGGTTCGCGGGTGAACCGGGCCCCCGCGCCGCGTCGTTCACCCTCGGCGGCGGCCACTGGCTCGGCACCGACGTCACCGGCGCCGACGTGTGGCGGCAGGTGCTCCTCGGCGGACGGTCGGTGGTGCTGATCGCCCTCGCGGCCACCGCACTCACCTATCTGGTCGCGGTGCCCACCGGGCTCACCGCCGCGCTCACCCGCCGGTCCTGGCTGGAGGAGCTGCTGATGCGCCCGCTGGACATCGTCCTGGCGGTGCCGTCCCTGCTCCTTCTGCTGCTGGTCGCCGCGCTGTTCGCGCCCGGTGCGGCCGGACTCGCGCTGATCGTGGCCGGCATCGCCGTGCCCGACACCACCCGGATGGTGCGCGCCGCCGCCACCGCGGTGGCCGCCCGCCCGGCCGTGGAGGCCCTGCGCATGCAGGGCGAGAGCCGGCTGCGGATCGCACTCGGCCACGTGGGGCGGGCCATCGGCCGCACCCTGGCCGCGGACGCCGGGGTACGGCTCACCGGCGCGCTGTACCTCGTCGCCACCGCCGCCTTCCTGGGGGTGGGTGTCACCCCCGGGGCGCCCGACTGGGCGGTGATGGTCGACCGCAACCGCACCGGACTCGCCGTCCAGCCCTGGGCGGTGACCGTTCCCGCTCTGCTCGTCGTCGCGCTGTCCATGGGCGCCAACCTGCTCTTCGACGCCGTACTCGCCCACCGGAGGAAGCCCCATGACCGAGCCCGTCGCACGGATTGAGGACCTGCGGGTCGTGACCGGCGGCCGGACGCTCGTCGACGGGGTGTGCCTCACCGTGCTCCCCGGCCGCTGCACCGCCCTCGTCGGGCCCTCCGGCAGCGGCAAGACCACGACGGGGCTCGCCCTCCTCGGCGAGTACCCGGCGGGAGCGCGCGTCACCGGCCGGGTGGACGTCCCCGGCGGGCGCGCCGGATACGTCCCGCAGCACCCGGCCGCCGCGCTCAACCCCGCCCGCCGGGCCGGCGCGCTGCTGGGCGACATCGCCCGGCGCACGCCCGGCACCCGCGCCGACCGCACGGCGCGGGTCGCCGAAGCGCTGCGGCTCGCCCAGCTCCCCGACCCGGACACCGTGCTGCGGCGCTTCCCGCACCAGCTCTCGGGCGGCCAGCAGCAGCGGGTCGTCCTCGCCCAGGCGCTGCTCTCCGGCGCCCGGGTGGTCGTCGCCGACGAGCCCACGACCGGCCAGGACGCGCTGACCAAACGGCGGATGGCGGCCGAACTGCGGGAGCTGCGGGCCCGGGGCATCGGGCTGCTGCTGCTCAGCCACGATCTCGACCTGGTCCGTGAACTGGCCGACACCGTCGTGGTGCTGCAGAACGGCCGCGCGGTCGAGTCCGGCGCCGCGGAACAGGTCCTCACCGCCCCCCGGCACCCGGCCGCCCGCGCGCTGCTCGCCCGGGACGCGTCACCGGTCCCCGTACGGACCCCCGGGGCGGGGGACCGCGCACCGGAAGACGGCGCGCCGTGTCTGGAAGCCGTCGCGGTGCGGGCCCGGCACGGTGGGCGCCGCACCGGCGCCGTCGTGCTGCGGGACGCCTCGGTCGCCGTCGCCGCGGGCACGTGCCTGGCCGTGGTGGGGCGTTCCGGCTCCGGCAAGACCACCCTCGCCCGCTGCCTCGCCGGCCTGCACCGCGACTGGTCGGGCCGCGTCCTCCTGGACGGCCGCCCGCTGCCGCGCAGCCTGCGCGGCCGGAGCCGGGAGCAACTGGCCGCCGTGCAGTACGTCTTCCAGGACGCGCACGCCGCCTTCGACCCGTACCGGACCGTGCTGGACCAGGTCTCCCGCACCGCGGTGCGGCTGCGCGGCGCCACCGCCGACGCCGCGCGGGCCGAGGCGCTGGCGCTCCTCGCCGGGCTGGGGCTCCCGGAGGAGACCGCCCGGCGCCGGCCGGCGGGCCTCTCCGGCGGTGAGCTCCAACGGGCCGCGCTGGCCCGCGCCCTGCTCGCCCGGCCCCGGGTCCTCGTCTGCGACGAGATCACCTCCGGCCTGGACACCGTCACCCGGCACGCCATCGGCGAACTGCTGCGACGGCAACGGGACGAGGCGGGCACCGCCCTGGTGCTCGTCACCCACGACCTGGCGGTGGCCGCCGGGCTCGCCGACACGGTCGCCGTCGTGGAGGCCGGCCGGGTGGTGGAACAGGGACGGGCGGATCAGCTGTGGTCCGCCCCCGCCCACCCCTTCACCCGGGAACTCCTGGCTGCCGCGAACGGCCCCGGCGGGACCGTCAGAGCTGCCCCACGGAGGTGACCCGGACGACCGCGCGGCCCTCCTCGTCGGAGGCCGCGAGGTCCACCTCCGCGCTGATGCCCCAGTCGTGGTCGCCGTTCGGGTCGGCGAACGTCTGCCGCACCTTCCACAGCCCGTGCTCCGGCTGCTCCTCGATCAGCAGCAGCTTGGGGCCGCGCGCGTCCGGTCCGGTCCCCAGGTCCTCGTACTCGTCCCAGTACGCGTCCATGGCCTCGCCCCAGCGGTCCTCGTCCCAGCCGGAGTCGGCGTCCATCTCGCCGAGTTCCCCGACCTTGTCCAGCGCGGCCAGCTCCACCCGGCGGAACATCGCGTTGCGCACCAGCACCCGGAAGGCGCGGGCGTTGGCGGTGACCGGGCGGACCTGGTCGGCCCGCTCCTGCGCCTCCTCCGCGCTCTCCTCCTCCGGGTTGGCCAGCTGCTCCCACTCGTCGAGGAGGCTGGAGTCGACCTGACGGACCATCTCAGCCAGCCAGGCCACCAGGTCCTGGAAGTCGTCCGACTTCAGGTCGTCGGGGACGGTGTGCTCCAGGGCCTTGTAGGAGCTCGCGAGGTAGCGCAGCACGATGCCCTCGGTCCGGGCGAGCTCGTAGAACGCGGTGAACTCGGTGAAGGTCATGGCCCGCTCGTACATGTCGCGGATCACGGACTTCGGGGAGAGCGGGTGGTCTCCGACCCACGGGTGGCTCTTGCGGTAGATCCCGTAGGCGTGCAGCAGCAGCTCCTCCAGCGGCCTGGGGTACGTGACCTCCTGCAGCCGCTCCATGCGCTCCTCGTACTCGACGCCGTCCGCCTTCAGCTGCTGGACGGCCTCGCCGCGCGCCTTGTTCTGCTGCGCCGCCAGGATCTGCCGCGGGTCGTCGAGCGTGGACTCCACGACCGACACCATGTCCAGGGCGTACGACGGCGACTCCGGGTCGAGCAGCTCGAAGGCGGCGAGCGCGAACGTCGACAGCGGCTGGTTGAGCGCGAAGTCCGACTGCAGGTCCACCGTGAGCCGGACGATCCGGCCCTGGGCGTCCGGCTCGTCCAGCCGCTCCACGACCCCGCCGTCGAGCAGCGACCGGTAGATCGCGATGGCCCGCCGGATGTGCCGCAGCTGGGAGCGGCGGTCCTCGTGGTTGTCCTCCAGGAGCCGCCGCATCGCCTCGAAGGCGTTGCCGGGCCGGGCGATCACCGACAGCAGCATCGCGTGGGTGACCCGGAAGCGGGAGGTCAGCGGCTCCGGATCGGACCCGATCAGCTTCTCGAAGGTGTTCTGACCCCAGTTGACGAAGCCCTCCGGGGCCTTCTTCCGCACCACCTTGCGGCGCTTCTTGGGGTCGTCGCCCGCCTTGGCGAGGGCCTTCTCGTTCTCGATCACATGCTCCGGGGCCTGCGCGACGACGAAGCCCGCCGTGTCGAAGCCCGCCCGGCCCGCCCGGCCCGCGATCTGGTGGAACTCCCGGGCCCGCAGGGTGCGCACCCGGGTGCCGTCGTACTTCGTCAGCGCGGTGAACAGCACCGTACGGATGGGGACGTTCACCCCCACGCCCAGGGTGTCCGTACCGCAGATCACCTTCAGCAGCCCGGCCTGCGCCAGCCGCTCCACCAGCCTGCGGTACTTCGGCAGCATCCCGGCGTGGTGCACACCGATCCCGTGCCGCACATAGCGCGAGAGGTTGCGGCCGAACTTGGTGGTGAACCGGAAGTTTCCGATCAGCGCGGCGATCTCGTCCTTCTCCTGGCGCGAGCACATGTTGATGCTCATCAGCGCCTGCGCCCGCTCCACCGCGGCGGCCTGGGTGAAGTGCACGATGTAGACCGGAGCCTGCTGGGTCTGGAGCAGCTCCGTCAGCGTCTCGGTGAGCGGCGTCGTGCGGTACTCGTACGACAGCGGAACCGGCCGGGTCGCGGACCGGACCACCGACGTGGGGCGGCCGGTCCGCCGGGTGATGTCCTCCTCGAACCGGGACATGTCGCCGAGAGTGGCCGACATCAGGACGAACTGCGCCTGCGGCAGCTCCAGCAGCGGGATCTGCCACGCCCAGCCCCGGTCGGGCTCGGCGTAGAAGTGGAACTCGTCCATCACGACCTGGCCGATGTCGGCGTCCTTGCCGTCCCGCAGCGCGATCGACGCCAGCACCTCGGCCGTGCAGCAGATCACCGGGGCGTCCGCGTTGACCGACGCGTCACCGGTCAGCATGCCGACGTTCTCCGTGCCGAACAGCTTGCAGAGCTCGAAGAACTTCTCCGACACCAGCGCCTTGATCGGCGCTGTGTAGAAGGTCACCTGATCGTTGGCGAGCGCGGTGAAATGCGCCCCGGCCGCAACCAGACTCTTGCCGGAACCCGTCGGTGTGGACAGGATCACGTTCGCCCCGGAGACCACCTCGATCAGCGCCTCCTCCTGGGCGGGGTAGAGGGAGATGCCCCGCTCCTCGGCCCACGTCGAGAACGCTTCGAAGAGGGCATCGGGGTCGGCGTCGTTCGGCAGATGATCGATAAGGGTGGTCACGCCCTCCATACTGCCTGCCCCCGGCCCGGATCGGGGAACCGGCCGCGTGGACGAAGATCGCGGAGGATACGCTGAGCCGCCGACGAGGCGTCAGTACAACAACACCAAAGGGGTGGGGAACGACCATGATGGGACCGGCGCATTCGCTGTCGGGAGCCGCAGCCTGGCTGGGGGTGGGAGCGGCAGCCGCGGCGGCCGGCTACCCGATGCCCTGGCCCGTACTGGTCGTCGGCGCCTTCGTCTGCGCGGGCGCGGCCCTCGCCCCCGACCTCGACCACAAGGCGGCGACGATATCCCGGGCCTTCGGGCCCGTCTCGCGCGTCCTCTGTGAAGTGATCGACAAGATCTCCTACTCCGTCTACAAGGCGACCCGCACCTCGGTGGACCCCCGCCGCTCCGGCGGCCACCGCACGCTCACCCACACCTGGGTCTGGGCCGTGCTCATCGGCGCCGGTGCCTCCGTGCTCGCCATGACCGGCGGCCGCTGGGCCGTCCTGGGCCTGCTCTTCGTCCACATGGTGCTCGCCGTCGAGGGCCTGCTGTGGCGGGCCGCCCGGGTCTCCAGTGACATCCTGGTCTGGCTGCTCGGCGCGACCAGCGCCTGGATCCTCGCGGACATCCTGCATAAACCCGGCAACGGCGCCGACTGGCTGTTCACCGCCCCGGGCCTGGAGTACCTCTGGCTCGGCCTGCCGATCATCCTCGGGGCGCTGGTCCACGACATCGGCGACGCCCTGACCGTCTCCGGCTGCCCGATCCTCTGGCCGATCCCCATCGCCGGGAAGCGCTGGTACCCGCTCGGGCCCCCGAAGGGGATGCGCTTCCGGGCCGGCAGCTGGGTCGAGCTGAAGGTCCTCATGCCCGCGTTCATGCTGCTCGGCGGCATCGGAGGCCTCGGGGCGCTGAACTTCATCTGACGGGCCCCAGGTGCGGTCCGGCCTCCGGAGCGCCCCGATGCCCCCTCGCTGCGGCCCGGGACGGAAGCATTTCCGTCCCGGGCCGCAGGTGTGTCCGGCTCGCCGGCGGCGCGGATGGCATGGCGGGCAACCGGCAGGGGCCCCCGCCCGCGGCCTGGCCTCGCGACGGGCCCCGGCGATCAGCCGTGCCAGGACCGCCACAGCGCCGCGTACGCCCCGTCCGCCGCCACCAGCGCGTCATGCCGGCCCAGCTCACTGATCCGCCCGTCCTCCACGACGGCGATCACATCCGCGTCGTGCGCGGTGTGCAGCCGGTGCGCGATGGCCACGACCGTACGGCCGTCCAGCACCCGCGCGAGCGACCGCTCCAGATGCCGGGCGGCCCGCGGGTCCAGTAGCGAGGTCGCCTCGTCCAGCACCAGCGTGTGCGGATCGGCCAGCACCAGCCGGGCCAGCGCGATCTGCTGCGCCTGCGCCGGGGTCAGCGCCGTCCCGCCCGAACCGACCTCGGTGTCCAGGCCCCGCTCCAGCGCCGTCGCCCAGCCCGTGGCGTCCACCGCGCCGAGCGCGGCCCACAGCTCCTGGTCCCCGGCGTCCGTCCGGGCCAGCCGCAGATTGTCCCGGAGCGAGCCGACGAAGACATGGTGTTCCTGGTTGACCAGCGCCACCTGTTCGCGCACCCGCTCCGCCGGCATCCGGGCCAGCTCCGCGCCGCCCAGCGTGACCTCCCCGGCCCGGGCGGCGTAGATGCCCGCCAGCAGCCGGCCCAGGGTGGACTTCCCCGCTCCGGACGGGCCGACCAGCGCCAGCCGGGTCCCCGGGGGAACCTCCAGCGACACCCCGTGCAGTACGTCGTCGCCCTCCCGGTAGCCGAACCGCACCTCATCCGCCCGCACGGCCCGCCCCGCGGGCACCACCCGCGGGTCGCCCGCCCCGGGCTCGATCTCCCGGACCCCGACTAGCCGGGCCAGCGACACCTGGGCGATCTGGAGCTCGTCGTACCAGCGCAGGATCATGCCGACCGGCTCGGCCAGCATCTGGGCGAGCAGCGCACCGGTCGTCAGCTCGCCGACGCTCATCCACCCCTGGAGGACGAAGCTGCCGCCGATCATCAGCACCCCGGCGAGGATCAGCACGTAGAAGGCATTGACCACCGGGAACAGGACGGAGCGCAGCCACAAGGTGTACCGCTCCCATGCGGTCCACTGCCGGATCCGCAGCTCCGACAGACCCACCCGGCGGGCGCCGAGCCGGTGCGCCTCGATGGTCCGCCCGGCGTCCACGGTCTCGGCGAGCGCCGCCGCGACGGCCGCGTACCCGGCGGTCTCGGAACGGTAGGCGGCCGGTGCCCGCCGGAAGTACCAGCGGCACCCGATCACCAGCACCGGCAACGCCACCAGCACCGCGAGCGCCAGCGGCGGCGCCGTCACCGTCAGGGCGCCGAGCAGCAGTCCCGCCCACACCACGGCGACGGCGAGTTGGGGCACCGCCTCCCGCATCGCGTTCGCCAGCCGGTCGATGTCGGTGGTGATCCGGGAGAGCAGGTCGCCGGTCCCGGCCCGCTCCAGCACGCTCGGGGGCAGCCCCACGGACCGGACGAGGAAGTCCTCGCGCAGATCGGCGAGCATCTCCTCGCCGAGCACCGCGCCCCGCAGCCGCACCTGCCGGACGAACACGGTCTGCACCGCCAGCGCGACCGCGAACAGCGCGACCACGCGGCCGACGTGGAGCTCGCGGGCGCCGCGGACCAGATCGTCGACCAGCCCGCCCAGCAGATAGGGGCCGACCACGGACGCGACCACGGCGACCGCGTTCACCGCCAGCAGCACGACGAAGGCACGGCGGTGCCGCCGCAGCAGGCCGGTCACATAGCCTCGCACCGTGGCGGCCGAGGCCACCGGCAGGATCTCCACCGACTCCGATGCCGCCGGGTCGTACCCGGGCGGTGCGACGCCGATCATGCGTTCTCCTCCTCGATCTGTTCGCGTGCCGTGCCGCCGGACGGAGACGCGGAGGGGCGGTGTGCCGGACCGGGCCCGAGGAGTCCGTTCTCCGGTCCGGCGCCGTCGTGAACGTCGCCCGGTGGGGGGTCCGCTGCGTCCCTGGTGCGCGGAACCGCGGCCTCCTCCTCCTCCTCCTCCTCCGGCTCCCGGGTCACCACCGCGCGGTAGTCGGGTGTGGTGCGCAGCAGCTCGCGGTGGGTCCCGACCGCCGTCACCGTGCCCTCGTGGACGAGGACCACCCGTTCCGCCCGGTCCAGGAGCAGCGGGCTCGAACTGAACACCACCGTCGTGCGGCCCTTCCGCAGGCCGCGCAGCCCGTCGGCGATCCGTGCCTCGGTGTGCGAGTCCACGGCGCTCGTCGGCTCGTCCAGCACCAGCACCTCCGGGTCGGCCACCAGCGAACGCGCCAGCGCCAGCCGCTGTCGCTGCCCGCCGGACAGCGACCGGCCCCGCTCGGTGATCCGGGCCCGCATCGGATCGCCGGAGCCGTCCGCGCAGGCCCGGCCGAGGGCGTCCAGGACGTCACCGCACTGGGCCGCCGCCAGCGCCTCCGCCGCCGGAACCGCGCCCGACGCGGGGACGTCGAGCAGTTCGGTGAGTGTCCCGGAGAGCAGCACCGGGTCCTTGTCCTGCACCAGCACCGCGGCGCGGGCCCGTTCCAGCGGCAGCGCGTCCAGGGCGGCGCCGCCCAGCAGCGCGGACGGCCCGGCTCCGCCCTCCACGGCGTGCGGGGCGTGCCCGCCGAGCCGGTCCGCGAGCCGCCCGGCCGCGTCCGGGTCGCCGCACACCACCACGGTCAGCAGTCCCGCGGGGGCGAGGAGTCCGCTGCCGGGGTCGTACAGGTCCCCGCCCGGCACCGCGTCCGCGCCGTCGGCCCCGGTCGGCTCTGCACTGCGGGTTGGCTCAGCGCTGCCGGTCGGTTCGGCGGTGCAGGTCGGTTCGGCGGTGCCGGTGAGTGCGTCGGCGCCGGGCGGGGTGCGGCGCAGGGCCAGGACCCGGGCCGCCCGCTCGGCCGACGGCCGGGAGAACGCGTAGGCCATCGCGATCTCCTCGAACTGGCGGAGCGGAAAGAGCAGAAAGGTCACGGCGCCGTAGACGGTGACCAGTTCGCCCACCGAGATCCGGCCGTCGAGCGCCAGCCGGGCACCGTACCCGACCACGGCGATGAGCAGCAGGCCAGGCAGGGCCACCTGGACCGCGCTGATCAGCGCCCACATCCGGGCGCTGTGCACCGCGGCCCGCCGCACCTCCTGCGAGGCGTTCTGGTACCGGGCCAGGAACAGCTCCTCACCCCCGATGCCGCGCAGCACCCGCAGCCCCGCGACGGTGTCCGCGGCCAGTTCGGTGGCCCGGCCCGCCTTCTCCCGCTGCTCGTCCGCCCGCCGGGCGGCACGGGGCAGCAACGGCAGGACCGACAGCGCCAGTACGGGCAACCCGCAGGCCACGACGAGGCCCAGCTCGGTCCGGTACACCAGCAGCCCGGCGCACACCCCCACGGACGCGACCACGGCCGCGGTGAAGCGGGAGACCCCCTCGATGAACCAGCCGATCTTCTCCACGTCACCGGTCGACACCGCGGTGACCTCCCCGGCCGCGACCTGCCGGGTCAGGGTGGCCCCCAGCTCCGCGGTCCGGCGGGACAGCAGTTGCTGCAACCGCGCCGCCGCGGTGATCCAGTTGGTGACCGCGGCGCGGTGCAGCATCGTGTCGCCGAGCGCGATCAGCACGCCCAGCACGGCGACCAGTCCGCCGCCGAGCGCCAGCCGGCCACCGGAGCGGTCGACCACGGCCTGCACCGCGAAACCCACGGCGGCCGGGAGCAGGGCGACGGCGGCCATATGGGCGATTCCCCAGGCGACGGCCTTGAGCTGACCGCCCACCTGCTGTCGGCCGAGCCAGAGCAGGAACCGGGCCCCGGACCGGACATCGGGAACGCCGGGATCGGCAAACGGAAGATCGCGGATCTGCATGGCCATCCCGGCGTCGACGGTGGGGGAGAGCTGAAGGTTCGTCCGTCGGGCCACCCGGAATCAACCGATTTTTTCGGCGGAGCGCCCACTGGCGACGGATGCGCCGGAGCGTGTGGGGCGAGGAACGGCCCCGAGAAGCCGCCCGCCGGAGCGCGCACGCCACGCGCTCCCGTCGAGTGCGACCATGTGTTCCATGCGAATTCCGGGGACTCTGCGCACGGTGGCCGCCGTTGCCGGCCTGACCCTGCTGGCCGGCTGCGGCAGCGGGAACAGCGGCAGCGGCGGCAAAAGGCACGACGGCCACGGAGCACGCCCTGCTCCGTCGGCCTCGTCCGTCGACCACGCCAAGCGCATCCCGGACGTCGGCCCCCGGCTCCGGTCACGGATCCCGGCCACGTCCCGGCAGGTCGTCACGGTCCACGGCCGCGGTGCGGACTCGGCCGACGCCACCGTCGTGCTCTGGACCAAGGCCGACGGGACGTGGAACCGGACCCGCCAGTGGTCCGGGCACAACGGCAAACGCGGCTGGACCACCGACCACCGCGAGGGCGACAAGCGCAGCCCGGTCGGGGTGTTCACCCTCTCCGACGCGGGCGGGGTCCTTCCGGAACCCGGCGGCGCGGCCCTCCCGTACAGCCGCTCGGCCGCGTTCACCGCCCCCCGCCAGTGGCCCAGGACCCACTGGCACGACTTCGACTACGTCATCGCCATCGACTACAACCGGGTGAAGGGGACGCCGCCCAACGATCCGACCCGGCCGCAGGGACAGTCCAAGGGCGGCAGCATCTGGCTGCATCTGGACCACGGCAGCGGCACCTCGGGCTGTGTGAGCGTGCCCAAGTCGGCGATGCGGTACCTCCTCAGCACCCTGGACCCGGCGCGGCACCCGGTCGTCGTGATGGGGGACGAGGCCCGTCTGAAGGCCTGACGTCTCGCGCCGCCGGCGCTCCCCGCGAGCTGCGGTGCTGCGCCTGGCAGGTCTTGCGCGGACCGGGCGAGGCGATCCCCGTCCGGTGCGTCACCCGCCCTCCTGCCGCCCGGATCCGCACCGTACGCCGCCGGGTCCGGGCCACCGTCCGGGCCGTCGGAGCTCGCCGGGCGGTGCCCGCACCGGTACCGGAGCACCCGGGAGCGGGTCCCGGACACCCGGTCCGGGACCCGGAGTTCACCCCTGCGGCTTCTCCGAATCCATCCCCGGCCGGCTCTCGCGCCACAGCCCCCGGGTGAAGTCGGGGATCTCCTGCGGCGCCCCCTTGGCCCGGATCGAGGCGTGGCTCAGCGGCACCGGCGCCGTCCACGTCGCCCCGTCGTAGACGTCGAAGTCCGGGACCAGCCCGAGGCGCATGCACTGCACCAGCCGGAACAGCATGATGTAGTCCATCCCGCCGTGGCCGCCGGGCGGGTTGCTGTGCTCCTTCCAGAGCCAGTGGTCCCACTCCGCGTACGCCCCGAAGTCGCCCCAGGTGTCCTCGGACCTTTCCGGCTCCAGATAGATCCGCTCCGGGTAGTCCTCGAACACGCCCTTCGTGCCGCCGAGCGTGTTCAGCCTGCTGTACGGGTGCGGGTTGGACACGGCGTGCTCCAGCCGGATGACCCGGCCCTTGGCCGTCTGCACCAGGCTGACCGACATGTCGCTGCCGACGTAGCTCTCCTTCCAGCTCGGATCGCCCGCCGGCATGTGCTGTTCCCGGTAGGCGGCGAGCCCGAGGGAGGGGGAGCCGACGGTGCTGATCCGCACGGCACGGTCGCCCCGGTTGACGTCCATGTAGTTGGCGACGGGCCCGAAGCCGTGGTTGGGGTAGAGGTCGCCGCGCAGCCGGGTGTGCCACAGCCGCCGCCACGGCCCCTCGTAGTACGTCGGGGAGAACATCAGCGCCCGCAGGTCGTGGATGTACGCGCCCGCGCCGTGCAGCAGTTCGCCGAAGAGCCCGGCGTGCGCCATCCGCAGCACCCGCATCTCGTTCCGCCCGTAACAGCAGTTCTCCAGCTGCAGGCAGTGCCGCCGGGTGCGCTCGGAGAGGTCGACGAGCTCCCACAGTTCGGCGATCTCCAGAGCCAGCGGGCACTCGACGCCGACGTGCTTGCCGTTGCGCAGGGCCGACCGGGCCATGGCGAAGTGGCCGTCCCAGGGCGCGGCGACGTACACGAAGTCGAGGTCGCCGCGCTCGCACAGCTTCTCGAAGTCGTGCTCGCCCCGGGCATACGCGGCCGGCGCGGGACCACCGGCGGCCGTCACCTTGGCGACCGCCTTCTCGGTCTTCGCCTTGACCGGATCGCAGACGGCCACGATCCGCACTCCGGGTATCGCCAGAAAGAGATCGATCATGCTGTCGCCGCGGTTGCCGAGGCCGACGATCCCGACCCGCACCGTGCGGCGGCGCTCGAAGGGCACGCCGATCATGGTCTTCCCCTGGCGTTCCGGCCAGTCGCCGGAGTCCGCTGCGGCGCCGGGAGCGGCGGCTGCGGCGGTCGCCGCGCCGGGACCGCCGAGCCCCGGAACGAGCCCGGCCCCGGCGGCACCCGCGGTCCACAGGACGGAGCGCCGGCTGACCGGGGACGGGATCTCGTCGTGGGAGGAGGGGGCGGGTACTGACTCGTTCATCGGACCTCCAGGCATGCGGATGTGCGCGGCTGGTGCGTGAACCTCGGTCAGGACCCTGCTGGGTGGGGCCGGTGATGCGCAAGAGATCCGAATTGGACTCTCCCGCCGGGCCGATGGACTCCTGTGCGGAGAACCGGCCGCGTCTGCGTGGCCGTCGGGCCGGATCGTCCCGGGCACGGTGGGAGGCCGGTGACGGTCGACGGTGGGGGTGCGGCCGGGGCGGGGGCGGTGGTGGCCGGGAACGCGTACCTGCCGTCGTCCGGCATGCGTGGCCGACCGCAGTGGTCCGCCCCCGGCCGAGGGCGCTTCAGGGCCGCGACGGTCAGCAGCGCGGGCCGGTCCCGTTCATCAGGTCGCTCAGCAAGTCCCCGAGCACCTCGCGCTGCTCCGCCGTCAGCGGGGCCAGGATCTCCTCGGCGGCGGCGCGGCGGGCCCTGCGCAACTGCCGGAGCGTCGCCCGGCCGGCGTCGGTGACCTCGATGCGCACCACACGACGGTTGGCGGGGTCCGGGACGCGGCGCACCGAACCCCTCGCCTCCAGCGCGTCCACCAGCGTCGTCACCGCGCGCGGCACGACTTCCAGCCGCTCGGCGAGATCGGCCATCCGCGGCGGTTCGGCGAAGTGCATCACGGCCCGCAGCAGCCGGGACTGCGCGGGGGTCAGCCCCAGGGGCTCCAGGTGCCGCTGCTGTGCGCGGTGCAGCCGCCGGGTGAGCCGCAGGAGCTGTTCGGCGAGGGTGCCGGAGGAGTCGGTACCGGAGGAGCCGGTACCGGGGCGGTCGGACGAGGAGGGCATGTCCGCCAGGCTATCAGGACTGTGTTCATTGTGAGCTTAGGTAACAATGAGCTATGCTCTCTTCGGCCACTCCGCTGGCACCGGCTGTGTGCGGGTGGCGGCCGGACGCCCGGCCCGAAGGGCGCCTCGCCCCGGGGAGGTCCTTGCCGCACGGACGCGCCCGCCCCGACGGCGAGCCGTCACCGGAAGGCTCCCTGGCCCGCCGGAAGGCGCCGCGTTCACCGGACAGGTGCCGGCCGACGACTGTCGACACCCATCGAAGGAGCCCATGCACCCCGATACGAACCCGCTTCACCCGCAGACCGCGAACCCGCAGACCTCGAACCCGCAGACCGCGAACCCGCAGGCCGGGACGGCTGCCGGCCCGCCCTCACCGGAGGGGGAACCGCCCGCTCAACTGCGTCGCATCCTCCGCCTGTTCCGCCCGTACCGCGGCCGCTTGGCCCTGGTCGCGCTGCTGGTCGGCGCCTCCTCGCTGACCACCGTGGCGTCGCCGTTCATGCTGCGCGAAGTGCTCGACACGGCCATTCCGCAGGCCCGGACGGGCCTGTTGAGCCTGCTCGCGCTCGGCATGATCGCCGCAGCCGTGATGAGCAGCGTCTTCGGAGTCCTCCAGACCCTGATCTCGACCACGGTCGGCCAGCGCGTCATGCACGACCTGCGCACCGCCGTCTACGCCCGGCTCCAGCGGATGTCGCTGGCCTTCTTCACCCGCACCCGGACCGGCGAGGTGCAGTCCCGGATCGCCAACGACATCGGCAGCATGCAGGCCACGGTGACGTCCACCGCCACCTCGCTGGTCTCCAATCTCACCAGCGTCGTCGCCACGGTGGTGGCGATGCTCGCCCTCGACTGGCGGCTGACGGTGGTCTCGCTGGCCCTGCTGCCGCTGTTCGTCTGGATCAGCCGGCGCGTCGGCCGGGAGCGCAAGCGCATCACCGCGCAGCGGCAGAAGCAGCTGGCCGCGATGGCCGCGATGGTCACCGAGTCGCTGTCGGTCAGCGGCATCCTGCTCGGCCGCACCATGGGCCGCGCCGACTCCCTGACGCGGGACTTCGCCGAGGAGTCGGAACGCCTCGTCGGGCTGGAGGTCCGCTCCAGCATGGCGGGCCGCTGGCGGATGGCCGTGATCGGCATCGTGATGGCCGCGATGCCCGCCGTCATCTACTGGGCCGCGGGCATGGCCCAGCACTTCGGCGGTCCGATGGTGTCCCTGGGCACCCTGGTCGCCTTCGTCTCCCTGCAGCAGGGGCTGTTCCGCCCCACCGTCAGCCTGCTCTCCACCGGAGTGCAGATGCAGACGTCGCTGGCGCTCTTCCAGCGCATCTTCGAGTACCTCGACCTGCCGGTGGACATCGCCGAACCGGCCGACCCGGTACGCCTGCCCACCGTCCGCGGCGACGTGCGCTTCGAGGCGGTCCACTTCCGCTACGGGGCCGAGGGTGCGGACACGCTCCGGGCCATCGAGCTCACCGTCCCCGCGGGCAGCAGCCTGGCCGTCGTCGGCCCGACCGGTTCCGGCAAGAGCACGCTCGGCCATCTCGTCCCCCGGCTCTACGACGTGACCGCCGGCCGGGTCACCCTGGACGGGGCGGACGTCCGCGACCTCGACTTCGACACCCTGGCCCGCGCGGTCGGCGTCGTCTCCCAGGAGACCTACCTCTTCCACGCCTCCGTCGCCGACAACCTGCGCTTCGCCAAACCCGACGCCACCGACGCCGAGATCGAGTCCGCGGCCCGGGCCGCGCAGATCCACGACCACATCGCCGGCCTGCCCGACGGCTACGACACCCTGGTGGGGGAGCGGGGCCACCGCTTCTCCGGCGGCGAGAAGCAGCGCCTGGCCATCGCCCGCACCATCCTCCGCGACCCGCCGGTCCTCATCCTCGACGAGGCCACCAGCGCGCTCGACACCCGCACCGAACACGCCGTGCAGCAGGCCATCGACGCGCTGTCCGCCGGCCGGACCACCATCACCATCGCGCACCGGCTCTCCACCGTCCGCGACGCCGACCGGATCATGGTGCTCGACGCCGGGCGCATAGCGGAGCAGGGCACCCACGAGGAACTCCTGGCCCAGGACGGCCGATACGCCGCACTGCTCCGCCGGGACGCGGACACTCGATTCGCTCCGACCGGGCAGCCGTGGGAACCGGCCGCCACCTGAACCCGGCACGGGCACGGACCCCGAAGCCGCCGGTCCGGGGAACCGCCGGACCGCGACATCGTCGGTCCACAGCGCCGTCGGCCTGAGGAACCGCCGGTCCGGGCGGCCCGTCGGTTCCGGCATCCCGGGCCGACAGCAGCGCGCCCGCCGCCCGTTGCGGAGGTCCGGCGGACAACGCCGTACGCCCCGGCCCACGCCGTTCCGGATCGTGGTGTCCGTACGGGTGTGCGGGACTCCCTGCCCGGGGAGGTCCAGGGTCATGACAAGCACAGGACATGCAGCTCCGGGGCACGACGCCCCCGCGACCGGCTCCCGGGGCTCCGCCGTGCGCCAGCTCGCGGCGGCCTCCGTCGGCAACGCGGTCGAGTGGTACGACTGGTATGCGTACTCCTTCCTGGCCGTCTACTTCGCGGACCAGGTCTTCCCGCCGGGCTCCGGGAACTCGCTCGTTCCGCTGCTGTCCACCTTCGCGGTCTTCGCCGTCGGCTTCTTCATGCGCCCGGTCGGCGGGCTGCTGATGGGAGCGGTGGCGGACCGGCACGGCCGGCGTGCGGCGCTGACCGTCACCATCCTGCTGATGGGCGGCGGCAGCCTGCTCGTCGCGCTCACCCCCGACTACGCCTCCGCGGGACTGCTCGCCCCCGTGGTGCTGGTGGCCGCCCGGCTGCTCCAGGGGCTGTCGGTGGGCGGTGAGTTCGCCGCCTCCACGACGTTCCTGGTGGAGTCGGCCGGACCGGGGCGGCGTGGCCTGTTCTCCAGCTTCCAGTACGTCTCGACGACCGTCGGCCAGCTCGTCGCCTCCGGTGTCGCGGCGCTCCTCGCCCATCAGCTGACGGACGATCAGATGGCGGCCTGGGGCTGGCGGGTGCCGTTCGCGCTGGGCGCGGTGATCAGCCTGGTCGGGTTCTGGATCCGGCGCGGCGCGCAGGAGACCCGCAGCGCCGAACAGCGGTCCGCCCCGCGGCCGGGCCTGTTCGAAGCGCTCCGCCACCACCCCCGCGCATCCCTGCTGATCTGCGGCATCACCACCGGCGGCACCATCGCGTACTACACGTGGACGACCTACCTGCCGACGTACGCCACCGTCAACGCGGGCTTCGACAAGGGCGACGCATTGCTCGTCGGCACCCTCTCCCTCGCGTTCTTCGCCCTGCTCCAGCCCTTGGGCGGCCTGCTCTCGGACCGGATCGGCCGCAAGCCGCTGCTGCTCGGCTTCTCCCTCGGCTTCGCGCTGCTGGCCGTGCCCCTGCTGCGGCTCGTCACCGACGCCTTCGTCTCCCTGCTGCTGGTGCAGTGCGCGGGCATGGTGCTTCTCACCGGCTACACCTCGGTCGCGGCCGCGGTGAACGCCGAGATCTTCCCCGCACGGGTCCGGGCCGCGGGCATCGGGTTCCCCTACTCCCTCACGGTGGCGCTGTTCGGCGGCACCGCGCCCTATGTGGGCACCTGGTTCGCGCAGGCCGGCCACCCGGACTGGTTCCCCTGGTACGTCGCGCTGCTCTGCCTGGTCTCCTTCGGCGTCTACCTGGCGCTGCCGGAGACCTCGAGGAAGCCGCTGGACACCTGAGCGGACCCGGGCGCGCCGGGTTCCGCCCCGGCCAGCAGTTCGCGGATCTCGCGGACGGCGGCGCGCCCGGCCCGGTTGGCGCCGATGGTGCTGGCCGACGGCCCGTACCCGACGAGGTGCACCCGCGGGTCCCGCAGCGTGCGGGTGCCCGCCATCCGGATCCCGCCGCCCGGTTCGCGCAGCCGCAGCGGCGCGAGATGGTCGATGGCCGCGCGGAAGCCGGTCGCCCAGAGGATCGTGTCGGCCGCGACGGCGCTGCCGTCCGCCCAGCGGGCCCCCTCGGGGGTGATCCGCTCGAACATCGGCCGCCGGACCAGCACTCCCTGCTCGCGGGCGCGCCGCATGGCCTCGGTCATCGGCAGGCCCGTCACCGAGACCACGCTCTGCGGCGGCAGACCGCTGCGGACCCGCTCCTCGACCAGCGCCACCGCCGCCCGGCCCCGGTCCTCGTCGAACGGCCCGTTGCGGAAGACCGGCGGGCGCCGGGTCACCCAGGTCGTCCCGGCCGCCACCCCGGCGATCTCCATCAGGTTCTGGACGGCCGAGGTGCCGCCGCCCACGACGATCACCCGCTCGCCGGCGAAGTCCTCCGGACCGCGGTAGCCGGCGGTGTGCACCTGGCGCCCGCGGAAGGACTCCTGGCCCGGATAGCGCGGCCAGAACGGGCGGTCCCAGGTGCCCGTGGCGTTGATCAGGGCCCGCACCGCCCAGGTGCCCTCGGTGGTCTCCACCAGCAGCCGGCCGTCCGGGCCCTCGCGCACCGCCCGGACGTCCACCGGCCGGTGCACCCGCAGGTCGAAGGTGTCCTCGTAGCCGGCGAAGTAGGCGCCGATCACCTCGGCGGAGGGCAGGTCCTCCCGGGCGCCGGTCAGCGGCAGCCCGGGCAGCTCGTGCAGGCCGTGCACCCGGCCGTAGGTCAGCGTGGGCCAGCGGAACTGCCAGGCGCCGCCGGGCCGCGGCGCGTGGTCGAGGACCACGAAGTCCCGGTCCGGCTCGTATCCGGCCCGGCGCAGGTGGTGGGCGGCGGACAGTCCTGCCTGCCCGGCGCCCACCACGGCCATGTCCACCGCATGCACCCCAGAGTCGTTCATGTTTCTACTAACCCGGGGCGCTGGCGGATCCTTCCCGGTCCGGCCGGAACGGCTCAGCGACCCCCCGCCACCAGCAACGGAGCCCCGCCGGGTGCCGACGCCGGACGCCCGTTCGCCGCCGGAACCCGCTCCAGCGGAGACGGCGGCGCCGCGAGCAGACCACGCGCCGCCAGCTCCGGCGTCACCCCCTCACCGAACCAGTACGCCTCCTCCAGATGCGGATAGCCGGACAGCACGAAGTGATCGACACCGAGCACGTGGTACTCCTCGATCCGGTCCGCGACCTCCGCGTGGCTGCCCACCAGCGCCGTGCCCGCGCCGCCGCGCACCAGTCCGACCCCGGCCCACAGATTGGGCGAGATCTCCAGCTCGTCGCGCGACCCGCCGTGCAGCGCCAGCATCCGCTGCTGGCCCACCGACTCGCTGCGCCCGAGCGCCTGCTGGGCGGCGGCGACCGTCTCCGGGGCGAGATCGTCGAGCAGCCGGTCCGCGGTGGCCCACGCCTCGCGCGACGAATCCCGGCTGATGGTGTGCAGCCGGATGCCGAAGCGCACCGTCCGCCCCCGCTCCTCCGCCAGCCCCCGGATCCAGTCGATCTTCTGCCGCACCAGCTCCGGGGGCTCGCCCCAGGTCAGGTACACATCGGCGTGCCCGGCCGCGACCGGACCGGCCGCGGCGGACGAACCACCGAAGAAGATCTCCGGCAGCGGGTCCGGCGGCAGCGCCGTCAGCCCGCCCTCCACCCGGTAGTGCTCGCCCTCGAAGTCGAACGGCCGGCCGCTCCAGGCGCCCCGCACCACCGACAGGAACTCGGCGGTCCGGGCGTACCGCTGGTCGTGGTCCAGGTGATCGCCGAACCGTCGCTGCTCGGTCGAATCCCCGCCGGTCACCACATTGAGCAGCAGCCGCCCCCGGGTGATCCGCTGGTACGTCGCCGCCATCTGGGCGGCCAGCACCGGCGAGATCACCCCGGGCCGGAACGCCACCAGGAACTTCAGCCGCTCGGTGTGCTGCGCCAGCGCGGCCGTGGTCAGCCAGGCGTCCTCGCACCACGTACCGGTCGGCGTCAGCACCGCCTCGAACCCCAGCCGCTCCGCGGCCTTGGCGATCTGCGCGAGATAGTCGATGTCGGGAGCCCGGACGCCGCTCACCGGGGTGATCCGGGACCGTTTGATCCCGCCGTCGGTGTAAGCGTGCCGGTCGACGAGCGTCCGCCCGTCACCTCCGGTGGGCAGGAACCAGTGCAGATGGACCGTCATCGCGGGGCCTTTCCGTAGCTGCGGGGCTGGGTGGAGGACGCGGGGAGGCCGCGGTTGTAGCGGGTGTCGACGTAGTCGGCGAAGGAGAAGCGCCGCGGAATCAGCTTCAGCGCGGCGAAGGTGTCGGCGATCTTCTGCTCGGAGGCCACGGCCGGCTTGTCGACCGCCACCGTCACCCGGGTCCCGTTGGTGCGCTCGACCGAGTCCAGCGCCACCCCGTACGGCAGGCCGGTCTCCTTCGCCCAGACCTTCGCCCACGCCTCGGGGTGCCGGAACACCCAGTTCTGCGCCCGCCGCAGCCGCTTCAGGTAGTCGGCGATGGCCGCGGACTTCTTCCGGTCCTTCAGCGCGGCCGGGGAGGCGACCTGGAAGTTCAGGCCGTTGGACACGCCCTTGCCGGTGGTCAGCACCCGGGCGTCCGCCGTCCGCAGCACCTGCGAGGTGTACGGATCCCAGATGGCCCAGGCGTCGACCTTGCCCCGGCTGAACGCGGCCAGCGCGTCCGCCGGCTGCAGATAACTGATCTTGACGTCCCCCACGGACAGCCCGGCCCGCTTGAGGGAGGCGATCAGCTGGAAGTGGGCCGAACTGCCCTGGGCGACGGCGACCGTCTTCCCCTTGAGGTCCTTCGGCTTCTTCAGCGGCGAGTCCTTCGGCACGGCGATCACTTCGCCGTCGGTGGTGCCGTGCGAGGCGCCGACGATTCTGATCTTCGACTTCGACCCGGCCGCGAACACCGGGGGTGTGTTGCCCACCCCGCCGATGTCCGCCGCCTCGGCACTGACCGCCTCCAGCAGCGGAGGACCGGAGGTGAACGTCGACCACGTGATCCGGTACTTGAGGTCGTCCAGCTCGCCGGCCGCCCGCAGCACCGCTTCGGCCCCGCCCTTCTGGTCACCGACGTTCAGCGTGACGTCCCCCTTCCCGTCGGTGGTGTCGCCGCCACCGGCACCGCCCGCGGCGGTCGAGGCGCCGCCGCAGGCGCTCAGCAGCAGGGACAGCGGGAGCAGCAGAGCGGGCAGCGCGGACTTCGGAATCTTCATCGTGCGTCTTTCGGTTGAGGGGGGCCGGCCGTGAACGAGGCCGGCGGGGTCGACGTCGGCGACGGCCGGGGGCCAGCGACGGGGCGCAGGGCGGGGCACGTCAGGCGGCGTGGACGGCGGGAGCCCCGGGCTCCGCGACGCCGAGTTCCGCGAGCAGCCGGGCCCGCAGCGCGGCGAACTCCGCACCGCCCACCGCCCGCGGACGGTCCAACCCGACCCGGGTCTCCCAGGCGATGGCCCCGTCACGCATGACCAGCACCCGGTCGGCGAGCAGCAGCGCCTCCTCGACGTCATGGGTGACGAGCAGCACCGCGCACCCCCGCCGCTGCCACAACTCGGCCACCAACTGCTGGGCCTTGATGCGCGTCAACGCGTCCAGGGCACCGAACGGCTCGTCGAGCAGCAGCAGATCGGGCTCCCGGACCAGCGCCCGAGCGAGCGAGGCCCGCTGGGCCTCACCCCCGGAGAGCGTCTTCGGCCAGGCCCCCGACCGGTCGCCCAGCCCCACTTCCTCCAGCGCCTGCTCGGCCACCCCACGGTCGGGACGCCCCGGCAGGCCGAGCAGCACATTGCGCCAGACCCGCTTCCACGGCATCAGCCGCGGCGCCTGGAACGCCACGGCACGCCGCCGGGGCACCAGCACCTCGCCCTCGATCTCCCGGTCCAGCCCGGCGAGGACCCGCAGCAACGTGCTCTTGCCGCAGCCGCTGCGCCCCAGCAGCACGGTGAACTCCCCGGGCGGCAGCGTCAGATCGAGCCCGTCGATCACCGACCGCCCGTCGAAGGACCGGCTCAGCCCCGCGATCCGCACGGCGGCGTCCTCGGGGGCGGCACGCTCGGATGCGGCGCCGGGGGAGACGGTTCCACCGGGAGCGGTGTCACCGGGGGAAACAGTCTCACTGGGAGCGGTGTCACCGGGGGCACTGTCACCGGCGGCACTGTTACCGGGCGCGGCGTCCCTGAGAGCGGCGTCATCGGCATCATCGGCTTCGGGGGCTTCGGGGGCTTCGGGGGCTTCGGGGGCTTCGGGGGCTTCGGCGTCGGGGGCCTGGGCATTGGGGCCTTCGACATTGGAGCCTTCGACATCAGGGCCTTCGGCGACGGGGGCCTCGGTGCCGAAGGTCTTGGCGTCGGAGGTCCGGCTGACGGGGCCCTCGGCGAGGGCGTCACCCTTCCTGGTGGAGGAACTGGCACGGCCGGTCGCGGTGCGGGTCACCGGCCCGTGAAGCTGGGTCGCCATTGCAGCAGCAGCCTTTCGAGAGTGCGGACGACGATGTCGGCGGTGAGGCCGAGGAAGGCGTAGACGACCAGGCAGACGACGATCACATCGGTCTGGAAGAACTCCCGGGCCCGGTTCATCAGGAAGCCGATGCCGTCATCGGCGTTGACCTGCTCACCGAAGACCAGGGCGAGCCATGCGGTCGCCAGCGAGTAGCGCAGCCCGGTCATCGCGCCGGGCAGCGCCCCCGGGAGCACCACGTGCCGGATCAGCGCCCCGCGGGACAGCCCGAGCGACGTTCCGGCCTCGATCAGTTGCTCGTCCACCCCGCGGATCCCCGCGTAGACATTGAGATACAGGTGGAACGCGACACCCAGCGCGATCAGTGCGATCTTCGGCGCCTCACCGATGCCCATCCAGATGATGAACAGCGGGATCAGCCCCACCCAGGGAACCGTGCGCAGCATCTGCACGGTCGCGTCGATCAGATCCTCCCCGAGCCGCGACAGACCGGAGAGCAGCGCGAGGCCCGTGCCGACGACACCGCCGATGAGCAGCCCCACGGCGACCCGTTGCAGCGAGACGGCCATGGCCGACGGCAGCGTCCCGTCGGCGACCAGGTCCGCGGCGGCCGAGGCGATGGTCCCGGGCGCGGCGAGGATGTCGGGCTGCAGGACTCCGGTGCTGCTCAACACCTGCCAGAGGACGAGCAGTCCGACGGGGCCGACGGTCCGTCGCACCCAGCGGGGCACGGGACGACGGCTGCCGGACGCAGGAACCACGGGTTCCAGCTCCACCGGCTGATCTCTTGATATGGGTGATATATCCGGCGGTGCGGTGACAGTGGCCACGGGGGACTCCATGGAGACAGGGGACGGGGGAGCGGCCGACAAGAGCCGATGAGGAGGAGAGCCAGGGGAACGGGACGGGCAACGGCACGGCGTGGCCACCCCATGGCTATGCCTCAGCGCCCGTAACGCCGGATCAGCGCACGACGGAGGCACAGCAACTGGGGAAGGGGGCGAGGAGGCCGCAGTCGTCCGCAGCCCGGCGGAGAGATACGAGCACCATGGGGGATGGGGACGCCGACCGGGTTGCGGCTTGTCCGATGAGGGCCGCTCCGGAGCGCCGATGCCACCCTGTGCTCAACGCCCACCGGGGGCGGCAGACATCAGGAGTGGGAAGCCGACTCGCCGAACCGGTGGAAACGGTGCCCGCGACGCGCCCGAGGCGTCAGCGACCGCGACAGGACGCGGAAGCCACCCGCAGCAGGTCGATGTGACCGCGCGTGGTGAGCAGGGCTGAACGCAACATGCCGAGGAAGGTAGCGAGCCCCGTACGACACGGTCAATCGCCGTCTCGCCAGGCGGACGCGTTTTCCCGCGGGGTGAGTGAGGATGGAGCCATGTCCGACGCCTTCACCACCCGCCTGATCGACCTCTCCACCGGATCGTCCGAGACGGTCCACGACATCACCGCGTCCTGCGAGGGCTTCCTCCGCAAGGCGGCCCGCGGCCGCGACGGTCTGCTCAACGTCTTCGTCCCGCATGCCACGGCCGGCATCGCGGTCATCGAAACCGGCGCGGGCAGCGACGACGACCTCCTCGCCACCCTCCACACCCTGCTGCCGGCCGACGACCGCTGGCAGCACCGGCACGGCAGCCACGGCCACGGCCGCGACCACGTCCTCCCCGCCCTGGTGGCCCCGCACGCGACCCTGCCGGTCATCAGCGGCCGACTGGAACTGGGCACCTGGCAGTCGGTCTGCCTGGTGGACACGAACGTAGACAACCCGAACCGCCAGGTGCGGTTGAGCTTCCTCGCGTGACAGTGATTGATGTTGTCTGTGGTCGACTCGGCAGTCATTCAAGCAGCGGATGTTCATCATCTCGAGCACTGACGGCGAGCAGCCTGGTGGTCAAGGTCCAAGCGCTGCTTCCTGGCCACGTTCGGTCCCAGCAGGCCCCGTCGGAGCTGCTTTACCCGGCTGACGGCGACTTCCGCCAACCGGTGACGGAGCTGCTCCCGCCGTCCGGCAGCGGATGGACTGCCCTGCCGTCGCAGCCGGGGAAGGCCAGCGTGGACTTTATACGCGGCAACCTGTTCGACCCGGCCTCCCGTGGCTCTCTACGTCTTCGGGCAGCGGTTGGTCCCGAGGCAGCGACCGCCGGCAAGGTGTTCTACTTCCGGCCCGGTAATGGCGTCCACGACGTCCATATGAACCAGGCGCAGATTTTGATGGACCGCGTGCTGGCCGCACCCGCGGCACGTGCCGCGGGAAGGCGAATAGGCGGCGCCATCCGTCGACTGGACGGGAATGATCTTCGATCGGGCCGGTGACGTACGGTGCACGGTGCCGTGCGTCGTGCGATAACGGCACCATGACACAGACCCCAACTGCTACAGCCGCGGAAATCAAGATCAGCTTTTCCGGAGGCGAGGCCCGGAAGGCGGCCTGTGCGCTTGAGCTCCACGCTGGCGAGGGCCGCGGCCGCACCATCTACTTCTGGGACAGCCCAAGGAAGGGCGGCGACGGCGTCTCGCTGCCTTTCCTCGACCGCGGGGTCATCCTGCCCCTGCGTCTGGACGACGAGGACCACGGATCCAAGCGCGAAACGGACATGATCGCCAAACTGCGGCCGTGCCCCCCATTGCAGCCCGGCTGGCAGCAGGACCGCAAGAATGACGAGGAGGGATGGGAGTTCACGATCGAGGAGGACCGAACGGGTCCCGCCTTCACGCCCGTACTGTCCGCCTCGCTGCAGGCCGACCGGAAGGTCGAGGCGAAGCTCGTCGAGTCTGTGGTCAGGCCCGGGAGCGGAGCGCTGGACCACATCCTCGTCAAGCCGCACCGTGAGCTCTTGGAGGACGCCGGCGGGTTGAAGAAGGGCGACCTCATGGACCTGAGGGCGCTTGGCCCGGTGTACGCCGTCAAGTGGAAGCAGGACTGGGACACACTGCCCCGTCCCGTGGCCATCGAGGAGTGGATCGCCAAGGACCTGCGCTTCCTAGAGGTATCGGTGCGTACGAGCACGGCTGAAGCGGCCGAGGCCGAGAGGCTGCTCGAACAAGGCCTGCGAAAGCACAACATCACCCCACCGCGATCCGGCGAAACCAAGCCCCGGGCCGTGCTGACCGTCCTCGCCCGCCACCTGGCGCTCTGACGACGCCGTGCCAGGAGCTCGTCGTCAACTGTGCCTCTGCCGAGAGGATTTGGCGGATGCCCCAGCTGACTCCCGACCGGAGCTCCGCGCAGTCGGGGGATCGCGCCGACGCGATCGGCAGGGGGAGCGCTTCTGAGTAGCCCTTGAGCGATTTGGCCCTCTCAGACTCCTGGATTTTAGTACCTTGGCTGCCTCAGCGTCAGAAATGGCCTTGCCGCAGCCAGGCGCAGCTACGTGGAGCTGCCAGTGCGGTGAGGACGATGGGGGGATGTCGTGGGTGCCGCGCCGCGTTTCATGGCCGCTAAGGCGCGTCCGTTACCGGTACTCGTGCTGGCAGACGTCAGCGGAAGTATGGGGGAGCCGCGGGAGAAGATCGATGTGCTCAACGAGTGCATCCGCCGCATGCTTGGGGACTTTGCGACGGCTGATATCGGGCGAGGGGTCATCCACGTCGGAGTGATCGCGTTCAGTCAGGGTCGAGCCGAATTGCACCAGGAACTGGTGCCCGCAGTCGAGGCTTCCTGGACCGATATGGAGGCCCGAGGCGGCACCCCGCTCGGCGCGGCCCTCGGACTCGCTGACTCGGTCCTGCACGACGAGTCGGTCGTCCCGGTTCGGGCCTTTTCTCCCACGCTTGTTCTCGTGTCCGACGGGATGCCCACCGATGAGTGGGAAGAGGCCCTGGAGCGTTTGCTCGACTCGCCGAAGGGCTCCAACGCCACCCGGCTGGCGATTGCGATCGGTCCGGACATGACCGAGCAGGCGAAGGCCGTGCTGCGCCGTTTCGTCAGCGACGAGGCCAACGGCGTGTTCGAAGCCCAGGATGTCGGACGCATTCAGCAGTACTTCCGCTGGGTCACGGTCACGGTCACCCAGCGCGCGCAGAGCACTCGCCCGGACCGGACGCCGGTGCTGAGCCCCGAGGATCTGTCCGACTTCGGCGCCTGAGCCGACGGAAGCACGCGGCGAGAGGAAACCCACCAGTGGCATCGCACTGGGATCTCGGCGGTCTCCTGCGGCCTGTCGAGGACGAGTACTACCAACTATGGTCACTGACGCACTCGATTGGAGCCGGCGGCCAGGGAGAGGTGTGGCTGGCCCGAGGCGGACGCACCGCCGTCAAGATGATCACTGCTCCGAGTCAGCAAGCGGCAGCGGCCGTGCACGCTCGGCTGCGCCGTATCCAGCGCCTTCCGCTGGAAGGTATCCCGTTGGCCAGCGTACTCGCTCTGCTCCGCCCGCCGAAGCTGGGCTATGTGATGGAACTGGCCGACGAGATGGTCCCGTTGGACGCACTGTGTGTCCCTGACGAGGAGGACTTGGCGGCCTGGTATCTGCGCACCGGAGGACTGGAACGCCGACTGCGGCTGCTGGCCAAACTCGCAGACGCCGTCGCCCGGCTCCATGCGCGCGCCATTGTGTACCAGGACCTGTCGCCGTCGAACGTTCTGGTGTCTGCCGCCCCCGAGCAGCAGGAGATCCGACTCATCGATGTGGACAATCTCGGTCTGATCTCGGCAGTCGAATCCGCGCCGGTCCACACCCCAGGATACGGGGCACCAGAGATCGTGTCCGGGCGCAGCGGGGCCACCACGCTGGCTGACGCGCACGCACTTGGCGTGCTGATATTCGAGACCCTCACGGCGAGCCACCCGTTTCGAGGCGATGACGTCCTGGACGCCGACCCCGACTATCAACAGGAGTACGCAGACCGCTTTCGCCTTCCCTGGATCGACCACCCAACCGACCACACCAACGAGTGCACGCTGGGCATCACGCCCCGCCAGGAACTGCTGTCCCGTCAGCTGTGGGACCTGGCCACCCAGTGCTTCGTGGACGCCGTTGCCAACCCTCTGCTCCGGCCGCCTGCCGCCCGGTGGGCCGCGGCGCTGCACTCCGCGGCGGGGCAGACCTTCGTGTGCCCGGAGTGCGGGTGGACCTACCGTGCCGGCGCGCCCTCCTGCCTCCGGTGCCGGAAGCCCGGAGAGCGAATCTGGGTGCTGCGCCACGGGCTGACAGCTCCGGTAGGTACCGAACCGGAGAGCCTGTCGGGCAGCAGCGACGGCGTCCCCGGTATGGAGCTGTCAGAGGTGCCGCTGCCCGACTTCACCGTGCTGCGTTCCGGTGCCACGACAGCACTGGCGGCCCGGCATACCTCCGCTGCCCCGGATCGGCCCGACGCGGTGGTCGCTCAACTACACCACCATGGGCGGGACGCAACCGTGCTGAACCTGTCACGCAACAGCCTCTGGCTGGACCATCAGGACGGGCGGCCATGGCGGGAGATCGGCCAGGGAAGCCAGGCAACCGTACCGGTGGACGGCCGCACGTGGACGCTCCACTTCGGGAGGCGGGGTGTCATCCACCGCTGGGTGCGCTTGATGGCCGTGGAGGCGCCTAAGTGAGCTTTCGTCCCAAGGAACCGGCCATGCCGGCCAGCATGCCCGGCGAGCCCGTCTTCGTATCATTCCGCTGGCATCGGGTGCCGCAGGGGTTCGCCGGCCAGAAACTTCCTGACGGCAGCGAGGTCCGCCTCTATCGTCGGCCCACCGGCCAACTCGACCTGGTCACCGACTCCGCCACCATCGGCATCACGCCAGCAACTGCCGAAGACCAACGGAAACTCGACGACGTCGAGGCGGCCGGACCCAGCTGTGTGGCGGTCACCGCTCACCCGGTCCAGCTGAAGCCGCCTGCGGCCGTCACGCCACACCGGTCTCGCGCCGGCAAGCCGAATCCGTCGGCGTCGGGCGCCGATGAACCGTTCACCTTGCGGGTGCACCGCTACGCACCCGCCACACGGCTCGCCGTGCCGCTCAGTTCCGGACTGCTGCTCGATGTCAATGACGCCGTTCTGGAGGACGTCTCGAAGTATGCCGACCGGGCGGATACCGTCAACGTCGGTTCGGTCATGGAATTCATGGGACGAGAGCTCTTCCTGGGCCCGCGCCCCGGGGCTCCCGCGGACGCCAGGCGCATGGTAGTTTCAGCCGGACCAGCCGGAAGTCTTGAGGCTGGCTTTCGCGTGCACGGACCCAGGCTCATGGCCGACGTCGAGAAACACAGTGCTGGATACCGCATCGTCCGCCTGCTCAGCTCGGTCCACGATCAGGATGGCACCGGTCAGAAGGCCCTGGCCGTCGGGTCCATCGAGTTTCGCGATATGACCGCCAGGCAGCGCGACCGGGAGCGAATCCAGCGGGGACTCGACCTGGTGGCCAGCCAGAACAGTTACCTGACCATGTGGGCCAGATACCAGGAACTGGAGGCTCGCCACATCAGGGGACGCATCCGCGACTTCGGAACCATTCGCTACACCGACGTCAAGGTCGAGTCCGATGGCCGCTACGCCTTCACGGTGCACCTCAACCGGGCGTTGCCCCGCACCCGAGCCGTCCTGGAGCACACGGCAGCGGTCGAGCGCGTCGAGATAGAGGCGGCGGAACAGGTTCCGGCCTCAGTGACGGACACGGCGATGACCGACGGGGAGTGGTTGGTCGCTTCCCGCGCGCATAAGGTGCGGGCCTGGGTCGGTGAACCGCTCGGATACGACAGCGTCACCGAGATCCTCCGGCTGGCCGCAACCCTCAACGACCAGCAGGACCCACCGCCTCAGGGGTGGCTCTACTTGGCACATCGTGGTGGCCAGCGTCGACTCGACAGGCGCGAGAAGGCCATGCAGAAGTTGCGCACCGATGGGACGCATATTCCGGCGCTGCCGACTCTGTTGGAAGGTGGTTCCTGGCCGCAGCCGGCACGACGACAGATCACGAAGCTCTCCCGTTCCGCACTCAACTGTTTCGCTCCCCATGGGCCGACCCCGGCGCAGCGGGAAGCAGTGCTCATCGCCCTCAACACCCCTGACGTGGCGATCATTCATGGACCGCCGGGTACCGGAAAGACGCAGGTGATCGCTGCTCTGGTCAACCAGCTGGGTGACCTGGCCGAGGGCGGAGTCGTAGCCGGAAGCACCCTGCTGACGAGTTTCCAGCATGCGGCGGTGGACCATCTGGTCACGCGTGGCTGGGTTTTCGGGCTGCCTCCGCTGAAGGTGGATTCCCGCGGCCGGGGCAGCACGGTCGCGCTGGACGCCTGGCGGATCGAGGCAGCTGGTGCCGCTGACTTACGGCTGCGTGAGCGCCCGGCCGGACGTCATCTGGCAGCGAAGCGAGCTGCCGCCGAGTTGGCCGCCACCTACCGCGTGGCACCGGTTCCGCCGGAGTTCCTGCCGCAATTCCTCGATCAGGTGCTCAGCCAGCTCGGCGACATCGCTGAATCGTCACTGGTCAGGGAGGTCCGCGGCCACCGGGACAGAGCCGAGAGGCATCGCAGCCGGGCCGCCGCCGTGGCCGACTCCGAGATCCGCGCGCACCTCCTGCCGTACGTCCGGTCGCTGCGGTGCACGCCGACCGGATTCCAGGACGACGGGCCACGCACGGCCAGAGCGCTGCTGACCCGGCTCGAACTCGCCGACAGCCCGCTGCTGGACGGCATCTCGTACCAGGAGCCGCTGCGTGCCGCGGCCCGTGCCACTTCGCCTTCACCCGAACTGCTCGACCCGCTTGCCGTGTTGCGCGACGACCTGCTCGACCGTCTCACTGCGCGCATCCGGTTGCCGGAGGTCACAGTGGCCGACCCCGCGATCGTCGACCTCCTCGACCGGCTCGCCGCACACCTCGCGGAGGCGGTGACCCGGTCACCCGACGCCATAGCGGCGGCGCTGCTCGAGTATCGGGATGATCTGCGCAGCGATCCGGAAGGAGTCGACGCCACCCTTCGCGCCTACACCGTCTCGCTCGCCTCTACCTGCCAGCAGTCCGTTTCCAAAAGCATGATCGATGTCAGCCGCCAGGACGGGTTCGAGTCGGTCGTCGTCGACGAGGCGGCGCGAGCCAACCCGCTGGATCTGCTCATCCCCCTTGCCCAGGCCCGCCGCCGGATCGTGCTGGTCGGGGACCACGCCCAGCTTCCCCACATGCTCGAACCCGACGTGGAGCGCGAACTGAGCTCCTTGGGCGACGACGTCCGCGACCGGTTGCAGGAAAGCCTGTTCCAGCGACTGGCCCGGCAGTGGGAGCACGGCTCGTCCGATCGGCACTCCCGGTTCGTCCGCCTCGACACGCAGTTCCGCATGCATCCGGTACTCGGCAGCTTCGTCAGCGACAACTTTTACGGCGGAGACCTGCGCAATGGCCGTGAAGCGGTCGAGTTCGTCCACGGGATCGACCGTTATGGGGAGGTCCCCGCAGTTTGGCTCCCCGTGCCGCTGTCCGCCGGCGGCGAAGCACAACGGGGCACAAGTCGGGCGCGTCATGCCGAGGCCGCTGCCATCGCAGCGGAGATAGCAGCGCTGATCGGGCGGTACCCACGGATGACCTTCGGAGTCATTTCGTTCTACGCGGCACAGGTCACCGAGGTCTGGAAGGAACTGAAGAAGGCAGGCCTCGCCGAATTCACCGATGCGGGCGGCTGGCGTCCGGTGCCCCGGCTCTGCCGCGACGAGGACGGCGCACCGCTCGACCGATTGCGGGTCGGTACCGTCGACGCCTTCCAGGGGATGGAGTTCTCTGTCACCTACCTGTCCACGGTACGCAGCTGCGCACCGGCCGCACGAACCGACGCGAAGCGCGCCTACGGGCACCTGACCGTCGCCAACCGACTGTGCGTGGCGATGAGCCGCCAGCAGCGACTACTTGCCGTGGTCGGCGACGACGACATGTTCGGGCCGGGAAGCCCGGAGGCGGTCAAGCCTCTCGCCGCATTCCTGGAACTGTGCCGGAAGGGGGTGGACGGCCGTGTCATTCGACCGTGAGACCCCGGTCTTCCAGCTGGCCTTCCCACCACTTCGGCAACGGTATCGGCCCGTTCTGCTGCCCGTGTGGGTTCACCAGGTGACCGCGCCGACGGGCTACTCCCGCACGCTGGACGTCTTCCAGACCGTGGTGCTGCGCCTGTGCGCTGCCGGAGTCCGGGATATCGGCGACCTGTCCCAGCTCATCGGTCTGGACACCGCCCTGTGCCGCACCGTGATGGCCCGGCTCGTCGAGGGGCAGCTGATGGAACCCGGACTGAAGCTGACCGAGGCGGGACGACGGACCGTGGCCGAGGGAGAAGTGGCGGAGACGGAGCCTCGGCTGGTGCGCGTGTTCCAGGACCCGACCACCGGGTCCCTGTTGCCTCGGATCTTGATCTCCGATCCGGTACGCGCAGACCTTCGGGCGCACCGAGGCCGCTGGGTCACCATCCAGTTCGGCACCGCCGGCGCTTCCCGGGAGGTTAGCGCGTTGACGCTCCGGGCCAGCGGTTCTTCGATGCGCCCGTCGGAACGTGACGTTCTCGCCGCGTGCAGAAGCCACGATCTGGCGACTCGGGGTATCCGCGGGGCTTCCCGAGCGCAGGACAACACCGCGGTGGCGGCTCGGCGGATCGGATTCCACAGCACTGCAAATCCGGCCTACCTGGTGTGTTGTGTGGTCGAGGGCCACGACGGTTCTGGCCGCATGTGGACCGTTGCAGACCCGTTCGCGGCAACTGACGACGGGCGATTCTTCGCCGACCTGCTGGCCGCCCGTACCGAGGGCGACGAGCAGTTGTGCCGGCTGATCGACGAGTTGATGGGGAAGAGCCGCCGCGATCGGACCGCCGCCGCACGCAGCGTCGACCGAGAACTCGCCCAGGACGCCCGCGTCGAGGTCGTGCGCATTCTCGGCGAGGGAATCAGGGATCACCCGGAGGTGTTCACTCATCTCGCGGACATCGAGTTGTCGCTGGTCAAAGACACTGCGCGGGAGCGCGAGCACGCCGTTCGCAACGCGATCCGCGTCTTCGAGTGCATACTTCCCGGACTCAACGAGAAGTTCCCTGCCCGGCTGCCGACATCCACAGTGCCAGGGGTGCGCCAGCGCTCGTTTGTGCTGATCGCGCAACGTTTGGGCGCCACCTCCGTGCCTCCGGAGATGCGCCGACACTGCGCTGGTCCGAAAAACGGCGTGTTCGGGGACGTCATCAAGGCTGTCTGGGCGGCCGGAGAGAACCAGCAGCATCCATTCGCCACGTTCATCCGGCAGCGCCCCACGCTCCTGGATGATCTCGACCGGTCTCGGATTCTGCGCAACAACGCGACGCACGGACCGACCGACGCCCCAGCCTCCGACGAGCTGGCACACATGAGGACTCTCGCCTACGAAGCAGCCCGCCACTTGCTCAATCTGAGCGGCGGCCGATCCACAGCGAGCACGAGGGGGAACTGACGCCATGGGGAAGAGGCCACGTACGCGTGGTAAGGCAAAGGGAACGGTGTGGCCGGGCCAGCAGGCGGCTTCCGAGCGCAGCGCGGTCCCCCGCGCTCGTCCGCCAGCTTCGGCGGCAGCCACCACCGGTCTGGACGGTCCGAAAGAGAAGGATGGCACCGCGGCGCTGCTGACGGAGATACAGCAGGTAGCGGCCGAGGCCCAGGTGGTTCTTGCCGCGGGTGACGAGCCCGACAGCGCCGCTTCTGGGCTCGGACAGGCTTGGCAGCTCTACCGCATGCTCGCCAAGCGCCAGGCAGAAGCCGTAGACGCCCTGGCGGGACAGGGGGAGCGGCTTCGTGTCGAGCGAGCGGAACTCGATGCCGCTGTCGCCTCTCAAACCGCGGAGGCCACGGCCCTGCAGGAACAGCGCGCAGCACTCGACGACCGCACGGAGCTCCTTGACCGCAAAGAGCGTGACCTTTCCGGCCGCGAGCAAGCGGCAGACGCACAGCTCGCCCAACGCCGTGCAGAGGCGGGCCGCGAACTGGAAACCTGGCTGGCGGACCAGCGCCGGACGACAGTCGACGCACTCGACACCGAACGCCAGGCATGGCAGACCCGGTGGAGCGAGGCACAACGTCGCCTGACCGATGCGCAGGCGGCCCTGGACCAACGTGAGAGTGAACTTACCCAGTGGGAAAGGGACCTGCGTTCCACACAGCTCAGGCTGGCGGATGAACGTGAGGACGTCACCGAGCTCAAAGCCGCGCTCAAGGAGCAGCAAGCCGGCCGCGCGGAACGAATCGAGCGCGAGGTGACAAGCCGCACCGACCAACTACTCCAGCAGATGGAAGAGGACCAGCGCAGGCTGGCCGCCGTCACCGAAGGCAAAGAGCGCCTGAGCGCTCGACTCGCCGAATACGACAGCGCACTGGCCTCTCTCGGCGGCATGACCCTGGGTCAGGCCGTCGAGCGCATGGCCGAACTTCGCGCAGAGAACGCTCGTCTGCTGGAGGAGAACGCCACCGCACCACGCGCTGACGCGCGCGTGCTTGAGCAACTGCGGCAGCAGGTGATTCAGCTCGCCGCCGGCAATGAAGAACTGGTGAGGGAACGCGGAGAACTGGAGTCCGCTCTGCAACGCGATCGCATAGCGGTCAACGAACGCCAGAACTACCTGGAATCCAACAACTGGCTGCGCGCTGCTAACAGCCAACTCCAGCAACTGCTCAATGAGGAGGCGGCCAAGCTCAAGGCCACAGCCGATGCAGGCAAGGAGGGCCACGCCTTCCCAGCCTGCTCACACATGGACCGGGAACTCGGCACGCCATGGCCGTCCGACGCGCGCACGCCGGAGCTGTCCGAACTCGTGCGTCAGATGCAGTCGGTCATCTGCCAGAAAGCAGGCCTCTCCTATGGTCTGTCGGACCTGCGCCTGGTCCTGGCAGGCATGGCGATGAGCCGCCTCCACCTTTTCCAGGGCATCAGCGGTATCGGCAAGACCGGCCTGGCCCGTGCACTCGCCACCGCCTTCGGAAGTGACACCAGTGTCGCCGTGGTCCCCGTCCAGGCCGGCTGGCGTGACCCGCAGGACCTCATGGGCTACTACAACAGCTTTGATCGGATCTTCTACGAATCCGATTTCACCAAGGCTCTGTACCGCGCCCAATGCCCCGCCTTCAAAGACCGGCCCTTCTTCATCGTCCTCGACGAGATGAACCTCTCCCATCCCGAGCAGTACTTCAGCGGGGTACTCTCCGCACTCGCGATCAAGGACCGGTCCAGACTGACGTTGACCACGGCGCCGGTCAGAAACCCTCCCGACCTGCTGATCGACGGCACCCACATCGCAGTTCCGGACAATGTCTGGTTCATCGGAACCGCCAACCACGACGAGACGACCGTCGGCTTCGCCGACAAGACCTACGACCGGGCCTTCGTCCTGGAACTGCCCTGGCAGCACCCGGAGCTTCCGGAGATGGCGACCGCGCTGCCGGAACCTCTCGGGTATCGCGGTCTCACCCATGCCTTCACCGAAGCGCAGGCCACCTATGGTGCGCAAGCCGGCGACATCATCGACTTCCTTGACACCCACTGGCGCAGTCGCCTCGCGGAGGACATGCGCATTGGCTGGGGCAACCGGCTGGAATTGCAGATCAACGAGTTCGCTCCCGTGGCCGTCGCCGCCAAGGGCAGTCCCGGAGAGGCTCTGGACCATCTGCTGGCCACGCGCATCCTGCGCTCCATCCGGGGACGGTACGACATCCATGCCGACACCCTCGACACGCTGCGCACCGACCTTGTAGAAAGCCTGCTGCGGTTTGACAGCGAGCACGAACCCGCGTCGACACAACGGCTGCTGGACGACGAGATCCGCTCGCGTGGTCGGCGATGAACCGGCAAGCGACCGAGCCGGATCCCGACTCCCTGCCCGTCCGGCATCTGCTGGCGTTGTCGGCCCGTCTCGCCGAGGAGGCCAGCACGCTCGATGACTGGCTGGCTATGCCGCCGATCATCCTCGACGTCTCCGACGAGACAGAAGCACTGCCGCTGGAAGACGTCTTCGAACGTGAAACTGGTGCGCTGCGTACCGTGTGTCATCACCCGTATACGCGGCTGCGCACGGTGGAGGAGATGCTGCCCACGTCCCGTGTGCGCTCCATCGCCGCCGGCGCGGCGGCACGTCTGGCCGCTCGTCCGGAGGACTGGGTCTCGCACACGCTCGCAGGCGTCCGACCCCGCCGTCTGCTGGCCCGGCGCAGCGAGGAGGACGCAGACATCTACGAGAACCGGGTCGCTGTCGCCGTCCTCAACGTCATGCGGTCGCATCTACAGCAGCGGATCGCCAAGCTGAGGGATCTGAGCAGGATGGTGGGCGATGTCCATGGTCTGCTGATGTCCTCCGAGGAGAGTTCTTGGCGGGCCCGACGGGACCTCACCGGACTGCTGCGAAACGTCGAGGACTCCACTAGGCACCAGGCGGCTGCGGAGTTGCGCCTCCGCACACTCGAATCGTCCCTCGCGGCAGTGGAAATCATGCTGAGCTCGCCGCTGGCCCGCGCGGTCGACCACCGTTCCACACCACCCCGCGATCTGCACCCGACCAATCTGCTGAGCAGCGACCCGCATTACCGGAGGGTGGCCCTGCTCTGGCAAGCCTGTACCGCGATCGAGGCCGTGCGAGCCGGTGCGCCCGAAACGGCCCTCCGCCGACAGGAATTCCGTGTCGCCTTCGAACGATTCACCGGTCTCCTGCTGTTCCTTGCCCTCAAGCTGCTCCAAGCAGCGCCGGATGCCGACCAGCCGACACCTGCCCCTGGCCGCACCATGCGCTTCCGCATGCGGGGCGCACCATTGACGGTCACCTGGTCCGAATCCGGTGACCACTTCACCCTCCACTGGCGTGCGCGACATGTGCTGCGCGTCGTGCCTATCACGACCGACCTGTGCACAGCCCCTGATGAGGCCGCGGCCACTGCGTCGATCGCGGACGTCTGCCGAAACCGGCCGTCTGCCGAGTGCGGCAACGACCTCATCGTCTATCCAGGCGTACTCCAGAATGCGGAACCCGACGTCGCCAAGGCCGCATATCGGATCGGGCACGGCAACGGCGATACGCCTGAGCAGCGTGCCGATGTTGTTCCCCTGTCCCCACTGGACATTTTCAGCGTGAGCCGACTGGTGCGGGCCATCCAGTGGGCCACCTTGGGCGCCGACGCGCGCCACTACCCCCACACTGTCGCCGTACCGGCAGGCGAGCGGCGCTCTCTCGCGGACTGCGACTGGCTTGAACCGCGCCCTGACGGTGTCGCGGTCGTGCGTGCCCCGCGTCCGGAGGAGCTGGACCGGCTTTCCACACTGTTGAGAGGGGGCAGGGGCCGCCGCCGTGGCGGCGGCCACGCAGCAGAGCACGAAGCCCAGCGGCTGCGCGCCGTATGTGCGGAGTTGGAAGACGCAGCCACCGCGACCGAGTTTCTCGAAGTGTGCCCGGTGTGTGCCAAGACCGGAGAGCAGCGCCGGACTGTGTTCGAACCTCGTGAGGAGGGCCTGTTCGCCGCGACCTGCTCCGCATGCCGCACCCGGTGGGAGCTTCGCTGCTGCCTGGCCTGTGGCCACACCTTCCCGTTGCTCGACCCAGACGGCCTTGCGCCTGCCGGTGCCTCCGAGCTTGACCTTGACCGCCGCGTCGGCGGCGCCTTCCTGGCGGTCCCATGCTGGGCTCCAGATCGCACCAGCCAGTCCATCTGCCCAGCTTGTAACACGTGCGGCCAGGCGGCCCGAGTCACTTCCTGCCCACGCGGATGTCCGCATCGGATGCCGTCCTGACGTCACACGTACTGCCCTATGGGGGGATCCCAGAATCACCCGAGCGACCAGGCCGAGGCCACGATTGTCGTTCAGGCCGGGTAGCCAGTCCTGATGCTGAGTCTGGCACTGAGCAGGTCAGCTACGGTGAGGTTGTCTTTACGGAGCCTCGCGGACACCAACAAGGACAACCCCCACCGCCAGGTGCGGCTGAGCTTTCTGGGCTGAGATCGTTCGGGGCGTGGCCGCCAATTCTCCGTACCCTGCGTGTCCGATACGGAGAGATCGGAAGAGGCGAATCAGCGGAAAGGTCCCCGCAGCGATGAAGTGGTCAGCGAATGTCTGATGGTTTGTCGGAGCGGCTGCGCCGGGTCGTCGACGTTCTCCCGCTGGAGCCGGGGTTGCGGGTGCTGGAGATCGGTGGTGCACCTGGGGCCGCCGCACGCGAGGTCGCGCGGAGAGTCGCTCCCACCGGCCACATCCTGGTGCTGGACCGGTCCCGGGCCGGGATCGACAGAACGCGCCGCCACTGTGCGGCGAGATCGAGGCCGGACTCCTCTCCACGCACTGCGCTGCGGTGGAGAACTTCGCTCTGCCTGAGGGGACCGGCCTCTTCGATCTGGCTTTCGCCTGCCGCGTCGGTGCTCTGGACGGCCGCCACCGCGAGCTGTACCCATCCGCGGTCGAGCACATTCGACGTGCCCTCAAGCCGAACTCCTGCCTCTACCTCGACACGGGCGACCCGATGACCCAGATCCGCCTTGCTTGATCCACTCGGGTCGGGTGAAGGGACCGGCCCGACAAGGCCGCCTGCCAACGCTGCACCGAGTTCGCCGTCGCGGACCAAGCCGGGCGGGAGCTGGTGCGAGCGGCAGGAAGATCGGCGTGCTTTCCGCGACCGGCTGGACGAGTTCGCGGACGTGTCCCTCGTCTTCGACGCCACCTCCGCCGGCGCGCACCATCGCCACGACGAGGTCCTGCGCACCCTGGGCCGCACGGTCGTCGACCTCACCCCCGCCGCGCTCGGCCCGTATGTGGTCTCGCCGGTGGACGGCGACGCCCATCTGAACGCGCCCAACGTCAACATGGTCACCTGCGGCGGGCAGGCCACCATCCCCGTCGTGGCCGCCGTCGCCGCCGTGACCCCGGTCCACTACGCGGAGATCGTTGCCTCCCTCTCCTCCCGCTCGGCGGGCCCCGGCACGCGGGCCAACATCGACGAATTCGTCGAGACCACCTCGTCGGCCCTCGAGCAGGTCGGCGGCGCGGCCCGCGGCAAGGCCGTCATGGTCATCAACTCCGCCGAACCGCCGCTCATCATGCGGGACACCGTGCACTGCGTCGTCGGTGACTGCGACGACGCCGCCGTGACCGCATCCGTGGAGGAGATGGTCGCGCGCGTCCAGAGGTACGTCCCCGGCTATCGCCTCAAGCAGAAGGTGCAGTTCGAACGCGTCGCCACCGACAGCCCCCTGCGCTCCCATCTCCCGGCCGGCTCCCGGTCCGGCCGGGCCGCCAAGGTGTCGGTGTTCCTCGAAGTGGAGGGCGCCGCCCACTATCTGCCCGCCTACGCCGGCAACCTCGACATCATGACCTCGGCCGCCCTGCGCACCGCCGAGCGCATGGCCGCCCACCGCACCACGAAGGTGGTTTCCCCATGACCGCGCCCCAGTCGAACACCCTGTATGTGCAGGACGTGACCCTCAGGGACGGCATGCACGCCGTCCGCCACCGCTACACCGTCGAACAGGCCCGCACCATCGCCGCCGCACTCGACGCCGCCGGAGTCGCCGCGGTCGAGATCGCCCACGGCGACGGTCTGTCCGGCTCCGGCATCACCTACGGCGTCGGCGCCCACACGGACTGGGAGTGGATCGAGGCCGTCTGCGGCGCGGTGACCCACGCGGTGCCCACCACCCTGCTCCTGCCCGGCGTCGGCACCGTGCACGACCTGCGCCGAGCGCACGCCCTCGGCATCCGCTCGGTGCGCGTCGCCACGCACTGCACCGAGGCCGACGTCTCCGCCCAGCACATCGCCGCCGCCCGCGACCTGGGCATGGACGTGGCCGGCTTCCTGATGATGTCCCACATGGCCGAACCCGCCGAACTGGCCCGGCAGGCCGGGTTGATGGAGTCCTACGGCGCGAACTGCGTCTATGTCACCGACTCGGGCGGCCACCTCACCATGGACGGCGTACGCGACCGCGTCCGCGCCTACCGCGACGTCCTCGACCCGTCCACCGAACTGGGAATCCACGCCCACCACAACCTCGGGCAGGGGGTGGCCAACTCGGTCGTCGCCGTCGAGAACGGCGTCACCCGCGTCGACGCCTCCCTCGCCGGCCAGGGAGCCGGAGCGGGCAACTGTCCCCTGGAGGCGTTCGTCGCGGTCGCCGAACTGACAGGCTGGGAGCACGGCTGCGACCTGTTCCCCCTGATGGACGCCGCCGACGACGTCGTACGCCCCCTCCAGGACCGCGAGGTGCGGGTGGGCCGCGAGACCCTCACCCTCGGCTACGCGGGCGTGTACTCCAGCTTCCTGCGCCATGCCGATACGGCCGACCACCGCTACGGCGTCGACGCCCGCGCCATCCTCATCGAGGTCGGTCGCCGCGGGCTGGTCGGCGGTCAGGAAGACATGATCACCGACATCGCTCTCGACCTCGCCGCAGTGGGCACCATCGCCTGATCCGGAAGAACCACACAGGGCCAGTCGAGGCCGAGGCAGAAGGCAGACCTCGGTGTCGCCCGCCACGAGCCGGGCGTCGAGCTGACCGCCTGCACGGAGAACCCGCCAACCAGCTCCCGAGTGCGGTTCCACGCCGACTGGTAGCAAGAAGCTCGCCGGCCGCGGTGACGAGCCCCTCGGCGTCGTTGCCGGCACGGGCGCGAGCAGTGTCGAGCGCGGCGTGGTCGGCGACGTTGCGCATCGCGTAGGCGGCGGCGCGCTGCCCGCGTGTCTGTGGGGGAGTGACAGTCGGTCATCGTGGGTCAGCCGCGGTAGCTCTCGTGGCGGGCGAAGTCGGGTATCTCGACGGCTTCGAAGGCTTCGGTGTAGCGCAGGGGGCGGACGGTGTCGACGTTCCAGACGTAGAACGGCAGCCGGGTGCGCGGGTTGGCGTGGCGGACCTGGTCGGGGCCGTGGTTCATTCCGGCCGGTGTGACGCTCGCCAGCCCCGCCGGCGGACCGGCCTGGCCGCCGTCGCCAGTGCCGAGGAAGACGAACAGCTCGTCGTAGTCGACGTTGCGATGGGCCGGCTGCGCCTTGTCCGCGTCGTCCGCGGTCTGGGTGGGCCGGGGTGCCATGGTGACGAACCAGTTTTGCCCGGCCTGGAAGGTGGCGTGTGCCACCGGCGGCATTTCAAGGCGTTCGCAGGCGAGCGGGCGGAGGTCCGCCAGGCGTAGCCGGAAGGGGGCCAGGGTGCCGGTCCAGCCCTCCACGTCGGCGGGGTCGAAGGCGTAGAAGATCGATGACAGTTCGCCCGCGCGCTGGACGAGCACCTCCCACTCGCCGGCCGGGTTCTGCGCGGAGGGGACGGTGATGCCGGTGTCGAGCCTGGGCACGTCGAGGACGCCGCGGTCGAAGGGCAGGAAGTGCCCCAGCAGCCCCCGCTCGGGGAGCGTGATCGGCTCCCGTGTCTCCACCACGTAGGTGACGTGCTGCTCGGCCTCGGGGTCGGGGGCGATCCGGTAGTTGGTGCCCTTGGGGATCACCAGGTACTCCAGCGGCCCGTACGCGAGGGTGCCGTAGTCGGTGACGAGGGTGCCACTGCCCGACTGGACCAGCAACAGGGTGTCGCCGTCGGTGTTGCGGAAGTAGTAAGGCATCGGCGCCGCGCGCTTCGACACCGAGACCGTGATGTCCTCGTTGAACATCAGCGGCGTCGGCAGGGCGCGCTCGTCGTGCTCATCGGCGGCGGGAACGTCGGTGAGCCGGATGCCCCGCGGCCGGATCGGGCCCTCCACTCGCAGCCAGTCCGTGGTCGGGTGGGCGTGGTAGAGCTGAGAGACGTCCCCCTCGAACCCCTGACGGCCGTGGTGCTCCTCGAAGGTGCCCTGAGGCACCCGGGCATGGGCCTGGTGGGAGATCCGGCCCTGAACGTGCTTCGCGAACATACAGCGACTCCTCCATGGGCGCCGGCAAACGCCAAGCGCCCCATCCGGTGGGCGAGTGAGAGGTAAGCGTGGTGTGGCGGTCGGGCCGGCAAGAGGCCCCGCCCTGCCACACCCGTGCCAGGCACGGCGGCGACGCAGCCCCGAACGCCCACCGCAGCTCGCGGGGCCGGTAGGTATGCGCGGCCACTGGCTCGCCACGTCACCAGCCTTTGATGCAGCGATCAAATGCTGGACGACGCCTTTGGTTTGCGCCCTCCGGCACCTTTCACTCCACGAGTGAACAACCACAACGTGCCGCCGGTCCAACACCGATCATCGGACACGTGACAGCCTCAGACTGTTACGGTGGGGATTTGTGGACCTCGACCTGCGCCAGGTGCGCTATGCCGTCACCCTGGCCGACGAACTCCACTTCGGCCGGGCCGCGGACCGGCTCACCATCGCCCAGCAGACCCTCTCCGCCCAGATCAGAACCCTGGAGAAGCGACTCGGCGTCCCGCTGTTCACCCGCGACCGCCGCCACGTCGCCCTCACCCCCGCCGGCGAGACCTTCGCCGAACGCGGCCGATGCCTCCTCGTCGACGCCGAACGTTTGGTCAACGAGATCACCCACACCTGCACGCCCCTGCGCATCGACGTCGTCGCCGAGGGCCTTCCCTCCACGCTCCTCGTCCATCACCTGCGCACCCAGGCCCCCGACCTGCCGTTCGAGGTGCTCCAGAGCCACGGCATGGCCGCAGCACTGCCCCGCCTCCTCACCGGCGACCTCGACGTCGCCTTCGGCCGCACCTTCGGCCTCGGCCGCCCCCTCGGAGCCGCCCTCGCCACCATGCCCGTGGGCCTGGACCCCATCGGCGTGATCATCCCCGCCGACCACCCCCTCGCCGACCGGGACGAGGTCCCCCTCGCCGCCCTCGCCGATCACCCGCTCCTGATCCACTCAGCGGACGAGTCCGCCGAGTGGCAGGACTGGGTCGACCAAGCCGTCGCCGCCTTCGGCCTGAAGGTGGTGACACACGTACGCGGTCACGGCCGCACCTCCGCTCTGGCCGCCGTCCAAGCCCTCCGCCACCCGGCCTTCGGCCGCACCTCCGCGCACCTCCCCGACGGCCTCACCGCCCGGCCCCTCACCGACCCCGTCCCGCTCTACCCCTGGCACGCCGTCTGGAACACCACCACGGCACACCGCGCCCTCAACCACGCCCTGGAACTCATCCACACCTACGCCCGGACCCACCACTGGCACCGCCCCCCGAGCGCCGACTGGTGGCTCCCGAAGCCCGATCGCGACACACTGCGGACCACGAACTGATCCACACCCATCCGTCCGACCACGCGTATTCCCCTCCCGCCAGTCGGCTGACGCAGTGCCAACACTGGGGGCGCCTGTTAAGAGTCCACAAGCGTACGAGGCTGGGTGACGGAAGGAGCTCCGGCGGCGCCGGCGAGCCAGCGTGTGGTTACTGCGTGGTGCGCAGGGAGGAGCAGCGGTGGACAGCCGGCTGCTGTCGGGCACGGCGCCGTGTGGCCCGGCGCTGGGGTCGGATCGGCTCGCGGGCTTCGCGGCTGATTGTTCGCGCAGGGTGCTGTCGACCGGTGAACACCCTTCGCGCCGGACCCCAGGCTCGTGGGCCGGCAGTGGTGGGGCCGAGCGGAGCAGTCGATGCGGTCGGGCGGGGGCCGAAGCCATCCGGCGAGGGGCGAGAAGGAGCAGCCAGTGGTGCCTGCGGACGGCCGCGAACGCAACGGTTGTCCGCTGTTTCTCACTGCTTGCGGGTGAACCACGAGGCCACGCCCTCGTACCGACCGAAACTGGACGAGCGTGCCCGCTACTGTCAGCTCTCGTGCCCTTGAGTTGTGCGTTTGTGAACCTCAAGCCCGGCGTCGGAAAGACGACGAGTGCCGTGTGGCTGGCCCACGCGCTTCACGAGTCGGGACTGTCGCCGCTGCTGGTCGACGGTGACCCAGCCTCTTCCGCGCTGCGCTGGAGCGAATTGGCCGGTGGCTTTCCGTTTCCGGTGATCGCCCTGCCGGTGGGCGACGTCCACCGGCGCGTGAACGACTTCCTCGGCAACCGGCAGGCCGTCGTGCTCGATGCGCCCCAGATGGAGGACCATCCCCGGATTACCCGCAGCATCATGAGGTACGCCGGGGAGTGGATCGTGCCCGTGACCCCCGCCCCCATCGAGCTGGACCGGATGGCACCCATCTGGGGTGAGATGGCGGACGTGCAGTCCTTGCGTGCCGAACCGGCCCGCACGGCGGTCCTGCTCAATCGCACCAACCGTCCGGACGCCACGCGCACCGGGCCCGATGCCGACGCTCGTGAGGTACTCACCGAGCGGGGTTTCGTGGTGCTGGACACCCAGATCGCGAGGCTCGACCTGTACGCCCAGTCATTCGGGAACCCGGTCCAGGCCAAGGGGTCGGCGTACATGGACTTCGCGGAGGAACTGATCAAGCGTCAGGATGAGGCATGAGCCAGCGCAAGGAAAGCTACCGAGCGGCATTGCAGCGTGGACAGGACGTTGCCGCACCCCGGTCCACCGAAGTCACCGCGCTACAGAGCAGATACCTCCGGGTGACGGTCGAGTTGGATCCCGGCCTGCGAGGCCATCTGGTGCGATGGGTGGCATCGCCGGTCTCCTCGGTCGTGGTCGCCGGCACGACCGTCGTGCGTACCCTGGTCGACACCGTCGGCAGGGTGTCTCGACCCGGAGGCTAGGCTGCATTGCCCCGCCATTGGATGCGTTGAATGAGCAGACGTCGATTGCTTCCCGGGGTCGTCGGATAATAGCCCTGTGCCGACGCCTCGCGCCGCGACGGGCGTACGGAGTGGGCGCGCGTGGTTCTGCTCCATTCCGAGGACCGTGCCCTGACCGGGCCGGAGCGGGCTGAGGCCGGCCACCGCCTCGCCCGCGCCGGGGGCATCGAATCCCCCCGGCGACGAGCACGGCTGTCTCTGGGGCGCCGGCCAGGCCCAGCCTCTTTCTGGAGCCGTGGCCCCGCCAGGGTTCCTGGCTCCGCCACGGGTCCTGTCGAACGGACCTGTTCGGTGGTCCGTTACACGCGCGGGGCGCGCGCCTCGATCCGGTAGTCGAAGGCGGCACCGCCGACGCCGACCGTGGTCACTCCGCCGTCGACGGTGAGGACGGCCCCGTTGACGTAGGACGCGGCGGGCGACAGCAGCCAGTCGATCGCCTCGGCGACCTCCTCCGGATCGCCCGGCCGTCTGGCGGGAGTCAGCCGGTTCGCCTCCTCGTATGCCGCCTCGGCACCGCTCGCCAGCCCTGCCTCCGCCGCGAACCGCGCCATGCGCTGGTCGGCCATCTCCGTACGCACCCAGCCCGGGCACACCGCGTTGGCCCGCAGTCCCTGCGGCCCGTAGTCGACGGCGAGGGAGCTGCAGAGGTGGAGCAGACCCGCCTTGGACGTCGCATAGGCGGCGTTGCCGACGCTGTTGCGGAGCGCGGCGACCGAGGCGACCGCGACCACCGCGCCGCGGGCCGCCAGCAGATGCGGTAGCGCGGCACGCAGGAGCAGGAACGGGCCGGTGAGGTTGGTCCGTATCAGCTCTTCCCAGTCCTCGACCGTGGTGTCGCCGACCGCGCCGCCCCGCCCGATTCCGGCGTTGAGCACCACACCGTCGAGTCTTCCGTAGGCCGTCACCGTCGCCTCGACGAGCTCGCGCACGGCCTCGGGGTCGGCGGCGTCGGAAGGGTGGGCCAGCGCTCCGGTCTCCTCGGCCACCCGGCGCAGTGGCTCGGGCCGTCGCCCGGAGATCACGACCTGGTGCCCGGCTGTGCGCAGCAGCCGGGCGGTGGCGGCCCCGATCCCCGTCCCTCCGCCGGTCACCAGGACAACACGCTGTTCCGACATGCTCGTTCGCCTCCGAAGGTGGTCAACTTCCGGTATCCCGCACCGCGAGCATATGAAGCGCCGGCACTGCCGGTCCGACCGGGCACAGCCACCGTCGGCACACAGCTGGGTGCGGAGTCGGGAACGACCGTGGCGAAGGGCAGCGGAGCCGGCCGTCTGGTACGCCGGGGCTTCCGGACAGCCGCAGCCGCGCACCTTGCCGGAGTCGCCGCCACCTCCGACGAAGCCTCACCAAGCTGATCCGCGCCACGACAGACCACGAACCCTGACTGCCCGACCACTTCCGACAGCCCAGTGATACGGCGGCGAGCATGGGCGCGGTGGCCTGAGAGCCCGTTCCGGGCGCGCCTGTCACGGCGTACAGGAAGATCGCGGAGTCCTGGGCCTCGGATCTTTTCCACGCCCGGTGTCGGGGCGGCCGGGCCGTCGACATCGAGCGCGAGAGGACACTCGGTATACCAGCGGATCACCAACTCGGTGCGTGCAACAGACGACCCTTGCACCGAGCCAACCCTGGGATGAGGCTGTTTCGCTTGGGCCATCGGGCGGGCCACAGGCAGATCCCCGCGATCGAGTTCGTCCCTGGTACGGCTGGGCTGTGTGATGTTGTGTCACGCGGGCCGAGGAAGCTGAGTCTCAGGCGGCCGGAGCGTCGGCGGCGGCCGCCTGGTGCCGGTCCACGAACTCGGTCAGGGTACGGGCGAACAATTCGGGCAGCTCGAAGGGCAGCGCATGCCCGCCGTCCAGTACCTTGTGGCGGGCACCGGGGATGGCGTCCACCAACTCCTTCTGGTGGTGCGGCGGGACGATCAGGTCCTGGGACCCGGACACGACCAGGGTGGGCGCGGTGATCCGGGCCAGTGCCGCGGTGATGTCCACCCGGGTGTTCAGCTCGGCCTGGCGGGCCATGCCTTCTGCGTCGAACAGCCCGTTGAAGCCGGCTACGCCCTGCTCGAAGTCCTCGATCCGGCGCCTGGCGAGCGTCCCGGCGCCGAATGCGGTGACCTGCAGTACCCGAGAGAGCAGGTCCTTGTCCGCACGAAGCAACTGCTGCCACAGGCCGAACTGGAACTCCTGCCAGGCGTCGGTCACCGCCCAGCCCGCGTGCAGGAAGAGGGATCGCACACGTTCGGGGCGCTCCCCGGCGACAGCGGCTGCGACCGTCGCCCCCAGGGAGTGCCCGGCCAAGTGGAAGGCGCCCAGACCCGCCGCGTCCACGGCGCCCAGCACCTGGGCGACCAGGTCGTCGACAGTCAGCGGGGCGCCGGTGTCGATGGTGGCGCCCGAGCCGGACAGAGTCGGGGCGACGATCGTGTAGCGGTCGTCGAGGGCCTCGATCACCGGCCCCCAGTTGCCCTCGGGGTCGGCCCCCGTCCCGTGCACCAACACAAGGGCCGGGCCCGAGCCGGTGATCAGGCAGTCGACGGCACTCTCACCGCCGGAGATCGGCACATGAACGGTCGTGTACGTCATGGTGGTTGCGGCCTTTCAGTCGCGGGCGGTTGAGGCGCTGAAGGTTCGATGCCGACGATTCAGGCGCGGTCGGCGGGGCGCCGGGGAGGCCGGTCGGCACCAAACCGCTCACGCAAAGCATGGGCAGGGACCCAAGTAGATGCATGCGCCCCTTGTAGGCGTGTTCAATAGTTGCAGACGCCGCCTATTGGGGCAATGGGTCAGGTAGTTCCGAGCTTGGCTGGTGCCCCGCGGTTTCAGCGGCCGATCACTGAACATGAGGTGCATCGGTTCTTCTCGCCGACTCGCGACGAGCTGAAGGGGGCGGCCGCGGCGACGGACTGCGGCGGGACGGCAGGCATCCAGCCGACGCGGCGGCGAGTCCGGCGGGCCCGGCCGCCGCGAAGCCGCCCGCCGGCACGGAGGCATCGATTGCCATCCCGACGATCGGGGATCCGAGCGCGAAACCCGAACTCTGTGCCGAGGGGTACAGCGGGGTGCGCCGCGCGCGTCGGCATGGTCCGGTGCCACGTTCCGTTCCTCTGTGGCGGCGCTGTCGTCAGCGGATGGCCGGGCGTCATCGTGATCGGTGACCGGAGGAATGCGAGTCCGCGGCGTCTGCACACGGCTGGGGTGCCCTCAGATGCGTAACCCGGGCGGGCGGCAGGTTGCGCCATACGACGCCGCCACCGCCCCCGTCGTCGTAGCGGTCGGAGAGTTCGGCCAGTACGGCCGCCACCGCGCGGTGCCGGGCGGCCTCGGTGCGCCGGGCGAACAGGGTCCGCAGGGGCAGTGTGCCGAGATAGCCGAAGAAGGTCAGATGCCCGCCGGGCGCCAGGGCGGCCATGTACCGCTCCAGCAGGCAACGCACGGTGTCGGGAGCGAAGTTCATGAAGGGCAGACAAGAGACGATGACGTCGTAGCTGTTCGCGGGGAGGGGCGTGTGGCAGATCGACTCCGGGACGATTCGGATCTGCTCGGACGCGGCGGCCAGCACCGGGTCCGTCCGCAACGCCTCGGTCAGCAGCCGTACGAACAGGGGGTTGATCTCAACGGTGTCCAGCCGGTCGCCAGGGCCGATGCGCTCGGCCAGCGCGCGCGTGACCGTACCGGTACCCGCGCCGACCTCCAGGACACGCAGTGGGCTGCGGCCGCTGGGGGCGGGCAGCGGCGCGGCGAGCCGCTGGGCGAGCGGGGAGCCGCTCGGGGCGACAGCGCCGGTGGCCTGTCGGGAACGGACGGACTCCCGGAAGAACGCGACCGCGTCGTTGCGCTGTCGAGGGCCGGTCAGGGCGGTGGCCCCGGGAGTAGTTGTGGCAGGAGCCGGTGTCTGGTTCATGCTCACCACGCTAGGAAGCGGCCGAACCTGTTCCATCGGCCGTTCGTGCCGCAGCCACCCCGTACGAAAGTAGGGGGTGACGATCACCAACCGGCCGAGGGGACAAGGGACTTGCCAAAATATGCTGACCCGGTGAACAGGGTGGGGGGCCGGGCCTGGCCGTGGTGGGCCGAGGCGCTGACGGCCGGCATCGTCGGAGCCGGAACGGTGCAACAGGCATATGTGGGTGCGGGGGGTACGCTACTCAGCCCCCGCGTCGGGTTGGCTGCGGCGCTGACCCTCCCGGTCCTGCTGCGACGCCGCAAGCCAGTGTTCGCCATGGTGAGCACCGCGGTCGGTGCGGTGTTACTGGGATCGTTCTTCCCGCTGCTGGTCGTGCTCTTCCATCGCGCTGCCCGGGGCCGGTTCGCCTTCGAGGGACTGTGCGTGGTGGTCGCGATGGTCGGCAGTTCGCTGGCGCATCCGGGGAGCAGTCTGTGGTTGACCCGCAAGTACGGACCGCTGGCAGTGCTGCTGCTCGCGGTCGTCATCGGGCTGTTGGCGGGCAACCGTCGCCGGCACGTCGCCTCACTTGCCGAACAGGTCGACCGCCTGCGGGTGGAGCGTGAACTCCGTGCCGAACAGGCCAGGTTGGAGGAACGTACCCGGATCGCCGCCGAGATGCACGATGTGCTGGCCCACCGGCTCACGGTCATCGCCCTGCACACCGGTGCCCTCAAGCGGCGGGCCGCCGACCTGCCCGGGCCGGTGGCCGACCGGGTCGGCCTGCTGCGCACCGCGTCCACCGACGCGCTCGGGGATCTGCGGGATGTCCTGGGTGTGCTGCGCGGCCACGGCACCGGGGAGACGCCGGCCTCACGGGTACCCGGTCTGCCGGAACTCTCGACGGTGATCGACGAGGCGCGGGCGGCCGGTCAGCCGATCGAAGCGGCCATTGAGGGCGACCCCGACTCCGTACCGGCCAGCCATCGGCTCGCCGTTCACCGACTTGCCCAAGAAGCGCTGACCAACGCCCGTAAGCACGCCGCCGGAGCGACCGCACAGCTCGAGGTGCGCTACGGTCCGCCGCGGTCCACGGTGGTGATCCGCAACCCCGCCGGAGCCTCGTCGGAGGCCGCGGCCGAGGGTTCCGGCTACGGCCTGGTCGGACTGGCCGAGCGGGTCGCCGCGCTCAACGGTCATCTGGAGTACGGTCCTACGGGATCGGGAGGCTGGCGGGTGGCCGCCACCATCCCGCTCGACAACCAGCGCAGGAGGGGGCGGCGTGATCCGGACGATGATCGTTGACGACGACGGCCTGGTGCGGCTGGCGCTCGCCGACATCCTTCAGGATGCCCCCGGCATCACCCTCGCCGCACAGGCCTCCGACGGCCGGGAAGCCCTCGAACGGGCCACCGTTCAGTGCCTGGACGTCGTGCTGATGGACGTGCGGATGCCCCACATGGACGGTATCGAGGCCACCAGGCGGCTGAGCGCGCTGCCTCAGCCGCCCAAGGTCGTGATGCTCACGACGTTCGACCTGGACCAGTATGTCTACGACGGGCTGGCCGCCGGCGCGGTCGGCTTCCTGCTGAAGGACAGCGACCCCGCGGAGATCATCCGGGCCGTCGAGGTCGTCGCCGACGGACAGGCGATGCTGCACCCCGCTGCTGCCCGACGACTCATCGCGCACCATCACCACGCGGCGCACGGCGCCTCGTCCGCTGCCCGGGCCCGGATGGAGCGTTTGACGCCGCGCGAGACCGACGTGCTCGGGCTCCTGGCCGGCGGCGCGTCCAACGCTGAGATCGCCACCGGTCTGGGTATGCGGGAGAGCACGGTGAAGGCGCACGTGAGCCGCATTCTGGCCGCCCTTGAGGTGGACAACCGGGTGCAGGCTGCGCTGTGCGCCAAGGACGCCGGGCTGACGCGCTGAAGCCGCCGCGATGCATCCTCACGCTGCTGTTGGAGTGTGCCGCGCCCTCGGGGGCGATGGCACCGACAGTTCGGCTGATGGCACGAGACCTTGCGCGCGGTGCCGGCTCAGGTACCCGGCGTCCACGACGCGGCCTTCACCGCCCACGCACTGCCGGCCACCATCCGCGCCGGCCTCGCGGCACACCTGATCGACGACCGGAAGATGACACCCGCCCTCGGGGTCAGGGGCCGGCGGAACGCGGCGCAGTGCACGGCCGGCGTTCCACGCCTGCTCCCTCGGGGATCCCGGGCCGACGTGGCCAGGAAAGCTACCCGAGACAGGAAATGCAACCTTTTGATGAGAAGGGGATCGTATGTGTGAAGATGGGGTTCGGATCATTGATGGACAGAGGGGGAATGCATGGCATCCGAGCACCCTGGACCGGGGGAGGACCCGCGGGTCGCCGGCCTGATCGCGGCACAGGAGAAGGCGATCGCCCTCTTCGATGAGGTGGAGGCCCGCGGGCTGGTGACACCCGGCGTCGGGGAGCGCGAGGTGAGCGACCGCATCCGGGACCTCGCCAACGAGATGTTCGGCACCACCAAGCACTGGCACAAGCGGATCGTCCGTTCGGGTCCCAACACCCTGCTGCCGTACCGGGAGAATCCGCCGGACCGGGTCATCGGCGAGGACGACGTGGCCTTCGCCGACTTCGGCCCGATCTTCGAGGAGTACGAGGCGGACTTCGGCCGCACGTACGTCTTCGGGGACGATCCGCACAAGCACCGCCTGCTGCTGGACCTGCCGCGGATCTTCGACGAGGGGCGAGCGGCCTTTGCCGCCGACCCCGCCATGACCGGTCGCCGCCTGTACGCCGAAGTGGAACGCCTGGCGCGGGAGGCCGGTTGGGAGATCGGCATCTGGCATGCGGGTCATCTCGTCGGGGAGTTCCCCCACGAGGTGAACGACGGAGCCAAGGCGGAGTCCTACATCACGCCGGAGAACGACAGCCCGCTGCGGCGGACGGACCGGGCCGGCCGGACCTGTCACTGGATCCTGGAACTGCACTTCGTCGACCGCGCGCGTGGCTTCGGCGGATTCTACGAGCAGCTCCTCGACCTCGCCTGAGGCTGCCGAGCCGAGCACGCGTCGGGGTGAGGGGCGTGCACCGCCCGCATGGTGCTGGGTCGTCCGCTGCCAGCAGCGGACGGCCCAGCACCGGACGAGGAACGTCGGACCCTGAACCGGCTCGGGAGGAGTCGCTTCGGTGGGACTGCAGAGGGGAAGTCCGGCCGCGCCCCGAGGTCGCCGAGGTGGACGGCGACATGGCCCGCGCCCTGTCCTCCCGGATCCGCCGCGACGGGTGAGTCGGAGGCCATGAGGAGGCCCACCGCCGCCGGCGGGGGACGGCCGGGACGTCGGCTACCGTCCGGCTTCCCCGTCGTGGCCCTGGGGCGCCTCTCCGGAGGCGTCCACTCGGGCGTGCTCGGAGAGCCAGGTGTGGATGGCGAGGGCGGTCGTGCGGGAATGGTCCTCCAGAACGGTGAAGTGGTCGCCGGGCACGGTGATCTCGGAGTGCGGCAGGCTCCATGGATCGGCTGCCTCGATGCCGGGCAGACGGTCTCCGGCCCGGACGAAGAGGGTGGGGGCCGTCAGGGCGGTCGGCTTCCAGCCGGCGTAGAGCTCCAGGTAGCCGGCCATCGCGGTGAGCCGGTCGGTCTCGGCCGAGGCGAACTGTGCGGAGTTCTCCAGCATGCCTGCGGTCATCGCCGAGAGCGCGGGCCCGTCCCCACCGCGGCCGCCGGGGCCGCTTTCCTGGCCGGGATAGGTGTCGATCAGGACGACGGCGGACGGAAGCAGGCCCGCGCCCTCGAGCTCCTCGGCCACCGCGTGTGCCACCCATCCGCCGGCCGAGCGCCCCAGCAGGACGAACGGCTCGTCTCCCGCACATGCGCGTACGGCGGCGGCCTGCGCCGCCACGAAGGCGTCCCGTGTGGCGGGCAGCAGTTCCCGCGGGAGGAAGCCCGGGTTCGGCAGGACCGAAACCGGACGCCGGTCCTGGAGGGCCGGCCCGAAACGGGCGTACTCGTGCGGCCCTGACAGGGCGCTGAGGGCGGGGAAGCAGATCAGGCGGGTCCCGGAGCCGCCGGTCGCAAGGGTGACGGCCGAGGGTGGTGAGCCGAGGCCCGCGGCGTCCTCGAACACCTCACGGAGACGTGCCGCGATCGTCAGGAGGGCCATCCCGTCCCACGCCTTGCCACGGGCGCACGCCGTACGGAAGAGCGCGGACAAGGAGTCGGCGTCCGTGCCGTTCGGGGACGACGTGCCTGCGGCTGCACCGTCCTGACGCCGGGGAGAGGACAACGGGCCGGGGGATTCAGGGGCGTCCTGGGACCAGAGCTCCTCCAAGTGGGCAGCAACCCCACGCGGCGTCGGATGGTCGAACAGGAGCGTGGCCGGCAGAGCGAGTCCCGTCAGCGCTGCGAGCCGGTTGCGCAATTCGACCGCGGCCAGTGAGTCGAGGCCCAGCTCGGCCAGCGCGCGGTCCGCCTCGACCGCGGAATCCCCCGGGCCGTGGCCGAGTGCCAGGGCGGCTTCCGCCCGGACCCGCGAGAGGAGCAGAACACCGCGTTCGCCCGCGGGCGTGGTGGCCAGCTGCCGGCGCAGCGCGTCCTCGCCGTCGGCGTGGGGTCCGGTGAGCGATGCGGAGGCCCTCCGTGCGGGCCCTCGTCCCGGTACACGGGAGAGCGGCGCCCCGGGTTCCCGGGATGCCCCGGCTGCCGCCGGGTCGAGATGAGCGGCCACCAGGACCGCGTCCTGTCCTCCGACGGCGGCGTCGAAGAGCGCGAGGCCCTCCTCGGTCCGCAGCGGGAGGAAGCCGGAACGGGCCATCCGGCGCAGGTCCGCGCCCCGGAGCCCGGCCGTCATCCCACCGTTCTGCTGCCACGGCCCCCAGGCGAGAGAGGTGGCGGGCAGCCCGAGCGCCCGGCGGTGCCGTGCCAGCGCGTCCAGGAACGAGTTCGCCGCCGCGTAGTTGCCCTGGCCACCGGAGCCGAACACCCCGGCCACCGACGAGAACAGGGCGAACACCGCCAGGTCGCTGCTCCGGGTCAACTCGTGCAGGGCGAGGCCCGCGTCCACCTTCGGTCGCAGTACGCGGTCCAGCCGCTCCTGGGTGAGTGACGGGACCACGCCGTCGTCCAGGACCCCCGCGGTGTGCACCACGCCGGTCAGCGGGTGTGCCGCCGGCACGCTCGCGAGCAGCGCGGCAAGCGCCGTGCGGTCGGCGACATCGCAGGCCGCCACCGTGACCTCCGCGCCCAGTTCGGTGAGTTCCGCGCACAGTTCGGCGGCACCGGGCGCAGCGGCTCCGCGCCGTCCCACGAGCAGCAGGTGACGTGCTCCGTGGGCGACCACGAGGTGACGGGCGAACGCCATGCCCAAGGAGCCGGAGCCACCGGTGACCAGGACGGTGCCGTCCGGGTCCAGCCGACGCGGTGCACCATCGGCTGTGGCTGTTGCCGCTGCGGATGCGCGGACGAGTCTCGGTACGTACACGACACCCTGGCGTACGGCCGTCTGCGGCTCGGGGCTCGTCAGGACTCGGGCCAAGGCCCGCGCGGACGCGGGATGGTCGTCGATGTCGATCAGCGAGAAGCGGCCCGGGTTCTCGGTCTGCGCCGAGCGGAACAGCCCCCACACAGGTGCTTGGACGAGAGCGGCACCGTCGTCGCTGACACTTCCGTCCGGATCGGCTCCGGTGGTGACGGCGCCCGAGGTGAGGACGACGAGACGCGAGTCGGCGAGCCGTTCCTCGGCGAGCCAGCCCTGTACGAGCCGCAGCGCCCAGCCGGCCGCACGGTGTGCGGCCGAGGCACGGTCCGGTCCGTCCACCCCGGTGAGCGGAGGGCAGGCGATCACGACGGCCGGTGCGTCGGCCGCCGCCGAGGCCGGGTCCGGGTCCGAGTAGACCGTCGGCCGGATGCCCGACTGCCCCAGTGAGGCGCTCAGTTGGGGGCCCGGCTCGCCGAGGAGCCCGCACGCAGGCGGCTCCGTCGGCATCGGGGCGGAGGAAGCCGTCAGAGGTGTCCACTCCAGGCGGAACAGACTGTCACGGTGCGCGCGTACGCCGCTCAACTGCTCGGGGGAGAGCGGCCGCAGGGCGAGCGAGCGCACCGTGGCCACGAGGGCTCCGGTCCCGTCGGTCAGCTCCAGCCGGGCCGTGTTCCCCGCCGCCCGGGACACCCGGACCCGCAGGGTGCGGGCGCCCGACCGGTACAGCCGCACATCGCTCCAGGCGAACGGGAGCGACAACACCGCTCCGGTTCCGCTGCCGCCGTCGCCCTCCGGGACGGCCTGATCCAGCGTCAGAGTGTGCAGCGCCGAGTCCAGCAGTGCCGGATGCACGGTGAACCGGTGGGCGTTTCCGTGTTCACCCTCCGGGAGTTCGACCTCGGCGAGGAGGTCGTCGCCCAGGCGCCAGGCGGCCCGCAGGCCCTGGAAGGCCGGTCCGTAACGGAGCCCGCCATGCGCGAGTCCCTCATAGAGGCCGGCACCCGCCTCGGTGCCGAGCGGTACCGGTACGGCGCCCGCCGGAGGCCAGGGGGACGGCGTGTCCGGGGGAGTGGGCAGGTCCGGAAGGCCGAAGTCCGCAGAGGCCAGGGTTCCGGAGGCGTGGCGGGTCCACGGGCGGTCGTCGTGTCCGGGAGCGTGCGTCCGGGCGTGGAAGACCACCGCCCGGCGCCCGTCCGTGTCCGCTCGCGCCACCTTCACCTGGAGCTCGACCGTCTCGTCGGGGGACAGCACCAGCGGTGCCGTCAGGGTCAGTTCCTCCAGGACGGAGGCCCCCGTCCGGTCTCCGGCGTGGATCGCCATGTCGACGAAGGCCGTCGCCGGCAGGAGCACGGTGTCCAGCACCGCATGGTCGGCGAGCCAGGGCTGGTCACGCAGGGACAGCCGGCCGCTCAGCAGCAGGCCGTCGTCGTCCGCCGTCGACGTCACCGCTCGCAGGAACGGGTGGGTCGCGGTGTCCGGCTCCGCCGCGGATCCCGCCGGGTCGGCCTCCAGCCAGTACCGCTCACGCTGGAACGCGTAGGTGGGCAGCGCCGTGTGCCGTGCGCCGCGCCCGGCGAAGACCGCGTGCCAGTCCACGTCGACACCGTGGGCGTGGAGTGCGGCCACCGTGGTGAGCAGCGCCCCGGTCTCCGGCCGTGGGCCGCGCAGCGTCGGGACGACCAGAGGCGCGGGGCCGTCCGTACCGCCACCGGACATCGCCGTCGCCGTGTCCGCCGCGTCCGCCGTGGCCGTCGGGCGGCGGCCGGAGAGGCAGTCGCCTGCCAGGCCGGCGAGCACACTGTCCGGGCCGAGCTCCACGAAGTGCGTGGCCCCCCGCTCCGACAGATACCGCACCGAGTCGGCGAACCGGACCGGTCGGCGTACATGGTCCACCCAGTACCGGGGCGAGCGGATCTCCTCGGTGGTAGCGGGCCGGTCCGCCACCGCGGTGACGAGGGGAAGGTTCGGCGGGGAGTAACTGATCCCCTGCGCGACCCGGGCGAAGGCGTCGAGCATGGGTTCCATGTGCGCCGAGTGGAAGGCGTGGCTCACCCGGAGTCGGGTGGTCTCGCGCCCCTGTTCGCGCCAGTGCGCGATGGCCTCCAGCACGGCGGATGCGTCCCCGGAGACGACCACGGAGCGGCCGTTCACCGCTGCGATGTCCAGCCCCCGCGCACGGTCCGCTCCGCCTGCCAGATACGCGGTGACCTCGCTCTCGTCGGCCTGTACCGAGGCCATCGCCCCACCGGTGGGCAGCGCGTCCATCAGACGGCCCCGTGCCGCGACCAGGGTGCAGGCGTCCGCGAGGGAGAGCACCCCGGCGACGTGCGCCGCCGCCAGTTCGCCGACCGAGTGCCCTGCCACCATGTCGGGGCGTACGCCCCAGGACTCCAGCAGCCGGAACAGGGAGACTTCCAGGGCGAAGAGTGCGGGCTGTGCGAAGCGCGTCGTGTGCAGGAGCCCGCCCGCTCGCGAGCCCCCGACGCCCTCGGCGCTCCCCGTGCCGCCCTCGGCGGCGTCGGCGTTCTCGGCGTTCTCGGCGTCTTCGGCGGCGAACACCACGTCCCGAAGCGGCTCCGGCAGAAGCGGGTCCAGAGTTGCGCAGATCTCGTCGAAGGAACGGGCGTAGACGGGGTGGGCCTCGTACAGTTCCCGGCCCATGCCGGCCCGCTGGCTGCCCTGCCCGGTGAACAGGAAGGCGACCGGGCCCGCCGGGCGGGGGCCGCTCGTGCTCAGGCCCGGCCGGCAGCGGCCTTCCGCCACCGCGTCGAGCGAGGCGAGCAGTTCTTCGCGGTCACCGGCCACCGGCACCGCGCGATGCTCGAAGTGGGCGCGGGTCGTGGCCAGGGAGAAACCGAGGTCCAGCAGGTCTGTTCCGGGGCGTTCGGCCACGTGGGCGTGCAGCCGCCGAGCCTGCGCCCGCAGTGCCGGGGCGCTCCTCGCCGACACCGGGAACGGCACGGCCGCCACCGGGCCCGCGGCCGCCTGAGCGGCCGTGGATCCGCTGTCCGGGCGGGCCGGGGCTTCCGGCTTCTCCGCGGGTGCCTCCTCGAGCACCACATGCGCGTTGGTCCCGCTGATCCCGAACGACGACACACCCGCTCGCCGGGGCCGCCCGGCCCGGGGCCAGGGCACCGGACGGGTGAGCAGCGACACCGCACCCGAGGACCAGTCCACGCCGGGGTTCGGCTGCTCGGCGTGCAGCGTACGGGGCAGTACGCCGTGTGCCAGCGCCTGGACCGTCTTCATCACAGCGGCCATACCCGCCGCCGCCTGCGTATGCCCGATGTTCGACTTGACCGAGCCCAGCCACAGCGGGTGTTCACGCGTTCCGGCCTGCCCGTACGCCTCCAGGAAGGCCTCCGCCTCGATGACGTCGCCGAGCCGGGTGCCCGTGCCATGCGCTTCCACCGCGTCGATGTCCGCAGGTCCCAGCCGGGCGTCCGCCAGAGCCTGGCGGATCACCCGTTGCTGCGCCGGTCCGTGCGGCGCGGTCAGGCCGTTGCTCGCGCCGTCCTGGTTCACCGCGGAACCGCGCACCACGGCCAGGATCCGGTAGCCGGCCCGCCGGGCCTGGGACAGCCGGGTCACGAGCAGCATCCCGGCGCCCTCGGCCCACCCGGTGCCGTCCGCCCCCGCCCCGAACGCCTTGCAACGGCCGTCGGGGGCGAGTGCGCGCTGCCTGCTGAACTCGACGAAGGAGTGGGGTGCCGACATCACCGTGGCGCCTCCGGCGAGCGCCAGCGAGCACTCGCCCCTGCGCAGCGCCTGGACTGCCAGGTGCAGGGCCACCAGCGACGACGAGCACGCCGTGTCCACGGTGACCGCCGGCCCCTCCAGGCCCAGGGTGTAGGCGATACGGCCGGAGGCGACACTGCCCGCGTTGCCGATACCGAGGTAGCCCTCCACACGTTCCGGCGTGCGGGCGATACGGCCGGCGTAGTCGCTGTACATGAGTCCGGCGTAGACACCGGTGGGTGTGGAGCGCACCGTGCCGGGATCGATCCCCGCGTGTTCGAAGGCTTCCCAGGCGACTTCGAGCAGCAACCGGTGCTGCGGATCCATGGCCAGGGCCTCGCGGGGCGAGATCCCGAAGAAGGCCGGGTCGAAGCGGTCGACCCCGGACAGGAAGCCTCCCGCGCGTACGTAGGTACGGCCTGCCCGCCCGGGGTCCGGGTCGTACAGCCCGTCCACGTCCCACCCCCGGTCGGTGGGGAAGGGAGTGATGGCGTCGGTCCCGTCCTCGACCAGCCGCCAGAGGTCCTCGGGGCTCTGCACACCGCCGGGAAAACGGCACGCCATGCCGACGATGACCACGGGGTCCTCGTCCGTGCCGGCCCCTTCCGGACGGCTGGGCGTGGCAGTCGCCGTCCCACCGGTGAGCCGCGCCCGGAGATGTGCGGCGAGCTCGGCCGCGGTGGGGAAGTCGAATGGTGCGGCCTCGGACAGCGGGAGGCCGGTCGCCGTCGACAAGCGGCTGCACAGCACCGCCGACGTCAACGAGTCCAGCCCCAGGTCACGGAACGCGGTGCTCTGCTCCACCTCGTCCACGGCACAGCCGAGTACGGCGGCGACCTCGGCGCGCACCAGAGCCGTCAGGTCCGCCGTCTCCGCCACCGTCTCCGGCTCCGCCCCCGTCGGCGTGCGGGCTCCGGCGGGCAGCGGGCGCGCGGACACGCCTGCGAGCGCGTACCGCCTGACCTTGCCCGAGGCGGTACGCGGGATCGCGTCCACCTCGTAGAGGACGGCGGGCACCTTGAACGGTGAGAGGTGTTCCCGGCAGGCGGCGAGAATCGCCCTCCGGTCGAGGGCACCGGCGTTCGCCGGGACCAGGTAGGCGGCCGGGACCTCACCGTGTACGTCGTCCGGGAGGCCGGCCACGGCGGCGTCCCGGATGCCCGGCAGTGCCAGCAGCACCGCCTCCACCTCGGAGGGATGGACGTTCTTCCCGGCCCGGATGATCAGCTCGCCGACCCGGCCCGTGAGGGTGAGTCGACCGTCGGGGCCGAGCCGGGCCAGGTCTCCGGTGCGGTACCACCCGTCGCGCAGGACCTCGGCGGTGTCGTCGGGCCGCTGGTGGTACCCGGCCATGACACCGGGCCCGGAGACCCACAACTCGCCCTCGCCCGAGGCCGGAGCGCCGCTGCCGTCGCCGATACGCGCCCGCATGCCCGGCAGCACCCGGCCGCAGGAGCCGTCCACCCCGGCGGCACCCGGTGCCGTCATGGTGACGGGCCCCGCCTCGGTGCTTCCGTAATGATCGAGGAACGGAACCCGGCAGACTTCCTCGAAGGCCCGCTGGAAGGCGGGAGGGGCGGCCGCGCCTCCGCTGACGCAGCCCCGCAGGGCGGGTGCCCCCAGCCCGCCGTCCCCCACGGCGTCGACGAGCTTGCCGTACGTCGCCGGCACACCGGCGAGCAGGGTGAACGGGTCTTCGGTCCGGCGCAGCTCACCCAGCACGTCCGTCACGGAGAACCGCGGCAGGAGCATGGCGGACGCTCCGGTCGCGGTCACCCCGAGGACGCACAGGATCTGCCCCAGGGCATGGTGGAGGGGGAGGGGCCACAGCAGGCGGTCGTCCGCCGACAGGCCGAGGACGGCGACGAAACCGGACGTCACCGACGACAGCCGGTTGCGCTGGGTGGACAGCACTCCCTTGGGCAGACCGGTCGACCCGGAGGTGTAGAGGAGCCAGGCCACTTCGTCGAGCCCGAGATCATCCGGAGCCGGCACGGGCGGCTCGGTGACGGCCAGGTTCGCGTAGCGGACCATGCCCGCTTGGCCGGCCGGGCCGCCAGGTGCCCCCTCCGCCGGGTGTCCGTCCCGCGTCCCGGCATCCTCGACGAGCACCACGCGCAGCCCGCGGCGCTCCGGCAGCAACGGCCGTAACCGCTCCAGGGAGGACCGGTCGGCGAAGACGACCCGGGCCCCGCTGTCGTCCAGCAGGTGGGCCAACTCGGCGGTGGTGCTCCGCGGGTCCATCGGCACACCGACCGCGCCCGCCCTGGTGACGGCGAGGACGCTCTCGACGGCCTCCACCCGGTTGCCCAGGAGGACCGCCGCTCGTTCCCCGTGCCGCAGACCGAGGCCGACGAGATGTCCCGCCAGTCGGCCGGTCCGCAGTTCCAGCTCCCCGTAGGTCACCCGGGAACGGCCGTCCTGGAAGGCGGTCTTGGTACCGAGACGCCGAGCGTGCTCCCGGAGCAGATCCGGCAGCGGACGGAAGGCGGCCATGTGCGCTGTCACGGTATGAACGCTTCCTCTGGATATGGGAGTTGGCGTCATCACGATAAGCGACCGGTGTGCCGAGCCGGGGGGAGCGGCGCCTGCTTCTCCGCGCAAGGGCCTGCTGGGGCCACACCACGGGGAGCGCTTCCCCGCCATGATGACGGGCGTTCCGTGCGCTCTCTCCAGCGCTCAACTGTCCGGCGAACAAGGGAATTTCGTCACGGGATGAGCATGCGCATGGTACTCCGTCAGCTGATGGCCGAAGGCGGCCCCCGTGAGGCCATGGCGTCTGAACAGCATGTTTGGATGTGTTGGTGATTGTTAACGCACAGGAAACATCTGAGCCGCGGACCTACGTGGACCGCATTCTGGAGCACTGGCACACGGACGAGGGCGCCGAGGCGCTCGTCCAGGGGACACAGCGGCTGACCAGAGGGGAGGCTCGCCGCCGGCTGTTCAGGCTGGGGCATGCACTGCGCGGGCAGGGGCTCGCGCCCGGCGACGGAGTGGGGCTGTTCCTGGCCAATCGCGTGGACTCCGTCCTGGTGCAGCTCGCCGTCCATCTCATCGGCTGCCGCGTCGTGTTCCTGCCGCCCGAGCCAGGGCCCGGCGAGCTCGCCGCGCTGGTCGAGCAGTCCCGGGCGCGCGCCGTGGTCACCGACCCGCTCTTCGCGCAGCGGGCCGCCGACGCAGCCGGCCGCAGCGTCCACGCTCCCGTGCTGCTCAGCCTCGGGCCCTGTGAGCAGGAGTGCACCGACCTGCTCGACCTGGCGGCCGACTGCCCGGACGTGCGCCCCGACGGCGTGCCCGCCCCCGGAGCGGACGAAGCGGTCACCGTGCTCTACACCGGCGGAACCCTGGGCCGCCCCAAGCTCGCCGCGCACAGCCACCGGCTCTACGACGCGGTGGTGGACCTGGTGGATGACGCCTCGGAGACCGAAGGCTCCGCATTCTTCCCGGCCATGGGCCAGGGCACGGACCGGGTGCTCGCCGCCACGCTGCTCACGCACGGCAGCGGCCACCTCACCTCGCTCCAGGCCCTGGTGACGGGGTCCGCTCTCGTCGTGCTGCCCGAGTTCGAAGCGGGCGCGGCGCTGACGGTGCTGCGCGAGGAGCGGATCACCGTCACCATGTTCGTACCGCCCATGATGTACGCGATTCTCGACCACCTGGAGTGCGAGCCGGGCGCCCTGCCCGCGCTGCGGCGGATCGTCGTCGGCGGCGCGGCCACCTCGCCCAGTCGGCTGCAGCAGGCGGTCGAGGTGTTCGGGCCCGTGCTCAGCCAGGGCTACGGGCAGTCGGAGGCGCTCGGCATCACCGCGTTCGGTGCGGAGGACCTCGCCTCGGAGGGAGCCCGGCGCCCCGAGCTCTGGCGCAGCTGCGGTCGCGCGATCTCCGACGTCGAGATCGAGATCCGCGGTGAGGACAGCACGGCGGCACTGCCCGTCCGGCAGGTCGGCGAGGTGTGCGTCCATGGAGACACGGTGATGCTCGGCTACTACGAGGACCCGGAGCGCACCGCGGCGGCACTGCACGACGGCTGGCTGCGCACCGGGGACATGGGCTATCTCGACGCCGAGGGGTACCTCTATCTCGTCGACCGGGCCAAGGACATCATCGTCACCGGCCGCACCAGCGACAACGTCTACTCCCGGGTCCTGGAGGACTTCCTGCTCACGCTGCCCGGTGTGCGCAACGCGGCGGCGCTGGGTGTGCCGGACGAGGAGTACGGGGAGGCCGTACAGATCTTCCTGGCCACGGCCGAGGGCGGCGCCGGCGTCGACCCGGAGGCGGTCGGCGCGGCGGTGACCGCCGAGTTGGGAGAGCTGTACACGCCCGCGAAGACGGTGCTGCTGGACCAGCTGCCGATGACCACGGTCGGCAAGGTGGACAAGAAGGCGCTGCGCGCTGCGTGGACGAGCGGGGCCATGGGCACGCCGTAGGCTCCACTGTCGCGGAGCACCCCGGGCCGGTGCGGGGCAAGTGCGCTGGTAGTACAGGGTCTTTGGGGCGCACCTCGAACGGCCGCCGCCCTTTCCCCCGGGAAAGGGCGGCAGGGGCGCGGGACGTCGGCTCCGCTCAGGGCCGGGTGCCGGCCCCGAACCCCGTCCAGCGCAGGTCGACCGGCAGGTGGCCCATGTCGTTGTACAGCAACACCGTCGCGCCGTGCCGTCGCGGTAATCGGCCATCTTCAGCTGCGTTCACTGTCCGGAGTGCTCAACACCGATTCTGCGCGGACCCCGCCGGCCGAACTCGTCCGGTTCGAAGCCTGCTGCTCGCGCCGGCACTTCAGCCTCCGCCGTGCGCGCCGGGACCGTGCGGCTGGCCCTGCCCCTTCTCCACGGTGCAGCCGGCCTCGCGGAGAACGCCCCTGGCGCCGGCGACCCCTTCGACCTGCCCCGCGGCGGGGGCGTCCGGGGCGCCGTCGGCAGGGGTGCCGGGATCGGCGGACCGCTCGGCCAGGGCCGCGGCCCAGGTGGTCGACCAGTCGACGAGGGGGCTGAGCGCGGTGTGGGCCTCTCGTCCCAGGGTGGTGAGGGCGTAGTGGCCGTCCGGAGTCTGGTGCACCAGACGTACCTCGATCAGCTCGACGAGGCGTTGACGCAGCACGCTGGAGGACATGTTGGCGCAGCGTCCACGAAGGGCGCGGAAGCCCAGGGGGCCTTCGTGCAGCTCCCACACCACGCGCAGGCTCCAGCGACGGCCGAACAGATCGAGCGCGGCCATGAGAGGGCTTCCGGTGGCCGAGCCGCGCACCGGCCGTCCTGGTGTCGGTGTGGCCATCGCGGCCCTCCTGCGCTCCTGCGGGTGCACAACCCTGGTGCTTCGGTTTCCGAAACACTAACATCGCCAGTTGATTCGGAAATCGAACCGCTTGGGGGATCCCGTGACGACCTTGACCACGCCTCTGTGCCGGCAGTTGGGAATCGAGGTGCCCGTGGTGCAGGCGCCCATCGGGTCCGCGGTCACGACGGATCTGGTGGCTGCGGTGGCGGAGGCGGGTGGGCTCGGCACCCTCGCTCTGACGTGGGTCACCGCGGAAGAGGCGGTGCGCCGGATCCGGGAGGTCCGGCGGTTGACGCCGAAGCCCTTCGCGGTGAACGTGGTGCTGGACTTCCCGGTCGACGAGATCCTCGATGCCTGCCTGGCGGAGAGTGCGCCGATCATTTCGACGTTCTGGGGGGATCCCTCGGCTGTCGCCGAACGCGCCCGCTCGGCCGGCGCCGTTCACCTCCACACGGTCGGCTCCGTCGCCGAGGCCGAACGCGCCGTTGCCGCAGGCGTCGATGTGATCGTGGCCCAGGGGTGTGAGGCGGGCGGCCATGTGCGCGGGGAGACCACCACGATGGCGCTCGTGCCCGCCGTCGTGGACGCTGTGCACCCGGTGCCCGTCATCGCGGCCGGCGGCATTGCCGACGGGCGCGGGCTCGCCGCCGTACTGGCTCTCGGCGCCCAGGCCGGATGGCTGGGCACCCGGTTCCTGACGGCATCCGAGGCGGCCACGCACGAGGTCTACCGCCAAGCCGTGATCCGGGCGGCGCCGCAGGACGCGGTGCACACGCGGTGCTTCGACGGAGGCTGGCCCGACGCCCCGCACCGGGCACTGCGCAACTCCACACTCGACGCCTGGGAGGCCGCGGGCCGTCCCGCCGCGCCGAACCGTCCTGGAGAAGGCACCGTGGTGGCCGGCAGCGCCGACGGACGGACGTGGTCGCGTTACGAGGACATGGTCCCGGTGCCCGGCATATCGGGGGAGTTGGAAGCCCTCGCCCTCTACGCGGGCCAGAGCGCCGGGCTCGTCCATGACGTCGCTCCGGCGGGCCGCATCGTGGCCGGCATCGCCGCCCGTGCCGCAGCCCTCAGGGGCGCCTGACGGGCAAGGCCACCGCTTCCACGCGCTGACCGGCCACGCGCTGACCGGCACTCAGCGCAGCCATGTCGGTGAACCGCTCCGCCGGTCGCCCGGCACCGCTGACGGATGGATCAACCGGCTGCCGAGGAAGGCGCGTTACGTACCTGACGGCGTGCTCTTAAGGTGTCAGCATGCCCACAGTCACCGAACTGATCACCTACCCCGTCAAAGGGTGCGCCGGCGTTCCGCTGACGGAGGCCGCCCTCACTCCGGCAGGTCTCCCGCACGACCGCAGTTTCCTGGTCGTCAGTGATCGGGGTGTGTTCCGCACCCAGCGCACCGATCCCCTGCTGGCGGTGATCCGGCCCGACGTCAGCTCCGACGGCAGCCAACTCACCTTACGAATAGAGGGGGGTGGATCAGTGGACATCGAGGTGGACACCACCTCGCCGCGGAGGGACATCGACCTCTTCGGGGAACAATTCCGTGGCATCGACCAAGGAGAGGCGGCCGCCGACTGGCTGTCCGAGACGCTCGGTACGGACTGCCGGCTGGTGCGTGTACCACCGGAGCACGACCGGCTGGCCGACGGGCTCATCCCGGGCACCTCCGGCTACGCCGACAGCAGCCCGCTGCACCTTCTTTCCATGGCCACCTTCAACGACCTCAATGAGCGGCTGGCAGCCGCGGGAAAGCGAACCCTGCCGATGACCCGGTTCCGGCCGAACATCGTGCTGGACGGGTGGCACGAGCCGCACACCGAGGACCAAGTGCACCGGGCCGAGGTGGGCGACGCCGAGCTGGGGTTCGCCAAGCTCGCTCTCCGCTGCGCCGTCACCCTCGTCGACCAGGAGACCGGTACCAAGGCCGGACCGGAGCCACTGCGGACCTTCGCCTCCTACCGGCGCGCGCCTGGGGGCGGTGTGGCTTTCGGCTCGAAATTCTCCGTCGTTCGGACCGGGAAACTGGCGGTGGGAGATGAATTCACCGTCACCGCATGGCTGGGGGACGGGACCGGCTGACCTGAGAGGAACAGGTGACGGCCATTCACCGCACCTTCACAAGCCGGGTGGAGGTCGGTCGGCGAGGGCTAAAGTCATTGCCCCCGCCGACCCGGCGCACCTAGCTTGGAAGGGAAAGTGCACCTGCACGACTGCAACACAACGGGGAGCTGATTTCTGCATGTTCAGGGGAAAGGCGAAGATCTTCGGGGCGCTGGCATCCGGCGCTGTTCTGACGATGGCCCTCGCGTCTCCGGCCAGTGCCAACGGGTACGTCGAGACGGAGAAGTGGGGCAATCTGAAGGCCGGCGCGGGACAGGCGATCTTCTTCAGCAAGGGGGAGACCGTGCAGCTCGTCGACCGCTACGCGGACGGCCGGGGAGTCACCGCGTACGTCGGTGGGCGCTCCATCACGAACAGGACCGGCGGTTCCACCAACCACAATCTGTCCTTCCCCGAGGGAAAGACGATCGCCTTGAACGTCTGCCTCATCGATGGCGACGACATCGAGGACGGGACCTGCGCCTACTCGAAGGTCCGCACCTGACGGCGCGCGTCGACGCTGGTGTCCAGCCGGTTCGGGCGAGTGCAACGTCCCGCGCCGGGGACTCACTGTCGGCGGGCCGCTGACTCGGATGGCAGCCGCTGAGGCCCTCGTCGAAGCCTTCCGCAGCACGCCTTCCGGCAATGACCCATGGACACACAGGGCCCGCCTCCGGCCGTTGGCCGGGGGCGGGCCTTCCCGGTGATGAGCACCAGTCCGATCGATGGGTGCGCCCGGTCCGCCTGGAACGGGCGTCCGGTCGGCCCGCGCCCGGCGCGGCGTCGGAGTGGGTGTCGCAGCGCCGGCGTGGGTGTCCCAGCGTCGGCGTGGGCGTCGCTCGGCGGAAGCGACACGGCGCGAACTCGTCCGATTCGTTCCTTCGGTCCCGATGTGTGCCGCGGATGGCAGAGTGCTTCCGTGCTGGGTCTGGAAATCACCGTCGTCGTGCTCGCAGCCGTCCTGTTTTTCACCTGGGCCGCCCGCCGACTCCACATCAGTGAACCCGCGCTGCTCCTGTGCGGCGGATGTCTCATCGGGCTGACCGACGCATTCGGCTCGGTGGAACTCACTCCGGACGTCGTGCTCCTGCTGTTCCTGCCCGCACTGCTCTACTGGGAGTCCTCGACGACCTCGCTGGGGGAGATCCGGGCCAACCTGCGCCCCATCGTCCTGCTGTCCACCAGTCTCGTTCTGGCGACCAGCGCGGCCGTGGCGGCCACCGCACACGCCCTGGGGCTCTCCTGGCCCGTGGCCTTCATGCTGGGTGCCGCCGTGGGGCCCACCGACGCCATCGCCGTGGCAGCCGTCGCCCGCGCACTGCCGCGGCGCATGCTGACCACACTGCGCGCGGAGAGCCTGATCAATGACGGAACCGCCCTGGTCCTCTTCGCCGTCGCCGTCGGCATCGCGACCGGGGAGCATCCCTTCTCCTGGTCGTCGACCGTGGTGCAGTTCGTGGCCGCCTACGCGGGCGGCATGGCGATCGGTGCTGTCGCGGCACTGGTCATCATCGCCGTCCGGCGGCGCGTCCACGACACCCTCATCGGCAGCGGACTGAGCGTCCTCACCCCGTTCGCCACCTATCTGCCCGCCGAGGTGGCACACGTCTCCGGGGTGCTGGCGGTCGTCACCTGCGGGTTGATGATCAGTCAGTTCGGCCCGCGTGTGGTGGACGCCGGGATCCGTGTCATGTCCAACTCCTTCTGGGAGGTGAGCACCTTCCTGCTCAATGCGGCTCTCTTCGTGCTGGTCGGCATGCAACTGCCCACCGCCGTCCGCAGCCTGTCCTCCCTGTCCCTCTCCCAAGCCGTATGGGCCGCCCTGGCGGTCAGCGCCGTGGTCATCCTCACGCGGCTGGCCTGGGTGTACACCGTTCCGTACCTCATCCGGGCAGTCGACCGGCGCCCCCAGCAGCGGGCCCGCCGCGTCAGCGCCCGGCACCGGCTGCCCGGCGCTCTCGCGGGAGTCCGGGGCGCCATCTCGCTGGCCGTCGCGCTCGCCGTCCCCACCACGACTGACGACGGCGAACCCCTGGCGGGCCGTGACGCCATCGTTTTCATCACGGTGGGCGTCATTCTGGTCACCCTCGTGCTGCTGGGGCAGGCGCTGCCCGCGATCGTGCGATGGGCGCGCATGCCACCCGACACCGGCGGCGAGGAGGAACGGACCGCGCAGCGTCTCATCTCCGCCGCGGCGCTGGAGGCACTGCCCGTCCGGGCTCAGCGTCTCGACGTGCCGGACGAGGTCGTGGAACGGGTCGCCGATGAACTGCGGGCCCATGCGGCCGACGACGACGGTTCACCGGGCGGGGAGGAGCCGTACCGGAAGGCCGCGGAGCTGCACCGCGCGCTGCTCCAGACCAAGAAGGAGGAACTGATCCGGCTCCGGCGGGAACGGCTGATCGACGACACCGTCCTCCTCCGTGTCCAAGCCGTCCTGGACGCGGAGGAGGTGCGCCTCGATCTCCGGTACCCCGTCCCGCCGGAGGGACCGGACGACGTTTCCGGCCGGTAGCGCCCGCTCGGGGGAGTGCCTGCTCGCGGAGTGCCTGCGGACGGCCGGCGCAGGAGTGTCGGGCCGTCGAGGTGTACCCGTTCCCGGAGAACCAGGGCGGGTCAGCGTCGCTTCAACCACGTGAAGGCGCCGAAGGCGAGGCCGATCGCCGTGACGGTGACGAGTACCGCCATGATCTTCTCGCCGGTTCCCAGCATCCCGATCATCTGTAACCCCTCGCAGTGTGTGGTGGAGTGGGCCCCACGGCTTCTCCAGGGAGTGAGAGGCGCTGCGACGTGCGCCGGTTCCCATGGGCCCACTCCTGTTGCATGAGGGCGGGAGGCGCCGCGCCCGGTGCCTCCCGCCCTTCCTCAGGGCGGCCGCCGGGCGGCGCCGACAGCGTCCGCAACGCGTCCTCCGTGGCGGCGTCGTCGGGCAGATACGTCAGGAAGTGGTGGCCCGGCTCGTCGACCGCGGCCAGTTTCACGTACCGCAGGCGCAGATCACCGGCGGTCGGATGCCTGAAGTGCCGTACCGCGGGCTGGAATTCGGCCGTCTCCCGCCGCCGGTACCAGCACGCCGCGTCCGGGTCGGCCAGCAGCGTGCCGATCAGCTCGGCGAACCGCGGGTCCCGAGGCGACCGCGCGGCCCGGGCGCGGAACTGCCCCAGCAGGGCACGGGCCTCCCGCTCCCAGTCGGCGAGCCGGGTGCGGGCGCCGGGCCAGTGGAAGACCAGCCACAGGAGGTTGCGCTCGCCGGGGCGGAGCCGGGCCGGATCGGTCAGGAGAGCGGCGTACGCGTCGTTCCACGCCAGCAGGTCCCAGTGCGGATCGAGGACCACTGCCGGATGCGGCGTCATGGCCCGCACCAGGCTGTGCAGATTGCGGGACACCCAGGTGGGCGCCGCCGCGGGCGGCTCCGCCACGAACGACAGCACATGCGCGCGCTCCGCGGGATCCAGCCGCAGCGCCGTCGCCACCGCACGCAGCACCTGCTCGGAGGTGCGGACCCGGCCCTGCTCCAGCCACGTGTACCAGGACGTACTGATACCGGCGAGATCCGCGACCTCGGTGCGCCGCAGCCCGGGTGTCCGGCGGCCGGGAGTCTCCGGCAGCCCGACGTCCGCCGGGGCGAGCCGCTCCCGGCGCGAGCGCAGAAAGGCCCCGAGTTCGGCCTCGGGGGCGGCGTGGGGCGCTCGCGCGGATCGGGTGGGGCCCGACGGTCTGCCGCGTGCCATGGTGCCGGTCCTCCGGGGTCGTGGACGTCCGCTCCGGGCACCGGCGTGTCCCGCACCGGCCTTCGGAGCCGGGAGGTGCAGGTCTCCCGACTGCCTGTCAGCAAGGGTAATAGCCGGCGGCGTCCACGCCGGCGGGTCCGGTGCTGGACTGGGGTCAACTCCGCAGCCTGTGTGCGGAGTTCACCAACCTTCGCCGAAGCCACGGAAGGTGTGCCCGACCATGACCACCGCACTCCCCTCACCGGCGGCGACCCACCTGTCGCCGTCCGCCCTGCGGCTGCTGCGTACCGCGGGGTTCGTCAGCAACTTCGACCGCTTCTGCATCGCCCCCATGCTCGTACTCATCGGCCCGCAGCTGGGCGCCCCGTTACCGGTGGTGGCCCTCGCGGCCGGCGGCTACTACCTCGCCTACGGCCTCATGCAGCCGGTGTGGGGCCTGGTCAGTGATCTCCGGGGCCGGGTGTGGGCGATGCGGGTGTCCCTCGGCGGTGCGGCCGTTGCCGCCCTGGGCTCCGCGGCGGCATGCAACGCCCCGGTGCTCATCGGGGCGCGCATGGTGGCCGGCGGCTGCTTCGCGGCGGCGATCGCCGCATCCCTGACCTACGTCGGCGACACGGTGCCCGCGGCGGTGCGGCAGCGCCCGCTGAGCGAGCTGATGACCGCCTTCGCCCTGGGCACGGCCACGGCGTCCGTGGCCGCGGGCGCCCTGGCCCACTGGCTGAGCTGGCGGCTCGTCTTCGCCGTGCCCGGACTCCTCGCGGCCGGCCTGGCGGTGCGGCTGCGGCGGCTGCCCGAGCCCGAACGGGAGCGGCCCCGCACCCCGTTGGCCCCGTTCCGCCTGGTGCTGCGTTCGGGGTGGCAGTGGTTCGTCATGGCGGTGGCCCTGCTGGAGGGGGCCGTCCTGCTGGGCTTCCTGACCTATCTGGCACCGGCGCTGGAGGCGCGCGGGGTGCCGGTCCCGCTGGCGGGCGCGGTCGTGGCGCTCTACGGGGTCGGGTCGATGGCGGCGGCGCGGCTCGTTACGCGCCTGGTCGGCCGGTGGACACCGGTGCGCCTGATCGTCGTGGGCGGGGTGCAGACCGGGGCGGCCCATCTGCTCGCCGGGTGGAGCCAGTCCGTCCCGGCCCTCGTGGTGGCGGCACTGCTGCTCGGCGGCGGCTGGTCCTTCCTGCACTCCACGGTCCAGTCCTGGGCGACGGCCCTGGTCCCCGCCGCCCGCGCCACCGGGGTCGCGATGTTCGGCGTCGCCCTGTACGTGGGCAGCGCGCTGGCGACCGGTCTCGCCGCGTCCACCGCGGACCACCACGCCTACCGGCCCCTGTTCTGGCTCGCCGCCGTGCTGACGGTGCCCCTGACGGTGGCGGCGGCCGCGGGGCGGGCCCGCTACCGGTGAGAGACGCGGATCCTGTTCGAACCGCCAGCCGACACCCGTAAGCCATGCCGACGACCGGTCAGCAGCCCGCCTCGGTGTCCGCCAGCACCTGCCTCAGGGCATGGGACGCCTGGCGGACCATCGCGGGGTCGGTGTCCCAGTAGTACGGCAGCGCCGTCACCGCCTGCGCGAGGGCCCAGCCGCGGCCGCGCAGCCAGGCGGCGGGCCCGGCGGCCGTCCGCGCGCGGAACTCGGCGCGGTTCGGGCCGGTGAACAGGTTCCAGGCGGGCAGCAGGTCGACGGCCGGGTCGCCGACGCCCAGACAGCCGAAGTCGATCACCGAGGAGAGCCGGTCCCCGGCCAGGAGGAGGTTCCCGGGCAGAAGGTCGCCGTGGATCCATGTCACGGCGGAGGCGGGCTCGGCCGTCAGCGACTCCTCCCAGGACCGCAGCACGTGCGCTCCCGCCACACGGTCGCCGAGCTCCGCCACGGCCCGGCGCACGGAGGCGTCCAGACCCGCGAGCGGCCCGCCCCGGGAGCCGTGGGAGAACAGGGGAGCGCCCTCGGTGTCCACAGCGCGCAGCGCGGTGACGAACTCGGCCAGTGCGGTGGCGACGTGTGGCGTGTCACCGGTCGTCGGGGTGGCGGCCTCGCCCGGCAGCCACGCGTGGACGGACCAGTCGAACGGGTAGTCCCCGTCCGGCCTTCCCACCGCGACCTGGGCGGGAATGGGCAGGGGCAGCCGCGGGGCGAGCACCGGGAGCCACTGTGCTTCCGTCACCGCCTGCTTGACGGCCCCGGCGACGCGCGGCATGCGGACGGACAGCGCGTCCCCGAGACGGTAGACGCGGTGATCCGTCCCGGAGGACGGAAGGGGGCGGACGGGCAGCCCGGCCCAGTCGGGGAACTGCCCCGCCACGAGCCGACGGACGAGCGCGGCGTCGGTCCGGACCTCATCGGCGTGCAGGGTGGTCGCTTCCATGGGGGGCATCATCCCAGCCGGGGGAGCGGTGTGGAGGGAGAAGGGGGAAGGCATCGGACCTCGGGGGCGGGATCCAACTCCTCGATGACGACAGCTGTCGAGGCCGCGACGAGCACTCGCCGGGACGATCAGCGAACCGACTCCGCTGCGGTGCCGACGCCCAGGGCCACCAGGACTCCCGCTGCTGTTCGCTCCAGGACCGTGTTGACCCGTGGCCGCCTCAGCCAGGTGAGCATGCGGGCCGCGGTCGTTGCCACCAGCATCAGCCACAGTGCCGCGATCGCGGCGTCGATCACTCCGAGGACCAGGGTCGGCACGAGCGTCGAGTGATGGTCGGGGAGAAACTGCGGGACCACCGCGACGAAGAAGAGTCCCACCTTGGGATTGAGCAGACAGCTCAGAAGGCCTTGGCGAAAGGCGCGTCCGGGCGTTGGTGCGTCAGTGGCGGCTTGCTCTGAGACCGGCAGCCGCTGGGCCGTGCCGCGCCGGTGCGCCCACAGACCCTGCACGCCCAGGAGGATCAGATACGCGGCACCGGCCAGACGAACAGCCGTCAGCGCCGCATCCCACCGCTGAAGCGCCGCAGCCAGGCCGAGCGCGGCGGCCACGGCCCAGGCGAGTGAGCCCCCGGCCGCACCCAGCGCTGTCGCGACACCGGAAAACCGGCCACCGCGCAGGCAGTTCCGCAGCACCAGAAGAGTGTCCGGACCCGGCGCCATGGTCACCAGCAAGGCGAAGAGACTGAAGCCGACGATGGCGGCGGCGGTCATGGAAAGCTCCCCTTCTCGGCGTCACCCATGGTTCAGGGGCCCCGCCACGGACAGGCCGGGGGCAGCCCGGTCGGTCAGTGTAATCGCCAAGATCGTTCCGAATGGGGGTTGTTGGCGCGGGGCAGGCCTGCCAGTGGCGTGTTGGGGCTCGACCTGCCCTCGGGTGGATTCCGCTTCCGCAGCGGTGTTACCGACCGTATACCGCCCCTCACGAGCCGCGTTGCGTGCCGTGCGGCTCCGACGGCACCGAACGGACCGGTTCCCGCTCAGCGGTCGACGGCGTCCGGGGGCCCGGTCCGGCCGGGCCGGTCGATGCCGTTCCGTCCCGTCCCCGGTGCGCCCTCGGGCCCGCCCGGGTGTCGGTCGGACTCGTCGCGCGGTGTCGCTATGACGCGGATCTCTTTCCCGGCGGCAAACAAACCGCAGGGGCGATTCATGGCTCCTTGCCTGGTGGGGGAGTGTTACGGAAGTGGCCGGAGTGCCGGTCGCATCCGGGCCTGCTGGGCGAGACAGTGCATGGGGAACGAGATGACCGCCGGGGCTGAGACGGTGCGCTACGCGCTGCTCGATCGACTGCGCGCATGGCGCGGCGCGGAGGAGGTGGAGCTGGGATCGCGGCAGCAGCGGACGCTGTTGGCGCTGCTGCTGCTCCGCCAGGGGGCGCCGCTGTCGGTGGACGGGCTGGTGGCAGCCGTCTGGGGGCAGGATCCTCCGCTTCGGGCCGTCGGCGCGCTGCGGACCTATGTCTCCCGCTTACGGAAGCTGCTGGAGCCGCGCCACGGCACCGGGGACGCGCCGGCCGTGCTCGTGTCCGAACACGGCGGCTATGTGCTGCGGGTCCCGGTGGAGGCGGTGGACCTGGGGCGGTTCCAGCGGGACGTGGCCGCGGCGGAGCTCGCCCGGGCGGCGGGCCGGCCGGGTGAGGCGCGGGAGTTGCTGCGGACCGCGCTCGCCCTGTGGGGCGAGGAGCCCCTGGCGGGGCTCGGCGGCCCCGGCATCGAGGCCGAGCGGGCCCGGCTGTCCGCGCGGCGGCTCTCCGCCCTCGAGTCACGGCTCGCGCTCGACGTGGAGCTGGGGGAGCAGGCCGCGGTCCTCGGCGAGCTGCGTGAACTGACGGAACGTCATCCGCTGCGGGAGCGGCTGGGCGAACTGCTCATGCGGGCGCTGGTGCTCAGTGGCCAGGAGACGGAGGCGCTGGCCGTCTACGAACGCACCCGGCGGGTCCTCGCCGCGGAGTTCGGTCTCGACCCCGGGCACGAGATGGCGTCGCTGGCCGGTAGCCTCCCCCTGCGCCGGGCGCCGGGCGGTCCGCCCGCCCCCGGCTCCCTCCCGCAAGCGGCGACGGCGGCCGGGACCGGCACCGTGCGGAGCGGCTTCCACCGCCCCGCACAACTCCCGCGCGACCTCGCCGACTTCACCGGCCGTGACGTGGCCGTCGAGCGGGTCACCGGGGCACTCACCACGGCCGTCGGCCGGGCGGTGCCCGTGGTGCTGGTCTCCGGCATGGCCGGGGTGGGCAAGAGCGCGCTCGCCGTGCACGCCGCCCACCGGGTGCGCGGCCACTTCCCGCATGGGCAGCTCTACGCGGATCTGCGCGCCCCGGACGGCGGGCCCGCGGATCTCGGGGGTGTGCTGGGGTCGTTCCTCCGCGCCCTCCGGGGACCGGTCGAGCCGATCCCGGAGAGCGTCGCCGACCGCGTCTCCCTGTACCGCACCGAACTCGCCGAACGCCGGGTCCTGGTGTTCCTGGACAACGTCACCGACCCGGAGCTCATCGGGCCCCTGCTGCCCGGCGGCCCGGCCTGTGCCGCACTGATCACCAGCGGCGTCCGGGCCACGGCGCCGGCCGGCGCCGGTCACACGCATCTGGACGTGCTCACCCCGGACGAGGTGCTCGCCTGGCTGGAGAAGGCGATCGGCCCGGAGCGGGTCGCGGCGGAACCCGAGGCGTGCGCGCGGCTGGCCGAGGTGTGCGGAAGCCTGCCGCTGGCCGTGCGCATCCTCGCCATGCGGCTCGCGACCCGGCCGTCCTGGACGGTCGCGTCCGTGGTGGAGAGCGTGTCCGGCCGGAACCGGCCGGCCTGGCTGCGCGTCGCGGACCTCTCCGCGGAGGGGGTGTTCCAGCGGGAGTACGCCCGGCTGCCGGTCCGGCTCCGTCAGGCGCTCCCGGCGGTGGCCCGGTCCGCGGACGAGGACGGCGTCATCGGGACGGCCGCGCTGGCCGGAGCCCTGGGCAGGTCCGCGCACGCCGCACACGACCTCTGCGAGGAGCTGGTCGACGTCAGCTGGGTGGAGTCCGCGGCGCCCGGGCACTACCGGATCCACGGTCTGCTCCAGGAGTTCGTCGGCGCCCGGGAGTTCGCCGGTGCCCGGGAGGCGGGCGGCGGACCGGGGCGGGAGGACGGTCCCTACGCGGAGATTCTCTTCGCCCCCGGTGACGAGGGCGGCCGCGGCGCGGCGGCGCGCCGGCTGCGCCCGGGCGGGCAGGACGACCTTGCCTCCTGAGCGCATCCGCCGACCAGCCGGCGTGCCAGCCGCACCGACGCCCGCCGCGGCCGGCCGTACTCCGATAATGATCAGGGGCGGAGCACCACGCAGGCGGCTCCGCCGGCCAGTCGGCAGCCTGCGGGCCCAGGTCCCAGGGCCACCGATCCCCAGGGAGACCCTTCGTGCCGTCCCACCACCCCGTCCCGCCGCCCGGATCGCCGGACCTCTCCTTCCAGGTGCTCGGCCCGCTGCACGTCGGGGTCGACGGCCGGGGCACCGAGGTACGGCCGCCCCTGTGCGCGGCCCTGCTCGCCACCCTGCTGCTGCGCCACGGCCGCCGCGGCAGCACCGCGACGCTCGTCGACGCGGTCTGGGGGGCCCGCGTGCCGGCCCGGGCCGCCGGTTCGCTGCGCGGCCATGTCGCCCGGCTGCGCGAGCTGCTGGAGCCCGGCCGTCCGCCCCGTACCCCGGCGCGCGTCCTGGTCACCCGGCCGCACGGATACGCCCTGCGGCTGGAGCCGGACGCCCTGGACCTGACGGTCTTCGACCGCCGGGTGGGCAGCGCGGAGCGGGCGCTGCGCGCCGGACGCCCGCAGGACGCGCGGCGGTTGTACGACGCGGCGCTGGAGCTCTGGTACGGCGAGCCGCTGGCCGGAGTGCCCGGACCGTTCGCCGCCGCGCAGCGTGCCGCCCTGCGCGAGCGGCGGCTGGCGGCGGTGGAGGCCCGCTGGTCCGTCGAGCTGACGCTCGGCGGACACGCCCGCGCCGTCGAGGAGTTACGGGCCCACGCCGAGGAACACCCGCGGCGCGAGCGGTTGCAGGAGCTGCTGATGACCGCGCTGCACGAGACGGGCCGGCAGACCGAGGCCCTGGAGGTCTACGCCCGCACCCGCCACGCCCTGAACGGGAGCGGAAGCCCCGCGCCGGCCGCCGGACTGGAGCAGGTGCACCGGCGCATTCTGGCCGGTGAGCGGGCCCGTGACGGCCACTCACCCGGCCCCGGACACACCGCACTCCGCGGCCGCGCCGACGGCGGGACGGCGCCCGACGCGGCCCCCGCCGCCCCGTTCCGGCCGCTCGCCCCGGTGTCCGTCACGCTGAACCTCCCGTCGGACATCACCGACCTCGTCGGCCGGGACGCCGTGGTGGAGCAGTTGCAAGGCGCCCTGGAACAGGGCCGGGTGGTGGCGCTGAGCGCCATCAGCGGCATGGGCGGCGTCGGCAAGACCGCGGTGGCCGTACGGGTCGCCCACGCCGTCCGCGGGCGCTTCCCGGACGGGGTGTTCTTCGTCGACCTGTCCGGCATGGACCGCCGGCCGGCGGACCCGAACCAGGTGCTCGGCGACGTCCTGCGTGCCCTGGGTGTGGCCCCGGCCCACCTCCCGGTGGAGTCCGCCGAGCGCGCCGCCCTGTACCGGTCGCTCCTCGCCGACCGGCAGGTTCTCCTCGTCCTCGACAACGCCCGGGACCTGGACCAGGTGCGCGACCTGCTGCCCGCCGGCCCCGGCTGCGGCGTCCTGGTCACCAGCCGCACCCGGCTCGCCGGGCTGAGCGGCGCGACCCTGGTCGACCTGGAGGAGCTGACGGAGAGCGCCGCCCTGGCCCTGCTCGCCCGGCTGGTGGGGGACCGGCGGGTGCGGGCCGAGGAGGAGGCGGCCCGCGCACTGGTCACGGACTGCGGCCGGCTGCCCCTGGCCGTGCGGATCGTCGCGGCGCGGCTGGCGGCGCGGCCCGCCCTGCCGGTCGCGGAGCTCGCCCGGGCACTCGCCGACGAACGCCGCCGGCTGGCGGAGCTGAGCGGTGACACCGCCGCCGTCGAGCCGACGTTCCGGCTGGGGATCGGGCTGCTCACCGCCGAGCAGCTGCGGGCGTTCCGCCTCCTCGCGCTGCCGGCCGTCCCGGAGCTGTCCCGGTCCGCCGCGGCCGCCCTGCTGGACCGCCCCGAGCACGTGACCGAGTACCTCTGCGAAGCCCTGGTGGACGCGAGCCTGCTGCAGTCGCCGGCCCCGGGCCGCTACCGCTACCACGACCTGCTGCGGCTCTTCGCCAGGGAGTCCGCGGCCGACGGGCTGCCCGCCGCGGAGCGCGATGCCGCGCTGGTCCGGCTGCTGCGCTCGTCCCTGGCTCTCGCCCGGGACGCCTACCGGCTCGCCACCCCGGACGACGCCTTCCCCACGGACGAGGAGCCCGCCGGGGCGGCCCGGCGCGGCACCGGACCGCGGCCCGTCGCCGCGTTCGCCTCCCAGGAGCAGGCCGCCGCCTGGCTGCTCGACGAACAGGCCGCGCTGCTCGCCCTCGTCGAGCAGGTCGCCGGCGTCCCCCGAGCGCCCGCGTCCCTCTGCGCCGAACTGCTGCTGGCCACCGACCCGCTGGGCCGCAACAGCACCCGGACGCGGAACCTGGAGCGGGCCGCGCGCGCCGTCCGGGACGCGGCCGAACGCTCGGGCGACGCCCCGGCCGAGGCCGCCGCGCACTACATGCTGGGCGGCGCGTTCGCCATGCGGTTCGAGATGCCGGCCGCCGTGCCCCATCTGCGCACCACGGCCGGCATCTGCCGCCGCGAGGGCCGCCGGACGCTGCTGGCGCACGCCCTCAACGCCCTCGGCGGCTGCGCGCTCGCCCTGCGCGACTTCCCGGCCGCCCTGGAGCACTTCACCGAGGCGCTGCCGCTGGCCCGGGAGACCGGCAGCCCCGGCTGCGAGGCCCTGACCCTCGGCTACCTCGGCCTCGCCCTGCTGGCCACCGGCCGGCCCGGGGAGGCCGTGCGGTCGGGGCGGGCGGCGGTCGCGCTCGCCCGGTCCCGCGGCGACAGCGGCGGCGAGGCCAACGCGCTGCGGGCGCTGGGCCAGACCCTGCTGTACGCGGGGTTCCCCGACGAGGCGCTGGAGTGCCTGCACTCCAGCCTGGAGCTGTGGCGCCGGACCGGGTCCTCGTTCCGGGAGTCGCTGGTCCTCGGCGGGCTCGCCGAGGCGTACAACCTGACGGGCCGGCCCGAGGAGGCGATCGGCCACGCGGCCGAGGCCCGGGAGATCGCCACCCGGCACGGCGACGCGTACCTGCTGGGCCGGGCCCTCACCCAGCTCGGCCACGCGTACGGCGCCCAGGGCCGTACGGAACAGGCGGCCTTCCACTACCGGTCGGCGCTCGGCGTCTTCCGGCGGCTCGGGATGCCGGACGCCGCGGACGTCGAGGCCCGGCTCGGCACCGGCTGACCCCGGGCGTCCACCGCACCACGGGCCGTACCCCACCTTCGGCGCCCCACCGCTTCCCGCGGTGGGGCGCCCGTCGTCGTGCCCGTCGGACGGCACCCCGGGCCTGCCGGACGAGGCGTGAACGGCGCCCGGTTGATGTGCCGTTGATGCGCTGTTGAGGGCGTGCGAGCACAGCGCTGCCAGGCTCTGACCAACGCCTGACGCGGACGTTCGTCGCACGAACGAGCGCGCCACGGCGGCCCGGGCATCGCGCGGTACCCCGGGACCGCACGCCGATCTGCTGAGGAATCCCTTGGACCCCCAGGCCCTGCTTTTCTCCCTCTTCACGCCGGAAGGGCGGGAGAACCCCTTCCCGGCGCTGGAAACGCTCCGCGAGACCGCACCCGTCTACTACGACAAGGATCTCGACACCTACTTCCTGACCACCCATGAGCACTGCCAGGCGGTGCTCACCGACGCGGCCTTCCGCACCCCGGACCTGAGCTGGTGCGAGGAGCACCTCTCGGACTGGCGCGACCATCCCGCGGCCGAGTTCTTCTACGCCTCGATGCTCCGCGCCAACCAGCCCGACCACACCCGGCTGCGCCGCCTGGTCGGCCGCGGCTTCACCCCGCGCCGGGTCGCCGCCCTGCGCACGGCCGTCGAGGGGCTGACCGACGGGCTGCTCGACACCTTCGCCGAAACGGCCGCCCGGGAGGGTTCGGCGAACTTCCAGGAGCTGGTCGGCTACCCGCTGCCCGTCGCGGTCGTCGGGGAGCTGATCGGGGTCCCGGCCGGGGACCACCCCCGGTTCCGCCGGCTGGGCAGCGACGCCAGCCGGCTGCTGGAACCGGTGCGCACCCCGGAGGACTGGGCGCGGGCCGACGCCGCGGTGGTAGAACTCCGCGCATACTTCGAGGAGTTGCTCGACCGCCGCCGGGCCGAGCCCCGCGAGGACCTCGCCACGGTGCTGCTGGAGGAGCAGGAGGGCCAGGAGCGGCTGTCCCGGCGGGAGCTGGTGGACACCCTGCTGCTGGTGTTCGTCGCCGGATTCGAGACGACCACGGCCATGCTGGGCCTGGCCACCCACGCCCTGCTGGCCCACCCCGGCCAGCGGGCCCTGCTGGCGGCCGAACCGGACCTGGCCGCCCAGGCGGTCGAGGAGGCGCTGCGCTGGGACACCCCGGTGCAGATGACCGAGCGGATCGCCGGCGAGCGGACGGAGATCGGCGGCGTGACGGTCCCGGCCGGCGCCAATGTCACCACGGTGCTCACGGCCGCCAACCGGGACCCCGCCCAGTTCACCGACCCGCACCGCTTCGACATCCGCCGGACCGGCAGCAAGGTGCTGAGCTTCAGCGCCGGTCCGCACTACTGCCTGGGCGCCGCACTGGCCCGCCTGGAGGGCGCGGTGGCCGTCGACCGCCTCTTCACCCGCTTCCCCGGCCTCGCCCTGGCCGGACCCCCGGTGCGCCGGGAGTCCTTCAGCCTCCGGGTGTACGAGGACCTGCCCCTGACCACCGACGGTGCCGCGGTCTCCCCGTCCCTCACAGCGACCACAGCAAAGGACTGACGCCATGGGTTTCCTGGACACCGAGCGCGAGACGCTCGACACCCTGCTGCCCGGCCTGGACGCCGCGCTCGCCCGGCACCCGCTGGCGGAGCTGGAACGGCCCGGCAGCCCCGCCGTCGCCGCGTTCCGCGAGGCCGGCGGTGCGGCCCTGCTGGTGCCGGCGCAGAACACCGGTATCGGCGCGGACCCCTTGCAGGCCGTACGGGTCCAGCGGGCCGTGGGCGCCCGGTGCCCGTCCCTGGCCGTGGCCACCACCATGCACCACTTCTCCGTGGCGAGCCTGGTGGAGACCGCCAAGCACGGGGCCGGCTTCGAGTGGATGCTGCTGGAGGCCGTCGTCGGCAAACGGATGCTGCTGGCCTCCGGGTTCGCCGAGGGACAGACCGGCCAGTCCATCCTGCGGCCCGCCATCCGGGCCGAGCGGCGCGGCGGCGAGGTGGTGCTCAACGGCAGCAAGAAGCCGTGCAGCCTGGCGCACTCCATGGACCTGCTCACCGCCTCCGTGGAGATGACCGACGACAGCGGCGAGCGGCGGCTGGCCGTGGCCATCGTCCCCGCCGACGCCGACGGGGTGTCCGTGCGCCCGTTCTGGCGCAGCACCGTGCTCGCCGGCGCCGAGAGCGAGGAAGTGGTCCTCCGGGACGTGGCGCTCGATCCGCAGATGGTGGTCCTCACCGAGGTCGGCGCCGACGCCGTCCTGGACTCCCTGCACATCGCCGGATTCCTCTGGTTCGAGCTGCTCATGACCGCCGGATACCTCGGCACGGCGAGCGCCCTGGTGGAACGGGTGCTGCGGCACGGCCGCTCCCCGGCGTCCGTCCGCGCGGAGCTGGTGACGGACCTGGGCGCGGCGATGCTCGCCGTCGAAGCGGTGGCCCGCACCATGCGGGAGTCGGAGAGCTGGGGCGAAGGGCTGCTCACCGACGCCCTCACGGCCCGCTACGCCGCACAGGACGCCATCGGGCGCACCACCCGGACCGCGCTGGAGACGCTCGGCGGCATGTCCTTCATCTCCTCCGACGAGGGCACCTACCTGGCCTCGGCGGCCGCGGGCCTGAACTTCCACCCGCCGTCCCGGGGGCGGATGGCGGAGTCGCTGTGCGCGGCGCTCGACGGCGGACCGCTGCATGTCGGCTGAGGACGTCCGCGCGGGCGGCGGCCCGGCCCGCCCGGCACCGGACGCGCCGGCGGCTCCGCGCTACACCGTGCAGCGGCTGACGAGCCCCGGCGACGTGCCCCCGGAGGTGTGGGACGCGCTGACGCCGGCCGACGACCCGATGTGGGCCCGGGGGGTGTTCGCGGCCATGGAACGGTCCGCGATCGGCCCGGACGGGTACGCCTGCCTGCTGGTGCGCCGGGACGGACACCCCTGTGCCGTCCTGCCGCTCAGCGCGGTGAGCGGCCTGCAACTGGAGCGCGTGGTCGGGCCCCGGGAGCGGCGACTGCTGGCCCCGGTGGCCCGCCGGCTGCCCCGCCTGACCCGGGTGCCGATGCTCTTCTGCGGCAACTTCCTGGGCCAGGGACACGTCGCCGGCGAGGGCCCGCTGCCGGCCCCGGTGGCCACGGCACTGGTGCGGGAGGTCCTGGACTTCGCCCGGGGGCACCGGCTGGGCACGGTGGTCTTCAAGGACTTCGCCCCGGAGGAGCTGGACGCGCTGCGCCCGGCACTGGACGACGCGGGATTCTTCACCGCCGCCGGCCTGCCGGACACCGAACTCACCCTCGGTCACCGGGACTTCGAGGAGTACCTCGGATCGCTGCCGGCCAAGCCCCGCCGCAACGCCCGCAGCAAGATACGGAAGTTCCGGGCACACCAGGGCCTGCGGATCGAGGTGCTGGCGGAGTTCGGCCCTCTGGTGCCGGCCATGATGGAGCTGTACCAGCAGGTCATGGACCGTGCGGACCAGACGCTGGACGTGCTGGACGAGGCGTTCGTCCGGGCGCTCGCGGACACCGGTGACGTGGACCAGCGGCTGGTCGCCTGCTTCGACGGCGACCGCCTCGTCGGCTACCTGCACTGCCTGTTCCGGGGCCGGGGCGCGGTCGGGACCCGGATCGGCCTCGACTACCGGCTGGCCCACCGGGCACGGCTCTACCACAACCTCCACTACGCGGCGATCGAACTGGCGATCAGCCGGGGCTGCCGGCACATCCGGTTCGCCCAGACCGCCTACGAACCGAAGCGTGAATTCGGCTGCGAACTGGTCGAACAGAGCTACGCGATCACCCACACCCGACGGCTGCCACGCGCCGTCCTCCGCCTGCTGCTGCCCCGGGCCCTGGAGGCCGCCCGGGAGCAGGCCCTGGCCCCCAAGTCCTGAGGGCCGGATCAGAAGAACGGGCCCGGAGAACGGGTCCGAAGAACGGGCCCGGAGCCGAGGCCGGCGGAGACCGTCCGGCTGCCCGGCGGACGCCACCAGGGGGACCGGCGTCAGGGGGACCGGCGGCCGCCGTCCGGGGGGACCGGCAGCCCGTCCCGCACCACCCCGCACCACCGCTCATCACCACCTCTCATCGAAAAGAGATCACCATGCCCCGTGTCGACGTGGAACTCCCCATCGCCGCCCCGCCGGAGCACACCTGGCAGGCCGTCGTCGATGTCGAGGCGTACCCCGCCTGCATGGACAGCGTCCAGTCCGTCACCGTCGTCGAGAGCTCCGGCGAGGACCGCCGGACCACGGCGTGGTCCGTCCACCTGAAGGGCTCCGTCCTGGAGTGGGTGGAGTCCGAGCAACTCGACCACGCGGCCCGGCGCTTCGACTTCCACCAGGTCAGCGGCGACCTCGCGCACTTCGTCGGCCACTGGGCCGTCCGCCCGGGCGAGGACGGCGGCAGCCTGGTGTCCCTGACCGTGGAGTTCGAGATCGGCATCCCGCTGCTCGCCGAGATGCTCAACCCCGTCGCGGCCACCGCGCTGCGGGAGAACGCCGAACAGATGCTCCAGGCGCTGGAACGGCGGCTGACCGGCGCGGCCGGCCGGTGAACCGGGGCGCGCCGCCCGTACGCCGCCCCGGTGCTGTACGCCGGGCATCCGAGCCCGGCCCGCCGTCCCCGTCCGACACCGCCCGGCCCGCCGGGCGGCCCTACTCCCGCAGGAGGTCCCCTTGGGTCCCCAGGCCATGACCACCCCGCCCAGCGGCGAGGTGTTCGACAAACTCCGCCGCCACCAGTCCCCGAAGCTCGCGCTGACCGGCAAGTTCGCCGGCCGGGGCGCCGTCGAGTCCAGCGCCCTGGGCTCCCGCGTCACCCTCTCCGACGGCCGCTCGGCGCTCGACTTCGGCTCCTACGCCGTCACGCTCGTCGGCCACCGCCACCCCCGGGTGGTCGAGGCCGTCTCCCGGCAGCTGGAGGTGATGCCGACGTCAACGCGCAGCCTGGCCAACCCGGTGGCGGCCGAGGCCGCGGCACACCTGGCCGACTACCTCGGCGGCCGGCTGCCCAAGATCTACTTCGGTCTCAACGGGGCCGACGCCGTCGAGGTCTCGGTGAAGCTCGCCCGGCTCGCCACCGGGCGGGAACGGGTGCTCGCCGTCACCGGCGGCTACCACGGCAAGACCCTCGGAGCCCTCTCCCTCACCCACAGCCCGCTGTTCCGGACCGGGCTGCTGGGCTGCGCGGTCGACGTCGTCCACCTCGACCCCGACGACCCGGACGCCGTCCGGCGGCAGGTGGCCGAAGGCCCCGTGGCCGCGGTGATCTTCGAACCGGTGCAGGGAGAGAACGGCGCCGTGCCGCTGCGCACCGAGATGCTGCGGCAGTGGTGCGAGGACGCCCACGCCCACGGGGCGTTCGCGATCGCCGACGAGATCCAGTGCGGGCTGCGCCGCTGCGGGGAGCGCTCGGTCGCCCTCGCCGACGGGCTGCCCGTGGACGCCGTGCTCGTCGGCAAGCCGCTCGGCGGCGGCGTGATGCCCCTGTCCGCCGTGGTCTGCACCGAGGAGCTCTACCGGCCGCTGGCGACCGACCCGTTCCTGCACTCGGCGACCTTCGGCGGACACCCGCTGAGCTGCGCCGCGCTGCCCGCCGCGCTGGAGACCGTGGAGGAACTCGCCGGCCACGGGCGGCTGCTGGCCGACCGGCTCGCCGCCGGTCTGCGCGCACTCCACGAGCGCCACCCCCGGGTACTGAGCGGGTTCCACGGCCGGGGGCTGCTGTGGGGCCTCGACCTCAGCACTCCCGGAGCGGCCGGTGAGGTCGTGGTCTCCCTGGCCGGTGACGGGCTGCTCGTCTCGCCCTGCCTGAGCCGCCCGACGACGATCCGTCTGCTGCCGTCGCTGGCCACCACGGAGGCGGAGCTGGAGGAGGCGCTGAGCATCCTCGATTCCGCGCTGCACGCGGCGACCGCCGGCCTCCACGACTGACCGCCGCCGCGGGCGTCACGGCACCGCCGCGGCGCCCGCGCCCCGGCACCGCCGTGCCCCGTGCCCGGCACCGGCTCCGGACGGCCGACCGTCCGGAGCCGGACCACCGACCCGTACCAGCCACACCACCAGGGAACCCAGTTGACTCACACCGGATCCACCGAAGCCGCAGCCCGCACCGGGGACACCGTCACCGGCACGTCCCCCACCGACCTCCCCCGCACCGGGGACGCCGCCATCGGCTCGTCCCACGCCGACCTGCTCACGGCGGTCCGCGAGGCCGCCGCCGAGGTCCTCGGCACCACCCCCGACGCCATCGTGGCCGGGACCGACCTGCGGGCCGAGTACGGCATCGACAGCCTGGAGCTGATGTCGATCGGCGCCCACCTCGAACGCGCCCTGAACGTACAGATATCCGCCGAGGACCTGGTCCGCGCCGAGACCGTCGGCCAGGCCGTCGAACTCCTCGCCCAGCGCAAGGCCGACCGGACATGACCGCGCGCCCGCCCGCCCCCGCCCCCGCACCCGCCCCCCGGCCGTCGGACCGGCACCGCGTCGTCGTCACCGGCATCGGCGTGAAGTCCCCGGCCGGAGTCACCCTCGACGAGGTCATGGACACCGTCCTGGCCGCCCGCTCCACGGCCGCCGCGCCCCGCAAGGAGCTGATCGAGGGCGGCTCACCGGTGCACTTCGCCTGCCAGGTGCCCGACTTCGACCTCGGCCCCTACCTCACCCGCCGGGAGCTCCGGCAGATCGACCGCCCCACCGAACTGGCCCTGTGCGCCGCCGTGGACGCCGTCGGCCAGGCCGCCCTGCCCGAACTGCCGCCCGGACGCGTGGGCGTCCACCTGGGCACCGGCATCGGCGGACTCCCCACGATGGAGGGGCTGGTACGCGACCACGACGCCGCACCCACCCGGATGCCGGTGTTCTCCGTGCCCCGGACCATGGCCAACTCGGCTGCCGCCCGGGTCGCGATGCGCTACGGCTTCCAGGGCTCGTGCGTCACCTACACCACCGCCTGCGCCAGCGGCGCCACCGCCATCGGCGAGGCCGCCCGCCGGATCCGGTACGGGGAGCTGGACGCGGCCGTCGCCGGCGGCTTCGACTCCGCGGTGACCACCTTCATGCTCAGCGGCTTCTCCCGGATGCAGGCGCTGTCCACCCGCAACGACGACCCGGAGCGGGCCAGCCGCCCCTTCGACGCCGGCCGGGACGGCTTCGTCATGGGTGAGGGCGCCGCCGTCCTCGTCCTGGAGCGGCTGGAGGCCGCGACCGCCCGCGGGGCGCGGATCCTCGGCGAGGTCGCGGGCTACGCCACCAACGCCGACGCCCACCACATCGTCGCCCCGCACACGGAGGGCGAAGTCGCGGCCGCGTGCATGGCCGAGGCGATCGCCGACGCCGGACTGCTGCCGTCCGACATCGGCCAGATCAACGCGCACGGCACCTCGACCCAGGCCAACGACAGCGCCGAGGCCGCGGCCATCCACCGGTGCTTCAACGGCCAGGCCCCGCCGGTGACCTCCGTCAAGGGCGTCACCGGGCACCTCATCGGCGGCTCCGGGGCCCTGGAGGCCGCGATCGCCCTGGTCTGCGCCGAGCGCCGGATCGTCCCGCCGGTCGCGAACCTCACCGAGGCGTCCGAGGCCGACCGGATCGACGTGGTCGCCGGCGCTCCCCGCGCCGTGGACTGCGCCCCGGTGCTCTCCAACTCCTTCGGCTTCGGCGGACAGAACGTCTGCCTGGTCCTCCAGCCCGCCACCTGAACGACCCCAGGAGCTCACCCATGCGCATCCTTGTCACCGGCGCGGCCGGAGTCGTCGGCACCGAGGTGGCCGCCCGCCTCGCCGCCGGGACCGCCGGCCGTACCGGCCCGCAGATCGTGCACACCGCCCGCCGCGCCCCCGGGGACACCCCGGTGCGGTGGAACATCGGCTCCGAGCCGGCGCCGGAGGCCCTCACCGGCCGGCCGTGGGACGTCATCGTGCACACCGCCGCCTCCACCCGCTGGACCATGACCCGCGACGAGGCCACCGACGCCAACATCCGCACCCTGCGGGACGTACTCGGACTGGCCGGCCCCGACACCCACGTGGTGCACGTCTCCACCGCCTACGTCGGCGGCGTCCGCGCCCCGGAGGACCTCCGCGGCGCGGAGTTCGAGGGCTACCGCAACGGCTACGAGTGGTCCAAGGCCCGGTGCGAGGAGATCGTCACCACCGAGCACCGCGGGCCGGTCACGATCGTCCGCCCGCCGCTGGTCATGGGCCGCCGCGGGGACGGGCACATCGCCCGCTTCTCCGGCCCGTACAGCCTCTTCCCCGCGCTGGTCTCCGGGCTCGCGGCGGTGGTCGTCGGCGACCCGGGCGGCTTCGCCGAGATCAGCCCGGTCGACGAGGTGGCCGAGGCCATCGCGGCCGCCGCCCTGGGCCCCGTACCCTCCGCGCCCCGCACCGAGGTGATCGCCGCGGGGCCGGACAGCCTGCGGCTGGACACCCTCGTCCGGATCACCTGCGACACCCTGAACGCCTTCCGGGCCGAGCACGGCGTGGAACCGATCGCCAAGCCGCCGACGGTGTCCACGGACAGCTGGAACCGCTTCTTCCTGCCCCTGGCCGAGCAGTGGCTCTCCCCGGTCCAGCAGCAGGCGGTGAAGCTCCTCGCGATGTTCCAGAGCTACACCAGCATGGGGGAGCCCTTCGAACCGACCCGGAAGGTCGCCGACCCGGGCGGAGTGCTCGCGGCGTCGGTGCGGCACTGGGCGGAGAGCAAGCCGCGCCAGGCCCTCAGCCGCCCTGTCCCGTGGACCCTGATCAACGCCGCGTGACGGTGCCGCAGGGGCCGCGCAGGACCTCCCGCCGAGTCGGGTGCCCGGCCCGACTCCGGACGGGCGGCCGCCGGCCGGAGTGCGGGGCGGCGCGGGCACCGTTGAGGCCGTGACGCCGGGAAGGCCGTGACGTCGCGGGAACGCCGGGAACCCGTGACGTCGTGCCGGAGGTGCTCCAGCAGCGCCTCCGGCACGACGCGCGCCACGGATGCGCCCCCACGGGTACGCCCTACGGACGCGCCACGAAGGGTCAGGGCCCCCGGATCATCAGGGGCATGGATCGTCAGGGCCATGGCGAAGCCAGGCCACGAGCGGCCGGATCAGCCCCCGCCGCCGGGGCCCCTCAGCTCCTGGATCCGTCCGCCCACCTTCGCCCGGAGCCGCTCCAGCACGCCGGGCTTCCCGCTGACGGCCCACCGCGGGCCGACGAGGTACGTCCCGCCGTACATGCTCGCGCTGTCCAGCCAGGTCAGCTTGTACTTCTCCCGGGGGAAGGTGGTGATGAGGTAGTCGCCCACCGAGGTCCGGCAGACCCCTTCCCGGAGCTCGTCCGCCTCCGTGCGGATGTTGACCTTGCAGCCGGTCAGCGCGGCGATCCGTTCCACCTTCGCGGGCGCGGGAGCGACGGCGCGGGGCTTCGGCCGCGGCTTGTCCGCCGTCCCGGAGCCGTCGGCCGTGCCGCAGCCCGCCACGAGCGCGAGGACCATCAGACTCCCCGCCGCGGCCGCCGCACGGCGTGCGCCGTACCCGCCCTGCCGGCGCCGTCCGGTACGCCTTCCCACGAGCACTCCGGCCACCCCACGTCTCCGTTCCGCTGTACCGCTGCCCTGCCGTTGCTTCGGGGGCCGGCCGGGGCCGGGCCCGTCAGGGAGATACGGACCGGCGGCCCGATCCGCTCACCGGATTCCGCGCGTGCCACAGACGGGACGAAGAACGGACACGGGCCGGACGAGGACCGGACGGGGACCGGGGGAGCGGGACGCTGCCGAAACGCCCCGGCGGCCGCACCTCAGGGGTACGGCCGCCGGGGCCACGGCGGTGCCGGGCGATGCGCGGAGGAACTCAGCCCACGTGGGCGGTCAGCTCCCGCTCGGGCTCCCGCCCGGACTCGCGCAGCGCTTCCCGCGCGGGCTCCCGGACGGGCGCCGGCTCCAGCTCCGGCTCCCGCACCGCGTCATGAGCCGTCTCGCGGGCCGAGAACGGGCACTGCCAGTCCGCGGGCTTCGGGCGGCCGGAGTACCGCCGGGCCTCGGACAGCTGCTCGTACTCGTGGAGATTGGGGTTGATGTTCCCCTGCAGCTTGATGTCCTGCTTGCGTATCTTCTCCGCGAGCCGGTCCCACATCCCGGCCCCCTTGATACGGCTGAACTGCTCGTGGGAGTTGAAGGCCAGCATCGGAAAGGGAGGCCGCCGGCCGAGCCGGACATGCGTCTCGTGCAGGCCGATCACGAAGAACGGATGGCCCGCGACGCTGAAGGCGAACTTCCCGGACCCGGGGTCGGAGGAGTACCCCTCGGCCCAGCGGTGGGCCTCGGCGTCGTACTCGTGGAGCAGCTGCAGCTGCTGCCAGAGCAGCTGCTCGAACTCCAGCTCGTCCACGCCGCGGGGTTCCGCGAAGGTCGCCACGAAGCTGGTGAAGGACCGGGCGCTCCAGTCCGCCGAGCGCACATAGGCCTCGAGGTCGCGCGCCATGAGCCGGGCCGCGTCGACGTCGCCCAACCGTTCGTAATGATGGTGAGCGATCCCGCCCTGGCGCCAGGCGGAGCGACCCGCCAGACAGGAGAACCTGTCTCCCAGCAAGAAATTCTCGACCTCACCACGCGCGTCCGCACTCATGGCCGGCCTCCTTCCCATGACATCCCTCCCCGAGGGAGATCAGCTCTTGCATACCGAGGCGACCGCTCCCGGGCCCCCGCGCGTGAATCCGTGCGTTCGCCCAGGCAGGAGGTCCGCCGGGCGGGCGCAGCGCGGTTTCACCGCGGTGTGGGGGAGAGGCACCACGGTGATTGTCACTGCGGAGGGCCGATCGACGAAATCCACCCCTGTGATTCGGCCCCACCCGGGCCCTTCGGATCACTGTCGGCGCAGTGAACGGCACCAAGGGTGACGCCGGGCGGGATCGGCGAGGTGTGCTCGTGCGGTCTGTGCGGAGCATGCCATACGTACCGGTGGCGTGCACAAGTCAGTGGTGTCGGGGGTGCGTACCGTCCGAGCCGCCACCCCTCCGACGGCTCCGTCGAGGGTCCCGGTGAGGCGCGGGCCGCCCCGCTCCGCGGGCGCGTCTCTGCGCCCGCTCGCCCCGCGGCTCTGCCCGCCCGCAGGCCTGTCCGTTCGCTGCCCGCGGTGCTCAGCCCGCGGCCGCCGGCGGTCCCAGCCACAGCAGTCCCAGCCGCTGGGCCGCGGCCAGGGCGCCCGCGCACGAGCCGTAGTACATCGCGAACACTCCGACGAACACCAGGTTGCGCGGCACTTCCGCCAGCCCCGAGCTCTGCCCGAACAGCGCCGACGGCAGCCCCAGCAGCAGCGTGAACAGCGTCTCCGCGGCGATCGGCACGACCCACAGCACCTGCGGCAGGCAGAGCGCCAGGGCCCAGCCCGCGGTCCCCGCGGACGACCGCCGGACGCAGAGCAGCGCGGCGAGAATCACCGAACACAGGACGTACGTCGCGGTCATGTCGTCCCACCGGGTCCACAGCCCGTCCGCCCACATCGCCACCGGATCGAGGGCGACGAACTCCTCCTGCGACGCGGAATCCAGCGCGTACCGCGCCACGTTGCCCATCACCAGCACCCCCGGGACCCAGGCGGTCAGCAGCGCGAGCAGCAGGGACGACAGCAGGAGCAGGGCGCCGACCTGCGCCCGCGGCATACGGCTCAGACGCGCCCGCCCGGCGCGCACCGCGCCGTTGGCCCGGAGCACCACCTGCCGGGTGCTGCGCACGGCGCCCAGCCAGGCCGAGACCAGCAGCAGGACCCCGAAGAGGGAGAAGGCGAGCCCGGGCCCGAAGGCGGCGAGCCAGGCCCACTTGAGGGCGTCCTCGGGTGCCGGTAACTCCGCCGCGATGTCCATGCCCTGACTCCCAACATCGTTGAAATCGCAACGACATGCTACCGACCGGACGCCCGCCGGGTGAGGCTTCACGGCGGATTGCCCGCGTTCCGGTGACGGCCGGAGGGCGGTCGGTGCCGCGGGACGGTGGGCCCGGCGTCCGACGGGCCATCGGCCACCGCGAGCCCTCCCAGCCCTGACCTGGTCCGCAGTCCCGGGTGTGCTGGAACGGTCCCCGGGGGAAGGTCTCCGCCGGGGAGCGGGAACGCGCGCGGTGGTCCACGGCGCGCACCGCCCCGCCGGGGTGACGAACCCCCGGAGAACTCACCGGGAAGGCCATGGAGTGCTGTCCGACGACGTGTGGCGTGAACTGCGGGACCAGGGAACGGTACGACGGTTCCGCGAGCGCAGCGTGATGCTGCGGCAGGGGGACCCGGGAACCCATCTGCTGGCGCTGACCGACGGCCTGGCGAAGGTCGTGTGCCGCGAGACCGACGGGGTCACGACCTGGCTCGCCTTCCGTGGACCGGGCGATCTCCTCGGGGAGGTCTCGGTCTTCAACGGCACGACGCGGACGGCCGATGTGATCGCCCTCAGCCCGTGCACCACGATCGTGCTGGAGGCCCAGCGGTTCCGCCGGTTCGTCGAGGAACGAGGACTGGTCATGGCACTGATGCGGCAGACGCTGGCCCGGCTGCGCGAATCGGATCTGCACCGGACCGAACGGCTCACCCTCCCGCTGGTGGTACGGCTCGCGAGGTCGCTCGTCCGGCTGGCGGAGCTGGCGGAACCCGTCACCGGCGCCGTGCCGGAGGGGCTGCGGCTGACCGGACTGACGCAGGAGGAGATCGCGCAGTCCATCGGTGTCACCCGGAACGCGGTCATCGGCGGTCTGCAGCAACTCCGGGACACCGGAGCGGTGGAGACGGCCCGCCGCGTCGTGGTCATCAGGGACATGGCGGCCTTACGCCGCTGGGCGGCAGCGGAGTGAGGCCTCTCCGAGGCCCTGTGACGGCCGTCACCTCCGGGGCGCCCTGCGGTGGGCATTCGCCCCGCTGACGCTCGCCGATGCTCGACACGAGCCGGCCGGCGGTGCACCGCACCGCCCCGTCCCGTGAAGGAGCGTCCCATGCCCACCACCATGCCCCTGCCCCATGCCGAGAGCAGGCCGCTGCCCGCGTACCGGGCCCTGTTCGCCGTCGACGCCAAGGACTTCACCGGCCTGCCCGCCGTGCTGCACGGACCGGTCAGCGCGCTGATCCCGGAACTCGTCGACCAATCGCTCGAACGAGCCGGGCTGTTCGGCCTCAAGGACGCCAAGCGCTTCCCGGCCAGCACCGGCGACGGCATCGTCTTCGGGTTCGACCCCGCCCATCTCCCGTTCGTCCTCTGGCCCTTCCTCGGGGTGCTCGACGAGGTCCTCGGCGACTACAACCAGCGCACCGTCGGCCCGCGCATCCGGCTGCGCGCCAGCGTGCACGTCGGCCCGCTCCCGGACGACGGCGGACCGGGCGACGGAAACGGCACCGCACGCAACGACACCCACCGGCTCTTGGACTCCCGCCCCGTCAAGGCGATCCTGGCCGCCGCGAGCGAACAGACCACCCACCTCGCCGCGATCATCTCGCACCGGGTCCACGAGGACGTGATCCTCGGGGGCTACACCGGCCTGCACCCCGACCGCTGCACCGAGGTGCCGGCCACCGTCGACGGCAAGTCCTTCGCCCAGCGGGCGTGGCTGTACATCCCGTCGCCGTCCGGGAACCTTCTCGGCGCCGGGCTCCCCGCCCGCGAGACCCCGTCGGCCCCACCGGCGGACGAGACCCCCGCGAGCCGTCCCGCCGAACACCTCGGAGGAAACACCCAGCGCGTCGGCGAAGGCGTCGCACTGATGGGGGACATCGCCGGGGACTTCAGCTACACCGGACACTCCACGACCCACCACGGAACGAACCAGCACTGGGGCAGCGGCGACAACGTCTCCGGCGACAAGCACACCGGCGGCGCGGGGGAGCGCCGATGAGCGACGAGCCGAGTACCCTCCTCGACGCCCGGCCGGAGGTCCCGGGCGCGGCCGGGCCGGAGGCCGATGGGTACCGGAACCGGCAGCACGTCGGGCAGGGGGTGGCCCTGGCGGGTGGTGTGAGAGGCGACTTCCACTACCACGCAGCCCCCGAACCCCGCGACGACTCCGTCTCGGAGGTGGTGCTCCGCCCCGAGTTCCGGGAGGGCCCCTACCCGCCGGAGGACGTCGCCCGCAGACTGCTGGGCTTCGCCGAGCCCGCCTCGTACGCCAGGTGCCGGGAGGTGCTGGGCCACCACCTGCTGTTGCTCGGCGCGGAGCGCGGCGCGGGGGCCGGCACCACCGCGTTCGCGCTGCTCCGGGAGCGGTGCGGGGCGGACCGCATCACCGGACTGAACTCCGCCGAGGACCTCACCGCATGGCAGCCGGGACCCGGCCGGGGCTACCTGCTGCGGTGGCTCGCCCCGGACCTGGCCGACAAGCTCGGCGAGGTCCCGTTGCGGGCGCTGTGCCACCGGCTGCGCGAGGCCGGATCCTTCCTGGTCGTCACGGTGGCGGCGGAGTTGCGCCTGCCGGCCGACATCGCCGCCTGGCAGGTGAGGCACGTCCCGCCGAAGCCCTATGACGTGGCCTTGCTCCGGCTGCGTGCCCTGGCGGCCGAGCGACGGCTCGCGCCCGAGCTGCTTCCCCTCGCGCTGGAACACCTCGACGGGTCCGAGTTCCGCCGGTACCTCGGGACGAGCCCGCTGCCCGCCGTCGGTGTGGACGTCGCCGAGGAACTGCTCGAAGTCGTGACCTCCGGGCGCACCGTCGCCACAGCCCTGGAGAACCTCCGCCTCGGCGGGGTGCAGGAGGCGCACGCGGCGCTGGAACGGATGCGTGACCGGGCCGACCGGCTGGCGCTCACGGCCGCGGTGGCCCTGCTGGAGGGCCTGGACCGCACGGTGATCGAGCAGTTCGCCGCGACCCTGCGCACCCTGTTCACCGAACGCGCCGGCGGGGCAGCGGCCGGCGCCGCGCCGGCCGGTACCGCCCCGGCCCCGGCCGTCGTCACCCCGGCGGACCGCCCGGATCTGCTCGGCCCCGCGTTCGCGGACCGGTGCGCGGAGATCGGAGCACGCCTCGGTCCGTCCCGCATCGTTCCGTCGGGCCGCTACCGGCACCGGATGCAGCCCGTCGACTTCCGGGGCAGGCACCGGGCGGAGTCCGTGCTGCGCCGGCTGTGGCTGGAACACGAGGGCATGGCGGAGCTGTTCTGGACCGGTCTGCACGCCCTGCCCCACCAGCAGGGAGCGGACCTGGCGGCCGGCGTGGCGGTCGGCAGGGTCCTGGTGCACGCCACCGGCTCCCAACCCCTGCGGCAGCTCCACCCGTTCGCCGGGTCGGACCTGCGGTGGCGCCGCCGGCTCGCGGCGTACGCCCTCGGTGAAGTCGCCCAGAACGCCGAGCTGATGAGCGGGGTACAGGCGCAACTGCGGCAGTGGGCCGGCGTCCGGGACGTCAACCGCCGCTGCACCGTCGCCGAGACCTGTGCCGGCAGTTACGGCCTGGCGCGGCCCGCCGCGGCGCTCAACCTGCTGGACACGGTGGTCGACGGTCCCGACGAGGGCACCGAACCGCGACTGCGCAGCGCGGTCGTCTTCGCTCTCGGCGTCCTCTTCGGGGAGGAGGCCAACCACCGGAGCGTTCTGCGCCGGATCACCGAGTGGCTGACCGCGCCCGTCGGCAGCCTCCGGCACGCCTGCGCCGCGCAGGTGACCGAGGCGCTGTGCCTCAGCAGCTTCCCCGAACCGCACCGGCGGGCCACCCGGAAGCTGACCCTGGCCGACGTGATCGGCGACCACCCCGATCTGGCCCTGCCGCTGGTGGTCGCGGCGCTGGACGCTCCGGCGTCCCGGACCGCCGTGGCCCAGGGACTCGCGGCCGTGGAACGCGATCCCGCCCTGTGCCGCCGCGCCGCCTTCGACGTCTTCCTCCGCGCGCTGGCGGACGCTTCCGCCGGACATCGCGGTGTCATCTCCTTCCTTCTCACCCGCCACCGGAATCGCGGCACCACCGCACCCGAAGGGAAGTCCGCATGAACCAGCCCCTCGTAGAGCAGCTGCCGACGGCGCTGCTGCGCCCCTCGCACCTGCTGCGCACGCTGCTGCGGCACCGCTGGTTCCCCCGGGACGACCGGGCCCTGGTGTTCCTGGCCGACAACGGCGCGGGCCGGGTGGAGCCGCCGCGCGGCGCCGGTCCCTGGTTCCACCCGCGCCCGGCCCTCTCGGCCGTGCTGCGCCGCGAGTTCACCTGCGTGTGCCGGGTCTCGCTCGCGGAGCGGGCGACGTGGGTGGACGTCCCCACGGGCACGTCGGCGGTGCCCCAGTTCTCCCGCTACGGCGTGGGCTGGCGGGTGAGCGACCCGGCCGGCGTCGTCCGGAGCCGGGCCACGGAGGAGTACGTGCCGCGGTGGATCGTCCAGCACATCGGCGACCACGGGACGGCGCCCGACGGTCCCGGCCGGGACGGGCAGGCCCCGCCGTGGTCCGGGGCGGCCCCGGGCGGCCCGTACGGGCGCGAGCACGTGATCGACGGAGCGGGCATCACCTACTGGTTCACCCAGACCGCACCGGGGCCGATGGGCGACCCCGCCACCGGCACCGCGCTGCCCCTGCCCTCGGTCTGGGGCGACGCGCATCGCGAGGCGTACCGCTTCTATCGCGACATCATCGGCGGCGGCCCCGTCGGGCTGGCCGCGCTCTGGCTGATGAACCGGCCCGACCAGGCGAAGGACGTGCTCGACTGGACGGTGGCCCACCGCGACCTGCTCAGCGACCGGGACGGCTGGGAGCGGTCGCTGGCCTCGGCCCTGCAGGGCCTGACGGAGGGCGACCGCGGCTTCGTCGGGGCGCAGCTGGCGCACGTGCTGCGCGACATCGGGGTGCCGCAGGGCCAGGAGACGCTGGACCGGATGCAGGCCGGCGCCGGCCCGGACGGAGCGCACCACAGGAACGGGATGAACGGCACGCACCGGGAGCCCCGGTGAGCCGCCCGCCGAACACCCCGGCAGGAACGGGCCGTTGGCACCGGAGCCGCCCCTCGGACGGTCCGGGAGGCTCCGTCGCCGCGCTGTCGCGCGAGCTGATCGCACAGAACCAGCTCGAAATCGGCCGCGCCGACGGCAAGGCCGCCGTCCTGCTGGCCACCAGTGGTTCCCTGTTCGGCCTGCTGCTGATGCGGCGTCCCGACGCCGCGTCCTGGACGCTGCCCCTGTGGTGGAGCGCCCTGACGACCACGGCGGCGGCCCTGCTGGTCCTGCTGCTGGCCCTGGTGCCGCGCCGGGCCGCGGCGCTGCGCGACGGCACGCAGGTCCTCGCCTACTTCGAGGACGTGGTGCGGGCGGAGAAGCAGGCCGGCCTGCCGGCCGCGCTGGTCCGGTGCGGCGGCGATCCCCGGGCCCGGCTGGAACGGGCCCTGGCGGGCACCAGCCGGGTCGCCCACCTCAAGAACCGCTGTGTCCGGTGGGCGGTGCTTCTGCTGCTGCCCGCGGTGACCGCCATGGTCGCGGCCCTGGCCCCAGCGGCCTGAGCGGTGGACCGCGGGCGCTTCAACGCACCGGTGCCCCGGCCGGATCCGGTCCGGCCGGGACACCGCGCGGAACGGGACCGAGCGGACCGCACCGGCCGGGACGCCCGTGCGGGAGTATGCGGACGGCCCCACGGGCCCCGTGCGGCAAGGAACGCCAGGTGCGGTGCCGGAGCCGTGCCAGGCCTGGACAGCAGGCCGGCGACCCCGTGCCCTCAGTCCGGCGAGGTCACCCAGGCGAAGGCGGTCCGCGCATCGAACTCGCCCTGGCCGCCCGGGAAGACCAGCCCCGCCGTGCCGAACTCCGGTGCCCCGGCGGTCGACGGCAGATACGGAACGGCGACACAGCGCATGCCCGCCCGGTGGGCGGCCTCCGCCCCGGGCGGGGCGTCCTCCAGGACGACACAGTCCGCCGGCGGCGCACCGAGCCGCCGGGCCGCCTCCAGGAAGACGTCCGGCTCCGGCTTGCCGTGCGCAACCTCCTCCGCCGAGACCACCGTTGCCATCAGTCCGGCCAGGCCGGTGGTGGCCAGCACCGTTTCGATGGCGGCGCGGGAGGATCCGGACGCCACCGCCATCCGGATCCCGGCCGCGTGCAGGTCGTGCGCGAGCGTCCGCATCCGGGGGAAGGCCTCGGTCGACTCCCGGGCCAGCGCGAGGTAGTGCCGGTTCTTCCCCGCGAGCAGCTCCTCGACCGGGGCCTCGATGGCGTACTCGCGGCGCAGCACCTCCAGGGTTTCCCGGGTCCCGATCCCGATGAACCGGGCGTGCTGCTCCCAGGTGAAGCCCGTGACGCCGTACTCGGCGAGCAGCCGCCGCCCCGCCTCGTAGTAGTTCGGCTCACTGTCCACGAGGGTGCCGTCGAGGTCGAAGATCACAGCGGGTCCGCGGGAGGAGCTCATGCCCCCAGCATGCCAAGCCGTCCCGCCCCCGCCCCGGGCCGCCGGGCCCCGACCGGCACCGCCCGACCCACGGCAGAGCGGACCGGGGCTCAGCGGGGTCGCGCCGCCGCCCGGCCGATCGCGTCGACCAGCGGCAGCATCCGGTACGGCACCCGCTCCCGCAGCGCGACCTCGGTACGGGTCCGCACCACGCCCGGCAGCTGGATGAGCCGCTGGATGATGTCCTCCAGATGACCGTTGTCCCGGGCGGCCACCCGCGTCATCAGGTCACCGCCACCGGTGATCGAGTACGCCTCGATGATCTCCGGGACCTCCGCGAGCGCGTCCCCGACCTCGTCCAGATGCCCCTGGGTGACCTCGATGTGCACGAAGGCCAGCACCGGATGACCGAGGGCCGCGGGGGAGAGCCGGGGGCCCGTGCCGGTGATGACCCCGTCCCGCTCCAGCCGGGTCAGCCGGGCCTGCAGGGTGCCCCGGGCCACCCCGAGCAGCCGGGCGTACTCCCGCACGCTGGTCTGCGGCTGCTCCAGGAGCAGCCGCAGGATGCGGGCGTCCAGCGCATCCACCGGAGCCATGGGCGGGGTTCTCCGTTCGACGGGGACGGACGGGACGGGGCGGGCGCACCCCGCGGGAGGGCGCGGGAGAGCTGCCGCCGACTGTACCGACGGCCCGGCCGCGCGACGGCACCGGCGGCCCGCTCCGGCGACGGTGTCCACGGCCCGGCCGGCCAGGTGACGATGCCGGGAGCCGGGAGCCGGGAGCCGGGAGCCGGGAGCCGGGAGCCGGGAGCCGGGAGCCGGGAGCCGGGAGCCGGGAGCCGGGCCCGGGGCCCAGGAGCCCCGAGCGGGGCGCGGCCGGATCAGGCTTCGGCCAGCGGCGGGCGCGGGCTGCCGAGCAGCGGCGCGGCCAGCCCGGCGAGCGCCTTCTCCAGGTCGTGCAGATGCGCCAGGGCCCGCTCGGCACCCGGGTGGTGCCGGGGCGCGGCCATCGCGGGGTCCCCCGCTGCGACGGGACTCTCACCGGTAGGAGCCAGCGTGTGCAGCGCCGCCTCGACCCGCTGGCAGGCGGCGGTCAGCCGGGCGTCGTGCGAGGCGTCGGGGTCGGCGGCGACCGCTGCCAGCCCCCGGGCCTGCACCACGCAGTCGTCCAGGTGCGCCATGACCCGCCGCGCCCGTTCCCGGCGCTCGCGCAGCGGGCTCAGCGGATGCAGCAGCGGCGCCAGCGAGACCCGCACCTTTCCCAGGAGGAGTTCCAGCTCGGCGGCGTGCGGGCCCGGGTCGGCGGACGCGTCCCCGGACAGCCGGCGCGCGGACTCCGCCGTGCAGTGCCGGACCGACACCAGGGCCCGGCGTATCCAGGCGTCGGTCGCCGCGTGGGTGGTGATGGGGAGGACGACGGCGATGGCGACGGCCGCGCCGAAGGCGCCCACCAGCGTCTGCTCCAGGCGCAGGGCCAGCAGGCCCGGGTGCAGGACGCCCAGCAGTCCGTAGAGCAGGCTGGCCATGACCGTCACGAAGAACATCATCCAGCTGTACGAGGGCGCTGCGGTGTAGAAGATCCCGAAGACGCAGACGGCGACCAGGACGGCCGTCGGCACGGCCGCGCCGTGCAGCGGCACCGCGGCGACCATCCCCACGGCGATGCCCGCCAGGGTGCCCACGACGCGGCGGAAGCCGCGGACCATCGTCTCGCCGCGGGACGCCGTGTTCACGAAGATCCACCACGCCGTGCCCACCGCCCAGTACCAGCGCTCGTCGGACACCAGCTGCCCGAAGCCGAGCGCCAGGGCGCACGCCACGGTGCACTGGAACGCCTGGCGCGTGGTGGGGCGGTCCATGCCCCGGGCGGCCAGGGGCGCGGGCGCCGCGGCGGGCGGGCTGCCGCGCTCGATGCACCACAGGCCGAACCGGACCACGGAGGACACCACCAGGGCCAGGGCCACGGCCAGGTACAGCTCGGGCAACTGCGCCGGGACGGCGTGCAGGAACTGCGTCATGAAGAACGTCATGAACGCGAAGATCCCCAGGGCGTGCCCGCGCGGGCCCCACCGGCGGGCGTACACCCCCGCCCAGACGACGGCCAGGAAGGCGGTGTCGCGGATCAGCGTGTGGTCGTGCAGCGCCGTCGCGAGGGCCAGCACCGGGAAGCCCGCCACGGGCAGCAGCGCGGTGGTGACCGCCTGGCCGCGGACCGTGGCATCGGTGACGGTGAAGAGCGCGAGCAGCGCGGCGAGGCCCCCGGCGATCGCCGCGACGACCGACTGACCGGCCAGGCCGGCGGCGGCCGCGGCCGGCGCGACGCCCAGCACGGCCCGCGCCGACGTGCGCAGCCGCACCCGGCCCGGATCCGGTGCCACGAACATCCTCTTCAGCACTGCTTCCGGCTCCCCTTCCGCCCTGCAAGGAACGTGCAAAGAAAAAGGCGCCGCGGAATCCCGCAGCGCCATCGACGCCCCCATGAAAACATTCGGCCACCCGCTGGCTCAAGGGAGTCCGAAAAGACTGGGCCAATGGCCCATTCCGGAGGCGTTCCCGCTGGGCCGGAATGAGCCAACGGGCCAGGACCGGGGCCACAACGGCCTCGGAACCGGAACCTCCGCGCGGGCCGGATCCGGCATCCCGCCCCGCCCCGGACAGGCCCGCACCCGCCGCCCCGGCGCAACGTCGCACTCCGCCCCGGGCGGGAGCGTCCGCCCGCGCCCGGAGCAGCGCTCGCGCGGCCCGGCGCGCCGTCGCGACGCCCCCCGGTGCGCCCCCTCACGCCGTCCCGACCTGCGGCGCCGCCCCGCGGCCCGTGCCCCGGGCAGATGCACCGTGCAAGAACAGGGTGGATCAGCTCCCGCGAGGGGTAACCCGGCCGCATCGCGCCGACGAACGGTATGCCTGGGGGTGGGTCATGCGGAGGTACTTGCGCCGTGCGGACAGGGGAGAGGCGGAGGCGTACGGCACCGGGCCGGACCCCTGCGACGAGGCCCGCGGCCGCCCTCCGGCGGCGCTCCGCCGGCCCCGGCCCGGCGGCCCCCGGAAGGGATCCGTCTGGCAGGAGGCCCAGGACTTCCTGCGGCTGTACCACCGGGAGGAGCCCCGCGCCGGGGACGGGGAGAAACGTCTCGCCGAGGTGCGTGCGGAGATCGAGGAGCGGGGCACGTACCGGCACACGCCCGGCGAGCTGGCCTTCGGCGCCCGCGTCGCCTGGCGCAACAGCAACCGCTGCATCGGCCGGCTGTACTGGCGCTCGCTCCAGGTCAGGGACTTCCGGCAGCTCGACGACGCCGCGTCGATGGCCCGGGAGTGCGTCGCCCATCTGCGGCTCGCGGCCAACGGCGGCCGGATCCGCCCGCTGATCACCGTCTTCGCGCCGGACGAGCCCGGCCGCCCCGGTCCCCGCATCTGGAGCGAACAGCTCGTGCGCTACGCCGGGTACGGCCCCGGCGGCTCCCTGGCGCACGGCGATCCCCGCAACACCGGCATCACCGCACTCGCCCTGCGGCTCGGCTGGCCGGGCGGCCAGGGCACCCCGTTCGACGTCCTCCCGCTGGTCCTCCAGGGGCGCGGCGAGGAACCCCGGTGGTTCGCCCTCCCGCCCGACGCGGTGCTGGAGGTGGCGCTGGAGCACCCCGAGGCCGGCTGGTGCGCCGAATGGGGGCTGCGCTGGCACGCCGTCCCGGCGATCGCCAACATGTGCCTGGAGATCGGCGGCGTGCGCTACCCGGCCGCGCCCTTCAACGGCTGGTACATGGGCACCGAGATCGGCGCCCGCAACCTGGCCGACACCGACCGCTACGATCTGCTGCCCCGCATCGCCGAGCGGCTGGGCCTGGACATCTCGACGGACCGTTCGCTCTGGAAGGACCGGGCGCTCGTCGAACTGAACCGGGCCGTGCTGCACTCCTTCGACCGCGCCGGGGTCACCATCACCGACCACCACACCGAGTCCCGGCGCTTCCTCACCCACATCGACCGGGAGCGGTGCCGGGGCCGGGAGGTGGGCGCCGACTGGTCGTGGATCGTGCCGCCGCTCTCCGGGGCCACCACCCCGGTCTTCCACCGCACCTACGACGCCACCGAGCGCCGTCCCGCGTTCGTCCACGGCCCCGGGGCCCAGGCCCGTGCCCGGGGCGAGTACCCGGGCTGAGCCCGGGAACGACAGCGGGCCGGAACCCCGCCGATGCGGGGTTCCGGCCCGGGAGCCGTGCGGACGAGCCTGTTCGGGGAAGGCTGTCAGCGGGCTCCGGCGCTCTGGTTCTGCAGCGTGATGCCCAGCGCGGACGCGTACTGCGACAGCGCCAGCTTGCCGATCGCCGGGTAGGAGCCCAGTGCCTCGGCGGCCGAGCAGCCGGCCTCGTCGGCCGCGGCCTTCAGCAGGCCGTCGGCGACCTCCGGGCCGATCAGATACGGCGCGAGCGCCAGCTGCGCCGAGCCGGAGCCGCGGAGCTGGTCGGCGGCGCGGGTCACCGAGCCGTCGATGTCCAGCGCGGCGGCCAGCACCGGCACCGCCAGACGGGCGGCGAGCAGCATGCCGGTGATACCGGCCGCCTGCACCGCCTCCTCACCACCGACGGTGGCGAGGATGATGCCGTCCGCGGCGGTGGCCACCGTGAACAGACGGGCGCGGTCGGCGCGCGCGAGCCCGGCTTCCGACAGCCGGACGTGCAGCGCCTCGGCCAGCAGCGGGTGCGGGCCGAGGACATCGGTCAGCTCCGCCGCGGTGCGGCTGTCCATGACGGCCTGGCGTATCCGGCGCATCAGGGCGCTGTCCGGGCCGGCCAGCAGCGGAACGACCACCGCGACGGGTCCGTCGTCGTCCCGGCGGGCGGGGGGCTCTGCTCCTTCCTCCTGCCGGGCGGCGGCCCGGGCGGTGCGGTCGGCGGCGGCGCGGGCCAGCACCGCGCCCAGCGACGGGAACTCCGCGTCGTCGCCGTCGACATATCCGATCTGGGCGTCCAGGCCGGGCAGCTCGGAACGCGCGATGCTCACCGCTTCCTCGGCCAGGCTCCGGGTGTCGGGGCCCGGAGTGCCGGGAACGGCGAGAACGAGCGCGGGCGCACCCTCGGGAGCCGCCACCGGCTCCGGTTTGCGGTGTCGCCCTGGCTGGCGGGGACGCGGCATTCGTACAGGCAGGCCGGACGCCGGCCCTGTGGGGGTGCTCATGGCGCCGCATGTTAATCCCTTTGCGGGCTCGGCCGTTCGGGGAGGGGGCAAGCGTGCGCCGGTCGTCCCGATTTATCCGCCGCTTCGATCAACGGCCGAAGCCCTGCGCCCTGTCGTACCCACGACAACCGGCCACGACCGGCATCCCCCGCGGTCCGTCACATGACGTAACACCGCCCGCCCACCGGAACAACCCATGCCGCTCCAGCAAGATGACGTGCCCCGCGTCGGAACCAGGGCCACGGTGACGAGCCCTAAAGGTGGGCCACCGGCGGGAGGGGGCGGGGCCGCAGGGGTGGGGGTTCCGGAAGCTGCCGTGTATTTGTGGGCCGCCAGGCCCGTAAATATACGTTCCGGAACCCCCCCCCCCGCGGGCCCCGCCCCCCCCCCCCCCCCCCCCCCCCAACCCCCCCCCCCCCCCCCCCCCCCCCCCCCCCCCCCGGCCCCGCCCCCACGACGCACCTCGCTCCGCCCCCAGGACGCCCCGCACCCCGCGCTCAGGGCGACGCACCCGGCCCCGCTCACCACGACGCACCCCGCCCCCGGTCAACCCCCCACCGCCTCCGGCACATGCAGCATCCGGGAGTCGACCGGAAGGGCCAGCCGGCCCGAGGCGAGCGCCGCGGCGATCCCCAGCGCCCCGTCCAGCGGGTCACCGGCCGGTTCCACCGGCTCGGCGTCCGGGAGCTGCCGGGCCAGTTCCTCCCGCAGCGGAGCCAGCAGCGGCTCGCCCATCCGGAACAGCCCGCCGGTGAGGGCGAGACGACACCCCACGGTCTCCGGGCGGACGGCGGCGGCCGCCTCCACGATCGACCGGGCGGCCTCCCGGAGAACCGCCCTCGCCACCGGGTCCTCGGCGGCGCACCGGCCCACCTCGGGAGCGAACCGGGCCAGTACGGCGGCCCGGTCGGCACGCGGATAGAGCAGCCCCGGCATCCCCGCCGCCGGACCGAACACGGCTTCCAGTCGCGCCAGCAGAGCCGCCGACCCTCCCGCCCGGCCGTCGTGGGCGCGCAGTGCCGCCTCCAGGCCCGCCCGGCCGATCCAGGCTCCGCTGCCGCAGTCGCCCAGCAGATGTCCCCAGCCGTCGGCCCGCCGCCAGCCACGCCCGGCCGGGCCGAGATCCGTACCGACCGCGATGAGCCCGGTCCCCGCCACGACCACCACGCCGGCCTGCTGTCCGAGCGCCCCGGCGTACGCGGTCACCGCGTCGGCGGCGAGTGCCAGCCGCCGGGCCCCGAGCGCGTCCGCCAGGGCACCGGGCAGCCGGGCCCGCAGCTCGTCGCCGAGCGTCGCCATGCCCGCCGCCCCGACGGCGACGGCGGAAGGCGGTCCGTCGGCGCCGGTGCGGCCGAGCAACTCGCGCGCCGCGGGCAGCAGAAGCTCCAGGAAGTGACCGGCGTCGACACCGGCCGGGCCGATGCGCGCGGGGGTGTCGGAGGCCACGGTGGCGACCGGCCGGGCGTCGTCGGGCCGGGCGATCGCGACGCGCATCCCCGAACCGCCCGAATCGACACCGAGGACCCATGGGGACGGGGGTGACCACATGACCCGGCTCCAAAGTGAGAAGGAGAGCAAGCGGAAGGGGGCGACGACCGCAGCCTAAGCGGGAACGCGGGCGGATTCCTCGGCCGCAGCGGCCGCCTTCCCCGTGTTAGCCGGACGTTAGGGGAGTGCCAGCTTCGCGATAGCGGCCCCGAGCAGAGTGGGTGACGTACCGAGGAGACAACGACACCGACTGACCCGGGGGACCTGACATGAGCTCCAGTACCACTGTCGGCACCGCTCGTCGCCGCAGCCTGCGCATGGCCGCTCTGGCCCTGACCGCAGCCGCCGGCCTGAGCCTGACCGCCTGCTCCGGCTCGGACACCGCCGGCGCGAAGCCCGCGGGCCGCACGGACAAGGGCTTAGCTTCCGCCGAGTCCAGCGGCGCCGGCTCCTCCGCCGGCGAACAGGGCTCCGAGGCCGGTGCCGAGGTGGGCACCAAGGCGGGCGCGGGGGGCAAGCAGTCGGGCAGCGCGCGCACCACCGACGGTGGCAGGGCGGCATCCCCGGTCCGCACCCAGCGGCTGGCGGACGGCGTCAGCAAGGCCGAGATCTACAAGGTCGGTGCCCAGCACTACCGTGCCAAGATCGTCGCCCGCGGTTCGGTCCTGGCCACGATGGAGGCGAAGGAGCACGACGACGGGCTCGACGCCAACGACATGTTCGTCGTGCTCACGTCGGACGGCCAGGTCCAGTCCTGGATGGGCGGCGGACACCAGGGACCGGGCACCTTCAAGATCGAGGGCGGCTGGACGGTCAAGGTCACGAAGCTCGGCGACCTCCACTACCGCGCGCAGTTCTTCAGCGAGAGCGGCGACGCGGACGACACGGTGGAAGCGAACCAGCACGACATCGGGTTCGTCGCCAACGGCGTGTCCATCGTGCTCAGCGCCGGTGGCGTGATCAGCGCCCACCAGTAGAGGCCCGCCGGCTGCGGTGGTGGATCCGGCTCCGGCGGGGCGGCTCCACCACCGCAGTGTGCCCTGTACGCCGGAAGCGGCGGACCGCGCTCCGTACGCCAGTAGAGTGATCCCCTGTGGCAGCACTACCGTTGAACGAAGTTGTCGAGCCCGGATGGGCGCAGGCCCTGCAGCCCGTCGCCGGACGCATTGCCGAGATGGGTGACTTCCTGCGCGCGGAGATCGCCGCCGGCCGTACCTATCTGCCCGCCGGAGCCCATGTCCTGCGGGCCTTTCAGCAGCCCTTCGACGAGGTGCGGGTGCTGATCGTGGGGCAGGATCCGTATCCGACCCCGGGAATGGCCATCGGGCTCAGTTTCGCGGTGGCTCCCGAGGTGCAGCGGCTGCCCGGCAGCCTGGAGAACATCTTCCGGGAGCTCAACACCGACCTCGGACTGCCCCGCCCCTCCAACGGCGACCTGACCCCTTGGACGAAGCAGGGCGTGCTGCTGCTCAACAGGGCCCTCACCACCGCTCCCCGCAAGCCCGGTGCGCACCGGGGCAAGGGCTGGGAGGACATCACCGAGCAGGCCATCCGCGCGCTGGTCCAGCGGGGCAAGCCGCTGGTGTCCGTGCTGTGGGGGCGGGACGCCCGCAATCTGCGGCCGTTCCTCGGCGACCTCCCGGCGATCGAGTCGGCGCATCCCTCACCCATGTCCGCGGACCGCGGCTTCTTCGGCTCACGGCCGTTCAGCCGCACCAACGACCTGCTGATCCGCCAGGGCGCCCAGCCCGTGGACTGGCGGCTGCCCTGAGCCGGCGCGCGGGCGCGCCGCCTCGCCCTGGCCGGTGTCACGCGACGGCGGCCGCCCGCACGCAGAGCACGTCCGGCAGATGCGAGGCGAGCCGGCTCCAGCTGTCGCCGTCGTCCGCGCTGGCGAAGAGCTCACCGTTGCGATTGCCGAAGTAGACGCCCGCCGGGTCGGAGTCGTCCACGCACAGCGCGTCCCGCAGCACCGTGCCGTAGTGCGGCTCCTCGGGGAGGCCCGCGGACAGCTCCTGCCAGTCGGCCCCCGCGTTCTCCGTGCGGTAGACCCGGCACCGCCGGCCGGCCGGTACCCGGTCGGAGTCCGCGGTGATGGGGAAGACATAGGCCACGTCGGCGCGGTGCGGGTGGGCGGCGACGGAGAAGCCGAAGTCGGAGGGCAGGCCCTCGCCGATCGACGTCCAGCCGGCCCCGGCGTCGTCACTGCGGTAGACGCCCCAGTGGTTCTGCAGATACAGCCGGTCGGGGTCCCCGGCGTCCTGAGCGATCTTGTGCACGCACTGCCCGAACTCCGGGAAGTGATCGGGCAGGAAGACCGCCTCCACCCCGGAGTTGGACGGGGCCCAGCTCTCCCCGCCGTCCCGTGACCGGTACACCCCGGCCGCCGATACCGCGACCGTCACCGCGTCCGCGTTACGCGGGTCCGTGACGACCGTGTGGACGGCGAGCCCGCCGCCGCCCGGCTGCCACTCCTCCCGCGTCGGGTGCTCCCACAGCGGCCGCACCAGCTCGAAGCTCTCGCCCCAGTCCTCGGAGCGGAACAGCGCCCCGGGCTCGGTGCCCGCGTACACCACGCCGGGCGCCGCGGGCCCCGCCGGATGCAGCTGCCAGACCCGCTCCAAGGAGGTGCCGGTGTCCTCGGGGTAGCGGATCGCGGGCTGCTTCGGCTCGTGCCAGCTCGCCCCGAGGTCGTCGGAGTGGAACACCGACGGCCCCCAGTGCGCGCTGTCCCCGCCGGCCAGGAGCCGGGGCGCGGAGCGGCGGGTGTCGATGCCGACGGAGTAGATGGCCTGAGCCGGGAAGTGGGGGCCGTCGAGGCTCCAGGCCCCGCCTCTCCGTCTGCCGACGAAGAGCCCCTTCCGGGTGCCGACTGCAAGCAGGACGTCGGTCATGTCCGACCACCTCCGGTGACGCCGTTGTCTCCAGTACGGGCCAGTCTGCACCCCCGCACCGACAACAGCGCCAGGCTTGTCGTCCGCGCAGGTCAGGCGGCCCGGTGATGCTGCCCGGCCGCCGTGGCCGCCGGCTCGCGTGCCGCGCCGCGGGCGCCGCGGGGAGGGCGCAGCAGCTCCCGCCCCGGCGGCACGGCACCGGCCCGCCCGCTCCCGACGATCCTCGCGGCCGTCCCGCCCCGGTGTCCGTCCCGCTTCGATGATCCCCTCCCGGCGCCTGTCGGCTGCCGAGGCGCGTCCAGGCCCAACGGGAGCTGTTTGGAATGCAGTTGGCCATGTGGTTAGAATTTTGGCCATGCGGTCAAAAAATGATCCCGGCGGCCGGTCCGGCGCGGGGAAGGGCGAGCGGAAGGGCGGGGAGCCGGAACGCTCGTTCATCGAGAAGGCGCGCCGCGCCCAGATCGTCACCGCCGCCGTCGAGACCATCGCGGCACTCGGGTTCGCGAAGGCCTCACTGGCGCGGATCGCCGAGCGGGCCGGGATCAGCAAGGGCGTGATCTCGTATCACTTCGCAGGCAAGGGGGAGTTGATCGAGCGGGTCGTCGAGCAGGTCTACGAGGAGATCGGGGCCTTCGTCGGGGGCCGGCTGGACGACCGGTCCGGGGCCACCAGGTGGCTGCGCGTCTACATCGAGTCGGTCGCCGAGTACATGCTCGGTCATCGGACCCAGCTCATCGCGCTCGGCGAGATCTTCCACCACTTCCGTACCGATGACGGGGCGCCGCGCTACGGGGTCGCGTCGAGCGAGCCGCTCTACGTGCGGCTGGAGAACGCCTTCCTCGAAGGGCAGCGAAGCGGCGAGCTGCGCCCGTTCGACGTCCGCGTCATGGCCGTCACGCTCCAGGCCGGGATCGACGACATGTTCGCGTACTGGAGCGCGCATCCCGAGCACGATCTGGCCGCCCATGCCCGCGAACTCGCCGGCATCTTCCAGCGCGCGACGCGCGCGGACAACGCACCGCCCGAAGCACAGCAGTGAACGAAGCACAGCAGTGAACGAAGAACAGCAGTGAACAGGAAGAACCTTCCATGACAGCAAATCCGGAACACGCGGCGGTCAGCGCGGCCCGGCCCGAGCCGACCGCCGCAGCGCGGCCCGAGCGCCCGCGGCTGCTCCACATCGACAACCTGCGGATCGCGCTGACGGCGCTCGTGGTGCTGCACCACACCGCCGTCACCTACGGCAACATCCCCGCCTGGTACTACACCGAGCCCGCCGAGGACGGTTCCGGGCTCTTCCTGGATGTCCTCGTGATGTTCAACCAGGCGTTCTTCATGGGGTTCTTCTTCATGATCGCCGGGTTCTTCACGCCGGCCTCCTACGACCGCAAGGGCGCGCGGCCCTTCGTCCGGGACCGCCTCAAGCGGCTCGGCATTCCGCTGCTCGCCTTCCTCCTGCTGATACGCCCCCTGGCGGACTTCGGCGGGTACGAAGACCTGCGGGCGACCTTCGCCGAGCGCGGTGAGTCCCTTCCCTACTGGATCTACTACCTGCTGAGCTGGGACGCGGGCCCGCTGTGGTTCGTCGAGGTTCTCCTCGTGTTCGCCCTGCTCTACGCGCTGGTCCGCCGCCGGACCGCGAGCCGCCTCTCCGGCTCCGCCGTGGAGGCCGGCCGGGAGACGCCGCGGGTCCCGCGTCCCCCGCGGCCGCTCGCGGTCATCCTCTTCACCGTTGCGCTCGCCCTCGCCACCTACCTGTGGCGTGTCCTCGTCCCGACCGACACCTACGTCCCCGTCCTCGGCCTGCCCACCCCCAACTTCATGCCGCAGTACGCCAGCTTCTTCGTCCTCGGCGTGCTGGCCCACCGTCGAGGCTGGCCGCAGGCCCTTCCCCGGGTCGCGGGCCGCGTCGGCTTCGCCGTCGCCACCGCCGCGACGCTCGCCTACCTCCCGTTCGTCACCACGGCGAACGGAGCGGCGCTCAACGGGCACGGCACCTGGCAGTCGCTGGTCACGGCCGCGTGGGAGTCGACCTTCGCCGTGGGACTCGTCCTCGGTCTGACCGTCCTCTTCCGTGAGCGCCTCAACCGGCAGGGGGCCGTCGCCGCGTTCCTGTCCCGCCATGCCTTCGCCGTCTACCTGATCCACGCGCCGGTGCTCGTCGGGCTGGGCTTCGCCTTCCGCGGCCTGCACGCCCCGGCGGCCGCCAAGTTCGCGCTGGTCGCCGCCCTGGCCCTGCCGCTGTGCTGGGCCGTCGCCTACGCGGTCCGCTCGCTTCCCCGCGCGGACCGTGTCCTGTGACGGTGGCCGTCGGCCGGGCCGTCCCGCGCGGCTGACGGCCCGGGCCACGGAGGCGAAGGCGTTCATCCGGTCCGAGCCCGGTCGGGGCAGAGGCGGCCGTTCGGCAGGGGCCTGATGCCCGGTGCCGTGCGGGGGAACACCCCGCACGGCACCGGAGCCGCCGATCGTCAGAGCGCCCCGCTCGGCGAGGGCTGCTCCCGGCCATCGCCCGCCGCTGCCAGCAGCCCCGCCCAGTCGGGGATCTTCACCGAGGCGCGGCCCAGCGTCCGTCCGAGCTCGGCCTCGGCAGCCTCGATCGCCTGCCAGCCGGTCCACTCCACCGGCTCCTGGCCCAGGCCGCGCAGCGCCGCCACGGGGTCGTCGGCCACCACCCGCCGCGCCAGCACGGGGGCATCGCTCAGCAGGGCGGCGGCGGTCTCCTTGGCGCAGGGCCGGTTGCTGCCGATGACGCCCGTCGGCCCCCGCTTGATCCACCCGGCCACGTACTCACCGGGGGAGGGCCGGCCCTCCCGCAGCACCCGCCCCTGGGCATGGGGGACCGTGCCGTGCTCCGCGTCGAACGGCAGCCCCGGCAGCGGGACGCCCCGGTAGCCGACCGACCGGAGCACCAGCTGCGCGTCGATCTCCTCGAACCGGCCGGTCCCGGTGATCCCGCCCCGCCCGTCCGGCACCGTCCGTTCGAAGCGCACCCCGGCCACCCGCTCCCCGTCCGGAGCCGGCAGCACCGCCACCGGCCGCAGATGGAACCGCAGATGGATGCGGCGGTCCCGGCCCAGCGGCGGCCGGGCGGCCCAGTCCCGCAGCACCTGCACATTGCGCCGGCTGACCGCCGGGAGCTCCGAGAGGTCGGCCGCGGGGTCGAGGGCGGTCTCGGCCGGGTCCACGAGCACGTCGGCGCCCGGCAGCGTGCCCAGCTCCCGGAGCTCCTTGGTGGTGAACCTGGCCTGGGCGGGCCCGCGCCGTCCCACCATGTGCACATCGGTCACCCGGCTCGCGGCGAGCACGCCCAGCGCCGCCTGCGGCACGTCGGTCGGCCGCAGTTCGTCCGCGCCCCGGGCCAGGATGCGGGCCACGTCCACGGCCACGTTGCCGACGCCGATCACCACGACCGAGCGGGCGCCGAGCGGGAACCCGCGGGGCGCGGCGTCCGGATGGGCGCTGTACCAGGAGACGAACTCGGTGGCCGAGAAGCTGCCCGCCAGATCCTCCCCGGGGATGCCGAGCCTCCGGTCGGTCGCGGCACCCACGCAGTAGACGACGGCGTGATAGAGCCCGAGGAGCCGCTCCGGGGACAATCCGCCGGACCCCACCCGCACATGGCCGAGGAAGCCGACGCGCGGATGCTCCAGCACCCTGCGGAGGTTGTTCTGCAGCGACTTGATCTTCTCGTGGTCGGGCGCGACGCCGTAGCGCACCAGCCCGTACGGGCACGGCAGCCGGTCCAGTACGTGGACCTGCACGTCCGGCACGGCCTCCTGCTCGACCAGGGCCTGGGCGGTGTACACCCCGCTCGGTCCCGAGCCGACAACGGCGACACGCAGCACGGCGGGCTCCTTCCCGCAGGGATGTCTCCAGCATGGCACCGGGAGGGCGGGGGCGGGAGGTGCCCGGCGCGTGGCGCCCGCGGGTTGCTCCGGATCGCCCAAGGGGCCCGTGCACTGCACCCGCCCGGGTCGCGGGGTCGGCACCGCGCCTCGCCGCGTCGCCGAACAGCCCTGGTGACTCGGCCACCAAGGCTCTCCGGCGCCTTGCGCTGCACGGCACCGCCCCCGCGACCTCATCGGGCGCTCAGCGTGCAAGGACCCCTACGCCATGTCCCGCATGCGGTTGATCTCGCTCGTCTGCTGGGCGATCACATCGTTCGCCATCTCCTCGACCAGGACGTCGCTGCCCTGGGACAGCAGCTCGGTGGCCATCGTCACCGCCCCCTGATGATGGGTGATCATCAGTCGGAGGAAGAGCGCGTCGAAGGCCCGGCCCCGGGCGGCGCGCAGCGCGGCGAGCTGCTGCTCCGAGGCCATCCCGGGCATGCCGGCGTGGCCGTCCGGGCCGTGGGGGTCCCCCGCCCGCCCGGAATGCTCTCCGTGACCGGAGCCCGCCCCGGCCCCGTGTCCCTGGTGGCTCTCCCGGTCCGTGCCGCCGCTGCCGTGCCCCGGGTGGCCGGACGTCTTCCTCCCGCCGCTGTGCGTCGTCAGCCAGCCCCGCATGGCCCCGATCTCGGGCCCCTGGGCCGCCGCGATGCGCTCCGCGAGCCGTTCGACCTTCCCCGAGCGGGCCCGGTCCGGCACCAGACGGGTCATCACCAGGGCCTGCCGGTGGTGCTCGATCATGCGGTGCACATAGCGGAAGTCGGCCGTGCCGGGGCGGTCGTGGCGCACGGATCGCGCGGCCTCCTCGGCCGACAGCGTCCGGGCGGACTCCCCGGGCCGGCCCGGGGCCACGACGGAGGGCCGGCCGGCGGCGGCTCCCGTGTCGTCGTCCGGCCCGCAGCCGCCGACGGCCAGGAGCACGGCTGTCGCGGCGAGGGCGGCGGTCCGGGCGCGGACGTGCGACGTGCTGCGGCGATGGGGCACAGCGACCTCCCGGGTCGGCGTGACCGGCGGAACCGGCCGGTCGGAGACGGTCCTGTCACGACGGTGCGCACTTCCGGTCGCGGAGAGCTGTCCGACTGCTGCCCCCGAGTCTATTGATATGTACATGCGAAGGGCGATACTGCGGCCAGCACCGTTCAACTCCGAACGGACTCAAGGGAGGACGCAGTGACGTCTTTGCCCCATCCCCGCGTACGGCGCAGACGCCTCGGCGTGGCGGCTGCCGCCCTCGGTCTGCTCGCCTCGGTCCTGGCGGCGGCCCCGGCGGGTGCGGTCCCCGACCCCGGCGGCGCTCCGGTCGAGAAGCCGGTGAGCCGGAGCTCCGCGGCCGGCACCGAGGCCGCCATCGCGCGTGGCGACCTGCCCGGCGTCGACGAGATCGTGCACAGCGCGAACGTCACCCCGCTCGGCAACATCCCCAAGGACGCGCTCCCCGGGGTCAATTCGGACCTGGCCTTCCAGGGCCGGTACGCCTTCGCGGGCAACTACGACGGCTTCCGGATCTTCGACATCGGCAATCCCAAGGAGCCCCGGACCGTCAGCCAGGTGCTCTGCCCCGGCTCCCAGAACGACGTCTCCGTCTCCGGCGACCTGCTGTTCCTCTCCACCGACTCCTCCCGCAGCGACGACTCCTGCGCCAGCACCGCGCAGCCGGCCACCGAGAAGGCCTCCTGGGAGGGCATGAAGATCTTCGACATCAGCGACAAGAAGAACCCGAAGTACGTCGCTGCCGTCGAGACCGCCTGCGGCTCGCACACCCACACCCTGGTGCCGGACCGCGGCGACGTCTACGTCTACGTCTCCTCGTACTCGCCGAGCGACTCCTTCCCCGACTGCCGCCCCCCGCACGACGGCATCTCCGTCATCAAGGTGCCGCGGCACGCCCCGCAGAAGGCGGCCGTCGTCGGCTTCCCGGTGCTCTTCCCGGACGGCGGCAACCCCGGCGGCCCCGTCAACCCCGGTGTCTCCAAGACCACCGGCTGTCACGACATCACCGCCTTCCCCACGCTGAAGCTGGCCGCGGGCGCCTGCATGGGCGACGGCGTCCTGCTGGACATCTCCCGGCCGGCCGAGCCGAGGGTCCTCGACCGGGTCCAGGACAACGTGAACTTCGCCTTCTGGCACTCGGCGACCTTCAACGAGCGCGGCAGCAAGGTCGTCTTCACCGATGAGCTCGGCGGCGGCGGGGCGGCGACCTGCAACGCCGAGGTCGGCCCGGACCGCGGCGCCGACGGCATCTACGACATCGTCGGCACGGGGGACGCGCGCAAGCTGGTCTTCCGCAGCTACTACAAGATCCCCCGGCACCAGGCCGCCACCGAGAACTGCGTCGCGCACAACGGCTCGCTGATCCCCGCCAAGGGCCGGGACATCATGGTCCAGGCCTGGTACCAGGGCGGCGTCTCGGTCTGGGACTTCACCGACTCCACGAAGCCCCGGGAGATCGGGTACTTCGAGCGCGGACCGCTCTCCACGAGCACCCTCGTCGGCGGCGGCTCCTGGTCGGCGTACTACTACAACGGCCACATCTACTCGAACGACATGGTCAAGGGCCTCGATGTGCTGCGCATCGACGACCGGCGGACGGACAGCGCCAAGGACGTCCGGCTGTCCCGCCTCAATGTGCAGACGCAGCCCGACTACCGCTGACCGGACCCTGCGCCGGCAGCGGCGCGGTGCCACCGGGCGGCGGCCCGTCCGGTGGCACACCGGGTCCGTCCGGCGGCACACCGGGCCCGCCCGATCGCCCGCCGGGTCCGTCCGGTGGCACACCGCGCTCCCACGCCAGCCCGTACCGCTGGAACAGCTCGGCGCGCAGCCGCCCGAGCGGCATCGGTGCGCCCGGCAGCAGCACCGCCACCACCGCGCCCATCAGCAGCGCCCGGAGCAGCGGATAGTCGGTGTCCGGGTCGGCGGAGCCGTAGGCCACCACGGTGCTGCGCAGCAGGGCGGCCAGTTGCTGCTGCTCCGGGCACTGGACGAACCCCTCGGCCGCGAGGATTCCGGCCATATGGGTACGCATCAGCGTCGGGTGATCGCGGGCCGTGCCCAGGACGGCGTCGATGGCGCGGGCCAGCAGTTCCTCGCCGTCCCCGGTCCGCGGCTCGCGCTCCAGCGCCGCGGCGAGGGTCAGATGCATCAGCCGGTGCACCGCCGACTGCAGGAGCTGCCGCTTGCCCGGGAAGTAGTACGACACCAGGCCACGGGCCGAGCCGGCCCGGTCGGCGATGTCGGCCAGCGTGGTCGCCTCGTAGCCCCGTTCGTCCACCAACTCCACCGTGGCCTGCAGCAGACGCTCCCGGGAACGTCGGCGCAACTCTTCATTGACCGATGCGCTGCGCGGGGACATGCTGCAACTCCTGCGTTGACTGGCTTCGAGCCAATATACTGAGCCCGCCCATGGCTGTCCGACCCTGTTCGAGGTCCGGATTTCCAGGGCTGCCGCCGTTTCGGGCGACGCGGGGGATCGTCCGAAACGGCGGTTTCAAGCCGTCCTCGTCGCGCCCGTGCCGCACCCGGAGCACCGCACCGCGTCCGCCGGGCAGCGCCTGCCGGGGCCTCGTACCCGCCCCTGCACCACGCCCCGCGACGGGACCGCACGACGCCGTCACCAGTGCTGTCGCCCCCGGGCCACACCGGCCCCCGGACCACCTCTGCACCTCGGACCACCTCGGGCCCCCGGACCAGCCTTTCGGCGCGAGCCCGCCCGGCCGTCCCCGGTCGTACGGTGCCACCGCCTTCCGCTCCTCCACCGCGCGCCCCGTTCCACGCCGCCCCCGCGTCCCGGAGCCTCAGTCCGCCCGGTCGACCAGGTCCAGGACCCGGCGCAGGGCGTCCGGCCGGTCCGCCACCGGACGGTGGTCCACCAGGTGCACGGCACAGCCCAGCGCCGCGGCGCCCGCGTCCGCGCGCCGGTTGTCCCCCACCATCACCGTGTCCTCCGGCGCCACCCCGAGCGCGTGACAGGCCACCGAGAACAGCCGGGGATCGGGCTTCTGCACCGCGTGCTCGTACGACAGCGCGTAGGTGTCCACCAGGGTGTCCAGACCGTGCGCGCGGAACACCGGCCGCAGGTCCCACCCGATGTTGCTGACCACGGCGACCCCCGTGCCCCGGGCGCGCAGTGCCTCCAGTACCTCGGCCGTATCGGGGTACGGGGCCCACGCCGCGGGCTCCATGTGCCGTTCGTAGAGCGGGCCGTACAGCTCCGGCCAGGGCAGCCGCGCCTCGCGGGCCAGCCCCTCGTACGCGGCGCGGTGCAGCTCTCCACTGCGGTCGCGATCCGCCCACAGCTGGGCGAGATGCGCCGGCACCATCCGGGGGGCGACCCCGCCGGGCAGGGCGCCCGCCCACTCCAGCCGCCGGGTCCAGTGCAGGAGTTCGTCCTGGGGCAGAGCGAGGCCGGCCCGTCCCGTCACCGTCCGCAGCCAGGACTCCGTCGACTCGACACAGAAGAGGGTCCCGGAGAAGTCGAAGAGCACGCCCTTGATCGCCATGGAGCGATCCTCCCGGGTCACTCCCCGCCGGACAAGGGCACCTTGCGCCGGTTCGCCACGGCCTGGCACCGGGGGAGCGCCGCGACGGCGAGTGCCGCCAGGGCCACCCCCAGCAGCCAGCCCGCCAGCACGTCCGAGAGCCAGTGCACCCCCAGATACAGCCGGGTGAAGCCCACGCCCAGGACCGAGACCACAGCCACGGCCACGGCGACGCGCAGCCACCGGCCGCGCACGCCCCAGGCCGCCAGCAGCCACAGCAGCAGACAGCAGCCAAGGGCCGCGGTCATCGCATGGCCGGAGGGGAAGGACGTGTAGTGGGCGGTGGCCACCGGGTCCGGCCACTGCGGGCGCTCCCGCCCCACTGCGAACTTCACGCCCTGCTGCAGGGCGGACCCGGCCAGTGTCACCAGCAGCAGCCACAGCGCGGCGACCCGGAATCCGCGCCACAGCAGCAGCAGTCCGGCGGCCACCAGCAGGGCCCGGAACGTCCACGGGTCCCAGAACCAGTCCGTCAGGATCCGGCTCGTACGGGTCCACCCGGGGCTGTGCACCGCCGAGCCGTGCAGATCGTCGGCGACGTCCCGGTCGGTCGCGGTCAGCGGCGCCCAGTCCGCCACCACCAGGACCAGGAGCACGCCGCTCAGCAGGCCGCAGAGCGCCGCTGTCCGGAGCAGGCACCGGGCACCGGGACGGGACGGGGTGCTGAGGCCGTCGGGCGGGCTGGGAGGCGGCGCATCCATGGGGGAGATCCTGACGGACGGCCCGAACGTCTGGCCAGTCGGGCCCTCGGACCGGGCCCGGGTGATCGTGGGTGCGCAGACGGTGACGGCCGGTCGTTCACGCCCCCTGGCGCGGCGCCGCACCGCGTGTCGCCTGCGGCCGGACCCCGGACGGCAGGACCGGTCCCGCGCCGACGCAGTGGCCCTGGGGTCTCTCCGTCGGCACAGGCCCTAGCCGAGCACCCGCAGGGCCGGAACGCCGGTCACGAGCAGCGGGACCACCGGAACGAGCGCCGCGGCCGCGGTGAGCCGCAGCCGGTGCCCCGGGCTCAGCCGGGGCGCGGGCGCCAGCAGCCGGTCCACCCGCTGCGGGACCTGGGCCAGCGGCGTCGGGCACGGGCCGAACACCCCGCGCTCCTCGTTGAGTTCGACGAGGGCGAGGGCGATCGCCAGCCGTCCGAAACGCCGTGACGCGGTGTCGTCGGCGGCCAGCTCCACCAGCCGGTGCATCTCGTCGCGGAACGCCGCGAACACCGGGACCTGGGGAAAGCCGTTGGCCAGGGCCGAGGAACAGTGCAGCAGCCAGTCGTGCCGGGCGCGGGTGTGGCCCTGCTCGTGCGCCAGCACCGCGTCCAGCTGGCGCCGGTCCAGCCGCCGCAGCGCCGCGGTGGTGATGACCAGCCGGGGCGTCGGCCCCGGGAGCCGGCGGGCTTCCGGGCGTTCGCCCTCCAGGACCACCAGCCGCTCCTCGGCCGCGTGCTCGCCGGGGAGCCGCGGGGAGCGCCGGAGCAACTCCGCCCGCTGCATGCGGCGTTCGGCGCGCGCGGCCCGGATCTCCCGGGTGAGCATCGCCGCGGTCCACGCACCGCCACAGGCGAGGACGGCGGCCATGGTGCCGGCCCAGGGCCCGTACCCGTGGAGCGCGTACGCCTCGACCACGCCGTGCGGCGCCGGGGCGAAGACCCGGCCGCGGACGGCCTCCCAGGCACCCGCCGCACTCAGCGCCATCGCCAGCGTGCAGCACAGCAGCACCGCCGCCACCACGCACTGCCACACCCACAGGGCGAGCACCGGTTCGCGGTCCGCCCACTCGGTGCCCGGCAGAAGGCGCGGGGCGATGGCCGCGGTCAGCCCGGCGAGGACCAGCAGCGCGAGCGGGAGCATCATGGCCGTCAGCCTACGAGCGCCCGGCTACCGTCGGGTATGACCTCGACCGCGAAGTGACGCACACCACGAACCCGGTGGGGTGAACGGCACCCGGGCCGGTTCAGACGGTCAGGAGCATGGCGAACATCGCCATCGCCGTGGAAACCCGGCAGGCCGTGGCCGGTTCGGGCCGCACCACCCGGCCGAGGCCCGGCGGCGGCCCCGGGCGGCGGGCCGCCGCACTGCCGGCCGGTACGAGCCGGGCGCCCGCGCACAGCATGTAGACCGCGAAGTAACCGAGCAGCAGACCCGTCACCAGGGGGAGTCCGCCCGGCGGTTGGGCGGCGCCGTGACCGGGGTGCCCCGGTCCGGCCGCCGCCGGCATCGCCAGTGCGGCGTAGACCATGGCGAGTGAGCCCACGACGTGATGCACCCGGTGACCGTCCCCGCGCGCGGGGAGCAGGCCGTGCACCGCCAGGACGGCGAACACCGCCGCGAACGCCCGGGCCGACCACGGCTGCGGCTGGGGCAGCGGCAGCGCCATGGCCGCCATGACCAGCCCCATCAGTGCCTCGCCCCCGGCGCCGCGCCGCAGCTCCGGCGGGCCGGCGGACCGCAGGACCAGCAGGTACGCCCCGCTCGCCCCGCACACCACGACGAGCAGCCAGCCGACCAGCGGCGGTCCGTGCACGGCGCACCTCCTGGTCCGGACGGGACACGCGGGGAGGCTGCCCCACGGCTCCTCGGCACACGGGAGCGCACGGGCGCACACCGGGGTGCGCGGCCGGCGGGCGACGGCGTGGCCGGGAGCGGGCCGCCAGGTCCCGGCCACCGGCACGGACGACACGGACTCGCGGACGACACGGACTCGCGGATGGCACGGAGCCGGGGACGGCACGGCACCCCGGACGGCACGGAGCCGCGGACGGTACGGAGACACAGGCCGCCCGGACTCGACCCGTCGGGCCCCGGCCACGACGCTCCGAAGCCCCCGCCCGTGGGGCGTCTCCCCGCGGGCCGGAGCGCGTTCAGATACCCGGGCGGTACCGGAGCGGGTGGTCCTCGGGGACTTCGACGACGCAGATCCGGGTGCCGTCCGGATCGGAGATCCACATCTCGATCAGGCCCCAGGGCTCCTGCACCGGAGGGCGCAGCACGGTCACCCCGCGGGCGGCCAGCTCCTCGTGCGCCTGCGCGGCGTCCGCGACCTGGAGCCAGAGCTGGAGGCCGGGGGAGGCCGGTTCCTCCGCGCGCCCGGAGACCTCCAGGAAGCCTCCGCCCAGGAAGTACACCGTGCCCCGCTCGGGGCCGGTGCCGAACTCGCGGTGGACGGCCAGGCCCAGCGCCTCGCCGTAGAAGGCCCGGGAGCGCTCCGGATCGGTGGGACGCAACAGGATGCGGCTGCTCAGTACATGCACCATGCCGGGAAACTGCACAGAAACCCTCCGGGTAAACCCGCCCGTCGGGTGGCCGGGCCGCCGTGAAGGCGGTCCCGGCGGCCGGGGCACCCCACAGTCGCGGGCGACCGCCTGCCCCGGGGCCGGCGCCCGTACCGCCTGGTCGGCGCAGTCCGCGGACGCGGGGGACCACCGGCCGCTCCGGCCCGGCCCTCTGCCGGGCCCGTCCGCCCCGGTGTCGGCCCCGTGCGCCGGCCGGAAACCGTCCGGCCGACGGGGTCGGGACTCGGGCGGCGTTGTTAGCCTCGGACGCCACAGCGCCGCGTCGCCAGGGCGTGTCCGCAGGGTCCCGCAGCCCGGTCGCAGGCCGGGCGGGACGCCATGGGCACGCCCTCGCCCCGGGGAGGCGCCAGGCCGTACGAGAGGACCGACCGCGATGGACACCGCCGCAGCCCCCGCCCCGCCGACCTTCCGGGATGCCGCCGAAGATGACATCCCGGCGCTCGTCGGGCTCATCGAGTCGGCGTACCGCGGCGATGCCAGCCGCGTCGGCTGGACCACCGAGGCGGATCTGCTCCAGGGGCAGCGGACCGACCCCGACGGCGTCGCGGCCGTGGTGACGAGCCCGGACAGCCGGATGCTCGTCGTCGAGCGGGACGGCGCCCTCGTCGGCTGCTGCCAGCTGGAACACCGCGGGGAACACGCCTACTTCGGGATGTTCGCCGTCCGGCCCGAACTCCAGGGATCGGGGCTGGGCCGGGTGGTTCTGGCGGAGGCCGAGCGGGCCGCCCGCGAGAGCTGGGCCGTACGCGAGATGCACATGACGGTGATCTCGGCGCGGGACGACCTCATCGCCTGGTACGAGCGCCGCGGCTACCGGCGCACCGGCCGGATGAGCCCCTTCCCGTACGGCGACGAGCGGTTCGGCATCCCGCAGCGCGACGACCTCCGGTTCGAGCTCCTGGTCAAGGACCTGGGGTGATCCGGGGCCCCGGCGGCCGGCCCGTGCGGACCGGCCGCGGGCTCCCCCGCACCGGGAGCCGGGGCGGTCCGGCTACGCCGTGAAGCGGCCGGTCCGCTTGATCTCCGGGAAGTCGGTGGTCGCGCCGTCCAGCCCGAGCGCCCGCACCAGGCGCAGCTGATCCTGCGTGTTGACCACCCAGCCGATCACCCGCAGACCGGCGGCGCGGGCCCGTTCCACGGTCTCCAGCGTGAGCCGCCGGATGTTCAGCACCAGCGTCCCGGCGCCGGCCGCGACCGCGCGGTCCACGACCTCGGTGCCGTACCGGCTGGCGACCAGCGCGGTACGCACCTCCGGCAGCAGCCGGCGGATCTCCGTGATGGCCTCGTCGTGGAACGAGAGGACCTCGACCCGGCCCGCCAGATCGCGCCGGCGCACGACCTCGGCGAGTGCCTGCGCCGCGGCGACGTCTTTGATCTCGGCCTGGAGCGGGGCCCGCACCGCGTCGAGGACCTCCTCGAACACCGGGATGCGCTCGCCCTGCCCCGCGTCCAGCCCGCGCAGCTCGGCCAGGGTGAAGTCGGCGATCGGGCCCTGGCCGTCCGTGGTGCGGTCCACCTCCGCGTCGTGCATCACCACCAGCGCGCCGTCCTTGCTCAGATGAAGGTCCAGCTCGATGACGTCCAGTCCCTCGCGGTCGGCGCGCACGAATGACCGCAGGGTGTTCTCCGGCTCGACACCCATCACGCCGCGGTGCCCGATGGTGAGGAAGGTCACGGTTGTCTCCATTCCGTGGGTCGGCTGCCACTGAACCGGCTAGGCAGCCTAACCGCGGGTACGGCCGTTGCTGCAGGGTGCGAAGCCGGTCACCCGTGCGTGGGCGCGTCCCCCCGTGAGCTGACGCGATGCCCCGCTCCGGGCCGTCGGCCCGGTCTCCCGGGCCCCGGCGATCTCCCCGTCCGCCCGTTCGCGTGCCGCCGCGGGAATGGGTGCGGTCATCATGGGTACGGGTCCCCGGCAGGAAAAACCTCGGCTTCGGGGGCGGTCGGGCCGGATAATTTCCGGCTACTCCGCTTGAGTGAAGCCACGTCGTCCGGATACCGTGTCTTGACGCGAGGTTCTTTCGTGGAAGGTGAGTGATGACGGAAATTCTTGTGCAGAGCCGTGCGGAAGGCGGAGTTCTGCCCGCGGATCGCGTGGTTGATCACCCGTCCTGGCCCGTGCTCAAGGATGCCGTGGAGGAGATCCGCCCCTGGCAGGCCAAGGACGGCTCGATCGACCTCGAGGCCCAGGGCGCGCCCGACCGTGCCGCCGTGGAGGCCGCGCTCGGCCGCGTGATATCGGCCGTCGAGGAGCTCTCGCCGCTGCTGCCGCACGACGCGGAGTACCACCGGGCGCTCGTCGCCGACCTGCGCCGCTGGGCCGACGGCGGCTTCGGCGTGCCGGACTTCCTGGACTCCCTGCTGGCCTTCCAGCCCGCCGCCCAGCGGGCCGACGGCCTCCAGCACCTCGTCGTCTTCGCGATGTACACCCAGAACGGCAACCCGGACCGCAACCTGGAGGCCGTCGTCCTCCGGGTCGTGTGGCCCGAGTGGCTCGCCGAGCTGGAGCGCACCCGCTACGACAACCCGCTCTTCGTCGGCATCACCTTCGAGGACTTCACCAGCGGCTACGACACCAACTCCGCGGTGCTCTTCCCGGAGACCATCGCCGTCCGCGAGGCGCCGGAGCGCTTCACCTGGGGCGGCATCTTCTGCGACCGCGAGGCCGCCCGCTTCCGGGTGGTCAGCGAGGCCGCCGTCGACACCCTCCGCATCGACCTGCCGGCGGACATCCGCGAGATGCTCGCCGACCAGGACCGCTGCCAGCAGGCGTTCGTCCTCTGGGACATGGTGCACGACCGCACCCACAGCCACGGTGACTTGCCGTTCGACCCGTTCATGATCAAGCAGCGCCAGCCGTTCTGGATGTACGGGCTGGAGGAGCTGCGCTGCGACCTCACCGCCTTCAAGGAGGCCGTGAAGCTCGAGGCCGAGGGCTTCGCCCAGGCGCGCGACGTGCAGTACGCGGTGATCTTCGACCGGATGTTCCGCTTCCCGGTCACCGGCGACCGGGTGCGCAACTACGACGGGCTCGGCGGCCAGCTGCTGTTCGCCTACCTCCACCAGCACGACGTCGTACGCTGGACGGACAACACCCTGCACATCGACTGGGACCGAGCTCCGCAGGTCACCAACCAGCTCTGCTCCGAGATCGAGAAGCTGTACCGCGACGGCATCGACCGCCCCAAGCTCGTCCACTGGTTCGCCGCGTACGGCCTCGTCTCGACCTACCTCGCCCCGCACCCCGGATCCACCTGGGCCAAGGGCCCGGATGCCCTCGACCTCACACAGCCGCCCCGCAAGCTCGTCGATGACGTGCTTCCCGACGAGTTTCCGCTCAGCATGTTCTACGAGGCCCTCGCCAAGAAGCTCAAGGGCGTGATCGCCTCCACGAAGGGCATCACGGCGCAGAGTGCCGAGCAGGTGGCCGCGTGACCGAGTCCGGAGAGGCGACGAAGATGACGAGCAACGGCAAGGGGGCCCTCGAGGGCGCCGTAGTGGCGGTGGCGGGCGCGGCCGGCCCCGCGGGGCGGGCGACGCTGCTCCGGCTCGCGGAGGCGGGAGCCACCGTCGTGGCGTCCGACGCGGACGCGGCCCGGCTCGCCGAGGCGGTCGACGAGGCGCGCTACGCGCACGGCGGCGCCACGGTGACCGGCGACACGGTGGACCTCCTCGACCTGGACGCGACCCGCGAGTGGGCGGCCCGTATCGAGAAGGAGTTCGGCCGGGTCGACGGCCTGGTCCACCTGGTGGGCGGCTGGCGCGGCAGCCGGACGTTCGGCGAGACGCCGCTCGCCGACTGGGAAACGCTGCACAACCTGCTCATCCGCACCGTGCAGCACACCTCGCTGGCCTTCCACGACGCGCTGCAGCGCAGCGGCAACGGCCGCTACCTGCTGATCAGCGCGGCCGGGGCCAGCAAGCCCACCGCGGGCAACGCCGCGTACGCCGCCTCCAAGGCCGCCGCGGAGGCCTGGACCCTCGCCCTCGCCGACGCCTTCAAGAAGGAGGGGGGCGAAGGCGGTCCGCAGGCAGCGGCTGCGATCCTGGTGGTGAAGGCGCTGGTGCACGACGCCATGCGTGCGGAGCGCCCCAACGCGAAGTTCGCGGGCTTCACCGACGTCACCGACCTGGCCGAGTCCATCGTCGGTGTCTGGGGCCGGCCCGCCGAGGAAGTGAACGGAAACCGTCTGTGGCTGACTCCGCAACCGTGACCACCGACGCCAAGCGGCGCCACGATCCCGAGCTGCGAGGATTCGCCAGCGACAACTACGCGGGCGCGCACCCGGAGATCCTGGCGGCGCTCGCCCTCGCCAACGGCGGTCACCAGATCGCCTACGGCGAGGACGAGTACACCGAGCATCTCCAGCGCGTCGTGCGCAGCCACTTCGGGCCGACCGCGCGGGCCTTCCCGGTCTTCAACGGCACCGGTGCGAACGTCGTGGCGCTGCAGTCGGTGACCGACCGCTGGGGCGCCGTGATCTGCGCCGAATCCGCGCACATCAACGTGGACGAGTGCGGCGCGCCCGAGCGGGTCGGCGGGCTCAAGCTGCTCACCGTGCCCACCGAGGACGGCAAGCTCACCCCCGAGCTGATCGATCAGCAGGCGTTCGGCTGGGACGACGAGCACCGTGCGATGCCGCAGGTCGTCTCGATCACCCAGAGCACCGAGCTGGGCACCGTCTACACCCCGGACGAGATCCGGGCGATCTGTGAACACGCCCATCAGCTCGGGATGCTGGTCCACCTCGACGGCGCCCGGCTGGGCAACGCCGCGGCGTCCCTGGACCGTCCGATGCGGGCGTTCACCAACGCGGTGGGCGTGGACATCCTCTCGCTGGGCGGCACCAAGAACGGCATGGTGTTCGGCGAGGCCGTGGTCGTCATCAACCCGGACGTGGCCCGGGCGATGAAGCACATACGCAAGCTGTCCATGCAGCTGCCGTCCAAGTGCCGGTTCGTCTCGGCGCAGTTGGAGGCCCTGCTCGCCGGGGACCTGTGGCTGCGCAACGCCCGGCACGCCAACACCATGGCCCGGCGGCTCGCCGACGGGGTGCGGGACGTGCCCGGTGTGGAGATCGTTCACCCCGTGCAGTCCAACGCGGTGTTCGCGACCCTGCCGCACGATGTCGCGGAGCGGCTGCAGAAGCGGTACCGCTTCTACTTCTGGGACGAGGCCGCGAGCCTGGTGCGCTGGATGTGCTCCTTCGACACCGCGGAGGCGGACGTGGATGCCTTCGCCGCCGCCGTGGCCGAGGAGATGGGCAAGCAGTAGCGTCGTATAGGTATGCACCCGGTCGGAATTCGATTGATGCCGGCCGGGTGTTTTCCTACGCTCCGGGCATGCGCCTCACCCCGGACACCCCTGATCCGTCGGCCTATCTCGCCGCGGACGACATCGTGGACCACCGGCACCCGCTGGTGCGCGCCACCGCGGACCGGCTGGCGGCCGGGACCGCCGGCCCGTACGCCTACGCCAGAGCGGCCTTCGCGTTCGTCCGTGACGGCGTCCCGCACTCCTGCGACAGCGGTGACCCGCGGGTCGCGCTGCGGGCCTCCGAGGTGCTGGCCACCCGCAACGGCATCTGTCACGCCAAGTGCCACGCGCTCGCGGCGCTGCTGCGGGCCCGCTCGATACCCACCGGCTTCTGCTACCAGCGGCACGAAGTGGTGCACGGCCTGGTCGCCCTGTGGCTGCCGGCCGAGGAGCGCTGGGCGCGTCTGGACCCGCGCGGCAACAAGCCCGGCGTGAACGCCCGGTTCAGCCTGGACCGCGAGCAACTCGCGTACCCCGTCCGGCCCGAGCGGGGCGAGCACGACTACGGCACCGTGCACGCCGCTCCGCACCCGGATGTGCTGGCGGCGTTCCACCGTGCCGCGGACCGGGCCCATTTGCTGGAGCTGCTGCCCCGCGAGCTCACCGGTGTCCGCTGACCGGCAGACGGGGTGGGTGCGAACGCGACGGCGGGCCCGGTGGCGGCACATCGATGCCGCCACCGGGCCCGCCGGCACGTTCGCAGGGACGGCCCTTGGGGCCCTCAGCCCTGCCCGGCCCGCTGCGGCGGGTGCGGGGCGGTGCCTCCCAGGTGCGCCGGGACCCACCAGGTGTCGTCCGGGCCCTTGGGGCGTACCGGATAGGCCCGCTGCGCGGCCTCCAGCAGGTCCTGCACCCGCGCCCGGACCCGCTGGGTGATGCCCGTCGCGGTCTCGCCCGGGTCGGTGTCCATCGGTTCCCCGACCCGGATGGTGATCGGGATGTGGTTGCGGCCGAGGTTGCGCGGCTTGCCCTTGGTCCACAGCCGCTGGGTGCCCCACAGCGCCATCGGCAGCAGCGGTACGCCGGCCTCCTGCGCCAGCCGGGCGGCCCCCGACTTGAAGTTCTTCAGGGTGAACGACTGCGAGATCGTGGCCTCCGGGAACACCCCGATGATCTCGCCCGAGCGCAGTGCCTTGAGCGCGTGCGCATAGGCGTGCTCGCCCTGCGCCCGGTCCACCGGGATGTGCTTCATCGCCCGCATCAGCGGACCGGAGATCTTGTGCCGGAAGACCGACTCCTTCGCCATGAAGCGCACCAGGCGCTTGGCGGGCAGGGCGGTGAGCCCGCAGAACACGAAGTCCAGGTAGCCGATGTGGTTGCTGACCAGGACGGCTCCACCGCGCCGTGGTATGTGTTCGGTTCCCTGGATGTCGAAGCGCAGGTCGAGCGCTTTGAACATGGTGCGGGCGGCGCCGATCACCGGCGGGTAGACGAGCTCTGCCATGCAGGGGGACCCTTCTGTGCGGCCCGGGGGAGGGTGCTCCCGGCGAAGTTACGCAGACGTAGGTTTCTGGCTTTGGGCAGATCGTGCCTGATCGAGGAGGCTTCGGCCAGCCCAGGAGGCTCCTCGTCGGGAGATCCTCGTCACGTCTGCCCCTTCTGCCCCGTGTTCGCTCATCCGGTGGCCCGGCGGACCAGCAGGTACATCTCGCACCCCAGGCAGTAGCCGAAGACGGCGTTGAGGAAAGCGGCCGCAAGGGCACACCCGGTCGCCGCCATGCCCAGCCATTCCGGTCCCACGAGGTATCCGGCGAGGCCCACCAGGGCGAAGAGGAGGCCGACGGTCTGCGCGAAGCGCGGCGGAGCCGGGTCCTCGAACGCGGCCGGCGGTCCCAGCCGCGGCCGAACCACGGTCCGGAACAGCCATCCGTACGGCGACCGGGGCACCCCCGCCACCGCTCCCACCGCGAAGCACAGGGCCTGCCAGGCCAGCAGCGGCGCGCTCCCCGTGATCAGCACGGCGGCCAGCACCGCACTGGTCACGGCGGCGCCGAATCTCGGTCCTCGTATGTCCATGGCCGCAGTCATGGCCTCAGCATGCCGCAGCGAAGCGGAATGATGGCTTCGGGAATTCTTGCAGTCCCATGAACGCTGGAGTCGAGGATGACCGGACTGATGGTGTGCCTGGCGGTGCTGGCGGTGGCCGGCGCCTACGGACGTCTGCACACCCGACGGAGCGGGAGGCTGAAGGTGCGGGGTCGAGACGGTGACGTGCGGCTGGACGCGGCCGAACTGGGTGCGAGCCTGGGGCGGAAGGCGACGCTCGTCCAGTTCTCCAGCGCGTTCTGCCAGCCCTGCCGGGCCACCCGCCGGACGCTCGCCGAGGTCGCCGGGATGGTCGACGGCGTGGCCCATGTGGAGATCGACGCGGAGGACCGGCTCGAACTCGTCCGGTCCCTGCAGATCCTGCGCACCCCCACCGTCCTGGTGCTCGACGCCGAGGGCCGCGTGGTCCGCCGCGCCTCCGGTCAGCCCCGCAGGGCCGACGTCATCGCGGCGCTGGGGGAGGCCGTGTGACGGCGGCGTGATGGTTCTCCCATCTCCCGGACCACACTTGACGTCGCGGTTTGCCGCTCGTCAGGCTGACCCCCATGCGGTCGGAACTCCTTCTCTTCGGACGGGTGCACGTGGACCTCGTCCGGCACGCCAGCGCGCGCTGTCCGGTCTGTTGAGCAACGACGACTCCACCCGGCCCACACCACAGAAGGACAACTCCATGACGGCCACGCACGATCTCGGCGCCCCGCAGCTCGCCGGTACCGACCTCCTGCGCTCCGCCTTCCGCCGGCACGCCGCCGGCGTCGCCGTGATCACCGTTCCGGGCGCCCGCCCCGCCGGGTTCACCGCGACCTCGCTCGCCTCCGTCGCCGCCGAGCCGCCACTGCTCTCGTTCGGAGTCGGTACGGGGTCCTCCACCTGGCCGCTCCTCGCAGAGGCGGGCCACGTCGGAGTGCACGTCCTCGCCGAGCACCAGCAGGAGCTCGCCGCGACGTTCGCCCGCAGCGGCGCCGACCGCTTCGCGCCGCCCACCCGCTGGCACTCCGGGCCGCACGGGGTGCCGGTCCTGGACGGGGTGCTGGCCTGGCTCGTCTGCCGGGTGGTGGCCCGGATACCCGCCGGCGACCACCGGCTGGTGCTCGCCCAAGTCGTCGAGGGCGCCGTGCCGGACGCCTCGGGGCCCGAGGGCGTGCGGCCGCTGCTCTACCACCACGGCGGCTTCAACGCCCTGCGCGACTGACCCGCCGCTTCCCGTTCCGGCCCGTCGGCGCGCCAGGACGTCCCGGACGGGGCGGAGTTCTGCGCTGTGGAGCCCGGCGCTGCGGCGCCCGGCGTTGTGGAGTCCCGCGTTGTGGAGTCCCGCGCGCGGAGTCCGATGCTGCGCCGGCCGTGTGCTGGGCGTCGGCCCTGTGCACGCCGGCTCCGGACCCGCCCGTCACGGCGTTCGCTTCCGTGCGCGGCCCGGCCTGATCCGAAGGACAGGCTCAGCGGGCCCTCCGTTCCCCTCCGGCCGTTCCACGCCGCTCGGGCGCTGCCCGTCGCCGGTGATCGGGGCTGATCGCGGGCGATCGAGGCGGAATATGCGGCACCGCCGTGTGAGATGCATCTCCAACGATCCGAAGATATGGCCTCTGACCTGCGAAAACGGCATTCTGACGGTCAGGTGTGAGCGCTTGATAACCGGGAACGGTACGAGTGTACTGACGAGTAATATTTTGGTGGGAGTGCGGAGCGCCCCAACCAGGGGATCCGCCCCGAATGGCGCCTATGCTGCCAGCAAGAGGCACCCCAGTAGAGACGATGCAGTAGGAGAGCCGGCGTGAGCTTGAGGATCGTTGTCTGTGTGAAGTACGTGCCCGACGCCACCGGCGACCGGCACTTCGCCGAGGACCTGACCACCGACCGTGACGCGGTCGACGGCCTGCTGTCCGAGCTCGACGAGTATGCCGTCGAGCAGGCCCTCCAGATCGCCGACGAGGCCGACGACGCGGAGATCACCGTCCTGACCGTGGGCCCGGAGGATGCGCGTGACGCCCTCCGCAAGGCGCTCTCCATGGGCGCCGACAAGGCCGTCCACGTCGAGGACGACGACCTGCACGGCACCGACGCGCTGGGCACCTCGCTGGTTCTGACCAAGGCTGTCGAGCACATCGGATACGACCTGGTCATCTGCGGTATGGCGTCCACGGACGGCACCATGGGCGTGCTGCCGGCGATCCTCGCCGAGCGGCTCGGCGTGCCGCAGGTGACGCTGCTGTCCGAGGTCTCCGTCGAGGATGGCAAGGTCTCCGGCCGCCGTGACGGCGACGCCGCCAGCGAGCAGCTCGAGGCGTCGCTCCCGGCCGTCGTGTCCGTGACCGACCAGTCGGGCGAGGCCCGCTACCCGTCGTTCAAGGGCATCATGGCCGCCAAGAAGAAGCCGGTGGAGACGCTGGACCTGTCGGACCTCGGCATCGAGGCGGAAGAGGTCGGTCTCGAGGGCGCCTGGAGCAAGGTGGACGACGCCGCGCAGCGTCCGCCGCGCACCGCCGGCACGATCGTCAAGGACGAGGGCGAGGGCGGCAAGCAGCTCGCGGAGTTCCTCGCGGGTCAGAAGTTCATCTAGAACGCTGCCTCGCGGCCCGGAGGTCCGTCCGAGCTGCCGCGATCACCCCAACTGCCCCCAGATTCTTCGCACTCGCAGGAGAGCAATCCCATGGCTGAAGTTCTCGTCTACGTCGACCACGTGGACGGTGCCGTCCGCAAGCCGACCCTCGAACTGCTGACCCTCGCCCGCCGCATCGGCGAGCCCGTCGCCGTGCACCTCGGCGCCGGTGCCGACACCGCTGCCCCGGTGCTCGCCGAGCACGGTGCGGTGAAGGTCCTGACCGCCGACGCCCCCGAGTTCGCGGACTACCTCGTCGTGCCCAAGGTGGACGCCCTCGAGGCCGCCTACCAGGCCGTCAGCCCCGCCGCGGTGCTCGTGCCGTCCTCCGCGGAGGGCAAGGAGATCGCCGCCCGCCTCGCGGTGCGGATCGGCTCCGGCATCATCACCGACGCGGTCGACCTGGAGTCCGGCGACGAGGGCCCGGTGGCCACCCAGTCGGTGTTCGCCGCCGCCTTCACCACCAAGTCCCGCATCACCAAGGGCACCCCGGTCATCACCGTCAAGCCCAACTCGGCCGCTCCGGAGGCCGCACCGGCCGCCGGGACCGTGGAGCAGCTCGCCGTCACCTTCGGCGACAAGGCCACCGGCACCAAGGTCGTCTCCCGCACCCCGCGCGAGTCGACCGGTCGCCCCGAGCTCACCGAGGCCGCGATCGTGGTCTCCGGTGGCCGTGGTGTCAACGGTGCCGAGAACTTCCACATCGTCGAGACCCTGGCCGACTCGCTCGGCGCGGCCGTCGGCGCCTCCCGCGCCGCGGTGGACGCCGGCTGGTACCCGCACTCCAACCAGGTCGGCCAGACCGGCAAGTCCGTCTCGCCGCAGCTGTACATCGCGGCGGGCATCTCCGGCGCGATCCAGCACCGGGCCGGTATGCAGACCTCGAAGACCATCGTGGCCGTCAACAAGGACGCCGAGGCCCCGATCTTCGACCTGGTCGACTACGGCGTGGTCGGCGACCTCTTCGAGGTCGTCCCGCAGCTGACCGAAGAGGTCAAGACCCGCAAGGGCTGAGCCGCTTCGCCCCGAGGCCCCCGGACGCCGCCGCGACCGGGGGCCTCGTGCGTCCGCGGCCCCGCCGACGGGCCGCGAGGGTGTTGACCTGCGGACCTGCCCTGGATAGCTTCACGTTACGGATAGCTGATTCCGTGCAGCGGAAGAGAGAGGGTGTCGTATGGGCCGGGACGAGACGGTGGCCACCAGCCTCGCCGGAGCGGTGGGCCAGGAGATCGGGGCCTCGTTGGCCGACGTGGACGCCGAACTGGCCCGCCGCTACCCCGGTGACCCGGGCACCCGTCAGCCCGTGCACACCGTCTACGTCCCCGCCGACACCTTCGCCGCCGGTACCGTGCGCAGTTGGGGCGACCGGGCGCTGGCCGCGCTCGACGAGCACGCCCCCGACGCCGGGACGTTCGCCGCGGCGCTGGGGCTCGGCGACGACCTCGCCGGACCGGTGTACCGGCGGGTGCGGGAGAAGCTGCTGCGCGAGCCCGTGGAGGACCTGCGCATCGACTTCGAGGACGGCTACGGGCCCCGCCCCGACGCCGAGGAGGACGCCGCGGCGGCCCGCGCCGCGCGGCTCGTCGCGGACGCCGTGGCCGACGGCACGGCCCCGCCGTACCTGGGTATCCGGATGAAGTGCATGGAGGCCGCCGTCCGCGACCGCGGCATCCGCACCCTGGACATCTTCCTCACCGGCCTGATGGACGCGGGCGGCCTGCCCGACGGCCTGCTCCTCACCCTCCCCAAGGTCAGCTACCCCCAGCAGGTCACCGCGATGGTGCGGCTGCTGGAGGAGTTCGAGCGGGCGCGGGGGCTCCGGCCCGGCCGGATCGGCTTCGAGATCCAGATCGAGACCACACAGGCCGTCCTCGGCCCCGACGGCCGGGCCACCGTCGCCCGCATGATCGACGCGGCCGGGGGGCGTGCGACGGGACTGCACTACGGCACCTTCGACTACAGCGCCTCCTGCGGGGTCAGCGCCGCGTACCAGTCCATGGACCACCCGGTGGCCGACCACGCCAAGGCGGTCATGCAGGTCGCGGCCGCGGGCACCGGCGTCCGGCTCTCCGACGGCTCCACCAACGTCCTGCCGGTGGGCACCACCGCGCAGGTCCACGACGCCTGGCGGCTCCACCACGGGCTCGTCCGGCGCTCGTTGGCCCGCGCCTACTACCAGGGCTGGGACATGCACCCCGGCCACCTGCCCACCCGGTACGCCGCCGTCTACGCCTTCTACCGTGAGGGGCTGGACCGGGCCGCGGAGCGGCTCGCCGCCTATGTGAACCGTGCGGGCGGCGCCGTCCTGGACGAGCCCGCCACCGCGCGGGCGCTGAGCGGCTACCTGCTCCGCGGTGTGGACTGCGGGGCGACGGACGCCGACGAAGTCGCCCGGCTCACCGGCCTGTCCCGGGCCGACCTCGACCGCCTGGCCGGCCGTCCCGCGGCTTCCTGAAACCGCCGCACTCTCCGTTCGGCGGAGTGCCCGGGCCCGGCTGAACTTCCTTTTTCCGAGACGGAGTTCGGCACGGGGCCGGGGGCTGCCGGGGCGAAGCGGGCGGAGGACCGGTGCTCACGGCGGCGACCGGTGGGCACCGCCGCACCAGGAGCGCCGCCGGGTACGGTCAGGCCGGGCCGTCGTGCGGCGGGAGTTCGCCGGAGCCGCGGGGGATCAGCCGGGTGGCCAGCTCCACCCGGGCGGGCTCGTCGGCCCCGCCGTCGAGCCTGCGGAAGAGGCGTTCGGCCGCCGTGCGGCCCAACTGGGCGGCGTCCTGGGCGACCACCGTGACGCCGGGGGAGAGCAGATCGGCCAGCTCGAAGTCGTCGAAGCCGACCAGGGCCACCGGGCGCGGGCGGCCGTTGAGGACGCGGACGACGGTGACCGTCACCCGGTTGTTCCCGGAGAAGAACGCGGTGACGGGCTCCGGCGCGTCGAGCATGGCCAGCGCCGCGGACCGGACCCGCTCCGGCTCGGTGGAGCCGAGGGACACCCGGGACTCGTCGACCGGGAGCCCGGCCTCCGCCATCGCGGAGCGGTAGCCCCGGAGCCGTTCGACCGCCGTGTGGATGCGGGGCCGGTCGCCGATGAACCCGATCCGCCGGTGGCCGTGGGCTATGAGGTGACGGACGCCGTCGCGGGCCCCGGAGAAGCTGTCGGAGAGCACCACGTCCGCGTCGATCCGGCCGGGGGGACGGTCCACGAACACCGTGGCCACCCCGGCGGCTATCTCCGGTTCGAGGTAGGTGTGGTCGTCGCTGGCGGGGACGATGACCAGGCCGTCCACCCGCCGGGCGCAGAAGGCCAGCACCAACTCCTGTTCCCGCTCGGCCTCTTCGGCGCTGGAGCCGTGAATGAGCAGTGCGCCGTGGGCCCGTGCGGTCTCCTCCACGGCACGGCTCATCGGGCCGTAGAACGGGTCGGCGAGGTCCTCCAGGACGAGCCCGATGCTCGCGGTCCGGCCCTTCCGCAGGATCCGCGCGCTGTCGTTGCGCCGGAACCCCAGGGCGTCGATCGCCTCCTGCACCCGGCGCATCGTGTCCGGTGTGACGCCCGGTTCGCCGTTCACCACCCGCGAGACCGTCTTCAGTCCGACGCCGGCGCGTGCGGCGACGTCCTTCATGGTCGGCCGGGTGCCGTAGCGGCGCTCGGTGCGGGGGGCGATGTCGGCCACGGTGCGGGTCCTTAAGCGTCCACGGGCGGGGTGGATACGAGCATAAGGCCTGGACAACGTTGTCAAAACTGGGGAGACTGAACCGCCGGAGCCCCGCCGACCAGGAGATACGACCCCGATGCAGAACGACCTCGTCGCCGCCCTCGACATCGGGGGAACCAAGATCGCCGGGGCGCTGGTCGACAGCGCCGGCCGGCTGGTCGTCCGTGCGCAGCGGCCCACGCCCGCGCAGGAGGACGGGGACGCCGTCATGGCGGCCGTCGCGGCGGTGCTCGGCGAACTCGCGGGCGCCCCCGGCTGGGAGCGGGTGACCGCGGTCGGGATCGGCAGCGCGGGACCGGTCGACGCGTCCACCGGCACGGTCAGCCCGGTCAACGTGCCCGGCTGGCGGGACTATCCGCTGGTCGACGCGGTGCGGGAAGCGCTGGGCGGGATGCGCCCCGGCGGCCCGACGCACCGGTGGCCGGCCGGCGGACTCCCCGTCACCCTGGTCGGCGACGGGGTGGCCATGACGGCCGCCGAGCACTGGCACGGCGCCGCCCGCGGCCGGGCGAACGCCCTGTGCATGGTGGTCTCCACCGGGGTCGGCGGCGGACTCGTCCTGGACGGCCGGCTGCATCCGGGGCCCACCGGCAACGCCGGGCACATCGGGCACATCAGCGTGGACCTCGACGGTGACCCCTGTCCGTGCGGCGCCCGCGGCTGTGTGGAGCGCATAGCCAGTGGGCCGAACATCGCCCGCCGGGCGCTGGAGCGCGGCTGGCGGCCCGGGCCGGACGGCGATGCCACGGCCGCAGCGGTGGCGCGGGCGGCCCGGGCCGGCGATCCGGTGGCGCGCGGTTCCTTCGAGCGGGCCGCTCAGGCCCTGGCGGCGGGTATCGCCGCCACGGCGACCCTGGTGGAGATCGAGGTCGCGGTGATCGGCGGTGGAGTGGCCGCGGCCGGTGAGGTGCTGTTCGCCCCGCTCCGGGCCGCCCTCCGGGACTACGCCCGGCTGTCCTTCGTCCAGGGCCTGGAGGTCGTTCCGGCACAGATGGGCACCGACGCGGGCCTGGTGGGAGCGGCGGCCGCGGTCCGGGCGCGGTCCGGCGCGCCGGCGGCGGCCGTGGAGGCGCCGGCGCCCACCGTGCCGTAGCCGGGATCCGCGGCCCGGCAACGGCCGGGCTCCGCCGGCGTGTTCGGACGGGTGCCGCCTGCTGCTGTCGTCTGTTGTCACGGGGGCCGCAGGCGGCGCAGACGCCGAGTTGGCCGGATCGGCGGGTTGACCGGCGGGGTTTCCGGTATCTCGGCCGATGGATCACCCCGGGAGGTCTACGGTTCCGCGATGGTCTGGATCACGGCTGTCGCCATCCCCCTGGTGGTCTCGCTCATCACCTCCGTACTGGCCTGGAAGCAGCATGAGTCCCGGCTGCGCGCGGAACTCCGCACCGAGTTCATGGCCGAGGCCGCGCTGCACGCCCTGCTGAAGGACTCCCGGTGGCCGACGCGCTACTTCACCACCATCCGCGGCTATCTCAAGGGCTTCGAGGACGACGAACTGCGCAAACTCCTGGTCCGTGCGGGCGCCCTGTGTTTCGAGAGCGGCGGCCGGGAACGGTGGGGCCTGCGGGAGCGGAACGCCGACAAGCTGAGCAAATGACGGTTTCCGGCCGCGTGTTCACGGCGGTTCGCGGCACCCACGGCGGTTCGCGGCACCCATGGCTGCGAAGGGCTGCCCGGTGCGCGCCGCACGGGCCTTCCGGTCGCCCGGATGGCGACGCAGGGGGTGGCCGGGACGCCCTCGGGGCCGGGGCGTTCCGCGGCTGCCGGGCGCCGGGCGCCGGGCAGCCGGCTCCGGCGGCGCGGCGGCGCACGGCCGGGGCCGGGCCCGTGTCCGGGGGTCCGGGCCGCCGTCTGCCGGAATCCGACGGACGGCGGCCGTCGGTCAGTTCCAGCCGCCGAGCAGGCCGCCGTTCAACTGCGCGGAGCAGATGTTGTATCCGCCGCGGGCGCGCCCGCTCTTGGTCTTGCCGTCGATGGTGACGGAGCACCGGATGTCTCCGCCGCCCTGGAGCTGGGCCGAAATCTGGTAGTAGAGCGCGTCGTCCTTGACGGTGAGGGTCTTCGTCATCGGCAGGCCGCTGCCGTCGAGGTTCTCGGTGTCGCTGCCGTAGGTGATGTCCGCACCCGACGGAGCGGTTCCCCACACCTTGAAGACCGCCTTTCCGGACGGGGCGGTCTTCTTCTGTTCGGCCTGATGGGCCTTCGCCTCGCTCCGCGCCGGTGCCTTCCCGGGCTTCGGCTGCTGCTTCCCGGCCGGATCGGCCGCGGCTCGCGCCGTCACCGTGGCGGTGACGGTGGGGGCGGGTCCGGCCGCCGCGGCCCGCGCGGTGGAGTCGTCGCCCGCCGAACCGATGCCGACGCCGAACAGCAACAGCCCGGCGGCGACGGGGAGTGCGATGCGCTTGCGGGCCCAGCGCGGCCGGGCCGGGGCGGGCGCGGCCGGCTGCGGGTGCCCCTGCGGATACGGCGGCTGCGGTGACTGCTGATGTCCCCAGGACATGAAGTCCCCCCTCGGGTAGTTGAACAGGGGACGAAATTAGCGGCAACACCGGGCGATCATGGGCGGGGTTATGGAACTGCGACATTCCTCGTTGTTGTTGTGATCCGCCCGTCCGTCCCGCGCGCCACCGCGGCGGCTGCGCCGACGCCGCGTCCCGATGGCGCGGAAGCCGAGGAATGCGACGATATGGGGAGGTCGGCGGGCTGTGGGCCGGCCGCCCGGCGGTCGTGTGCCTCCCCCGGCTCTCCCGCCGCCGGAGCGCATCGGGGCCGCTCCCGCCGCCGGGGCGCCCGAGCGCCCGCCGACGGGCCCCGGGGCGCCCCGGGGGCCACCTTGCCGCTCGGCGTTTCCGTGGCAAGGTGTAGCGGGCAATCCACTGAGGGCTATGGCATAGGGGGAAATGTGATCGTCTGGATCAATGGTGCGTTCAGTGCGGGGAAGACCAGTGCGGCTCGTGAACTGACCGACTTGATCCCGGGCAGCACCTTCTACGACCCCGAGGTGATCGGCGGCGCACTGGCGTATCTGCTGCCGCAGAAGCGGCTCAACGAGGTGACCGACTACCAGGACCTGGCGATCTGGCGGCGCCTGGTCGTCGACGCGGCCGCCGCCGTGCTGGCGGAGGTGGGCGGAGTGCTGGTGGTCCCCATGACGGTGCTCCGCCAGGACTACCGCGACGAGATCTTCGGCGCGCTCGCCGCACGCCGCATCCCGGTACGGCATGTGGTGCTCACGCCTGACGAAACGATCCTGCGCGAACGGATATCGAGCCGCGAGGAGTTCGCCGACGACCCCGCGCGCAGCGCCGCCGTACGGCAGTGGTCGCTCGACTCCCTGGTCCGGTACCGGGAGGCGCTGCCCTGGCTCACCGCCGACGCCTACGCCGTCGACAGCGGCGCGCTCACCCCGCGCGAGACCGCGGAGCGGATCGCCGAGGCGATACGCACCGGCGCCGCGGGGGCGTGCGAGATCGTGCAGACCCCCGAGCCCACCGCCCCGACGCTGGCCGCCGGGGTCCTGCTCTTCGACGAGCAGGACCGGGTGCTGCTGGTGGATCCCACGTACAAGCCCGGATGGGAGTTCCCCGGTGGCGTCGTCGAGCCCGGTGAGGCCCCCGCCCGGGCCGCGATGCGCGAGGTCGCCGAGGAGACCGGCATCGAACTCGACCGCGTCCCCGGGCTGCTCCTGGTCGACTGGGAACCGCCCAGGCCCCCCGCCTTCGGCGGGCTGCGGCTCCTCTTCGACGGCGGGCGTCTGGGTCCCGGCTCCGCCGACCGGGTGCTGCTGCCGGGCGCGGAACTGCGCGGCTGGCGCTTCGTCAGCGAGGAGGAGGCCGCCGAACTGCTGCCGGAGGAGCGGTTCCAACGGCTGCGCTGGGCACTGCGTGCCCGCGAACGGTCCACCGTGCTCAACCTGGAGGCGGGTGTGCCCGTCGGCTGAGTCCCCGTCGGCCGGGCTTCTGCCGGCGGGTGCCCGTCGGTCCCGCACGGCCGGCCCGCTCACCTCCGGACGGGAGGCTCCGGGGCCGTTCGGTGCGGCCGGTGCGCGGACGGCCCCGGCACCGGGCGGCCTCGCCCGCCTGCACCGGTCGGGTCCCGGGCCGCATCCGCACCGCAGCCCCGGGACCCGGACGCGTCACCCCCGGGCGGACGCCGCGTAGTCGGTGAGGAACAGCGCCTCCGCGAGGGAGAGCCGCTCGAGCTCCTCCGGGGACACGCTCTCGTTCACCGCGTGGATCTGGGCCTCCGGCTCGCTCAGGCCGATCAGCAGGATCTCCGCCTCCGGGTAGAGCGTGGCCAGGGTGTTGCAGAGCGGGATGGAACCTCCCTGGCCGGCGGTCTGCATCTCCTCGCCGGGGTAGGCGGCCCGCATCGCCGCCGCCATCGCCTCGTACGCCGGGCTGGTGGTGTCGGCACGGAACGGCTGCCCCTGGCCGACCTGTTCCACCGTGACCCGGGCGCCCCACGGCGCCTTGGACTCCAGGTGCGCGGTGAGCAGCTTCGTCGCCGCGGCCGCGTCGGTGCCCGGCGGCACCCGCAGGCTCACCAGGGCGCGGGCGCCCGCCTGGACCGACGGGGTGGCGCCGACGACCGGCGGGCAGTCGATGCCGAGGACGGTCGCCGCGGGGCGGGCCCAGATGCGGTCGGCGACGGTGCCGGAGCCGATGAGCTCCACCCCGTCGAGCACCTTGGCGTCCTTGCGGAACGCCTCCTCCGGGTACTGCAGGCCCTCCCAGTGCGCGTCGTGCGCCAGCCCGTCGACCACCGTGGTGCCGTCCTCGGCGCGCAGCGAGTCCAGCACCCGGATGAGCGCGGCCAGCGCGTCGGGCGCGGCGCCGCCGAACTGCCCCGAGTGCAGGTTGCCTTCGAGCGTGTCGACCTGCACCCGGACCAGGGTCATCCCGCGCAGCGTGGCGGTGACGGTCGGCAGCCCGACCCGGAAGTTGCCGGCGTCCCCGATGACGACCGCGTCCGCGGCGAGGAGCTCGGGGTGCGCCTCCGCGTAGCGCTCCAGACCGCCCGTGCCCTGCTCCTCCGAGCCCTCGGCGATGACCTTCACGTTCACCGGGACGCCGCCGTGCGCCTTGAGCGCCCGCAGCGCCGTGAGGTGCATGATCAGGCCGCCCTTGCAGTCGGCGGCGCCGCGCCCGTACCAGCGTCCGTCGCGCTCGGTCAGTTCGAACGGCGGGGAGAGCCAGGCGGATTCGTCGAGCGGCGGCTGCACGTCGTAGTGCGCGTAGAGCAGAACCGTCGGGGCGCCCTCGGGGCCGGGCAGGAAGCCGTACACCGACTGGGTGCCGTCCGGGGTGTCCAGCAGGGCGACGTCCTGGAAGTCCTCGGCGCGGAGCGCCTCGGCGACCCAGGCGGCCGCCGCTTCGCACTCACTCCGGGGGAACTGGTCGGGATCGGCGACCGACTGGAAGGCGACCAGCTCGGCCAGTTCCGTCCGGGCGCGGGGCAGCAGCGAGGCGACGGTCTCGGCGAGTGGGGTGACCGCGGTCTGCTCCATGGGGCGGCGCTCCTCGTGGGTGCGAAGGCGGAGGTACGTTCAGGGGTGAGCCGTACGTACCGTGCATACGCTGCCGATCCTCCCACAGTGAGCCGTGGTGACCATGAGCCGTAGGATGCGAACGGTAGCCGGAGCCACCTCTGGGCTTCGGTCGGGGGACCCAGGCCGAGCGGGAGCAGAAGCACAGGTGAGCAGCGAGAACGCGGAACAGGGCACCGAGCCGGAGTGGGACGTCGTGGTCGTGGGGGCCGGCCCCGCGGGTGCGTCGGCGGCGTACGCCGCGGCCGCCGCCGGGCGGCGGGTCCTGCTGCTGGAGAAGGCGGAACTGCCCCGGTACAAGACGTGCGGCGGAGGCATCATCGGCCCGTCGCGGGACGCCCTGCCGCCGGGCTTCGAACTCCCGCTGCGCGACCGGGTGCACGCGGTGACGTTCTCCCTGAACGGACGGCTGGCCCGTACCCGCCGCTCCCGCCGGATGCTCTTCGGGCTGATCAACCGCCCGGAGTTCGACCAGCAGTTGGTGGCGGCGGCGCAGAAGGCCGGCGCCACGCTGCGGACCGGCGTCACCGTGACGCGGGTGGAGCAGCACGGCCCGGCGGTGCCCGACCGGCGCACCGTCGCGGTGGTGCTGGCCGGCGGGGAGACCGTGCTGGCCCGTGCGGTCGTCGGCGCGGACGGCAGCGCCAGCCGGATAGGAGCGCATGTCGGGGTGAAGCTGGACCAGGTGGACCTGGGCCTGGAGGCGGAGATCCCCGTCCCGGAGTCCGTGCAGGAGGACTGGGCGGGGCGGGTGCTCATCGACTGGGGCCCGATGCCCGGCAGTTACGGCTGGGTCTTCCCCAAGGGCGACACCCTCACCGTCGGGGTGATCTCGGCCCGCGGCGAGGGCGCCGGGACCAAGCGCTATCTGGAGGACTTCATCGGACGGCTCGGACTGGCCGGTTTCGAGCCGAGCATCTCCTCGGGACACCTCACCCGCTGCCGGGCGGACGACTCGCCGCTCTCCCGCGGCCGCGTGCTGGTGTGCGGGGACGCGGCGGGGCTGCTCGAGCCCTGGACGCGCGAGGGCATCTCCTTCGCGCTGCGCTCGGGACGGCTCGCGGGGGAGTGGGCGGTGCGGATCGCGGAGGCGCACGACGCGGTGGACGCCCGCCGTCAGGCCCTCAACTACGCCTTCGCCATCAAGGCCGGCCTGGGCGTCGAGATGGGCGTGGGGCGCCGGATGCTCGCCGTCTTCGAGCGGCGCCCGGGGCTGCTGCACGCGGCGATCACAGGTTTCCGGCCGGCCTGGAACGCCTTCGCGAAGATCACCCGCGGTACCACCACGCTGGCCGAGATCGTCCGGACCCGTCCGATGGCCCGGCGGGCGCTGACGGCCATGGACCGGGACCATGCGGAGCTCAGCCCGCCCGAGTGATCGGAGCACCGGCCCGGCCGGGACGGCACGCCGCCCTCGCCGGGTCCGTACCCGCGGGCCTGTACCTCCGGGCCCGTACTTCCCGGGGCCCGTGCCTGCGGGCCCGCTGCCGTGGGGCTCCCCGCCCCGCCGCAGGGGGAGACGGGCGCCCCGCCACCCCACCGGCTCCGCCACCTCACCGTCCCGCCACCTCATGCCCCGGCCGGCACCGATGGCGCTCAGCGGCCGACGGGGCTACTCCGCCGGGAGCAGGCGCGACCACGCCGCCGGGCCGACGTTCTGCGGAGCCCGGCCGGTCTAGCGTGGCCGGTATGAGCGAGGGACGGGTGCGGAGCGCGGAGGACCGGGACACGGGCCGAGGGGCGCGTGCCCGGTGGCGGTGGCCGGCACCGCCCGGCGCCCGCCCGGCCCTGATCCCGCTCCTGGCCGTCTCCGTCGCGGTGGCGGCGGCCCAGCTGGCCGGCTCCCGCTTCGCCATGGAGAAGCAGCCGGAGCGGGAAGGCCTCGCCGCGTTCGGCTATGTGCTGCTGCTCCTCGGGCCCGCCCTGCTGGTGCTGCGCCACCGGTACCCGCGGTGCGTGGTCTTCGGCACCGCCGCCGTCACGCTGCTCTACCTCGGCGCCGGTTACCCGTACAGCCCGGTCTTCATCAGCGTCGTCGTCGCCTGCTTCACGGCGGTCGTCGCCGGTCACCGGTGGGCCGCCTGGTCGGCCCTGGGGCTGCTCTGGGCGGGGCACCTGGTCATCGGTCACTGGCTCCACCCCTGGCTGCCGCCCTCGAACGACGGCGCCGCGCCCTGGAGCCAGGAACTGGTCGTCGCCGCCTGGGTGGCGGCGGTCGTCGCCGGTTCGGAGCTGGCCCGGCTGCGCAGGGAGCGGCTCGCCCGGGAGCGCGCGGAACGGGAGCAGGCCGAGCGGCGCCGGGCCAACGAGGAGCGCCTGCGGATCGCGCGCGAACTGCACGACGTCCTGGCCCACAGCATTTCGCTGATCAACGTGCAGGCCGGGGTCGGACTGGCGCTGCTCGACCAGCGGCCGGAGCAGGCCCGGACCGCGCTGGTCACCATCAAGGAGGCCAGCAAGGAGGCGCTCGGCGAGGTCCGGCAGGTCCTCGACACCCTGCGCACCCCCGGCGACGCGCCGCGTTCGCCCGCCCCCGGACTGGACCGGCTGGCCGAGCTGACGCAGCAGGCGTCCGGTGCGGGCCTGACGGTCGACGTCCGCACCGAGGGGACGCCGGTCGCCCTGCCGCCCGGTGCCGACCTGGCGGCCTTCCGCATCGTCCAGGAGGCGCTGACCAACGTCGTCCGGCACTCCGGTTCGCGCACCGCCGCCGTTCTGCTGCGCTATGCGCCGCAGCAGCTGGAGATCCGGGTCGACGACGACGGCCCCGCGACCGCGGGGCGAGCGGGGAGCGGCGGCGGGAACGGTCTCGTCGGCATGCGCGAGCGGGCCGTAGCCCTGGGTGGCGGCGTCGAGACGGGGCCCCGGCCCGACGGCGGCTTCCGTGTCCTCGCCCGCATTCCGCTCGGAGCGGCGGCTACGGTGAGCCGGGACCGGCCCCCCGCCGCCGAGGAGGAGACCTAAGTGATCCGCGTACTGCTCGCCGATGACCAGCTGCTCGTCCGGGCCGGGTTCCGTGCCCTGCTCGACGCGCAGCCCGACATCGAGGTCACCGGCGAGGCCGCGGACGGCGCCCAGGCCCTGGCGCTGGTCCGGCAACTCCGCCCGGACATCGTGCTGATGGACATCCGCATGCCGGAGCTGGACGGTCTGGCCGCCACCCGCAGGATCAGCGAGGACCCGGAGCTGGCGGCCGTGAAGGTGGTCATGCTCACCACGTTCGAGCTGGACGAGTACGTCTTCGAGGCCATCCGCTCCGGCGCTTCCGGCTTCCTCGTCAAGGACACCGAACCGGACGAACTGCTGCGCGCGGTACGGGCGGTGGTGCACGGCGACGCCCTGCTCTCCCCGGGGGTGACGCGACGGCTGATCGCGGAGTTCGCCGCCCGTTCGAAGGAACCCGCGGCCGCCGAGGGGCTGGCCGCGCTCACCGAGCGGGAGCGGGAGGTGATGGCCCTGGTCGGCATCGGCCTGTCCAACGAGGAGATCGCCCGCCGCCTGGTCGTCAGCCCGCTGACCGCCAAGACCCATGTGAGCCGGACGATGGTGAAGCTGGGCGCCCGCGACCGCGCCCAACTGGTCGTCCTCGCCTACGAGTCGGGGCTGGTCCGGCCCGGCTGGCTGGGCTGACGGGCGGCCCGCCGGACGCCGCGCAGAACGCGCACCACCCGCCACAGGAAGCCCGCGGCGGCGGCGACCGAGCCGGCCGTCAGCACCTGCCGCTCCTCGGCCCGGGACAGGTCGCTCAGCAGCGCGGGGCTCGCGACCGCGAGGAACACCACGGCGGCGACCCCCGCACCCGTGACGAAGGCGAAGACCAACTCGACGGTCAGGGCGTCGCGGTCGAGCGGCGTGCGCGCGGGCGGCATGCGGGCAGTGTGCCACTCGGCGGGGCTCGGGGCATCGTCCTGTCCGGATCCCGGCGGTGCGTCCTCGACCCGACGGGCACGCGTGCGGCGGCGTCCGGGGCCCGGTCCCGGCGAGCGCTCCGGGCCGGGAGGCCGGGCCCGGTGCGGCCGCCGGCCGACGTATGGTGCCGCCCTCCTGGCGGTTCCGTGGCCTGCGGGTGTGAGGCCCGCCCCCGGCGTCAGCGCAGGACACCTTCCAGGAACTCGCTGCCCAGCCGCGCGACCGCCGTCAGATCGAGTTCGTGGAGCAGATAGCGGCCGTGACGACGGGTGGTGGTCAGCCCGGCCTTCCGCAGGACCGTGATGTGCCGTGACACCTCGGGCGGGGTGATGCCGTGCGCGGCGGCCAGCTCGCCGGTGGTGACGGCGGACCGGGCCAGATGGCGGCACATCCGGATCCGCAGGGGGTGGGAGAGGGCCTCCATCCGCAGCTGCAGCAGGTCCAGCGAGCCGGGGCCCGGCACGTCGGGCGCGGCGGCCGGGTAGTGGACCACGGGGCGCCAGCCCGGCGCGTGGAGAACCCAGAGATGCGGCCGGCCCACGGAGGACGGCACGAAGGTGACGCCCGGGCCGGCCGCCGGGTCACGGGCGTCCGCATGGCCGCTGCTGAGTTTGTCGACGACGATCCGGGTGCCGCTGTCGTCCAGCGCGAGGGCGGGTGACACCTCGGCCAGGGCCCGGGCCAGGCCCTTGCGGCGCAGTACCTCCGTCTTGTGCCGGGCGTCGGCGGCGAGCCGGGCGCGCACCCGCTGCCAGAGGTCGTCGAAGAAGGCCTCCGCGCAGTCCTCGAACAGCCGGCGGAGCCAGACCCGGACCGCCGGCGGGTCCGCCAGGAGACGCCGGGCGAACTCGGCCTGCCGGGCGCCGCGCGCGGTGGCGTGCGCCAGGGCCTGCGCGCGGACCCCGGCGTTGACGTGTCGGGACGGGCCGTCCGGCTCGTAGTCGCTGTGGCAGGAGATGTCCAGGGCCGCGTCGACGAAGCGGTCGTCGTCCAGCCGGTCCAGCAGGTCCAGATCCTCGGCGAGGGTGGCGCCCGGGCGGCCCCGGGTGTCCGGCAGTGCGGCGAAGGGCAGATCGATGTCGCTGTGCGCGGAGCGCCACAGGAAGTCCGCCTCGCACAGCCGGTCCGCGAGGTCCGGCCGGAGGGCGGCGTTCGTCGCGGTGGTCCAGCCCTCCAGCCCGGGGTGGTGCCGTGGTTCGGCCAGGGCGTGCAGTGCGGCGCACAGTTCGGCAAGGGGCGACGGACTGAACACCAGGTGCTCGGGCGGGAGTCCCGCAATGTCGATGGTCACGCTCATGCGCCCCATGCTGCCTGCCCGGGCGCCGGCCGGCGCCATCGATGTGCCCCCTGCTCGTCCGCCGGCCCTCGCGGGCGGGCGCCCGGGGAGCCGTTGCTGCGGCCCGGCCCGGGTGCCGTCACGGCGGCGGCCCGGGCCGACGATGTCCGCGCGGGTCCGGTGGGGTCCGCGCGCGGGGGAGGTCATCGCCGGGACGTGCCGGACGGCGCAGCGAGGTGCGGCGGAGCCACGACCGCCGTCCCGGCCGCGGGCACCCGGCCCCGGACGCACGGGCCGTCCGGGTCACCCCGGGCGTGCCCCCGCCGTGTCCCGGACGGTCCAGGCGACCAGTGCCGCCACGGCAGCGAGCACCGCGACCGTGGTCAGGGCGACGGGCAGGGACGAACGGTCCGCGAGCAGCCCGATGGCGGGCGGGCCCAGCAGTATTCCGCCGTACCCGAGGGTGGAGGCCGTGGCGACACCGCTCGGCCCGGCCAGCTCCCCGGCCCGCCCGATGGCGACGGGGAAGATGTTGGCCAGCCCCAGACCGGTGACCGTGAAGCCGGCGAGGGCGACGGGCAGGCTCGGCGCGAGGGCGCCGAGGAGCATGCCGGCCGCGGCGGTGGTCCCGCCGGCGACCAGCGCCCGGGTCTGCCCGAGGCGTTCGAGCAGCGCCGTCCCGGTGAGCCGGCCCACGGTCATGGCGAGGGCGAAGACGGAGTAGCCCGCGGCGGCGAGCCCGGCGGGCGCGCCGAGATCCTCTTCGAGGTGGAGCGCGCTCCAGTCGGCGAGCGCCCCTTCGCCGTACGCCGTGCACAGCGCGATCAGCCCGAGGAGCACCACCGGCCGGCGGTGCCGCCCCGCGGACCGGGCCGTGGCGCTGTCCCCGTCGGTCCGGCGCGGCCCGCGTTCCCCGGAATCCGGCGACGGTGTCGTGAACAGGACCCGGCCCGCGACAGCGGTGATCAGGAGCCCGCAGGCAGCCAGCAGCAAAAGGTGCCGGGTGACGCTCAACTGCCCGGCCAGCAGCCCGCCCAGCCCCGCGCCGAGCATGCCGCCGAGGCTGAACGCGGCGTGGAAACTCGGCATGACGGGCCGGCGCAGCGCGGCGACCAGGTCGACGGCGGCGCTGTTCATGGCCACGTTGATCGCGCCGTACGCGGTGCCGAAGACGAGGAGCACCAGGCCGAGGGCCAGGGGCGAACCGGCCAGCGGAGGCAGCGCGATGCCCACCGAGAACAGCAGCCCGGTCACCACGGTGACGGGGTGGCTGCCGAACCGGGTGCACAGCCGTCCGGTGACCGTCATGGTGGCGACGGCTCCGGCCGACACGCCCAGCAGGGCGAGCCCGAGCTCGCCCGTGGAGGCACCGGTCTGCTGCTTGATGGCGGGGATCCGGACCACCCAGCCGGCGAAGAGCAGGCCGTCGAGGGCGAAGAAGGCGGTGAGGGCGATGCGGAGGCGTCGGAGGGCGGGATCCGCGGTGTTGTTTCCGCGCCGTCCGCCCGAAAGGGCCGTCCGTGTTTTGTTTAAGTTCGGCACAAAGTCAGAATAGAGGGGTGACCCTGACTCGGACAACACGCCTGGAGAGAGGCCGCAGTGCCCTCGGACCGGCCCTGGAGCTCGTACACACCGGCCGTGCGCCCACCCGCGCCGTCCTGACCTCGGAACTCGGCGTCACCCGCGCGACCGCGGGCGCCGTCGCGGCCGAACTGGAGGCGCTCGGCCTGATCCAGGTCGACTCCCGCCCGACCGCCGCGGCCGGCTCGCAGGGCCGTCCGTCCCACCGGCTCGCGGTCGACCCCGCCGGGCCCGTGGTGCTCGCCGCCCAGGTGCACGCCGACGGCTTCCGCGCCGCGCTCGTCGGCCTCGGCGGCCGGATCGTCGCCACCGCGCCCGGCTGCATGACCGTCCCCGCCGACCCGGCACACGTGCTGGCCGCCGTGGTCGACGCCGGGGCGGAGCTGCTGCGGGAGACCGGCCGCCGCTGCCTCGGGGCGGGGCTGGCGGTGCCGTCCGCCGTCGCGGAGCCCGAGGGAACCGCCCTCAACCCGCTCCACGTCGCCTGGCCGGCCGGGGCGCCGGTCCGGGACATCTTCGCCGAGCGGGTGCGGGGCGCCGGCATCCTCGCGAAGGCCGGCTCCGGCGCCACCGTCCTCGCGGGCAACGACGTCAACCTCGCCGCCCTCGCCGAACACCGGCACGGAGCGGGCCGCGGCGCCCGGGACCTGCTGTGCGTGGCCACCGGTCACCGGGGCGTCGGCGGGGCGCTGGTCCTCGACGGGCGGCTGCACAGCGGCAGTTCGGGCCTCGCCCTGGAGGTCGGCCATCTGACCGTCAACCCGGAGGGCAGGCCCTGTCACTGCGGAAGCCGCGGCTGCCTCGACGTCGAGGCCGATCCGCTCGCCTTCCTCATGGCGGCCGGACGCGACCCGGGGCCCGAGGTGTCGCTGCTCCAGCAGGCCCGGGACCTGCTCCGCGACGAGCGCGAGTCGCCGTCCGTGCGCACGGCCGTCCAGGTGCTCATCGACCGCCTCGGCCTGGGCCTCGCGGGGCTGGTGAACATCCTCAACCCGGACCGCGTCATCCTCGGCGGCCTCCACCGCGAGCTGCTGGCGGCCGACCCCGAGCGGCTGCGCGCCGTGGTGGCAGAGCGCAGCCTGTGGGGGCAGAGCGGCAGCGTCCCGCTCCTCGCCTGCTCGCTCGACCACAACAGCCTGGTCGGTGCGGCCGAACTGGCCTGGCAGCCGGTGCTGGACGATCCGCTGTCGGTGCTGCCCCAGTAGCGTTCGGTCGCCCCATGCGAGCGCCGGCCGGGTGTGCTGTCCGTCCGGGAGCGCGGTCCGGCTGTGCCGTCCGGAACGGCGCACCCCTGGAGCGCCCTCCCGGCACCGTTGCCGCTCCGGCGTCCGGGGTGCGGTCATCTGGCCCGTTCCTGCCTTCGCCCGGAACGGGCTACGCCCGGTGCCCGTCCCCGCGCCAGTGGGCGGCGAAGGCGCGGGCCGGGTTGCCGACGAACAGCAGCTCGGCCACCTCCCGGCCCAGCCGCCGCTCCACCGCGGGGCGGAGCCCGCTCAGCAGGTACGGCATCCCGGGCCCCTCCCCGGTGGCGGCGCGGGCGTTCGCGGTCACCGTGTCACCGCCCAGCAGCAGCCGGTCGGCGTGTCCCGCCTCCACCAGCGCGGTCAGCATCTCGAACAGCCGCCAGTCGGTGGCGTGATGGGCCCGTGACGGGCCGTCGAACACCAGATGGGCCCCCGCCCGGGCGGCCTCCCGGTGAACCCACGGGTCGGGCGACCGGTTCAGGTGGCCGAGCAGCACCCGGGCGGGCGGCATATCGAGCCGCCCGCAGAGCAGCTCCAGGACGGCCGGCGCTCCGGTCCCGGCCTCCAGGTGGACCGCGACCGGTGCCCCCGTCGCGTGGTGCGCCTCCGCGGCGGCACGCAGCACCCTCCGGGCGTGCGCGTCGAGCCCGTGGAAGCCCCCGGCGACCTTGATCAGGCCCGCTCGCGCCGGCAGCGGATTCCCCTCCGGAGTGTCGTCGGGCGCCATCCCCACGGTCAGTTCGCGGACGAACAGCTCGGCCGGGGAGTCCAGGCTGCGCAGCAACTCCGGGGTGTAGTGCGCCGCTTGGTGCAGCCCGGTGGCGGCGACCACCCGCACCCCGGTGGCCCGGGACAGTCCGGCGAGCAGCCCGGCCCGCCGGCCCAGCGCGAACGGGGTCCACTGCACCACGGACCGCCCGCCCAGCGCGGCGAAGGAGCGCAGCTCGGCCGCCGCCGCGTCCGCGTCGTCCAGCTCCTGACCGGGCAGCAGCGGCGAGCGGAGGAAGAGGTGGTCGTGCGCGTCGCAGACGCCCAGCTCGGCGGGCGGCAGGTCCCCCAGGACGGTGCGGACGGCGAGTGTGCCCGGGGCCGGAGCGGTGATGTTCGGCATGCACGGCAGTGTACGTACTAGTAGGTACAGAGCGAGTGCCGGCCTGGTCCGGGGCGTCGCCGCAGGCCGCGGGGCACGCCGTACTCCGGAGGGCGCCCCCGGCCGCCCCGGTGCACCCCGCACTACTCCCGTGGCAGCAGGCCACGAGCCGACCGGTGCACGACGACGCGGCCCCCCTCCCGCGGCGAGTCTCGACGTATCGAGAACACCGCACCGAGGAGCTGAGCCACCATGAACACGCTTGCCGACATCGCCTACGACGGCGGCGGCCCCGGCCCGTGGATCCTGTTCTTCCCGCTCGTCTGGGCGGCCGTCGTGGCCGGAGCCGTCGTCCTGCTGCGCCGCACCGTCCTGCGCGGCCGCCGCTCGGGCCGCGGATACGGGCCGTGGCAGCCGCGGCCCCCGTACGACGAGAACTCGCCGCTGCACCTGCTCGGACGGCGGTTCGCGGCGGGGGAGATCGACGAGGACGAGTACTGGCGCCGACTCTCCGTCCTGGACGAGGAGTTCGGCCGCCGCAGGGGCGGAACGGGGTGACCGCCCCGGCCGCTGTGCCCCCCGGCGCCCGGTCGTGCTGGGGACGGGAACGCGGACACCGTGACCCGGCCACGGCATGCGGGCGCCGGTGGTCGCGTGGCCGCCCCGGTGCGCGAGAGCGGTGCCGGGGCCGACGGCCGGATCGGTCACGGGCCGGCACCCGCGCGCGCCGGGATGCGCGCCCCGTCCTGCGGCGGGCCGTCGTCACCGGGGCGCGCGGGCGCCGCCCACCCCGTTATGTTCTTCGTGGTCCTGCAAGAGGGCCGCTGGCCTCCGGGCCCGGTATGACTGTTGCCCCCTGTCGAAGGGATGACCTGGGGGGTGG
>NZ_JBIASV010000009.1:292785-406646 GCF_042891165.1 Streptomyces sp. NPDC001922 | reverse complement strand
ATCACGAGAGCGGAACCAGGAGGAGGAATAGTCCCCCCGGTTCACAGCGTCCTCGCTGTGTTTTTTCAAAGGAACCTCGCCTCGGACCGTGATGGCCCGGAGACGGGGTTATCAACATATCTGGCGTTGACTTTTGGCACGCTGTTGAGTTCTCAAGGAACGGACGCTTCCTTTGTTCCCTTTCGGGCCCTCCGGGCGCTTCCCTTCGTTGTTTCCAACCTTACCAGACTCTTTTTCGTTCCGTTTCCGGTCCGAATTCGATTCCGGCCCCCTGTTGGAGCGGGGTTTTTCGCGCCTTCCGGCGTGTCCACTACTTTAGCGGATTTCCCTGGCGGCTCATAATCGAGCCATTCGGATCTGATTCCGGCATGCCGAAATCGTCCCCGCTGGGAGATCGTGCTGAGTGGTTTGCCGCCGGTGCGGCTCGAGTGGCTGCTCCGGAACCGTATCGGCTCCGTGGCAACCCGAAGGACTATACGGACCGCGCCGGTGCGCGTCAACCTGCCTCGTCGAGGTCGGCCAGGCGGCCGTCGGCGTCGGGCTGGGCGTCCTCCACGCGCCGCAGGAGGCGGGTCAGCACATCCCCCAACTGCACCCGTTCCTCCGGTGAGAGGTCCTGGAGCAGGTCCTCCTCGAAGACCGACGCCAGCCGCATCGCCTCGAGCCACTTCTCCCGGCCCTCGTCGGTGAGCTCCACGATCACCCGGACGCGGTTGTTCTCGTCGCGTTCGCGGGTGACGAGACCTTCGCTCGCCATCCGGTCGACCCGGTGGGTCATCGCGGCGGGGGTGAGCCCCAGCCGTTTGGCCAGGTCCCCCGGCCCCATGCGGTACGGAACGCCGGCCAGGACGAGGGCCTTGAGGACCTCCCACTCGGCGTTGCTGATCCCGAGCGTGGCGGTCTGGCGTCCGTACGCGACGTTCATACGCCGGTTGAGCCGCTGGAGCGCCGAGACGACCTGCTCGACCTGGGGGTCGAGGTCGCGGAACTCGCGCTGGTAGGCCGCGATCTGCTCATCGAGGCTCGGCTCCCGGTGCGACGCGGGCGGGGCGGGGGTGTCAGCCATGCCCGGGAGTATGGCACGCAACTCATTGGCCTTGAAGTCCTTCTCTGTGTACTCTTTAGCTTCGAACTTTACAGTTGAAGTCTTCAGACCTCGACTGTCCACCCTCTCTCGACCTAGGTAGGTGAGTGTGACCACCGCGATGGGCGCAGCTCTGCGCCGGATCCAGCTGGGCAACGCGCTGAGCGCGTTCGGCAACGGCTTCACTGTTCCGTTCCTCTTCGTCTATGTGGCGCAGGTCCGGAATCTCGGCGCGAGCACTGCCGGTGTGGTGCTCGCGGCGTTCGCCGTCGCCGCACTGGTCGTGCTGCCGTTCACCGGTCGGGTCATCGACCGGCGGGGTCCGTTGCCGGTTGCCATCGCGGGGTCGGTCGCCGCGGCCGTCGGGTCACTGGCGCTCGGGCTGGCGGAGCGCGAGCCGCTCGTCATCGGTGCTGCGGGGCTGCTGGGCGCCGGCATCGCTGTGATCCAGCCGGCGCTGGCCACCATGATCGTTTGGTGCTCCACTCCGGTCACCCGGTCCCGCGCGTTCGCGGGGCAGTTCTTCCTCAGCAACCTGGGCCTCGGCGTCGGCGGCCTGCTGGGCGGGCTCATCGTCGACACCTCGCGGCCGTCGAGCTTCGTGACGCTGTTCTCGATCGAGGCCGTGATGTTCCTGGTGCTGGCGGTGACGGCGGCGACCGTTCGGCTGCCGCAGGTGCCCCGGGTCGACGACGCGGTGCCGACGGACGACCGGGCGAACGGCGGCTGGCGGGCCCTGCTCGGCGACCGGGCCATGGTCCAGCTGTGCGTGCTGGGCTTCGTGATGTTCTTCGCCTGCTACGGGCAGTTCGAGTCGGGGCTTGCGGCCTTCGCCGTGGAGGCCGCCCGGATCTCGCCCTCCACGCTGGGGATCGCGCTGGCCGCCAACACGGCCGTCATCGTGCTGGCCCAGTTCGGTGTGCTGAAGCTGGTGGAGCGGCACCGGCGGAGCCGGGTGGTCGCGCTGGTGGGGCTGATCTGGACGCTGGCGTGGGTGGCGGCCGGGGTGTCCGGTCTGGTGCACGGCAGCCAGGCGATCGCGACCGGCGCGCTGATCTCCACCTACGCGCTCTTCGGGCTGGGCGAGTCGATGCTCTCCCCGACCGTGGCGCCGCTGGTGGCCGACCTCGCGCCGAGTTCGCTGGTGGGGCAGTACAACTCGGCCTTCGCCCTGGTGAAGCAGCTTGCCCTGGCGGTCGGCCCCGCGGCGGGCGGGCTCATCGCCGGTGCGGGCATGTACACCGAGTACATCGTGCTGCTGCTGGGGTGCTCGCTGGGCATCACGGTGCTCGCCCTGCGGCTCGGGCGGCGGCTGACCCCGGCTCAGGACCGTCCGCACCGCACCGCGGCACCGGCCGAGGCCGCCGGCCCGGTGGTGATACCGGCGCAGCGGGCCGAGTCCGTACCGGCCGAGCCGGTGGCAGCCCAGGTGACGGCGGGCGTCTGACGGCAGGGGTCTGACGGCAGGGGCTCGGGCGGCCGGCTGCGGGAGTCCCTTCCGCAGGGCCGCCCTGATCCGCGCGCCTCAACCGCCCCCGGTGGGAGCAGCGATGTGCTGCTGCCGCCGGGGGCGGTTCCGTTGTTCCATGTTCTGCGGCCCGGTAGACCGGACGGCACCCCAGGAAGTTCGAGGAAGGGGCCACGGCCGGGGAGGGGCTCCCGGTCGGAATCCGTTCGGGGGCTCCGTTCCCTCCGGTTCCGTCCCCCGTTCCGTTCGGGAGGGGACGCGGTCCGTCACGTCAGGGGTGCGTGCCGGACCGGCCCGGAGAGGCGGCTGAACAGCCGGGCCGGGGCGCGGTCCGTTCCCCGCGGGGTTGCCGGTGGTGGGCCCCGGGTGTCATGCGGCGGGGAGGGCGAATTCGCACCAGACCGACTTGCCGCCGCCGGGAGTCCGGCGGCAGCCCCAGGAGGAGGCGATCGTCGCGATGATCGAGATGCCGCGGCCCGCCTCGTCCACCGGTTCCGCGGTGCGGCGCCGCGGCAGGTGGTCGTCGCCGTCGGTGACCTCGATGATCAGGCGCCGGTCCGTGCGCCGCAGGCGCAGCCGCATGGGCGGAATCCCGTGCTGGAGGGAGTTGGCGACCAGCTCGCTGGCGGCCAGTACGCCCAGGTCCCGCAGCTCCACCGGGAAGCGCCAGCTCGCCAGGACACCGGACGCGAAGGCGCGGGCTCGCGGCGCGGCCTCGACTCCGCCGAGGAGTTCGAGCGCGGCGTTGTGGAAGAGCTCCGCGTCGTGACCGCTGCGGGTGGGGTGCTGGAGGACGAGTACGGCGACGTCGTCGTCGTGGTCCGCGGTGACGCCCAGGGCACGGATGAGGCGGTCGCAGACGACCTGGGGTGAGCCCGTGGCGCCGGCGAGCGCCTGCTGGAGGGCGTCGACGCCTTCGTCGATGTCCTTGTCCCGGCGCTCCACCAGGCCGTCGGTGTAGAGGACGGCGGTGGCGCCCGGCCCGAGGGCCATGGATCCGGAGGCGTGCAGGTAGCCGCCGGTGCCCAGGGGCGGTCCGGTGGGTTCGGCGGCGCGGCGGACCGTGCCGTCCGCGTCGCGGACGATGATCGGCAGATGCCCCGCGGAGGCGTAGACGAGCCGCCCCTCGTTGGGGTCGTGGACGGCGTAGACGCAGGTGGCGATCTGCTGGGGGTCGATTTCGGCGGCCAGGCCGTCGAGGAGCTGGAGCACCTCGTGCGGAGGGAGGTCCAGCCGGGCGTAGGCGCGCACCGCGGTGCGGAGCTGGCCCATGACGGCGGCGGCGCGTACGCCCCGGCCCATCACGTCCCCGATGACCAGGGCGGTGCGGCCGCCGCCGAGGGTGATGACGTCGTACCAGTCGCCGCCGACCGCGGCATCCGTGCCGCCGGGCTGATAGGTGACGGCGACCCGCAGGTCGTCGGGCTGCTCCAGCTCCTGCGGGAGGAGGCTGCGCTGGAGGGTGACCGCGGCCTCGCGCTGGCGCCGTTCGCTGGCGCGCAGCCGCTCGGCCGCCTCCACCTGGTCGGTGACGTCGGCGGCGAAGACCAGGACGCCGCGGTGGGGCTCCGGGACGGCGGTGGGGTCGAGGACGGCTGCGTCGTCGGCGGAGGTCCGCGGGGACGCCGCCTCCGGGGGCTCGGTGGACGCGGGTACGCCGGACGCGGGTGCGGTTGAGGCGGGTGCGTCGTGCGGCGCTGCGGGCTCGGGGGCCGCGCCGTCCGGAGAGCCGGTGGCCGTCCCGCCCGGCGCCGGCTCGGCCGGCCCGTCGGCGAGGGGCGCGGCGGGGATGTCGATCGGGCTGCAGGTGAAGGTGAAGTAGCCGTCCCGGGCCGCGCCGCCGTCGGGTGCCACCCGGGCGCCCGGGACGCGGCGGGACTTGACGGTGCGGGGCTTGCCACTGCGCAGCACCTGGTCCATCAGGGCGAGCAGGCCGAGTTCGGCGAGCTCGGGCAGTTCCGTCCGGGCGGGCTCGCCGGCCGCGCGCGGGCCGAAGACCGCGGCGTAGGCGTCGTTGACGTATGCGATGCGGTGGTCGGGCCCGTACACCACGGCGACCAGGCCGGGGACCTGCCCGAGGACCTCGCGCACGGACAGCCCGTCCACCGTCGGACGTTCCGCCCCGGGCGCGGCGGCGGTCGGGAGGGGGCGCGCCACGTCCGACGCGAGCCCCTGGTGCTCACCGCGCGCCGCGGGAACGGCGCCGCCGGTACCCGCGGCCGTCGACGGCTGCGCGGGGCGCGCGCCGCGGTCGGTCCGCGAGGCGGCGCGTCGCTGTGTTCCGGGGAGCCGGGCGCTCCAGCGCGTGAAGTTCACTGAGCTTTGCCTCGTGATGTCGCTTCGGGTCAGCCGGGCCGGCCGGACGTACCACTGCACTCTTTGTAGATGTGAGCCCACCCATGGTCACACGTCCAGTGTGGCCGAGGGCACTGACATACCTCAGACGCGGCCCGCTCCCGAGGAGTTCCGTTCCGGGCTCAGCCGGTCATGTCGTCTCGTTGTGACGGCCGGTACCGGCAGCGAGTTCGAATTCGCCCCGGGGGTTCTCCAGCGAGCCCAGGGAAACGATTTCCCTCTTGAACAGCCCGGAGAGGGTCCATTCGGCGAGCACCCGGGCCTTGCGGTTGAACGTCGGGATGCGGCTGAGGTGATACACGCGGTGCATGAACCAGGCCGGGTAGCCCTTCAGCTTCCGGCCGTACACGTGGGCGACGCCCTTGTGGAGGCCGAGGGAGGCCACGGACCCGACGTACTTGTGCTCGTACTCCCGGACCGGCTCACCGCGCAAGGACGCAAGGAGGTTCTCGGCCAGAACCTTCGCCTGGCGGAGGGCGTGCTGGGCATTGGGCGCACAGAGCGCGCCGGACTCGTCGGACGTGACGTCCGGGACCGCCGCGGCGTCTCCCGCCGCCCAGACGTGCTCGACCCCGTCGACCCGCAGCGCGGCGGTGCACTTGAGGCGGCCGCGGCCGTTCAGCGGGAGGCCGGTGGTGGCGAGGACGGGGTGCGGCTTGACGCCGGCGGTCCAGACGAGGGTGCGGGTCGGGAAGCGGGAGCCGTCGCTCAGCACCGCCACCCGGTCCTCGCAGCTCTCGAGGCGGGTCTCCATCCGGACGTCGATACCCCGGCGGCGCAGCTCCCGGACGGTGTACCGGCCCATCTCCGCGCCGACTTCGGGAAGGATCCGGTCGGTCGCCTCGACGAGGATCCACTTCATGTCCTCGGGGGAGACGTTGTGGTAGTACCGCGCGGCGTAGCGGGCCATGTCCTCCAGCTCCGCCAGCGCCTCCACACCGGCGTAGCCACCGCCGACGCAGACGAAGGTCAGCGCCGCGTCGCGCACTTCGGGGTCGCGGGTGGAGGAGGCGATGTCGAGCTGTTCGAGGACGTGATTGCGCAGGCCGATGGCCTCTTCGACGGTTTTGAAGCCGATGCCGTACTCGGCGAGGCCGGGGATCGGGAGGGTGCGGGAGACCGACCCGGGCGCGAGGACGAGCTCGTCGTACTCGAGCTCGACGGCGCCGGTGCCCTCCTCGTCGGTGGCCAGGGTGGTGATGGTCGCGGTGCGCTTGGCGTGGTCGATGGACCGCGCCTCGCCGATCACGACCTGGCAGTCGCCGAGGACCCGGCGGAGGGGGACGACCACGTGGCGCGGGGAGATGGAACCGGCCGCGGCTTCCGGGAGGAAGGGCTGGTAGGTCATGTAGGGCTCGGGGTCGAGCACGACGATCCGGGCCTCGTCGCGTTTGAGCTTCCGCTGGAGGTGCAGCGCGGTGTACATCCCGACGTAGCCACCGCCGACAACGAGAATGCGCGCCGGTTCCTTCACAGAGGGTCTCCTCGCGACGTTGCTCAAGCCCCTGGTGCCCGCGCCAGGGCGCGGGGCCCCGCGGAGCGCTGACCCCTGCCGTGTACCCCGTGAAGACACAGCACTCTCCCATGAGGCACCTCCGGCCGGTGTTTGTCCACAGGCCCGTCGAAATGTGTGACCGGAGGAAGCGGTGGGACCGGAGCGGGAGATTCCGGCCGCGGCGGACCAGCGGTGCAGGTCAGATGGGGTGAGCGGGGTGGCACAGGCGTGGCGAATCAGGACGGATCGGGCCGGTGCGCCGAACGGGGTGAGGGCTGCCCGGAACTGCCCTCTTCATTCTTGACCTGGGCTCAACTATGTTCGTACTTCGTCGGGGTGCCAGACCGCCCCCGGCAGTCAGGGCGGGGAGTCTCCGGGGGGAGACATCATTACCGGGGGAACGGTTATGCACATTCAGGGCACTACTCATTGGCCGGCCGCTGTCGCTTCCGACGGCGGAGGACCTACGGCCACGACGGATGCCACCACCGCCACGGGCAGCGGCCCGGGCGCACGGTCCGCGCCACTGCGCGTGGACGCACAGCGCAACCTGGAGCACGTCCTGCGCGCCGCCCGCGAGGTCTTCGGCGAGCTGGGCTACGGGGCTCCGATGGAAGACGTGGCGCGCCGGGCGCGCGTCGGCGTGGGGACCGTGTACCGGCGGTTCCCGAGCAAGGACGTGCTGGTCCGGCGAATAGCCGAAGAGGAGACCGCCAGGCTGACCGAGCAGGCGCGGACCGCTCTGGGCCAGGAGGACGAGCCGTGGTCGGCGCTCTCCCGGTTCCTGCGGACCTCCGTGGCCTCGGGCGCGGGCCGGCTGCTGCCGCCGCAGGTGCTGCGGGTGCAGACGGACGAGGCGGAGCCGGCCGACGCGAAGAGCGCCGAGGTGCGGGCCGCCGAGGCGGCCGGTGCGCGCGTTCCGCAGCAGCGTCAGGCGGAGCAGGGGCTGCGCCTGGTGGAGCAGCCCGCCAGGGCGGCGGCCGGCGAGCCGGACAAGGACGCCGGGGCAGCGACACTGCTCGAGGTCGTGGGGCGGCTCGTGGAGCGGGCCCGCGCGGCGGGTGAGCTGCGCACGGACGTGACGGTCGCCGATGTCCTGCTGGTGATCGCCACCGCGGCCCCGTCCCTGCCGGACGCGGCCCAGCAGCAGGCGGCGTCGGCCCGGCTGCTGGACATCCTGCTGGAGGGCCTGCGGTCGCGCCCGACGGTGTGAGACGAGCGGTCGACGGCGTCAGGGGCAGGTCGGGTCCGCCCGCCGGCCCCTGACGGCCACCGGCCCGGAAGTGTCCGGGCCGGTGGTGCGCCGGGCCGGCCCATGCCCCTCGGCCCGCCTCAGTCGAGGAGTCCGCGAAGGGCCCCGACAACACCCGAACGGGTGACTGCCGCGTCATGCGCGTGAAGGCGCCCCGAACGGGTGGTTGGGGGCGCAAGCCCGGTGCAACGGGGCTCGGTTGTGGGACGCTGACGCGGAATATTGGGGCATGTCGGCGTGTACAGGGGCTTCCGGGATGGGTGCTGACGGGCGGGACGAAAAGCACGGTCACGGCGAGCCGGACACCGGGCAGGCCGCACGGCAGCCGGAGTTGTTGCGGGCCCCGCAGGTTCCGGAGCAGAACACTTGCCCGGACGCGCCCTCCGCCGATGTCCCGAGCCCCGGCACGCATCCGCATCCGCATCCGAGCGTCCCGCAGCAGCGCAGCGGCTTCTCCGAGCTGGACACCGACACCCCTGCCGGGCGGTCCGACGACGGTGCCGGGCCGGGTGACCACGGGCCCGCGGCGCGGGTGCGGGGCGCTGGTGCGGGGCCGCAGGGTGCTCAGGGTGACGAGCGTGGCCCTGGCGGTGCCCGTGGCGTCGGCGGTGCCCGTGGCCCTCGCGGTGCCCGTGGCGCCGATGGCGCTGGAAGCGCGGGTGGGGCTGGCGGTCCGGCGGACTCCGGTGACGGTGCCGGGACTGCGGCTCCGGTGAACGGCGCGCCCGGCGAGGTGTCACGAGGCGGCCGGACCGGGAGTGGCGCAAGTGTCGACGGCGAGAACAAGCCAATTCGCAGCGCCGGCGACAGCACCCCGAATCGACGTGAAGCGGGCTTTGGGGCAGGTACCGGAACAGGCCCCCGCACAGGCACCGCCACCGGCGCGGGCAGAGCAAGCGGTAGGCGCCCCAGGCCGAGCCGGGGCACCACGGTCGGCACGGGGCTCGGCGCGGGGACGGGATCGGGGTCGGCGTCGGGATCGGGGTCGGGGGCGGGGTCTCCGTCCGCGTCGGATTCGGGGCCGGATTCGGGGCCGGGTTCGGGTTCGGGGCCAGGTTCGAGGCCAGGTTCGGGGCCAGGTTCGGGGACGGGTTCGGGGACGGGTTCGGGATCTGCTGTCGGCGCAGCGGGAGGACCCGGGCCTGGCGAGCGCACGAAGGAAGTACCCGCGGCTGTCGGGGGCGTGGAGGAAGGGGCCGGGCCCTCCTGGGTCGTCAAGGCCGACGGCGTCGCGGGGACCGGTGAGGCCGGGGACGGCGATGGCGGCAGGTCCGGCGGCAGCGCGGGGAACGTCGGCAAGGCCGGGCTCGGTCAAGAGCCGAGGACCGGCGCCATGGCGGAAGGGCGCGGCGGGAGCCCGGCCGGTTCAGGTGAATCGGTGGCTTCCGACGCCGAGTTGATCACCCGGGTACGGGGCGGGGACACCGGAGCGTACGAAGAGCTGTACCGCCGGCATGCGGGAGCCGTGCGGCGCTACGCCGCGCACTGCTGCCGCGATCTGCACACGGCGGAGGATCTGACCGGCGAGGTGTTCACCCGCACGTTGCAGGCGGTGCGTCGCGGGTCGGGCCCGGACTCCGCAGTGCGTGCCTATCTGCTGACCACGGTCCGCCGGGTGGCTGCGGCATGGACGCGAACGGCGAAGAGGGAGCAACTCGTCGAGGACTTCGCGGTGTTCGCGGCATCGGCGGCACGTTCCCCGGCGTCCGAGGAGACCGCGCCCTACGGAGCGGGGCCGTTCTGGGCCGCGCCGTCCGGTACCGAGAACCCGGGCGCGGATGTGCAGGCCATGCACCAGGCCGAGCGGTCGCTCGCCGTCCAGGCGTTCCGCAGTCTGCCGGAGCGCTGGCAGACCGTGCTGTGGCACACGACCGTCGAAGACGAGTCCCCCAGGGATGTGGCACCGCTGCTGGGGCTGACCGCGAACGCCACCGCGGTGCTGGCGCACCGTGCTCGCGAAGGACTCAAGCAGGCGTATCTGCAAGCCCATGTGAACACTTCGCTGGCCTCGGGCGGCAGTTGTTCCCGGTATGCCGACCAGCTGGGTGCGTATGTCCGCGGGAGTCTGCGCTCCCGGGCCGAGCGGGGGCTGCGGAAGCATCTGGACACCTGCGCGAACTGCCGTATGGCCGCGCTGGAGGTCAACGACGTCAATGAGCGGCTGCGGGCAGTCCTGCCGGTGGCGGTCATCGGCTGGTTCGCGGCCGGCTACGCGCTCAAGGCAGCGGGGCTCACGGCCGGGGCGGGCGCCGCGGCCGGGGCCGCAGCAGGGGCAGGCGCTGCGGGTGCGGGTGCGGGTTCGGGTTCCGGGGCGGGGAGCGCGAGCGCAGGCGCGGGCGCCGGCTCCGGAGCAGGCACCGCGAGCGCAGGCGCGAGTACCGGTGCCGGAAACGCAGGCGCGAGTACTGGTGCCGGAGTGGCGTCGGCCGGAGCCGGCGCGGCCGCCTCGGGCACGGCCGCCTCGGCCACGACGGTTGGGACAACGCCCGGGGCCGGAAGCGCCGTCGGGGCCGGCGGAGCACTCGAGGCCGGCGGAGCGGTCGGGGCCGAGGCGACAGCCGGTGTCGGGACAGCGGGTTCGGGCGTCGGCAGTGGCGCAGTCGGCGGTGGAACCGGCGCAGGTGGAGCCGGCACAGGTGGAGCCGGCACAGGTGGAGTCGGCACAGGTGGAGTCGGCGCGGGCGGCACGGCTGCGGGCGGTGCCGGCGCAGGGGGCACCGAGGCGGCAACCGGCACCGGGGCCGGAGCGGGAGCGGAGGCCGGGGCCGGAGCGGGAGCGGAGGCCGGGGCCGGGGCGGGCACTGGATCGGCGGGTTCCGGTGGTGGTGTTTCCGTCTTCGGGGGGCTCTCCCTCCCGGTGAAGGCGGGCATCGCGGCGGGAGCGGTCATGACCGCCATGGCCACGGTGTACGTCCTGGCAGGCGGCCATGACGGGCAGCGGAACGAATCGCCGCGAGCGATGCAGTCGGCCGGTCCCCACGCACCGCATCGCCCCGGAGCCGAACCCGGTGGCCCGCCGGGGACGTTGCACAGCCCCGGTCCCACCCCCAGGGCCGCTCCCCCGACGGCACCGTCCCCGGGGGCGGCGCCATCGGGAGGAGCACCGTCGGGAGCAGCAGCGTCAGGACCGGATCAGTCGGGACCGGATCAGTCGGGGGCGGCGCCGTCGGGGGCGGCGCCGTCGGTGGGCTCGTCCACCGGGGCGGAGCCGTCGGCCGCTTCCGGCGGCACGGGAGGGTCCGCAGATCCGGAGGGCCCGCCCGTGGCCTCCGGTACGGCCACCGGTCCCGGAGCTCAGCACGCGCCTCCCGGGCAGGGGTCCGCGGGCGCCCCGACCGGTTCGGCCGCCCCGCCCGGCCGCTCCTACCTCCTCGATCAACTGACCGTCGAGGTGCGCGGACAGGCGACGGCCCCCAGGGTGCGCCTCGGTGCGAGCAGCTGGCTGTGGCGGCGCAGGGGCGTGTCCATCGGTGGTACGCGCTACTCGCACGGCGCGACCGTCCAGGCGAAGTCGTCCGTGACCGTCGATCTTCAGCGGCGCTGCGTGGCCTTCGACGCGTTCGTCGGGGTGGACGACATGGGGCTGGGGAACGGCACGGTGCGGTTCGCCGTCCGGGGTGACGGCGCGCTTCTGTGGCGGTCGGGTGTGCTGCGGAGCGGCGATGCGGCTGTTCCGGTGCACGTGAACCTCTCCGGGGTCGGAACGGTCCGCCTCGTCGTCGAACCGGCTTCGCTGCTGGGCTCGCCGGCGCCCGCCGACTGGGCTCAGGCGCGCCTCACCTGCCGTTAGCGGCCCCGCAGGTGGCGGCAAGCGGGGGCCCAAGCGGCAAGCGGCCTCCGGCCCTCACAGCGCCCGGCGGGGCACCACGCCTCCCGCGACCGCCCGTTGCCGTGGTGCGTCCGCGCCCGTCCAGCAGGTGCCCCGTCGTTGCAGCAGCCGTCGGAGCCACAGCTCCGTCGAGACCAGCTCCGCGAGGCCGTCCAGCGGCAGCGGTTCTCCCCCGGCGGCGGCCCGCAACGCCCGGCGGACGACCCGGGCTTCGACCAGCCCCGCATCCGCCAGCAGGGGAGCGTCGAAGAGGGCGAGGAGATCGCTCATCGCGGTCCGCAGCCCCGTGCGGGCCGCCGCCGCGTGGGAGGCCTGGGAGGGGGCGCCCCAGCCGGCCGGGAGGTCGCGGATTCCGGCCCCCGCCAGTACCGCACGCAACACCGAGGCACGCGCCCCCGGTTGCACGCGCAGCGCTTCGGGGAGCGCGCGGCAGGCCCGTACGACCTGGTTGTCGAGAAAGGGCGTGTGCAGCCGCTGACTGCGCACCTCCGCGGCCTGTTCGAAGACCCGGTGGTCCGTGGCGTACCGGGTGAGTGCCGCCCGGGCCCGCCGCTCACCGGGGCGTTCCAGGGGGCCCGGCCGGACGGCGGCCTCCTGGAGGCGTACCGACACCTCGGCGAGCGCCTCGCCGGTCAGCCAGCGCGCGGCCGGGCCGGGGCGGCACCAGGCCAGGGCCGCCACGGAGGCGTCGACCGCACCGCCCGCGGCGACGGGGCCGGGCGGTCCGACGGGCGCGACCGCGTCCGGGCCGTCCTCGAAGCGCCGGTGCAGCAGCCGCTCGGCGACCTCCCGTACGCCCTCCTGGTACGGCGTCCGGGCCAGCCTGCGGGCGGCCCGGTACACGGTGAAGGGGACGAACAGCGAGTGCGCCGACGGCCCGTCGGCCTTGGCGAGCGCGGCCACCGGCTTCAGCAGCCGGCGGCGCTGCCGGTCCATCAGCAGGTCGGCCAGGCGGGCGGGGTGGGCGTCGAGGACCTGTCGCGCGCCGTGGCCGGTGAGGTGGTCGGCGCTGCCGGCGAGCAGCCTCCGGCGGTGGCGTTCCGCGACGACCAGTGACGGGCCCGGCTCGTCGGTCAGCGGCCCGCTGTCCAGCTCGGTGTACGGCAGGGCCTCCTCGCCCGCGGCGACGACGACATGGTGCAGACGGGGGTTGGCGGCGATGCTGCGCGCCCGTTCGAGCTCGGCCTCGCGCGGCCGCGGCACGCCCGCCGGTCCGCCGCCGCGCTCCGCGGTGAGGTCGTTGAAGGTGACGGCGAGGAGCCGTTCGCCCGCCTCGGTGCCGTGCCCCAGCGGGGTCCCGGGCACGCCCGGCAGGCCCGCGGCGAGCAGGGCGAGCGTCGCGGAGGCGCTGCCGCCGGACAGGTCGGCGCCGATGCCCGGTGCCGGGGCGCCGCGGGCCGCTCTCCGCTCGGCGGGGCCCATGCCGGGCACCGGCCCGGGATCCGGAGCGAGGGTCTCCGGGGCGTGCCGGGGTGCGGCGAGCCGGGCGCGGACGGCGTCCAGGAGCGCGTCCCGTACGGCGTCCACGGCCTGCGCGGGTTCGAGGCGGGGCGCGGCGACGGCGAGGGAGGCGGCCGGCTCGTACCCGGCGATCTCCCGGGCTCCGTCGCGCAGGATCAGGGCGTGGCCGGGCGGCACCCGCCGCACGCCCAGGTAGGGCGTGCCGTCGCCGAGCGCCTCCGGGGCGTCGGGGCAGGCGAGCAGGGCGGCGAGGTGTCCGATGTCGAGCTGGGCCTCGACCAGGTCGGCCAGCGGCAGCGCGGCGGTGGCGTACGCGGTGCCGTCGGCCCAGGGGGTGTGGAAGACGGGACGGGCTCCGGCCAGGTCGCCCGCGATGGTGATCCGGCGGCCGACCTGGGCGACGGCGGTGTAGCTGCCGGGCCAGGCGGTGAGATGGCGGAGGGCACCGCCGCGGGCGGCGACCAGGCCCAGGCGGAGCTCCTCGTCGCTGGCGCCGCAGCAGCCCAGCACGGCGAGGCGGCTGACGGGGCCGTCCTTGCCGTAGGCGAGGGGCGGGGGGTCGGCGCGGACGATGCGGACCTCGTCGGGGCGCCAGTCACCGACCGCCCACAGCGGATCGGGGTCCCCCCAGAGCAGTTGGGCACCGACGGGCTGCAGCGTGCGCCGCTCCTCGGTGACCGGTACCGCGGCGGCACAGCTCCATCCCACCAACCAGCGCATCGCCGCCTCCACAGGCTGTGGACAACCAAGAAGTCGCAGTCATCATGCACAGTAAGCCGACGGTTCCGGCATCGAACACGACAACGCCCTGATCACGATGTGCGGCGCGGAAGGTGCCCAACAGGACTGCAAACGAGCGCGAATGAACGCCGACGGACCGCGCGGCACGGTGCGATGCCCGCCCCGTCGGGACCATGCTGCCACGGTGAACGCCCCGGGGGGCGGCTCCGGAGCACGCGTCGACGGAGGATGTGCGCCCCACCGGTACCGGTGCACGCCGGGGCAACACCCGGCCGCGAAGGCGCCATTCGGCCAAACTGACGGGGCACGCCCGTGCGAGGGGGCACCGGCGCGCGCAGCGGGGAATCGGCGCAGTCCGGGAGGCGGCGACCGCCCCCCGGACCGTTCCACCACCCGCGGGGAATGAGGTGGCGGTGTCCCCCAGCCCACTGGACCCAGCACAGTGGGCCGACCCACGCCCTCATCGAAGCGCTCGCGCAAAAACCGGGCCAGAGCGCACGGCCGGGCGCACGGCCACACATGCCGGGGGCACAACTTCCCCAGGGCGCACTCCTGTACGGACAACAATCTCGCCATCCGGAACACCGCCCCTTAACGGTAGGGATGCGGCGAACTACGCTGGGTTTACGAATGCCCCGCGTCCATGCCGGGGCGGCCGTCGGGGTGTCGAGGGGTGGCGCATGTCCAGGGAGCAACGCGGGCCGAACGAGAAGCTCGGCACCGTTCTCGCCCTCGCCGGGATCAGCAACGCGGGGCTGGCGAGACGGGTCAACGATCTTGGCGCACAACGGGGGTTGACCCTGCGGTACGACAAGACATCGGTCGCCCGGTGGGTGTCGAAGGGCATGGTGCCGCAGGGGGCCGCGCCCCATCTCATCGCCGCCGCCATCGGCAGCAAGCTCGGCCGGCCCGTGCCGCTGCACGAGATCGGGCTCGCGGACGCCGACCCGGCGCCGGAGGTCGGCCTGGCCTTCCCGCGCGATGTGGGCGCCGCCGTCCGGTCCGCGACGGAGCTCTACCGGCTCGACCTCGCCGGGCGCCGGACCGGGGGCGGCATCTGGCAGAGCCTGGCCGGGTCGTTCTCGGTGAGCGCGTACGCCACCCCGGCCTCCCGCTGGCTCATAACCCCGGCCGACAGCGCGGCGGCCCGCGACGCCAAGGAGGCCGAGGCGAGCGGCGCGGACGGAGCGGCCCTGCGGGTCGGCCACAGCGATGTGACGAAGCTGCGCGAGGCGGCCGAGGACGCCCGGCGCTGGGACTCCAAGTACGGCGGCGGGGACTGGCGTTCGTCCATGGTGCCCGAGTGCTTACGAGTCGACGCCGCGCCCCTGCTGCTCGGCTCCTACAGCGACGAGGTCGGCCGCTCGCTCTTCGGCGCGACCGCGGAACTCACCCGGCTCGCCGGGTGGATGGCCTTCGACACCGGGCAGCAGGAGGCCGCGCAGCGCTACTACATCCAGGCGCTGCGGCTCGCCCGGGCCGCCGCCGACGTGCCCCTCGGCGGCTATGTGCTCGCCTCGATGAGCCTGCAGGCCACGTACCGCGGCTTCGCCGACGAGGGCGTGGACCTCGCCCAGGCCGCCGTGGAACGCAACCGCGGGCTGGCGACCGCGCGCACCATGAGCTTCTTCCGGCTCGTGGAGGCCCGCGCCCACGCCAAGGCCGGGGACTCCGCTGCGGCGGGCGCGGCACTGCGGGCGGCCGAGGCCTGGCTGGAGCGGTCCCGGCAGGGCGACTGCGACCCGTCCTGGCTCGGCTTCTACTCGGAGGACCGGTTCGCCGCCGACGCCGCCGAGTGCTACCGCGATCTCAAGGCGCCGCGCCAGGTGCGGCGGTTCACCGAGCAGGCCCTGTCCCGGCCCACGGAGGAGTTCGTCCGCTCGCACGGGCTGCGGCTCGTCGTCTCCGCCGTGGCCGAACTGGAGTCCGGGAACCTCGACGCGGCCTGCGCCCAGGGCACCCGCGCGGTGGAGGTCGCCGGACGCATCTCGTCGGCCCGGACCACGGAGTACGTGCGGGATCTGCTGCACCGGCTGGAGCCGTACGGGGACGAGCCGCGCGTCGTGGAACTGCGGGAGCGGGCGAGGCCGCTGCTGCTGGCCCAGGCGTAGCGGCCGGGCGTCCGGCGCAAGGGCCGGGCCGGGCGCCGGGCCGGGCGCCGGGCCGGGCGCCGGGGCCGGGCCGGGCTCGTGGTGGTTCCGGGCGGCTGCGCCTGTGGACTCCCGGTGGGGGGTCGTCCTGGGACTCCCCCCGTTGTGCTGAGGGAGCTCCGTGCCGGTGGAGCGCTCCGTGCCGGTGGAGCGCTCCGTGCCGGTGGAGCGCTCCGTGCCGGTGGGGGAGCTCCGGTGGTGCCGGTGGGGGGTTTCGGGCCGTTGTCAGTGGGCCAAGGCATCATCGTGAGTGCGGCACCGTGCGGTCGGTGTCGCGGTGAGTGCAGCTCGATGTCGTGGAGGCGGCGTCGGCGCGGCCGTCGGGGGCCGTGCCGGGGCGGAGCGGGAGGTGGGGCGGTGGCACACGAGACCGATGTGCTGGTGATCGGTGCGGGGATCGTCGGTCTGTCCACCGCGTATGCGATCACGCGCGCCGCTCCCGGCACGCGGGTCACCGTCCTGGAGAAGGAGTCCGGCCCCTCCCGGCATCAGACCGGCCGCAACAGCGGTGTGATCCACAGCGGCATCTACTACCGCCCGGGCTCCCTCAAGGCACGGTTCGCGGCGGAGGGCGCCGCGGAGATGGTGAAGTTCTGCACCGAGCACCACATCCCGCACGAGGTGACGGGCAAGCTGATCGTCGCGACCGAGCGCTCCGAGCTGCCCCGGCTGCACGCGCTGGTCCAGCGCGGCCGGGAGAACGGCATTCCGGTGCACGAGCTCGGCCCCTCGCAGATCGCCGAGTACGAACCGCACGTCCGCGGTCTGGCCGCCATTCATGTGGGCACCACCGGCATCTGCGACTTCGGGGCGGTGTCGGAGCGGCTGGCCCGGCTCGCGCAGGACGCGGGGGCGCGGATCCGGTACGGCGCGGAGGTGCGGGTCATCGGCCGGCGGACCGGAGGGCGGGCGGATCGGCGGGCCCCGGAGATCGCGGTCCGCACCGCGGACGGCGAGGTCGTGCGGGCGCGGGCCCTGGTCAACTGTGCCGGGCTGCACTGCGACCGGGTGGCGCGGCTGGCGGGGGACGACCCGGGGATGCGGATCGTGCCGTTCCGCGGCGAGTACTACGAGCTGGTCCGGGACCGTCAGGACCTGGTGCGGGGCCTGGTCTACCCGGTCCCCGACCCGGCCTTCCCCTTCCTGGGCGTCCACCTGACCCGGGGCATCGAGGGGTCGGTCCACCTGGGGCCCAACGCGGTGCCCGCGCTCGCCCGCGAGGGCTACGACTGGCGGACCGTACGGCCCGCGGAGCTCGCCGCGACGCTGGCGTACCCCGGGTCGTGGCGGATCGCCCGGCGCCACTGGCGGTACGGCACGGGTGAGCTGCACCGTTCGCTGTCCAAGCGGGCGTTCACGGACGCGGTCCGGCGGCTGCTGCCCGAGGTGTCCGCCGAGGACCTGATACCGGCTCCGGCCGGGGTCCGGGCGCAGGCGGTGCTGCCGGACGGGACGCTGGTGGACGACTTCCTCTTCGCCGAGTCCCCCGGCATGGTGCATGTGCTGAACGCGCCCTCACCGGCGGCGACGGCGTCGTTGCCGATCGGGCGGGAGGTGGCGCGGCGGGCGGTGGCTGCGTTGGGGGCTGTGCGGGTTTAGGGGGTACGGGTTGGGGGTTCGGGGCCGGACGGCCACGGCGCGGGGCCGGGGTCAGCAGGGTCGTCTGGGCCACCTGGGTCGCCTGAGCCGCCTGAGTGGTGGTGTCGGCGGGGCACGGATGGTGCGGGGCCGGGTCGGTGCGGGTCAGTACGGGGCACGTCATAGGGGCCGGGGCCTCCGCGTGCGGGGCCCGGTGCGTCGTGGGTACGGGGCCGGGGCCTCCGGGGTGGGGGTTCCGGGAACGTATATTTACGGGCCCTGGGGGCCCACAAATACACGGAAGCTTCCCGGAACCCCCACCCCTGCGACCCCGTCCCCTCCCGCCGGTGGCCATCCCCTCCAGAGGTATCGGCTGCCGCGTCGGTGGCCTGCACCGCGGTCCCGGTCCCACCGTCGTTGGGCCCCCCGCCGACCTTGGCGCTTCCGCCGGTGGCCCCTCCTGCCGGTAACCACATCTGCGGCCCGGCCTCTGCCGTCGGTGCATCCCCGTCCCCAACGGGTCGGTGGGGCTTTCTGAGGTCCGTGTGCAGGTGGGAGGAGCGTCGGTGGGGCCGGTGCCCGGGGGGACGGGAGGGGGGTGGGGCGATCGTAGAATCGGAGGCACTGTGCTTGAGTCCGACAACACCCCCGTGTCCGCCGGTGGCGGCCCGCAGGGCGCCTCCGGTGGCCCCGCCGCGCCCGGAAGCCCCGACGAAGCCCCGGCCGGGGGCGGTGGAGCCGCCGTCGCCGGGCAGCGTCGCCTGCACTTCCCGGAGGGGCCCGCCGCGGACCCGGCCGGGTCGCACCACGAGCGGCGGATCCGGAGCTTCCGGCCCCGGCGCGGGCGGGTGACCACCGGGCAGGGCGAGGCGCTGCGGCGGCTGTGGTCGACCTGGGGGCTCGACATCGACGGCCGGGAGAAGCTGGACCTCGGTGCGCTCTTCGGGGATCCCGCCATGCCCGTCGTGCTGGAGATCGGCTTCGGGATGGGCGAGGCCACGGCACAGATGGCCACCGCCGACCCCGGCACCGGCATTCTCGCCGCGGATGTGCACACCCCCGGCCAGGGCAATCTGCTGAGCCTCGCCGAGCGGAACGGGCTGACCAACGTCCGCGTCGCCAACGGTGACGCGATCATCCTGCTCCGCGAGATGATCGAGCCCGCCGCGCTGGCCGGGCTGCGGGTGTACTTCCCCGACCCCTGGCCCAAGAAGCGCCACCAGAAGCGGCGGCTGATCCAGCCCGAGTTCATCGAGCTCGCCGTGACCAGGCTGAAGCCCGGCGCGCTGGTGCACTGCGCGACGGACTGGGAGCCGTACGCGGAGCAGATGCTCGAGGTGCTCTCGGCCAGCAGTGAGCTGGAGAACACACAGCCCGACGGCGGGTACGCCCCCCGCCCCGCATTCGAAGGCCCCAATGGCCGGCCGCTGACGAAATTCGAGGGTGCGGGCCTGAACAAGGGGCACGTCGTGCACGATCTGTTGTTCGTCCGCCGCTGAGCGTACTGGCCATAGTTCGTCGCGCCCGCTCCGCGGCGTGGTTAGGGTCGACAGGTGTATCCGTCCCCGCACCCGCCGCAGCAGCCGCCGGTCCCGGCCTGTGAACCGCATCCGCAGTTCGCCGCCGTGCCGGACCGGAAGCAGTGGCGCTACCGCCCGGGCCGAGGGCTGCGGCACAGCAAGGCCCTCCGCCTCGGCACGCTGATAACCCTGCTCGTGCTCTCGGGTCTCGTCATCCTCGCCCTGGTGCGGGAACAGACCGGGACCGAGGGCTTTCTCGTCGGTCTCGGTCTGGCCGTGCTGCCCGTCCCACTGCTGATCGGCGCCTTCCGCTGGCTCGACCGGGTGGAACCGGAACCCTGGCGGAACCTGGCGTTCGCGTTCGCCTGGGGCGCCTGTGCCGCGACCCTGGTGGCGATCCTCGCCAACGGCTTCGCGACCCAGTGGCTGGTGGCGCGGATGGTGAGTTCGTCCAGCGAGGCCGACACCTGGGGGGCCACGCTCATCGCGCCCGTGGTGGAGGAGAGCGCCAAGGGGGCCGCGCTGCTGCTGCTCTTCATCTTCCGCAGACGGGACTTCGACGGCATCGTCGACGGTGTGGTCATCGCCGGGGTCACGGCGACGGGCTTCGCGTTCACCGAGAACATCCTCTACCTGGGCAACGCCTTCGGTGAGGACCAGGCCGTGGGCTCGTCCGGCTTCCAGTCGGTCACGGCCGCGACGTTCTTCATCCGGATCGTGCTGTCGCCCTTCGCGCACCCGCTGTTCACCGCGCTGACCGGTATCGGCTTCGGCATCGCGTCGCTCGCCGCGCAGCGCCAGCGCGCCCGGCGCGTCCTGCTGCCGCTGGCCGGTCTGCTGACCGCGATCGTGCTGCACGCCGTCTGGAACGGCTCGGCCACCGTCGGCGGCTACGGCTTCATCGCCGTCTACGGGATGTTCATGGTGCCGGTCTTCGGGCTGCTGACCTGGCTGGTGATCTGGTCGCGCAGCAGCGAGCTCAAGACGGTCCGCAGCCATCTGCCGGCCTATGTGGCGGCGGGCTGGCTGGCGCCGGCCGAGCCGCACGCGCTGTCCTCCATGAAGGCGCGGTCCATCGCCCGTACCGTGGCGCGCCGTACCCACGGCGCGGCCGGGCGCCGCATGGTCGTCGAGTACCAGGTCTGTGCGACGGCCCTGGCGTTCCTGCGGCAGCGCGCCCACCGGGGAGCGGCGGGCACGGACTTCGTCGCCCGGGAACAGGAGCTGCTGCACCATCTGTGGCAGCGCAAGGACATGGCGCAGCCGGCGCTGGCCCACGCGGCCCGTATGACGGCACCGGCATGGGCCGGTCCGCAGCAGTGGACTCCGCCGCCGCCCGGGTACGGCTACGCGCCGCCGGGCGGACCCCAGCCGTCCGGCCATCCGTATCCGCCGCAGGGCCAGGGGTACGGACCGGCACCGGCTCAGGGGTACGGGCAGCCTCAGGGCCAGGGGCCGTACGGGCAGGCCGCCGGGCCGCACGGGCCGCACGGGCCCGGCACCCGCCCGTACGGCCCCTGAACCGGCCTCTCGGCCCCCGAGGACCCGGCATGCAGAGCCGTCCGGCCGGCCGAGAGCTCCCGGGCTGCGGGAGCCCACGCCCGGCCGTGCGGAACCGGGCTGCCGCCCCGGTCGCGGACCGGTCGGGCCCGCTCCGTCAGGCGGACGCCGTCGTCAGAGCCGCGAGTTCGTGCTCGTCCAGGCGGAGGTCCGCGACCGCCAGCAGGGTGCCGAGCTGCTGCACCGTGCGGGCGCTGGCCAGCGGCGCCACCACGGTGGGCTGGGCGGCGAGCCAGGCCAGGGCTACCGCGGCCGGCTCGGCTCCCCGCGCGGTCGCGATCCCGTCGAGCGCGGCCAGGACACGCTCGCCGCGCTCGGTGCCCTGGTACTCCGCCGCCCGGCCCGCGCGGGCGCTGTCCACCGTGGTGCCCGGCCGGTACTTGCCGGTGAGGAAGCCGGCGGCGAGCGCGAAGTAGGGAACCGCGCCCAGGCCGTGCCGGGCGGCGACCTCGGCGAGCGGCCCTTCGTAGGTGTGGCGGGAGACCAGGTTGTAGTGCGGCTGGAGGGCCACGTACCGCGCCAGGCCCTCGCGTTCGGAGAAGAGCAGCGCCTCCTCCAGCCGCTCCGGGGTGATGTTCGACGCGGCGATCTGCCGGACCTTGCCCTCCCGGACGAGCGCGTCCAGGGCGGTGAGGAACTCCTCGACGGGGAGGGCGGGGTCGTCGTAGTGCGTGTAGTAGAGGTCGATGCAGTCCGTGCGGAGGCGGCGCAGCGACTGCTCGGCCGCTTCCTTGACGGTCTTCGCGGAGAGCCCCTTGTAGTCGGGGTGCGCCCCCACCTTCGTCGCGATCACGACGTCCGCGCGATTGCCGCGGGCGGCCATCCAGTTGCCGAGGACCGTCTCTGACTCGCCGCCGGCATGGCCCGGCACCCAGGCCGAGTAGGCGTCGGCCGTGTCCACGAAGTTGCCGCCGGCCGCGGTGTACGCGTCGAGAACGGCGAAGGACTCCGCCTCGTCCGCGGTCCAGCCGAAGACATTGCCGCCGAGGCAGAGCGGGGAGACGGTCAGGTCGCCGAGGGACTTGCGCTGATCAGCCATATCAGGCGTGAACGGCGGGACGGTGGGGCCTATTCCGTCGCCAACCGCGGTACGGGGGAGGCTGTTGTCGTTCCGCGGGCGGCTGCGCCGGGGCGCCGCGGACAGGCCGACAGCCCTGGTGTCGGGGGGACGTCACCAGGGCTGTCGGAGGATGCGGCGGCGGGCGCCGGTGGCGGGAGCGGCCGTCAGATGGAGAGGCCGCGGTCCCGCAGCCAGGAGGCCGGGTCGATCGGGGAGCCGCCGTCGGGACGGACCTCGAGGTGGAGGTGGGGACCGGTGACGTTGCCGGTGGCGCCGACGCGGCCGATGGTCTCGCCCGTGGTCACCTTGCCGGAGGTCTTCGTCATCGAGGAGAGGTGGCAGTACCAGACCTCGGTGCCGTCGTCGAGGGTGAGCACGATCCGGTAGCCGTACGCCCCGGCCCAGCCGGCCTGGGTGATGGTGCCGCCGTGGACCGCCTTGGCGGGGGTGCCGGTGGGGGCCGCGAAGTCCTGGCCGGTGTGGTCGTTGGACCAGAGGTCGCCGGCCTGCCCGAAGCTGGAGGTGAGGGTGTAGGAGGAGACCGGGACGGTGAACTCCTTGGCGAGCTTCGCCACCCGCTCGGCCTCGGCCTTCTTGCGTGCCGCTTCCTCCGCGGCCTTCTTCTTCGCGGCGGCGGCCGCGGCCTGCTTCCGCTCGGCCTGCTCGGCCTGCTCGGCGGCCTTCTCCGCGGCGGCCTTCTCCGCGGCCGCGCGCTCGGCCTTCTCGGCGGCGGTCTGCTGCTGCTCGGCCTGGCGCATGATGCGGGCGCGCAGCGCCTCGCCCGCGCCGGTGCCGTCGGCGGCCTCCTCCTCGGTGAGCCCGGCGTCGCTCAGCGGGGAGGCGGAGGCGACGGCGACCGGGGCCTGGTCCGCGTCGTCCGCGACCAGGGAGCCGATGCCGGGCAGGGAGGCGGCGTCGGGAAGCTTCTCCGAGACGTGGGAGAGGTCCGGCATGGAGATGGAGACCGGCGGCTTCTCCTGCGCACTGGCCATGCCGCCCGCGCCGACGGCGGCGAAGACGCCCACGCCGAGAACGGCGCCACTGCGGGCCATGCCGCCACCGCGCTGCTTGACGACGCGGTGCCGGCCGCGTATCGGGGCGACGGATTCCTCGGTCGGGTTCCAGTCACCCGCTGCGGCCGGGGGTTCCTCACCGAATCCGGGATCGAAACTCTGGGGTGTGTACGGGGATTCGGGGGCAGGCCTGTTGGACGCCACGCGGGCGCACTCCTTTCCTTCCTTCTCGCCTACCGGGTTAGCTGACGGGTTCGGAGCAGGAAGGTCTCCTACGGACCCCTCTGGGAGAGACGCCCGATTCACCCCAAGGTGTTGGTTCCCCGGTTCCCTGGGTGCAGGTGGTGCTGGTGTGTCCGGTGGTGCAGGCCCTGCGGGGTGGTGCTGTGTGTGCGGGATTCGGCGATGGCGCACGGTGCCGTCTCTTGTGACGGCTGGGACGACCGCGCTGCGTTATCGAACGTTAATAGGGCCGGGGCTGGATTCCAAGCGGTTCTCGTTGATCGTTAACAGATTGAGGCGGGAGCAATCCGGACATGTGCCGCCCAACAGGGGCGAGTTGATCCACTCCGCGAAACACGTTCCGGCTGATCGTGCGTCACTTGTTATGCGAAGTGATGCATTCCGGTCACGGACCGTAGGGTGCCGGGGCGGCGGCCCGGCCCTCGCCCGCGCCGCGGGTCAGCCCCACGGTCCGCCGGCGCTCCGGCTGCCGCCGCCCCGGCCGGCTGACCGCCAGCAGCGCCATGTCGTCCGCCGGCTCACCCCCGGTGTGCCGGGCCACGTCCTCGACGAGCGCGTCGAGGAGGGCGTCGGGCCCGGAGAACAGCCGGCCGTCGAGCCGCTGCGCCGGGTCGTAGAAGACGCCCTTCTCGTCCCGGGCCTCGGTCACGCCGTCGGTGAACAGCAGCAGGGTCGACCCGCGCGGGAAGTCGAAGGTGTCGATCTGCTCCGGCCAGGCCCCCAGATCCCCCATCCCGAGCGGGAGCGAGGCCACCCGCGGCTCGACCCCGCACACCGAGCCGTCGGCGGAGAGCAGCAGCGGCGCCGGGTGGCCGCGGTTGAGGACGCGCAGCGTGCCCTCGGGCGGCACCCCGTCGGTGGCGGAGGGGCGCGCGGCGCCCACCTCCGCCAGCACCGCGGTGGTGAAGCCCTCGAACCGGTCCAGGTCCTCGCCGCGCGCCTCGCGGGCCAGCGCCCGTTCGAGCCGGGCGGCGACCTCCACCAGATCCGGTTCCTCCTCCGCCGCCTCCCGGAAGGCGCCGATGACCACGGCGACCGCCGCGACGGCCCCCAGCCCCTTCCCCCGGACGTCGCCCACGATCAGGCGGACCCCGTGCGGGGTCTGCTGCACCGCGTAGAGGTCGCCGCCGATCCGGGCGTCGGCCAGCGCCGCCTCGTACCGGGCGGCGACCTGGAAGCCGCCGATGCGCTCGTCGGGCGTCGGCAGGACGGCGAGCTGGACCGCCTCGGCGATGCTGCGGGCCGACGCCAGCTGCCGGTCCCCGCGCCGCACCACCCGGTTGATGAACAGTGCGAGCAGGGCGACGGTCAGCACGGTGACCAGCTCGGTCACCGACTCGATGGCGCCCGCGTCGCCGTTGTAGAGGTGCAGGGCGACGACCGCTCCCCCGGCGGCGACCCCCGCCGCGGCCGTGGCCCGCAGCGAGAAGAACGGAGCGGCCACCAGCGGCGCGGCCGAGAAGAAGGGGGAGCCGGTGAACCGGGCCGGGGTCGAGAGGTCGAAGGTCAGCCCGCCGATGATCAGCAGCGCGGGCATCCAGCGGGCGATCAGGGACCGGCCTGCGAGGCGGTCGTCGTCGCGCCCGCGCTGGGCCCGAGCCCTGCCGCGGAGCCCGCGGCCCGTGCGGCCAGATCCCCCGACTCGCATCCCCACCTCGTGTCTCCTACCGTCCATGCGCGGCGCGGGAGCGGTACGGCACCGCCCCCTCAGGCTCACCGGTGACCGGCCGGACGGCGAATCGGCGTACGCCAGGTGATGGGCACCGGGCCACCCACACCCCATCCGTTATATCCGGTATGCCTGAAGAGCCCATTATTCCGCCTTTGGGGTTAGCGTCGTAAGTATGAAGAGCGCAGTACGCCGCACGGCCTGCTGGCCGGTGCTGGCGCTGTTGGCCGCCGCTCTGGTGCTGGTGGCCGTGATGGCTCCCGGCGCGCGGGCCGCGGACGGACTGGACAGCGCCGCCGCGGCCCTGAAACAGGGCCCCGTCTACGTCGACCCCCGGGCCGCGTCCCAGCTGCCTCCCGCGGACGCCAATGCCCTGGCGGACAAGATCAAGAAGGCGGACAAGCCGGTCTTCGTCGCCGTGCTCCCCGCCACCTCCGAGTTCCCCTCGTCGACCCTGCTGCAGGACCTGCGGACCAAGACCGGCATCACCGGTGTCTACGCGGTCGCGCTGGGCGACCGGTTCGACGCCGGCGCCGACTCCTCTGTGATGTCGCGCAACACGGTCGACAACCTCACCGGCGCCGCGGCCCGCTCCGGCGACGGCAACGTCAAGGCCACGGTCACCGGCTTCGTCGACCAGGCCATCGAGCAGGCGAACGGCCACGCCCCCGACTCGTGGAGCGGCGGCTCGAACACCGACACGGGCACCTCGACCGGCTACAACAAGGTCGGCGGCGCGGGCCTGGCGGTCACGTTCGGCATCCTCCTCGCGGTCGCCGGCACCACCGTGTTCCTGGTGTCCCGCCGCGGGAAGAAGCGCCGGGCCGAGCGGGAGCGGGTGCAGCTGGCCACGCTCCGTCCGGTGGTCGACGAGGACATCACCGCGTTCGGCGAGGAGCTCGAACGGATCGACTTCGACCCGTCCGCCCCGGCGACGGACGACGCGATGCGCGAGGACTACGCCCGCGCGCTGGACTGCTACGACCGGGCGAAGCGCGCGATGGACGGCGCCCGGCGGCCGGACGACGTCCGGGGCGTGACCCAGGCGCTGGACGACGGGCGGTTCGCGCTGACCACGCTGGAGGCCCGACGGGACGGGCAGCCGCTCCCGGACCGCCGTCCCCCGTGCTTCTTCGATCCGCGCCACGGCCCCTCGGTCCAGGACGTGCAGTGGGCGCCCGAGGGCGCGGGCGAGCGGAGCGTGCCGGTGTGCGCCGCGGACGCCGCCCGCATCGCGGACGGCGAGGAGCCGATGGGCCGCACCGTGGACACCCCCTCCGGCCGGCGGCCGTACTGGGAGGCCGGGCCGCTCTACAGCCCGTGGGCCTACGGCTACTTCGGCGGCGGCATCCTCCCCGGGCTGCTGGTGGGCACGCTGCTGGGCAGCATGCTCAATGCGCCGTACGCGTACGGGGCGGACGGCCTCGGGGACGGCTGGAGCGGCGGCGACTACTCCGGAGGCGACTTCAACTCGGGCGACTTCGGCGGCGGGGACGGCGGAGGCTTCGGCGGCTTCGGGGGCGGCGATTTCGGTGGCGGAGGGTTCTGAGGGCGTCGTGCGAGGTCCGGTGCCGCCGAGGCTGAACGGCGGGACGGGCTGAGCGCGTCCCGCGTCCGCGACCTGACCGGCTCCTCAGCGGCTCATTCCGTCGGAAGCGGCGCGCCGCAGGCCTCGCAGCGCACCGCACCGGCCCGCTCGTTCATCCGCCCGCACTCGGTGCAGACCCGGTGCAGCAGACAGGCGGCTTCCCCGCCCTCGTCCGAGGCGGCCGGCTGCGGCCGCTCCGGCTGCTCCGGCCCGGGCCCGATCCCCGCCCGCGCCTCGTCGTCCATGGCTGCCATGGAGCCATGAAACGGCACCCGGGCGGGGGGCGGCAACGGCCGCGGGCGCCCCGGTGGGCGCGGTGGAAGCCGGGCCGGGCGGGGGCGTCCGGGGTCCGGGCCGGGCAACGGGCGAACGGAGGCCGGGCAGGGTCCGGGCCGGGCCTGTGCGTACAGCGGGACACCGGGCAGGGACAAGCCTGCGGAAGCCATCCGCCGACCGCCCGGCGCCCGGCGCCGCCGACCGCGCGGGCCGGTCGGCCCACCGGGGCGCCGCCGTACGCGCCTCTCGGCCGGCCCACCGGGGCGCCGCCGGTCAGCCGCCCACCGGAACCGCCGACGCCAGCCGGACGGGAAGGCTCCGGTGGCCGTTGGAGATGAACGACTCCACCGGCTCCAGGTCATCCGCCGGGACGGCCAGCGCCAGATCCGGGAAGCGGGAGAAGAGGGCGGGCAGCGCGATCTCCGCCTCCAGGCGGGCCAGCGGCGCCCCCAGGCAGTGGTGTGCGCCGTACCCGAAGGCGAGGTGCTCCTTGTCCGCCCGGGTGACGTCGAAGCGGTCGGCGTCCGCGCCGTGCGAGGCGGGGTTGCGCCCCGCCGCGGCGTAGGCGGCGAGGATCGCGTCCCCCTTGCGGACGGTCACCCCGCCGGCGTCGATGTCCTCGACGGCGTACCGCAGCGGCAGGCTCGCCACCGGGGCCTCGGCGCGCATCGTCTCCTCGATCACATCACTCCAGCTCGCGCCGCCCGCGCGGACCAGGGCGAGCTGGTCGGGACGGGTGAGCAGCGCGTGGATCGCGTTGTCGAGCAGGTTGACGGTGGTCTCGTGACCGGCGCTGATCATCAGCAGCAGGGTGTCGACGAGCTCGGCCTCGGTCAGCCGCGAGCCGTCCTCCTCCCGCGCCGCGATCAGCACGCTGGTCAGGTCGTCGCCCGGCTCCTTCCGCTTGACCGCCACGAGCCCGGCGAGGACGGTGCGCACGCTCTGGAAGGTCGCCGCCGCCTCCTCCGCCGTCGCCGCGGTGTTGAAGATGCTGTCCACCAGGCGCCGGAGCTCCGTACGCATCACCGGATCGGAGACGCCGAAGAGCTCGGAGATCACCTGGATCGGTATCGGATAGCAGTACGCCTCGCGCAGGTCGACGGTGTCTCCCGGGCGGGTGGCGGCGAGGCCGTCGAGCAGCTCGGCGGTCATCGCCTCGATCCTGGGGCGCAGGGCGGCGGTGCGGCGCGCGGTGAAGGCGGCGGAGACCAGCTTCCGGAGCCGCCGGTGTTCGGCCCCGTAGGCGGTGAACATGTTCGTCACCGCGACCCAGGTGAACAGCGGCCACTCGGGGGTGATCTCCCCGTTGATCCACAGCGGCCAGTGGCGGCGCGGATCCTTCGAGACCCGCGGGTCGGTCAGCAGCTCCTTGAGGACGCTGTGCTCGCTCACCGCCCATGCCCGGATCCCGCCGGGGAGCTCCACCGGGGCCACCGGCCCCTGTTCCCGGATCCTGGCCGCCTCGCCGTGGATGTCACGGCCGGAGGGATCGATGACGACGGGGCACGACTGGTGCTGCATCCGGTCTCCAGGGGGTGTCTCCGGCCTGCTCCCCGAGCCCGGGTCCCGTACGGAGGCGGGACGGCACGGAGCGGTACGGGCTGAGGAGGCGGGCTCGGGCAGGGGCGGTACGAACGGGGGCGGGCACCGTGGGCGCGAACCCAGGGGATCCCCAACTGCCTTACCCAGAACACCAGTTCTCTATCCGGAGCTTGATCCGCCGGAACCACTCGCCGGAAGTATCCGGCCGACCCGCGCCCTCGGATCCGGCCCCGTCGGGTGTGTCCCGCCGGACGGTCCCATCGGCCTGCCCCTGGGGGGCGAAAATCCGTCGGAAGGCTCTCGCACGCGGCGCCATGTGTTCCCCGGCGCCGACGGGGCTTTGCCTCCACCTACCCCGATACGGCCTCGTCGCTCGCTGTTGCCGCAACCGAGGGCCGCTCGCAACGCACCCGGCCCTCGGCCGCGCCCGGGGGCCCGACGACCCGAGAACCACGATGAGACATCCGAACCGGTGACAACTGAGGGGTGGCCACGTCGCCGCCCAGAACACCCGCCCGTGATGCCCGGACGGCGGCGTCCACACGATTACTTGCTCCCAGCTTCACGCAAATGGCGCTGACGTGCTCCTTCACCGTGTGAGGGCTCAGCATCATCTGCGCTGCGATACCGCGATTGGTCATTCCGCGTGCGAGCAAGCGCAGAACATCGCACTCCCGAGCCGTCAGCCCATGGGGCAACGGTTCGCCCGTCGGCTCTTTCGCCACGCCCGCGCCCGCATCCCGCCCAAGGCTCTGCGCTGCCCCGTGGCATAACGCCACGGCCCCTTCGGCCACGGTCCGCACCGCCTGAACCACCTGCCCAGCAGGAACGTTCCTTCCCAGGAAACCGCGCGCACCGACGCGCAGAGCTGCACATATGCCGCTGCGAGAGACGCGATTACTGAGGACGACCACCGACGTCCGAGGAAGCGCCCGGCAAACGGTGTCCAGTTGGAGCAGGGCTGCCCGGTCCTGCAGTTCACCGGCTAGCAGCATCACGTCCGCTGACGCGCGTCGGCCAACGACGTGTGCTCGGTCCACGGTGCTCACGGCAACAACATCGATGTCGGACTCGGCGTCGAGAGCACTGCGCAACCAGGAACAGGAATTTTGCGACTCACCACAGATCACTGTGCGTATCAACATGCCCCCCGATCAGTTATCCGGAGAGCATAGTTGAACCCAAATACCCAGATGGGTGGCCAAATCGCCACACATCAGCCAATTCGACCGACACTTGGGGGGGTTGGCGCCAGTCCACCGACTCGGCAGGATCAGTTGCTGTCAGGGGGAGCGGGCTGCGCCGCAGAGGCCTATACCGAGGCCCGTCAACCACAACTCAACACGGGGAGTGCATAAGTGAAGAAGGCTCTGCCGACCACAGGACTGGTCGGAATGCTGGTGGTGGACCAAGCACATTCACACAGAATGATGCACAACGCATGAGTACGGACTCCCCGCCCGCAGTGGCCGCGAGTGGCCTGGCATTCAGTTACCGGTCCGGTGGCGGACTGAAGTCGGCCGATGTCAGCCTTCAGCCGGGAACCATGGCGGCGGTGCAGGGCCCCTCCGGTGCCGGCAAGAGCACTCTGCTCGCCCTGTTAGGTCTCATCCTGTCCCCCACGGCAGGCACCCTGCACATCAAGGGAGTCGATACCAGGAGTCTGGGCGCAGCTGACCGGGACCAGCTGCGCAAGCGCTCCATCGGAATCGTGCTCCAGGATTTGGGGCTGCTTCCGTTCCTCAACGCCTGGGAGAATGTTGCAGCAGCCTACGGTCCTCGTCTCACCCAGCACCGGTCTGCGGCACACACCATTCTCGATGCCCTTGGACTGGAGCAGCTGGCCAACACTCCGGTTACTGAACTCTCGGGTGGCCAACGCCAGCGGATTGCCGTAGCCCGGGCAGCAGTGAAGCAGCCGGCACTCATCCTGGCCGACGAACCCACCTCCGGTCTCGACCCCAAGACGGCCGCTGCAGTGATGGAGGCTCTGCGTACCAGCAGCGGTCAAGGAGCTGCCGTGCTGCTGGTGACGCACGACGTCGCAGTAGCGGAAGGGTGCGACCAACGCTATGCACTCGACGACGGCGTGCTCACGACGTTCCAAGGGCCAGCAGCGGGCCCAGCACAACGAAGGATGACCCGTTCGGACGCAAAGGAGAACCAGTGATGAGCCGTTGGAGCCTCTACACCTGGAGGCGCGACGGGCGCTCCCTGCGCAGGGCGCTGCCCACGCTGACTCTCCTGGCCACTCTGCTGACGGCCACCGCCGGAGTCGCCGCAGGCGCCACCGAGACCATCGAAAGGGACATCTTGAGATCCGGAGGGCTCACCCAGATCGAACTGTCCTCCTTTGAGGGCGAATCCTCGGTTCGTCCGCTCACGACCTCAGCCCTCAAAGATGCAACCAAGGTTTCCGGCGTCAGCGAAGTGGTTGCTGACTACTCGTCCACGCTGTACGCGGAGGAGGAAGGAACCTACGACCTCTCCAGCCACACGCTCTCTCCCGGAACAGATCTGCCAGTGGTCGAGGGCAAGATTCCATCTCAGCTCGGCAGGAACCAGGTTGTGCTCCCGGCTCACGCTCAGGGTACCGATTTCACCAGCTCCCTCGGCCAGTCCGTCACGTTCGGATACACAAAAGCCACCGGAGCCGACTCCGGTTCCACGGCTCTCATGAAGCTGGAGATCGTCGCCCTGTACGACCCCAGCTGGCAGGTCGACGGACCAGGCGTCGCCTACGTGTCCGAGGAGACTGCCGCACGATTGGCAGCAGCGCGTGCCGGCCAGCAGCTGGAGCTCTTCCGCGCCAAGGACGGCGCACAATCGGCGACTGTCGTGGTCAGCCATCAGAAGCAGGTTCCCGGGGCCACCAAAGCCTTGCAGGCGGCCGGTTTCTCTGCTTCGCCGGTATCCGACCGTGTCCGGCAGCTACCGGGACTGTTCGGTGCCGCCGACATGGCCATGCGTACGGGTGTCGTAGTCCTGGCCCTCGCCGCGATCGGACTGGGTGCTGTACGGGCCGGCGACAGCGCCCGGTCGCGCCTCAGCCAGTTCGCAGTCCTTCGGATCCTCGGATCGGGCCGCCCCGAGCTCCGTCGCATCCTCCTGGGCGAAGCCGTACTGACCGGCACCGTGGCAGGCCTCGTCGGTGTCCTCGTCGGCACTGGGCTCTCAGCAGCAACAGCGGCCCCGCTGAGTGACGTGCTCGGTTTGCCCATCTCGGTCACCGACGCCCTGCCGGGACCGGCTTGGGCGGCCGCCGCACTGCTGCTGCCTGTGCTGGGCCTGGCTGTCGGCACTCTGCTGGGCAGTCGCGAAGCCTTGCGTCGGGATCCCTACCTCACTGCCCGCGCTCACAGTTAGAAGCCCGTCCGTGAAGAGGATCCCGCCCGCGTGGGCGGGATCCCCTTCACGCAGCATCGAGCACCGCACGGGCTCACCGCCCGCCTGCACGGTCGGCCTCAGATCTCCATGGCATGACCACACGCGCGGTGGAGCCCCGAACGCTCAAGGGAAGGCTGCACCACTCAGTGGCCACACCGGCATCAGTCGTGCAGATCCAAGCTGCTTCGGGAGGAAAGAAGCCCCATGAGGGCCGCCACGGCGCGGGACGCCCGTGCCCTGAGACCACCGCCACAGCGACGGGTTCTGGAGCATCCGCTCGCGCCCACGGGCTCGAAGGACGAAGCGCCTCGACCGGCCGAAGCCAGTCGAGGCGCAACGCAGCAGGTACGAGGGGCTTCCTCGCGCTGCCACCGGTAGGCCGTGTGGGACTCGAACCCACAACCAATGGATTAAAAGTCCACTGCTCTGCCAATTGAGCTAACGGCCCGCGATCGTGCTCCCCCGAGCATAGCTGCACCGAACGGCGCAGCCGATCGGGTATCCGCTCCGCTCCTCCGTCCGGCGGCCCGGTGCCCGTCGCGGGCGGCGGAACCGGCGCCGGAGCGGCATCGGTACGGACGGCTGTCGCGGCTCACCCGCGCGCACCCGACCCGCCGGGGAGCCCCTGAGTACCGGTTCGCGAAGGCCAGGCGTTCGTGAGCCGGCCCTTCACGATCCGGGGGCGGGCCTGCACCGAGCCGCCCACCATGCGAGGCGGGACGGGCGGGCGGACGAGAAAGGCCGTCCCGGACGCCTGGCGGAGCATCCGGAACGGCCTCGATCAAAGCCCTGTGTCAGCCGTTGCGCTTCCAGCGGGGCTTGTCGTCGCGGCGCCCGAAGGAACCGGTCCCCGTGCCGGTGCTGCGACGGCCGTGCGGGCGGTCACCGGAGCGGTGGCCGCCGGCGGACGGGCGGTCGTCGCGGCGGTCACGGTTGAACGGACGGTCGCCACCACCGGAACGGTAGCCGCCGGAAGGCCGGTCGTCACGGCGGAAGCCGCCCGAGGGGCGGTCGTCGCGACGGTCACGGTTGAACGGACGGTCACCACCACCGGAACGGTAGCCGCCGGACCGGTCGTCACGACGCTCGAAGGAACGGCCACCCGACCGGTCGTCACGGCGGTCGTCGCGGCGGAAGCCGCCCGAGGGACGGTCGTCACGGCGGTCACGGTTGAACGGACGGTCACCACCCGAACGGTAGCCACCCGACCGGTCGTCACGGCGGTCGTCACGGCGGTCGTCACGGCGGAAACCACCGGAGGGACGCTCGTCCCGACGGAAGCCGCCCGAGGAACGGTCGTCGCGACGGTCACGGTTGAACGGACGGTCACCACCCGAACGGTAGCCACCCGACCGGTCGTCACGACGGTCGTCACGGCGGAAACCACCGGAGGGACGCTCGTCACGGCGGTCCCGGCGCTCGAAGTTGCCCCGCTCGTCCCGGCGGTCGTCACGGCGCTCGGCGGAGGGGGCCGGCTCGGCCGGGCGCTCGGCCTGGGCCGGCACGAACGCGGTCTCCATGGCGTCCTGCGCCTGCTCCTCCGCGGCGGCCTCGGCCGCGGCGGCGACCGCGGCCTGCGGGTCCTCGCCGCGCTCCCGCGCCGCCCGCGCCAGCAGCCGGTCGGCCTCCTCGCGCAGCTCCGCGGCGCGCCGCTGGACCTTCTCCAGCTCGCGGGTCAGCTCCTGCACGTCGCGCTCGGCCTGCTTGGCGGAGTTCGAGGCCGACTCGGCCTGCACCTCGGTGAGCGAACGCGCCCCGGTGATCCGGGCCACGTCCTCGTCGAAGGCGCCCGAACCGCCGACGATGTGGCGCGAGGCGTCGACGCCCGCGTCCTCCATCAGCCGGAAGATCTGCTTGCGCTGGTGCGGCAGGGCCAGGGAGACCACGGTGCCGGACTGGCCGGCACGGGCCGTACGGCCGGAGCGGTGCAGGTAGTCCTTGTGGTCGCCGGCCGGGTCGACGTTCAGCACCAGGTCGATGCCGTCGACGTGGATACCGCGCGCGGCGACGTCGGTGGCGACGAGCACGTTGACGTACCCGTCCTTGAAGTCGGCCAGCGTCCGGGTCCGCGCGCCCTGGGTCATGCCGCCGTGCAGGGCGTCGGCCCGCACACCGGAGTCGATGAGCTGCTCCGCGACGCGGTCGGCGCCCATCTGGGTGCGGACGAAGATGATGGTCCGGCCCTTGCGGGCGGCGATGGCGGCGGTGACCGGGGCCTTGTCCTTCGGCTTCACGACCAGCACGTGGTGGGTCATCGTCGACACGGCGCCGGCCGACGGGTCGACCTCGTGGGTGACCGGGTCGGACAGGTAGCGCTTGACCAGGGTGTCGATCTCGTTCTCCAGCGTCGCGGAGAACAGCATCCGCTGGCCGCCGGTCGGCACCAGGTCGAGCAGCTCGGTGACCTCGGGCAGGAAGCCCAGGTCGGCCATCTGGTCGGCCTCGTCGAGGACGGCGATCTGGACCTTGTCGAGCGAGGCGGCGCCCCGGTTGATCAGGTCGCGCAGCCGGCCCGGGGTGGCGACGAGGATGTCGACCCCGCGCTCCAGGGCGTAGATCTGATTGCCCATCGAGGTGCCGCCGCAGACGACCTTGATCTTGAGCCCGAGCACGTCGCCGTACGGCTGGAGCGCGTCGGCGACCTGCATCGCGAGCTCACGGGTCGGGGTGAGGATGACGCCGCGGGGGCGCTTCTTCTCGGTGGTGCCGCCGGCGAGCTGCGTCAGCAGCGGGAGGCCGAAGGAGAGGGTCTTGCCGGAGCCGGTGCGGCCGCGGCCGAGGATGTCCTGACCGGCCAGGGCGTCCGGGATGGTCGCGGCCTGGATCGGGAAGGGCGTGGTGACGCCGTTCTGGGCGAGCTTGCGGACGACCTGCTCGGGCAGACCGAGGTCCCCGAACGTGACCGTGGGAGCCTCGGCGGCCTGCTCGGCCGCTTCCTGCTCCGGCGCCTCGACGATCTCGTCGTCTGCGGGCATGACGGCCTGGTCAGTAGCAGAAATGGACATGCGAAATGCAAAACCTTCCGAAGTCTCGGCACGTGCCCAGACTCCGTGAATCGCATACGACCGCCTCGATGCGGTCAGCCACGGCCAGGAACAGGAACGCGCCACGGGGCGCTCTTGGGCCTCTCGGCGAGAGGTCATCGTGGCGCCAGGCAAATGGGATCAAACGATCTGCCACCATACGCACCGGGTGACCCCCAAAGCAAATCGCCGGTCAGCGGGCGGAAATCGCGCTCGTTCCGGCGCTCTTCCGGACCGCCGGAGGGCAGTACCTCGGGCGCCGCGGTTCAGTACCGCTGGGCCGGCGCCGCCTGCGGTGCCGACCCGGTCGGTGCCCACTGGGCCGCCGTGTCCGGGACTCCCGGCGGGAGCGGTGTGCCGGAGCCGCTGGGCTGCGCGGTCGTCGGCGCGGAGGTGGGCGTGGAGGGCTGGGGCTCCGGCGTGGGGGAGGCCTGCGACGGCGTCGGCGTGGGGGACGCCGGTGCCGTGGAGCCGCCCGGTGGCCGGGACGGCGTCGGTGGCCGGGTGACCGGGCCCGGCCGCTCCGTCCGCCCGGGCCGGTCGGACCGGCCGTGCCGCGCCGGCTCGCGCCGCGCCCCCGCGTCCCGCCGGGCCCCCGGCCCGGTCCGGTGCTCGCCGCCCTGTGCCCGGCGCTTGCCGTCCGCCGCACCGTGCTCCGCGTGCCCGGCCACCCGGCCGCCGCCGAAGCTGCCGGTCGTCGCCGCCACCCGGCCGTCGGGCTTGGTCGCCTTGCCCCGCTCGGCCGCCTTCCGGGCCGGCTCCGGCTCCTCGGGGTCGCTCACGTTCATGCAGCCGGTGGCCCCGCCGGCGGCGGCCGCGACGGCCAGCGCGGCGGCTGCCGCCCGCACGAGAGAGGGCGGGGCGGCGGGCAGCGGGCGGTCCGGGAGACGGGCGGTGAACAGGCGCATGCGCGGGCACCTCCGGGGTGCGGCGTGGCAGGGACGCTCTGTTCAACTCCCCTTCCCCGGCCCAGGACACGCGGCCCGGCCCAGGACACGCGCCCATGCCCGGCCCCGCGCAGGGCGGCACACCGAGCAGCGCGGCCCCGTCACGCACGCCCCGTCCCGCACGCCCCGTCCCGCACGCCCCGTCCCGCACGCCCCGTCCCGCACGCCACGCCGCGCACTTCCCGCCACGCACTTCCCGCCACGGGGCGACGGCCCGTGGCCCAAGGCGCCGTCCCGTGGCGCCGGGCCATGCGGTGCGGCCGGAGCCGGGTCCGCAGCCGGCACACCATCGCGATCCCGGCCCCGGGCCCGGCCGCGAGGCGAACCGCTCGGCCGGGCAGGCCGGGAGCATCACTCGGCTCGGCAGCCGCTCAGCCCAGCAGCCCCTCCGCGAGCGCCCGCCCGAGAGCGGCGGCGCCCAGCCCCACCACCACCGACCCGACGACGTTCGCCGCGGCCGCGAGCGCATGCCCCCGCTCGCCCAGCCGCAGCGACTCGTAGGAGAACGTCGAGTACGTCGTCAGCGCGCCGCACAGTCCCGTCCCCAGCAGCAGCTGCACCCGTGACGAGGCGGCACCGGCCGCCACCGCGCCCGTCACCGCCCCCAGCACCAGCGAACCGCCCATGTTGACGACGTACGTGCCCCACGGGAACACCGACTCGTGCCGGGCCTGCACCGCCCGGTCCACGAGGTAGCGCAGCGGCGCGCCGACGGCCGCGCCCACGGCCACGAGCAGCCAGTTCACCGGCTCCCGCCCCCGTTCCCGGCGGGGACGCCCGGGGCCGTGCGCCGCCGGACGGCCGCCCGCGTCAGGGCCGCGGCCGCGCCCACGCCGCCGAGCGCCGCGCCCAGCGTTCCGGCCGCGTACCCGGCCGCTGTTACGGCCCGCCCGCGGTCGAGCAGCTCCACGAGGTCCACGGCATAGGCCGAGAACGTGGTGAAGCCGCCCAGCACCCCCGTGCCGAGGAAGGGCCTGACGAGCGGATGTGCCTCCCGGGTCTCCACCACGAGCACCATCAGCACACCGATCAGCGCGCAGCCGACGACGTTGACCCCGAACGTCGTCCACGGGAACGTTCCTGCCGCCACCGGCCAGACCAGGGACGCCCCGTACCGGGCGCAGGCCCCGATGACGCCGCCCGCGGCGACCGCCGCGACCACCGTCCACAGGTGGTGGCCGACGGCTTCGGCGCGGTCCGCGGGAATGTGCAGATCGACATCGGGGTCCACCGGCTCCCGGAGCGGCGCGGAGACGGCGGTCGCACCCGGCGGCCGATGCCGCGGCCCGTCCCGGTGCGCGTGCGCCGACGGCTCCGGCTCTCCGCTCGACGCCTCCGGTGCCGCGCCGGTGCCGGCCCGGTCACCGCCGTACGAGCCGTACGACGGTTCGCCGGTGCCGGCCCGGTCACCGTTGCCGGCCCGGTCACCGTTGCCGGCCCGGTCACCGTTCCCGGCCCGGTCACCGCCGTCGGCCGGTTCGCCCCGCCGCCGGCGCTCCCCGGCCCCCTCCGCGCTCACCCGTAGCCCAGGGCGTGCAGCCGCTCGTCGTCGATGCCGAAGTGGTGGGCGATCTCGTGCACGACCGTCACCTCGGTCTCCGAGACGACCTCCTCACGGCTGGTGCACATCCGCAGTGTGGGCCCCCGGTAGATCGTGATCCGGTCCGGCAGCACGCCCGCGTACCACTCGCCGCGGTCGGTGAGCGGCGTCCCCTCGTACAGCCCGAGCAGCTCCGGGTCGTCCGCCGGCGGCTCGTCCTCGACGAACACCGCGACGTTGTCCATCAGCCGCGTCAGCTCCGGCGGAATCCGGTCCAGCGCCTCGGCGACCAGTTCCTCGAACTCCTCGCGCGTCATCTCCAGCACGCTGCTCATTCTCCGCCACGAAGCCCCGGACCGAGGCGGTCCGGAGCGCCCCGGCCCGGCGAGCCGCCGTCACGGCCCCGCGGAACCGGGCGCCCGGCAGCGCCCGGCACGTCCTCGGCCGCGGCGATCCGCACGCGCCGGCACCCGTCCCGAACACCGTCGGCACGTCATCCGGGCCCGGTCCTCCTCCCCGCCCCGCTCCGTCCGGGCCCGCGCCGGAGCAACGACAGGCCCGGACCGACCGGGGCAGGGCCCGCGGCCGTGCCGGGGCGCCGCCGCCGCGCCGCCGCCGCGCCTCCGGCGCTCCCGTGCCCCCGCATACCGGCCCTGGCGCACGGGCATACGGCCCCAATGGATCGCGAACCCGTACGGTCGCCCCATCCCCTGCGCGCCCTGGGCGCGAGCCCGGCGAGCCCCTGGCGCCGGCTCGCCGGGCCCGGCCGCGAAGTCCCCGTCGCCTCCCTCGCCCCTCAGCCGTCCCCGCTCGCCCGGGCGGCCGGCCTGACCGCGGTCGTGCTCCTCGGGGCGTGGCTGGGGCTGCTGATCGTCGGCAGCGTCCGCACCCCCGTGGGCCCGATGGACACCCGGATGACGCTGCGGCCGTCCTTCACCGGCGGCACCAAGGTGAACGTCTCGCCGCTCGGTTCGCTCGAACTCCGCAGCCACACCGCCCCGATACGGCTCGACGTCGACGTCGACCAGCTCGACCCGGCCCGCTCCCGGGCCCTCGTCGACCATCCCGAGCGGATCTCCGGCCTCCAGGACGAGGTCACCCGCGACGTCACCGCCGGCACCTCCGATCTGGCCCTGCGCTCCTGCGTCGCGGTCGTCTCCGGCGCGACCGCCCTCGGCCTGGCCGTCTACCGGCGGCCGCGGCGGGCGCTGGCCGCGGGCGGGCTGGCGCTGGGCCTGCTCGCGGTGTCCGGCGGCGCGGCGTACGCGACCTGGAATCCGCAGGCGGTGCTGGAGCCGAAGTTCTCCGGCCTGCTGGCCGGCGCGCCCAGCGTGGTCGGCAACGCCCGCAGCATCGTCAGCGACTTCGACGTCTACCAGCGGGAGTTGGCCCGGCTGGTGACCAATGTGACCAAGCTCTACGACGTCACCTCGACCCTCCCCGTCTACCGGCCGGACCCCACGACGGTGCGCGTGCTGCACGTCTCCGACATCCACCTCAACCCGGCGGCCTGGCACATCATCGCGTCGCTGGTCGATCAGTACGAGATCGACGTGATCATCGACTCCGGGGACACGATGGACCACGGCAGCGCGGCGGAGAACGGTTTCCTCGACCCCGTCTCCGGCCTCGGCGCCCCGTACGTCTGGGTGCGCGGCAACCACGACTCCGCCGCCACCCAGAAGTCGATGGCGGGGCGCAAGGGCGTGCGTGTCCTGGACGACAGCAGGCCGGTCCGGGTCGCCGGGCTGCTGATCGCGGGCGTCGGCGACCCGCAGTTCACCCCCGACCGGTCGGTCGTCGCCGCCGGCGACCCGGCCGAGACGCGGGCCGGCCGGGAGCTGGCGTCGGCCCTGCGGCTGCAGAAGGCCGTCGGACGGCCGGTGGACATCGCCGTCGCCCACCATCCCGTCGCCGCGGCGGAGACCGACGGCACGGTGCCGCTGGCGCTGGCCGGGCATGTCCACCAGCGCAGCAACGAGGTGCTGCGGCACGGCACCCGGCTGATGATCCAGGGCACCACGGGCGGCAGCGGGCTGCGCGCGGTGGACGACGCCGAACCGGACCCGGTGCAGGCCTCGGTCCTCTACCTGGACCGGGACACCCGCCGGCTCCAGGCCTGGGACGAGATCACCCTGGGCGGTCTGGGGCTGTCGACGGCCGAGGTCAGCCGCCATCTGCCGGCCGAGAACTCCCCCGGAGCCACCCCCTCGCCCTCGGCTTCGTGAAACCGTTTTGGCGATCGCTCCCCCCATCCCATATGCTTCTCACGTCCCCGAGGCGCCGAGAGGCGCCCAGGTGGGCCATCAGCCCTCATCGTCTAGTGGCCCAGGACGCCGCCCTTTCAAGGCGGTAGCACGGGTTCGAATCCCGTTGGGGGCACGCAACACCCTGTGCGAGACTAGTGCTCGCACGAGCTTGGTCCTGTGGAGCAGTTTGGAGTGCTCGCCACCCTGTCAAGGTGGAGGCCGCGGGTTCAAATCCCGTCAGGACCGCTGCGGCTGGGTAGCTCAGTTGGTACGAGCGTCCGCCTGAAAAGCGGAAGGTCGCCGGTTCGACCCCGGCCCCAGCCACCGCAGCCCATCCGGGCAGATGCCCCCTCCGAAGATCTTCGGAGGGGGCATTTTCATGTCCGCGTTCATGTCCGCGTTCATGTCCGCGACAGCAGACGGCGGCGCCGGGCCGCTCCGCACCACCGACACCCTCCCCGGCCGCCCCGGCCACCCACGGCCCCGCCGCCCGGCATCCAGCACCAGACGCCCGACAAATGGAATTTTGCAGGATTATTCCGATTCCCGACGCCACCCCGTCAAAGAGGCGCCAGAAAAAGTAAATAGCCATTGCATGCATATAGCGGCGCTGGTAGCGTCCTTCTCGTAATGATCAAGACGGGGAATTCGGGGGTCGACTTCGTGACCGTACGAAGCAAAGGGATATCCACGCTTATCGCTTTCGCCATGACCGGCACCATGTTCGGCATTGGCGCACAGACCGCGAATGCGGCTCCGGCGGAGCGCGACGGGGATGCGGCAGTCTCGCGGGCGGCGACTCAGGCGCAGGTCAACGCTGCCGGAGCCGACGAGATCTGCGCGGTTCTCGGGATCGGCAGTGGCGCGGCAGGCCTCTCCAAGGCCCTGGCCAAGGGCGCGTCGTGGGTGGGCATCGGCGCCAGCGTCGGGTGCTACGCCTACACAAAGGCGAAGAACGCCACGCCTGCGGAAAAGCGAGCGGCCATGATGAGGTCGTACAGGAATTACCAGGCGAAGAGTGACCTCGGAAAGCTCGATGCGCTCGGCTACTACTGCCGGAAAAAGGATGGCGGCGGCGGTGGCGGCGGCACCGACATCGCTCCCCTCATCGGGTGGCGGGACATCCGCATGAAGGGCGTTACCTACACGTGCACCAACACCCGGGACTGACGGGTCCCCGCAACCCGCGCCATGGAGAGCGATTCCTGTTCTCCCTGGCGCTGGTCGTGGTGAGCCTGCTGTGGATCACACAGGACATGGCCTCCTGGGCGACGGTCATGTGCGGGGCCGGTGCCGTCGGGGGAGCGCTGGGGGCGCTCTACTTCGGGTGGCGCTACGTGCGCACCCGCGGGGAGGCGTCATGAGGCCTTCTCGGCCGCCCCTGACCGCACCGTCCGCGAACAGCGTCCCGCAGACGGGCACTTGAGCGTCTGCCGGTGCCGCTCCTCACGCGCCACGGGCGGAGCCACTCGGCCCGCCCGCCGGAGAAGCGGAGCACCGCCGGTACGGTCCGGACCGCGGCATCACCGCCACTGAACAGCGAAAGGCCCCGACGGGTTCACCCGTCGGGGCCTTCTGTCACATACGACTTGTCACGCGGACGGCTTGCCACGCGGACGACTTGTCACGCGGACGGCGCCGTGAAGGGCCCGGCCCGGACAGCTGCGCCGCGCCATGGCGCCGTGCCGGTCAGACGTTGGCGCAGATGACGAAGACGCTGATGCCCACGTTGTCCGTGGTGGTCTGCCGGCCCAGTCCGATCCAGCCCCTTCCGTCATCGGTGGGGAAGCTGCCGACGAGGATGGCGCTGTTGCCCCGCGCCTCGGCGCCGCCGCCGAGGGCCTTCTTGCCCGCGGGGCAGTACACCGTGCGCCGCTGGAAGTTCGGGACATTGGCGTTGGGCAGCCTGACCAGCTCGTATCCGGGCACTCCCTGGCCGGCGCGGGAGTCATCGCGGGAAACGGACGCATCGGCACGGTGGGAACCGGTCGCCTGGACGTCGCTGTCCTGTGCTGCCCACCCGGTGCCCGGCGTCAGAGCCATGGCCAGTGCGCCGGCGGCGATGACGAGCCTTCCACGCATGTGTGTCTTCCTTTCGTCGCGGGCCCCTGGGCGGGGCCGGCACCGTGACATGGGTGACCGGACGAAGCGGAAAGTACGTCGCAGGAATAGGTAAGTCCCGCTAATGGCGGAAAGAGGAGAAGCGTACGGGTGCCATGGGATGAGAAGGCCGCGCTTCCCGGCCATCCGGTGACCGCGCGCACGGGAACCGGCCCCAGGACCCTTCGGCCGTGCTCGTCCACCAGGTCCGGTGGCCGCACGCACGGGGGAACCAGCCGCCCGCAGCGGGAGCAGCCGCCCGCCGACGGAGCAGGGCCGTGGCCGCCGGCAGCGGCCGCAGGGCCGCGGCGCCCCCGCCAACACCACCGGACGTTCTCGTGAACGGACGAAATCTCCCGCCCCGCATGCAACCGGCGCCGCGTAATCACTGTCCTCGAATAGCGAGGCACCCTGCGCGATGGGGACCGACCCGGAGGTTTGGAACATGCAGTACACCCGTGCCCGGCGCACCGCTCTCGGCGCGCTCGCCACGCTCGCGCTCGTCCCGCTGTCGGCCTGCGGGTCCGGTGGCGTCCGGGCCGCGGGAGACGCGCAGCCGAACGACGCGACCGCGAAACCGGCCGTCGCGCCTGCCGCGAAGACCGGGGCGGCCGTGCGGTCGGCGGCCGGCGCGAAGTCCTCCGCCGCCGAGTTCCGGAAGCTGGAGCGGAAGTTCGACGCGCGGCTGGGGGTCTACGCCGTCGACACCGGCACCGGGCGCGAGGTGGCCCACCGGGACGGCGAGCGGTTCGCGTACGCCTCCACGTTCAAGGCGCTCGCCGCCGGTGCCGTGCTGCGGAAGTACTCGCCGAGCGGGATGGACCGGGTGATCAAGTACTCCAAGGACGACCTGGTCGACTACTCCCCGGTGACCGAGAAGCACGTCAGGACCGGGATGACCCTGAAGGAACTGTGCGACGCCGCCGTCCGCTACAGCGACAACACCGCGGGAAACCTGCTGTTCGACGCGGTCGGCGGCCCCAAGGGCCTGCAGGCCGCGCTCCGGAAGGCGGGCGACGACGTCACGCGCATGGAGCGCCGCGAGACGGAGCTGAACGACTGGACCCCCGGGGACACCCGTGACACGAGCACGCCCCGGGCGCTGGCCCAGGACCTGCGCGCGTACGTTCTCGGCGGACTCCTGGACAAGGGCGACCGCGCGCAGCTCACGAAGTGGCTGCGGACCAACACCACCGGGGGCGAACTCATCCGGGCCGGAGTGCCCGAGGGCTGGGTGGTCGGCGACAAGACCGGCGCCGGCAGCACCTACGGCGCCCGCAACGACATCGCCGTGGTGTGGCGCCCCGACGGCGCGCCCATCATCGTGGCGATCACCTCGAACCTCCACGCGAAGGACGCCGACTACGACAACGCCCTGATCGCGCAGGCGGCCGAGGTGGTCGCCGACAAGCTGGCGTAGCACCGGGGTGTGCGGCGGTCCGCGGGCTGCCGCACACCGTCGGGACAGCCGGACGCGGCACACCGGGTCCCGCGTTCCGGCCGCCCGTTCCCGTCCAGCTGTCCCTTCCGTTCCGGCCGCCCCGCTCTTCCACCGCGTCGTCGGCGCCAGGTCTTCCCTGCGTCGTCAGGTCGGCTCTTCCACGGCGCCATCGGGTCGGATCTTCTGCTGCTTTGTCGGGGTCGGGCACTCGTTGCGGCGCACGTCCCGATACGATCAACTGCTCCGCGCGGACGCGCGAGTGAGCATGTGGACCCGGGGGGGTTCTTGAAACGCATCACCATGGGCGCTGCCACCGCTGTGGCCGCGCTCGTCAGCGCTCTCGTCGTGCCCGGCACGGCGTACGCGGCAGGCCCGGCCATCGAGGACGTCGGCAGTTCCCTGAAGGACTGGTCCGTCATCGACGTCCGGCTGAATCACAGCGGACCGATCACCGACGTCACCGCCCACGTACGGCCCCAGGGCAGCGACACCGAGGTCGCCACCGTCAAGGGCTTCACCGAGAGCGACCGGGTCGGCCCGGACGAGGGGGTCTGGAGCTCCGCGCCCCTCCGCCTGAAGGAACTGGGCGACTACGCGATCGACGTGGAGGTCACCGACGCCTCCGGAGCGACCACGACGAAGAAGGACGCCGGCACGCTGCACTACGCGAAGCAGCCGGTCTTCTCGTCCTTCCGCGTCACACCGACCGCGCCGACCCTCGACGACCGGACGGTCACCGCGACCGGCGACCTCGTGGTCCGCGACCCGGTCACCCGCGACACCACTCCGCTGCCCGACGCCCCGGTCGAGGTCTCCCTCGACCGGAACGGCGAGGCGACCGCCACCACCGACGCCGCCGGGCACTTCTCCGTCTCCCACGAACTGGAGCAGGGCGGCTGGGCCTCGGCGACGTACCGGGGCGGCCTCGGGTACGCCCACGCGGACTGGATCGCCGTCACCCCGAAGGCCGCGCCGACCCGGATCCTGCTGGACAAGAGCTCCCACCGGGTCGACCTCGGGCAGCAGGTGGACGTCTCCGGGCTGCTGCAGTACCGCAGTGGTTCCGCGTGGAAGCCGCTGCCGGGCGTCAAGCTGGCGCTGGACCGGAAGGACTGCACCGCCTGCGACCCGGTCGAGGCGACGAGCGACCCGTCGGGCCGTTTCACCTTCACCAAGTACGCGACGGAGCGCGCCACCTGGCAGGTCGGATTCCCCGCCGCGCGCAACCCGTGGATCGACCGCACCACCACCGCGGCGGTGACGGTCGACGTCGTGGCCCGGACGGCGTTCGAGGACTTCTCCGCCTCGCTCGACAAGAACGTCGGCCTCGAGATCGCCGGACGTCTGAAGATCACGGGCCGGGACGAGCCGTCCGGACGGGTCCCGGTCCGGATCCAGTACTCGCCGGACGGCCGCGCGGGATGGACGACCCGCAGGACGATCGACGTCTCCTTCGGCTCCCGGTTCACCGAGCAGCTGCCCGGCCACACCGACGGCCACTGGCGGCTGCAGTACGCCGGAACCGCGGACGTCGAGGGCACCACCAGTACGGCCGTCCACGCGAGCCGCACCCTGACGCGGATCAAGGGCGCGGGCGCCTCGCCGGAGCCCGTGCGCAAGGGCCGGAAGCTCACGGTGCAGGGCACCCTGCAGGAGCGGAAGCCGGGCTGGAGGGGCTACGGCGGGCAGAAGGTGCAGGTCCTGTTCCGCCCGCGGGGCACCCAGAGCTGGGACCTGATGGGCACGACGACGACGAAGCCCGACGGCAGCTTCCGCAAGGCCTTCACGGCCCGGCGCGACGGCACCTGGGCGCCGGTCTTCCTCGACACCGACAGCGGACACTTCGTCGCCGGCGGCCACGAGGACTACGTCGACGTGAAGTGACCCGCTCGGCACCACCCGCACAGCGGCTCGGCACCACCCGCACAGCAGCGAGCCCCGCTCCTCGCCCGAGGAGCGGGGCTCTCGCGTCGGAAGCCGGGCCACCGGCGGGCCGGACGGGGCCGCGTCAGCCGCTGCGGCCGGGCCCGGCGGGCTCGGGCTCCGCCGCCTCGCCCTCCGGGGCATGGCCCTTGGTCTTCTCGGGGAAGATCAGGTGCACCCCGCCCCGGATGATCCCCAGACTCATGGCCCCGAGAGCCCAGCGCACCCACCGCATGGTCCCCTCCCAGTCATGGGGAGGGCCGAACACCAGCCAGGACGCAACGGCGACCCCCGCCAGCACCATCACCACTCCGCCGATCCGGCGTAATCCACTCTGCATGGGCCCATCGTTCCACCCGGGATCCCCGCCCCGCCAAGCCTTTCCCGGCCCACGGCGCGCCTCCCCGGCCGGCCCCGCGCGCCGCCCCGCCCGGCCTCCGACGCCCGGCCGGGCCCGGACCGCGGCGGCCCTCCGATACCGGCCCCGCGCGGTCGTTACGGAAATGGCTGGCCGACAGTTTCGGCGGGGTGAGATCCTTGACCAGGTATGCCTACATCCTCGCCTTCCGCCTCCCCCGCGTTCGCCGCTCTGCAGGAGCGGCTGTCCGAGCTGACCCTCCGCGACGAGCGACGGCTCGGCCGCCGTCTCGACGGCGCGCGCCGCATCCGCAAACCGGAGGCCCGGCAGGCCGTCCTCGACGAGATCGCCGCCGAGGCCGACCAGGCCGCGCACCGCGTCGACCGGCGTCGCGCCGCCGTCCCGGCGGTCGACTATCCGGAACAGCTCCCGGTCAGCCAGAAGAAGGACGACATCCTGGAGGCGATCCGCGACCACCAGGTCGTGATCGTCGCGGGCGAGACCGGCTCCGGCAAGACCACCCAGATCCCGAAGATCTGTCTGGAGCTCGGCCGCGGTGTCCGGGGCCTCATCGGCCACACACAGCCCCGCCGGATCGCGGCCCGTACGGTCGCCGAGCGGGTCGCGGAGGAGCTGCGGACCCCGCTCGGGGAGGCCGTGGGCTGGAAGGTCCGCTTCACCGACCAGGTCGGCGGCGACACCCTCGTCAAGCTGATGACGGACGGCATCCTGCTCGCCGAGATCCAGACCGACCGCGAGCTGCGCCAGTACGACACGATCATCATCGACGAGGCCCACGAGCGCAGCCTCAACATCGACTTCATCCTGGGCTACCTCGCCCAGCTGCTCCCCCGCCGCCCCGACCTCAAGGTCGTGATCACCTCGGCGACGATCGACCCGGAGCGCTTCTCCCGGCACTTCGGCGACGCACCGATCGTCGAGGTCAGCGGGCGGACGTACCCGGTCGAGGTGCGGTACCGGCCGCTGCTGGAGGAGGGCGGCGAGGAGGGCGACCGCGACCAGGTCACCGCCATCTGCGACGCGGTGGACGAGCTGCAGTCCGAAGGCCCGGGCGACATCCTGGTCTTCCTCTCCGGCGAGCGGGAGATCCGGGACACCGCCGACGCGCTCAACAAGAAGAACCTCCGGCACACCGAGGTGCTGCCGCTCTACGCCCGGCTGTCCCACGCCGAGCAGCACCGGGTCTTCCAGCGCCACACGGGCCGCCGGATCGTCCTGGCGACCAACGTCGCCGAGACCTCGCTGACCGTCCCCGGCATCCGCTACGTGATCGACCCGGGCGCCGCCCGGATCTCCCGCTACAGCCACCGCACCAAGGTGCAGCGGCTGCCCATCGAGCGGATCTCGCAGGCCAGCGCCAACCAGCGCAAGGGCCGCTGCGGCCGCACCAGCGACGGCGTGTGCATCCGGCTCTACTCCGAGGAGGACTTCCTCGCCCGGCCGGAGTTCACCGACGCCGAGATCCTCCGCACCAACCTGGCCTCCGTCATCCTCCAGATGACCGCGGCCGGCCTGGGCGACATCGAGAAGTTCCCCTTCATCGACCCGCCGGACCGCCGCAACATCAAGGACGGCGTCCAGCTCCTCGAGGAGCTCGGCGCGCTCGACCCGCAGCAGAAGGACCCGAAGAAGCGCCTCACCGACACCGGGCGCAAGCTGTCGCAGCTGCCGGTCGACCCGCGGCTGGCCCGGATGGTGCTGGAGGCCGACCGCAACGGCTGTGTCCGCGAGGTCATGGTCATCACCGCGGCGCTGTCCATCCAGGACCCCCGCGAGCGGCCGTCGGACAAGCAGCAGCAGGCCGACCAGCAGCACGCCCGCTTCAAGGACGAGACCAGCGACTTCCTGGCGTTCCTCAACCTGTGGCGCTACATCCGGGAGCAGCAGAAGGAGCTGTCCTCGTCGGCGTTCCGCCGGATGTGCCGCAACGAGTTCCTGAACTACCTCCGGATACGGGAGTGGCAGGACATCTACACCCAGCTGCGCCAGGTCGCCAAGACGATGGGCGTCCACCTGAACGACGAGGACGCGGCGCCGGAGCGGGTGCACACCTCCCTGCTCGCCGGCCTGCTCTCGCACCTCGGGCTGAAGGACACCGACAAGAACGAGTACCTGGGCGCGCGCAGCGCCAAGTTCGCCGTCTTCCCGGGCTCGGCGCTGTTCAAGAAGCCGCCGCGGTGGATCATGTCGGCGGAACTGGTCGAGACCTCCCGGCTGTGGGCGCGGGTGAACGCCCGGGTCGAGCCCGAGTGGATCGAGCCGCTCGCCCAGCACCTGGTCAAGCGGAACTACAGCGAGCCGCACTGGGAGAAGGACCAGGCGGCGGTGATGGCGTACGAGCGGGTGACGCTGTACGGCGTGCCAATCGTCGCCCAGCGCAAGGTCAACTACGGGCGCATCGACCCCGAGACCAGCCGCGAGCTGTTCATCCGGAACGCCCTGGTGGAGGGCGACTGGCGCACCCACCACCAGTTCTTCCACGACAACCGCAAGCTCCTCGGCGAGGTCGAGGAGCTGGAGCACCGCGCCCGCCGCCGCGACATCCTGGTCGACGACGAGACGCTCTTCGACTTCTACGACCGCAAGCTCCCCGAGCACGTCGTCTCCGGCGCCCACTTCGACTCCTGGTGGAAGCACAAGCGCCGGGAGGAGCCGGAACTGCTCAACTTCGAGCAGTCGATGCTGATCAACGAGAACGCGGAAGCCGTCACCAAGGACGACTACCCGGACTCCTGGCGGCAGGGGAAGCTGAAGTTCCGGGTGACCTACCAGTTCGAGCCGGGCACGGACGCGGACGGCGTGACCGTGCACATTCCGCTCCAGGTGCTCAACCAGGTCACCGCGGAGGGCTTCGACTGGCAGATCCCGGGGCTGCGCGCGGACCTGGTGACCGAGCTGATCCGGTCGCTGCCGAAGCCGATCCGGCGCAACTACGTCCCGGCGCCCGACTTCGCCCGCCGGTTCCTCGACTCGGCGGTGCCGCGCCAGGAGCCGTTGCCGTTCACGCTCGCCCGCGAGCTCCAGCGCATGGTCGGGGTGCCGGTCACGGCGGACGACTTCGACCCCGGCAGGGTCCCCGACCACCTGAAGATCACCTTCCGGGTGATCGACGAGCGCCGCCGCAAGCTCGCCGAGGACAAGGACCTGGAGGGGCTGCAGCTGAAGCTGAAGCCCCGGACCCGGGCGGCGATCACCAAGGCCTTCGAAAAGGCCGCGGACGCCGCCCCGGGCAGCCCGGGCCCGGAGCAGCGCACCGGCCTGACCCGGTGGACGATCGGCGCCCTGCCACGGACCTTCGAGACCCGGCGGGCCGGCCATCCGGTGAAGGCGTACCCGGCGCTGGTCGACGAGGGGTCGACGGTCGCGGTGCGGCTCTTCGACACCGAGGCGGAGCAGACCGAGGCGATGTGGCGCGGCACCCGGCGCCTGATCCTGCTCAACATCCCGTCCAACCCGGCCAAGTTCGCCCAGGGCAAGCTGAGCAACCAGGCGAAGCTGGCGCTGTCCCGCTCGCCGCACGGCAGCGTGCCGGCGCTCTTCGACGACTGCGTGACCGCGGCGGCCGACCGGCTGATCGCGGCCCGTGGGGGCCCGGCCTGGGACGAGGAGGGCTTCCGCAAGCTCTTCGACGCGGTGCGCGCCGACCTGGTGGACGCCACGCTGGACACCGTCCGCGGGGTCCAGGAGGTGCTGGCGGCCTGGCACTCCTGCGAGGGCCGGCTGAAGGCCACGAAGTCCCCGGTGCTCCTGCCGTCGCTCACCGACATCAAGGAGCAGCTGGCGGGGCTCATCAGGCCGGGCTTCGTGACCGATCACGGCGCCCGCCGCCTGCCCGACCTGCTGCGCTACCTGGTGGCCGCCGACCGGCGCCTCCAGCAGCTCCCCACCAACGCCGAGCGGGACCGGACCCGGATGGCGAAGGTGAAGGAGATGCAGGACGAGTACGCCTGGCTCCTGGAGCAGTTCCCCGCGGGGAAGCCGGTGCCGCAGCAGGCCCGGGAGATCCGCTGGATGATCGAGGAGCTGCGGGTCAGCTACTTCGCGCACGCGCTGGGCACGGCGTACCCGGTGTCGGACAAGCGGATCGTGAAGGCGGTCGACGCGGCGGTTCCGGGGGCCTGAGAGCCGGGCCGGAACGCCGCCGGGGGCGGCGGTTCCCGGCTCCGGGCACCTCGCGCGGGCGCGAGTTCGACCGCACCCCCTGACCTGCTGTAGAGTCTCGTATCGCAGCGAAGAGAGATCGCCGCTGCGACACCTGGTCCTGTGGAGCAGTTTGGAGTGCTCGCCACCCTGTCAAGGTGGAGGCCGCGGGTTCAAATCCCGTCAGGACCGCAGCAGTAAGGCCCGGATCCCCAGGATCCGGGCCTTCTTCGCGTTCCCGCCTCCTTGACTGCGGCCCGGACCCCGAGTACCCAGGCAAGTAGGGGAACGGGAGCCCGGGAGGTGCCGCACATGAGGACACCGGTCCGACATGAGACGAAGGCACTGCTGCGGGCGCACCTGGCCGCCGCCTCCGGCTACCGCCATCTGACCCGGCACTGCCCGATCTGCCACCGGCTGCTGCGGCTGGCGATGGAGCCCGCGGAGCGCGGCGCGGACCCGAGCCCGGAGGCATCGCGGGACCGGGAGGGACCGGGCGAGGCACCGGGCCCGCAGTCGACGAAGGACCGGCGCTCCCCGGACGGGACGGCCCGCCCGGCGTCCGCGCCCGTACCGTCCGAAACACCCGCGGAGTCGGGCCCGTCCGAAACGCGCGCCGAGTCCGGCACGTCCGACACGCCCGCCGGCACCGTCCCGCACGACGGCACCGCCGCGGCTCCCGGTGCCGCTCCCGACGCCACGACGGCGCGAACCTCTCAGGAGGCCGCCTCGCGACCTCACGGCAACTCCGGCGCCGATCAGCACCCCGAGGCCGCGCCAACCCCTCAGAACGCCACCTGTGACCGCGTCACCCCTCAAGGGGCCCCGGGGCGCGATGAATCCGGAAGCACTCCCACCGCTTGACCGGCCCGCCCTCGACCGGCATCCACACGCCCCTCACCCGGCGTGTCCACTACCGCAGGGTTACCCAGCAGTACAAGCTTGAGGCCGTGTGACGGGAGTCACCGACGAACTTTGAAAAAGGGGGGAACTTAACCCCTCCCTACAACGGCTCAATTTAATATGTGCAATTGCACTCTCAGGAGCGGCGCTTCGCCGGCATCCCCCGGAGGGCCCCCGGGGAGCCCGGCCGGAGCCATTCGCTCCGCACCGGCCACCCGTTCGCCCGGCCCCCGACGGCGGCCCGTCGGCCAGGAACCCGCCGTCCAGGGGCCGTTGGACCACCGGACGGGTGCGGACACAAAAAGATCGCGCTGGACCCGGCGGAGTCCAGCGCGATCAACGACGCACCCTCGATGCCGAGGGAAGGAACCTGTTGGGGCAGGCGCCCGTCGTGTGGAGCTGAGGTGGGCAACAGCCGGGTTGGGGGCCCCGAATTGCCCGGTTATGCGGTTGTTCAGGCTTCGCTGCGCTGCTGCGGAATGCCCGCGAGCAGCGCCCGGACCTCCGCTTCGCGGTAGCGCCGGTGTCCACCGAGCGTACGGATGGACGTGAGCTTGCCAGCCTTGGCCCAGCGCGTGACCGTCTTCGGGTCCACGCGGAACATCGTGGCAACCTCAGCCGGGGTCAGCAGCGGCTCGGCATCAGGGGTGCGAGCGGTCATGAGCGGCCTCCTCGGGAGAACCGAACCATCACGGTTCTTTCCTCTAAATTCTGCACCTTGACCCACGTTGCCCGAAATGGCGCACGCAGGCCGAGTCGGTTATAGGACGAACGGCTTGTCCTCGGCACTACAACTACACCATCCGTCCAGCCGGGTCGGCCAAACCGATGGAATTGCCCTCTGAGGTGTTCAACCTCGGCGGATGCCGATGGACCATGCCATAGCGGACAGTCACGCAGCCGTGACGATCAGTCACAGCGTGACCAGAGGCCACGAGACCCACCAAGCAGTGCAATACCGATCTTTCCGCCCTTAGTTGGACGGAAGGAGCCCTTCCTGGACTCCTTGTCCTATTTTGACACGAGGGTAGTGGTTGAGGGCAAGGCCCGGCTTAGTGCCGTCCATCACCCTTGCCACGTTGGCCCGGATCAGGACTTAAGTCCCTTGCCTCGTCCCAACCCTCCGCATGCGGCCCGCGGAGACGCTCCCTCAGCTCGCGAACTGGCGCTCGCGCACTCCGCGCCACCGGTCCGTGAGCCGCTCGTACGCCTCGCCGGCCCGCGTGCCGTCTCCGTCACGCAGCGCCTTCAGCCCCTCGGCCACATCGGCGGCCGAATGGTCCTCGGTGAGCAGGTCCTCGGGAAGAGCATGCACCAGCCCTCCGTAGTCGAGCTCCACGAGCGACCGCGGATGGAACTCCTCGAGCCACTTCCCGACGTCCTCCAGGCCGTCGATCAGCGTCCCCTCGTCCAGGGCGTCGCGCAGCACCTTCAGTCCGCGGGCCACCCGCCGGCGGGCCTGGACCATCGGGGTGCGGTAGCGCAGCACCGGGCCCTCTCCGCCCCTGAGGTACTCGCGCTCCTTGTCCGCGAAGAGCACGAACCACCGGACCGGGACATGCCAGGTCGCCGAGCGGATCCAGGGGCGGGCGTCGGGGTTGCGCTCCAGCCAGCGCTCGTAGTCCGCCTCGGCCTGCCGGCGCACCACCGGCGGCAGCACGGCGTCCAGCACGGGCGTCGGCAGGGTCTCCGCCAGCTCCTCCAGGGCCAGCCAGCCGCGCAGCCGGGTGCGCCAGGGACAGACACAGGTCACGCCGTCCACGACCGCCACGAAGGCGTCGCTGCTCTCGTGCACCGGGACGGGCACCGGCGGCACCGGCAGCAAATCCGCCAGGGAACGGCGGAGTTCGTCCTGCGCCGTCGGCAGCTCCTCCCGGGCCGCATAGCGGTACCAGTGCGAGCGCTCGGGTTCGGGGAAGGCGGCCAGCGGCTCGTACACCCGCAGATACGCCGCGTACGGAACGACCACCGATGACGCCGGACTCACGCGCCTACTCCTCCGCTGCCGCCGCGAGTTGCCACCTGACAGTCCTGATCGTCCCACGTGCGGGCGCCCCCGGGGCGCTCCGGGGCGGCCCGGTGCACCGGCGCCGACCGCCGAATGCCGGAGCCCCGGACCCCCGATCGGGGCACCTCGGTGCCCCGGAGGCCGCACAGGATCTACCCTGACCCCAGCCGGCCCTCCCCACCCACAGGAGGGCGTCCCATCACGCTTCGGGAGTCACCACCGTGACCGACGTACCCCCGCCAGCCGACGATCTCGGCGTGCTGTCCACCCTCTTCCGCTCCGAGCAGGGCGGACACGAGCAGGTCGTCCTCTGCCAGGACCGCGAGACCGGCCTGCGGGCCGTCATCGCCCTCCACTCGACCGCCCTGGGCCCGGCCCTCGGCGGCACCCGCTTCCATGCCTACGCCTCCGACGCCGAGGCCGTCATGGACGCCCTCAATCTCGCCCGTGGCATGTCGTACAAGAACGCCCTGGCAGGGCTGGACCACGGCGGCGGCAAGGCCGTGATCATCGGTGACCCGGACACCCTCAAGAGCGAGGAGCTGCTGCTCGCCTACGGGCGCTTCGTGGCCTCGCTCGGCGGCCGGTACGTCACCGCCTGTGACGTCGGCACCTATGTCGCGGACATGGACGTCGTCGCCCGCACGTGCCAGTGGACCACCGGCCGCTCCCCGGCCAACGGCGGCGCCGGCGACTCCTCCGTCCTGACCGCCTTCGGCGTCTTCCAGGGCATGCGCGCCAGCGCCCAGCACCTGTGGGGCGACCCGACGCTGCGCGGCCGCCGGGTCGGCATCGCGGGCGTCGGCAAGGTCGGCCACCACCTCGTCGAGCACCTGCTGGAGGACGGCGCCCAGGTCGTGGTGACCGATGTGCGCGCCGAGTCCGTGGACCGCATCCGGGCCAAGCACCCGGAGGTCGTCGCGGTGCAGGACACCGACGCACTGATCCGGGACGACCTGGACGTGTACGCTCCGTGCGCGCTCGGCGGCGCGCTCAGCGACGAGAGCGTCCCGGTGCTCACCGCGCGGATCGTCTGCGGCGCGGCCAACAACCAGCTGGCCCACCCGGGCGTCGAGAAGGACCTCTCCGACCGCGGCATCCTCTACGCCCCGGACTACGTCGTGAACGCCGGCGGGGTGATCCAGGTCGCGGACGAGCTGCACGGCTTCGACTTCGACCGGGCCAAGGCCAAGGCGACGAAGATCTTCGACACCACTCTGGCGATCTTCGACCGGGCCAAGGCCGACGGCATCCCGCCGGCCGCCGCCGCGGACCGTCTCGCCGAGCAGCGCATGGCCGAATCCCGCGCCCGTACCGCGCGCTGACGCCCGGCGCAGGGGCCGGTCCCGGGCGCCGTTCACGCACCGTTCACCCCACTGTGGGCCGGTCCCCCGCCTCCGGGCGGACGGGCCGGCCCGCGGCGGGGCCGGCGGACACCCGGCAGCGGCCTCCGGGCCCCGGGTCCGCCGCTGACGAGACGGAACTCACCTCACCTCGGCGGGTCGATCCCGGCCGACCGGTAAAATCGCGACTGACCAGCGGGGACGGGGCTCCCCGTGGGTCCTGCGACGTGGCGCGTCCTGCGGACGACGTACCGTACGGCCACGGAAGCAGGTACCGTTGAAGCCCTACGGACCGGTCTCTCCCAGGGGAGTCCGCTCCGAATCATGAACGCGTGTCAAGACTCTGGGGCCGTCGAGCCCCGTCGTTGAGGGGGTCGAGCCATGGGGCGCGGCCGGGCCAAGGCCAAGCAGACGAAGGTCGCCCGCCAGCTGAAGTACAACAGCGGTGGGACTGATCTCTCACGCCTGGCTCAGGAGCTGGGCGCATCGACTTCGAGCCAGCCGCCGAATGGCGAGCCGTTCGAGGACGATGAGCTGGACGACGACCCGTACGCACAGTACGCGGATCGCTACAACGACGAGGACGAGGACGACGAGCAGTCGTCCGACCAGTCCGCCTATCGTCGGCGCGCTTGACGCTGCCTGCTGCGGTTCCGGCCGCGGCGCGCACGCAGCGAGGCCGCCCACTGCACGACCGCTGAGCCGGTCCGGGGCACGATCCCGGGCCGGCCCATTGTCGTGTCCGGACCCGGTGCCGGTGACCGGTCCGGGCATGCACACCGCCCCGGACCGTGGGCCGGGACGGCGCTCCGCGCAGGCCCCGCAGCCGGAGCCCGGCCTGTCGGGGCGCTCCGCGGTCCCCGGCCCTGTGCACGGCCCGGCTCCTCAGCCTGCGTAGTCGCCGGTGAGAGACACGGCCTCGGCCCCGTCCGCGCGCTCGGTGACCCGGCCGGCGACCCAGGCGTCCACACCGCGGTCCGCCAGCGTGGCCAGCGCCACGTCGACCGACTCCTGCGGAACGACGGCGATCATTCCGACGCCCATGTTGAGCGTCTTCTCCAGCTCGGGCCGCGCCACCTGTCCGGCCGCGCCGACCACGTCGAAGACGGGGCCGGGGGTCCAGGTGGAGCGGTCGACCGTGGCGTGCAGGTGGTCGGGGACGACCCGGGCCAGGTTGTTGGCGAGCCCGCCGCCGGTGATGTGCGAGAACGCGTGCACCTCGGTCGTGCGGGTGAGCGCCAGGCAGTCCAGCGAGTAGATCTTGGTGGGCTCCAGCAGCTCCTCGCCGAGGCTGCGGCCGAACTCCGCGACCTCCCGGTCCAGGGACCAGCCGGCCCGGTCGAAGACCACGTGCCGGACCAGCGAGTACCCGTTCGAGTGAAGGCCGGAGGACGCCATGGCGATCACCGCGTCGCCGCTGCGGATGCGCTCCGCGCCGAGCAGCCGGTCGGCCTCGACCACACCGGTGCCGGCGCCGGCGACATCGAACTCGTCCGGGCCCAGCAGGCCGGGGTGCTCCGCGGTCTCGCCGCCGACCAGCGCGCAGCCGGCCAGCACACAGCCCTCGGCGATGCCCTTGACGATCTGGGCGACCCGCTCCGGGTAGACCTTGCCGACGCAGATGTAGTCGGTCATGAACAGCGGCTCGGCGCCGCAGACGACCAGGTCGTCGACGACCATGCCGACCAGGTCGTGGCCGATGCTGTCGTAGACCCCCATCTGCCGGGCGATGTCGACCTTCGTGCCGACGCCGTCGGTGGCGGACGCCAGCAGCGGACGCTCGTAGCGCTTGAGGGCGGAGGCGTCGAAGAGGCCGGCGAAGCCGCCGAGGCCGCCGAGGGCCTCCGGGCGGGTGGCCTTCTTCACCCACTCCTTCATCAGCTCGACGGCGCGGTCGCCCGCGTCGATGTCCACGCCCGCGGCTGCGTAGCTGGCACCAGTGGTCTCAGACATGGCCTTGAGATCTTTCGTGTCGTTGATGGCGGGCTACGGGCGGCGCAGCGCGTCGGCGGCGCCGATACCGGCCGTCAGTGTCCCGACCCCGTCCACATCGCTGCGCGGCGCGGCGGGCTGCGCGGGCTCGGTGGTGGATGCCTCCAGGAGGTGCTTGCCCAGCAGCTCCGGGTCGGGCAGGTCCATCGGGTACTCGCCGTCGAAGCAGGCGCGGCAGAGGTTCGGCTTGGCGATGGTGGTCGCCTCGGTCATGCCGTCGATGGAGATGTACGCCAGCGAGTCCGCGCCCAGGGACTTGCCGATCTCCTCGACCGACAGCCCGTTGGCGATCAGCTCGGCCCGGGTGGCGAAGTCGATGCCGAAGAAGCACGGCCACTTGATCGGAGGCGAGGAGATCCGGATGTGGACCTCGGCTGCCCCGGCCTCGCGGAGCATCCGCACCAGCGCGCGCTGGGTGTTGCCGCGGACGATCGAGTCGTCGACGACCACCAGGCGCTTGCCGCGGATGACTTCCTTGAGCGGGTTGAGCTTGAGCCGGATGCCGAGCTGGCGGATGGTCTGGCTCGGCTGGATGAACGTCCGGCCCACGTAGGAGTTCTTGACCAGGCCCGAGCCGTAGGGGATGCCGCTGGCCTCGGCGTACCCGACGGCGGCCGGGGTGCCGGACTCCGGGGTCGCTATGACCAGGTCGGCGTCGGCGGGCGCCTCGGCGGCCAGCTTGCGGCCCATCTCGACGCGGGAGAGGTAGACGTTGCGGCCCGCGATGTCGGTGTCGGGGCGGGCCAGGTAGACGTACTCGAAGACGCAGCCCTTGGGGCGGGCCTCGGCGAACCGGCTGGCGCGCAGCCCGTCCTCGTCGATGGCGACCATCTCGCCGGGCTCGATCTCCCGGATGAAGGAGGCGCCGACGATGTCGAGGGCGGCGGTCTCGCTCGCCACGACCCAGCCGCGCTCCAGCCGGCCCAGGACGAGCGGGCGGATGCCCTGCGGGTCACGGGCGGCGTAGAGGGTGTGGTCGTCCATGAAGACGAGCGAGAAGGCGCCCTGGACGTGCGGCAGCACCAGCGGGGCGGCCTGCTCGACGGTCAGCGGCTTGCCGTCCTCGTCGACCTGGCCCGCGAGGAGGGCGGTGACCAGGTCGGTGTCGTTGGTCGCGGCGACCTGGGTGGCGCGGCCGTTCTCGCGCGGCAGTGCGGCGACCATCTCGGCGAGTTCGGCGGTGTTGACCAGGTTGCCGTTGTGACCGAGGGCGATGGAGCCGTGCGCGGTCGCGCGGAAGGTCGGCTGCGCGTTCTCCCAGACCGAGGCACCGGTGGTGGAGTACCGGGCATGGCCCACCGCGATGTGGCCCTGGAGGGAGCCCAGGGAGGTCTCGTCGAAGACCTGGGAGACCAGACCCATGTCCTTGAAGACGAGGATCTGGGAGCCGTTGCTCACCGCGATGCCCGCGGACTCCTGTCCCCGGTGCTGCAGCGCATACAGCCCGAAATAGGTGAGCTTGGCGACCTCTTCTCCCGGAGCCCAGACCCCGAAGACGCCGCAAGCGTCCTGAGGGCCCTTCTCGCCGGGGAGGAGATCGTGGTTGAGTCGTCCGTCACCACGTGGCACGACACCGAGTCTAGGCCAGGTCGCGGATTCATCCGAACCACGTACACCGGCGGAGCCCTCCCGGAAGATCATCCGGGCGTCCGCGGGACGGTCCGGGTGCCGGAACACCGGCGTCCTGCCTGGCCGGAAGGGGGTGCGGGGCGGCGGGGGCGGAGCCCGATGACGTCTACGTCACACTTCCCGGCAGGGCTTCCGGCGGCGGGCCCGGGCGGCCGGGGGAAGGGCGGACGGTGATGTTCCGGTGGCTGGAAGCGGGTGCCGCCCCACGTGCGGGTGTCATGCCATGAGCGGCAGGTGACCGCTCAGGTCCGCGCGCTCCCCGCCGGCGGTGACCGCCCCCGCCTCCACCGCCGCGCCCCACCCGGTCCGGCCGGTCGCCAGCCGGATCCAGGTCAGCGGGTCGGTCTCCACGACGTTCGGCGGGGTGCCGCGGGTGTGCCGCGGGCCCTCGACGCACTGCACCACCGCGAACGGCGGGATCCGCACCTCCACCGCGCCGCCGGGCGCCCGGGCCGCCAGCGCGTCGGCGAGCAGCCGCGTCACGGCGGCGAGCGCCCGGCGGTCCGTCGGGATCTCCGTGCCGAGCGCGTCCGCCAGGTCGTCGCCGTGCACCACGAGTTCCACACACCGGGTGACCAGGTAGTCGCCCAGCAGCATCCCGCCGGAGGGGACGGCGAGCAGCCGGTCGTCCGGGGCCTCCGGGAGGAGCCGCTCCAGCCGGTCCGCGGCGGCCGCCAGCAGCTCCTCCGGCCGGCCGGCCGGGGCCGCGGCGCGGGTGCTGCGGTCGACGTGCCCGGCGAACCCCGCGGTCACGAACGGCCAGTCGGTGAGCGTCACTTCCCGGTCGGGCGGCGCGGGCAGTTCCAGCAGGGTCCCGACGCTGTCCACGGCGCGGGCGAGGTGGACGAGGAGGTGGCGCACGGTCCAGTCGCCGAGCCGGGTGGGGCGTGCGAGCTGTTCGTCGGTGAGCCCCGCCGCGGCGTCCCGCACCTGCCGCAGCTGCGCGGTGACGGCAGCTCTCACCTTCGCGGAGTCGTAGGTCCGGGTCCGGGGTCGGCGCGTACGGGGCGGCATGACGGCGAGCCTATGCGGTGCGCGGGCCGGACCGCCCCGGGACCCGTGGACACCCCTCCGGCCCGGGCCGATGATGGAAAGACGGGAATATCGGGAGAGAAAGGTGTGAATCATCATGGCTGAGCACCCGGACTGTGCCCTGGTGCGCCGGGGCTACGAAGCCTTCAGCAACGGCGACATGGACACGCTGTCCGCGCTGATGACATCGGACGTCACCCACCACGTGCCGGGTGACCACATGCTCTCGGGGCACCACAAGGGCCGCGAGGCCGTTCTGCAGATGTACCGCCGCATCGCCGAGGAGACCAACGGCACGTTCCGGGTCGAACTCGAGCACCTCTTCGCCGACGGGCGTGGGCACGTCATGTCCGTCCACCGGAGCTACGCGGACCGCAAGGACCGCGGCGTCGAAATGCCCGGCGGACTCATCTTCACCATCGTCGGCGGGAAGATCACCGACCTCGACGAGTGCGTCGAGGACCTCGACGTCGAGAACGACTTCTGGCGCTGAGCGGCGGGATCCGTCCGGCGGACGGGCGCGGACGGCGTCCGGCGGCCCGCCCGGAGCCTCCCCGCAGCAGGCGCAGCGGAACGCGCTCGGTCACCGTACGGAACGCGCGTGGCCCCCGCCCGGAGACGGGCGGGGGCCACGGCGCGGAATGCCGGACGTGCGGAATGCCGGACGTGCGGAATGCCGCGTGCGGGGTGCCGGACGTGCGGAACGTCAGACCAGGAGCCCCGGAATGGTCGCCTCGTGCGACTCCCGGAGTTCGGCCAGCGGGATGGTGAACTGGCCCTGGACGTCGAGCGCGTCCCCGTCCACCACACCGATGCGGGTGGCCGGGAGGCCGCGGGCGCCGCACATGTCGGTGAACCGGAGCTCCTCGCTGCGCGGGACGGCGACGACCGCGCGGCCCGCCGACTCCGAGAAGAGCAGGACGAACGGGTCCAGCTCCTCCGGGACGACGATCCGGGCGCCGTTGCCGCCGCGCAGACAGGACTCGACGAGCGCCTGCACCAGACCGCCGTCGGACAGGTCGTGCGCGGCGTCGATCATCCCGTCCCGGGAACCGGAGATCAGGATCTCGGCGAGCAGCTGCTCCCGGCCCAGGTCCACGGCCGGCGGGAGGCCGCCGAGGTGGTCGTGGATCACCTGGGACCAGGCCGAACCGCCCAGCTCCTCCTTGGTGTCACCGAGGAGGTACAGCAGCTGCCCCTCCTCCGCGAAACCGATCGGCGTGCGGCGGTTGACGTCGTCGATGACGCCGAGGACCGCGACCACCGGGGTCGGGTGGATGGCGCTCTCGCCGGTCTGGTTGTAGAGCGAGACGTTGCCGCCGGTCACCGGGGTGCCCAGCTCCAGGCAGCCGTCCGCCAGACCGCGGGTGGCCTCGGCGAACTGCCACATCACCGCCGGGTCCTCCGGCGAACCGAAGTTCAGGCAGTTGGAGATGGCGAGCGGCTTCGCGCCGGACGCGGCCACGTTCCGGTACGACTCGGCCAGCGCCAGCTGCGCTCCGGTGTACGGGTCGAGCTTGGCGTAGCGGCCGTTGCCGTCCGTGGCGACGGCGACACCGAGGCCGGTCTCCTCGTCGACACGGACCATGCCGGAGTCCTCCGGCTGCGCCAGCACCGTGTTGCCCTGCACGATGCGGTCGTACTGGTCGGTGACCCAGGACTTGGACGCCTGGTTCGGCGAGGCCACCAGCTTCAGGACCTGCTCGCGCAGCTCCGCGCCGTCTCCGGGCCGGGCCAGCGCGTTCGCGTGGTCCGCCTGGAGGGCGTCCTGCCACTCCGGGCGGGCGAACGGCCGCTGGTAGACCGGGCCTTCGTGGGCGACGGTCCGCGGCGGCACGTCCACGATCTGCTCGCCGTGCCAGAAGATCTCCAGCCGCTCGCCGTCCGTCACCTCACCGATGACGGTGGCGATGACGTCCCACTTCTCGCAGATCTCCAGGAAGCGGTCGACCTTGCCCGGCTCGACGATCGCGCACATGCGCTCCTGCGACTCGCTCATGAGGATTTCCTCGGGCGAGAGGGAGGAGTCGCGCAGCGGCACGGTGTCGAGTTCGACCCGCATGCCGCCGGAGCCGGCCGACGCCAGCTCGCTGGTGGCGCAGGACAGGCCCGCGCCGCCGAGGTCCTGGATGCCGGTGACCAGGTCCTCCTTGAAGATCTCCAGGGTGCACTCGATGAGCAGCTTCTCCTGGAACGGGTCGCCGACCTGGACGGCCGGGCGCTTGGCCGGGCCGGTGGAGTCGAAGGTCTCGGAGGCGAGCACGGAGACGCCGCCGATGCCGTCGCCGCCGGTGCGGGCGCCGTAGAGGATGACCTTGTTGCCCCGGCCGCTGGCCTTGGCGAGGTGGATGTCCTCGTGCTTCATCACGCCCACGCACAGGGCGTTGACCAGCGGGTTGCCCTGGTAGCAGGGGTCGAAGACGACCTCGCCGCCGATGTTCGGCAGCCCGAGGCAGTTGCCGTAGCCGCCGATGCCCGCGACGACGCCGGGCAGCACGCGCCGGGTGTCCGGGTGGTCGGCCGCACCGAACCGCAGCGGGTCCATCACGGCGACCGGGCGGGCGCCCATGGCGAGGATGTCGCGCACGATGCCGCCGACGCCGGTGGCCGCGCCCTGGTAGGGCTCGATGTACGAGGGGTGGTTGTGCGACTCGACCTTGAAGGTGACGGCGTAGCCCTGGCCGACGTCGACGACGCCCGCGTTCTCCCCGATGCCGACGAGCAGCGCGTCGTTCTCCGGGGCCTTCTCGCCGAACTGCTTCAGATGGACCTTGCTCGACTTGTACGAGCAGTGCTCGGACCACATCACCGAGTACATGGCGAGCTCGGCGCCGGTCGGGCGGCGGCCCAGGATCTCGCGGATGCGCTCGTACTCGTCCGGCTTGAGCCCCAGTTCGGCCCAGGGCTGGTCGGTGTCCGGGCTCTCGGCCGCGTGCTTGACGGTGTCGAGGGTCACGCTCGGTCGCTCCTTCGCGCGGAGTGGTGCATGCGTCGCGTGCCGGGGCGCCCGATGGCTCCCGCGGCGGTTCCGGCGGCCGGCCTCATGCGTTGACCAGCTTCTTGAGGATCGAGGTGAAGAACCCGAGGCCGTCGGTGCCACCGGTGCCGACCAACGGCTCGACGGCGTGCTCGGGGTGGGGCATCAGACCGACGACGTTGCCCGCCTCATTGGTGATGCCGGCGATGTCGCGGAGCGAGCCGTTGGGGTTGCCGTCGAGGTAGCGGAACGCCACCCGGCCCTCCGCCTCCAGCATGTCCAGGGTGCGCTCGTCGGCGACGTAGCGGCCGTCCATGTTCTTCAGCGGGACGTGGATCTCCTGGCCCGCGGTGTAGTCGGCGGTCCACGCCGTCTCCGCGTTCTCCACCCGGAGTTTCTGCTCGCGGCAGATGAAGTGGAGGTGGTCGTTGCCGAGCATCGCGCCGGGCAGCAGATGGGCCTCGGTGAGCACCTGGAATCCGTTGCAGATACCGAGGACCGGAAGTCCGGCCCGGGCCTGCTCGATGACGGTCTCCATCACCGGCGAGAAGCGGGAGATGGCGCCCGCCCGCAAATAGTCCCCGTAACTGAAGCCGCCGGGGAGGACGACGGCGTCGACCTGGTGCAGGTCGGTGTCGCGGTGCCAGAGGGCCACCGGTTCGGCGCCGGCCCGGGTCACCGCACGCCGGGTGTCCCGGTCGTCGAGGCTGCCGGGAAAGGTGACGACACCGATGCGGGCGGTCACGATTCCACCTTCACGGTGAAGTCCTCGATCACGGTGTTGGCCAGGAAGGTCCCGGCCATCTCGTGGATACGGGCGAGTGCGGCGTCGTCGACCGGCCCCTCGACCTCGAGTTCAAAACGCTTTCCCTGGCGGACGTCCGCGATTCCGTCGAAGCCGAGGCGGGGCAGTGCACGCTGCACCGCCTGGCCCTGGGGGTCGAGGATCTCCGGCTTGAGCATGACGTCGACTACGACGCGTGCCACTGGCACTCCCGATGGTGTGGTGCGTAAGGCGGTGACCTCAGCGTACCCCGTTCGAAAATCTACGCGAGTAGATATGCTGGCCCGGGTCACGTTCACGTATCGACCGCCGCAACCGCCGAGGAAAATCCGGGGAAAAACGTGCAGCCCCGATTGCCCGGAGACACGCGGACGGAATTAACTGGGCTTCGCAATACAATGCCTGCGGCTGTACAAATGAAAAAGAACCGACAACAGACATCTCGGCACTCCGCATCCGTGCACGTCATTGCGGTGGTGTCGGACGAAAGGACCGATATCCGTGGCTCAGCGCGTAGTGGTCACACTCTCCGACGACATCGACGGCGGGGAAGCGGCGGAGACGGTCAACTTCGGGCTCGACGGGAAGTCGTACGAGATCGACCTCACCGAGGCCAATGCGGAGAAACTGCGCGGCGCCCTCGCCCCCTACGTGGAGGCGGGCCGAAAGCGTGCCAAGTCCGGCAAGGCGTACCACCGCACCTCCGTCGCCCCCGACCCGTCGGCGGTCCGCGCGTGGGCCCGGTCCCACGGCATGGAGGTCCCGCCGCGCGGCCGCATCCCCAAGAAGGTCTACGAGGCGTTCAACGCCGCCCGTTGAACCGACTTGCATGACACCCGGGGTGATCAGCTAAAGTCTGGAGCACGCCGAGGGGCGAGGCCGAAGGGCCGGACCTCACGGAGTCACGCGGGTGTAGCTCAGTAGTAGAGCGCCCCCTTTCCAAGGGGGAGGCGCAGTGTGCGATCCCTGTCACCCGCTCTGATCACTTTCCGACCACTCCGGTGGATCGGGTACAGTAGTGGTCGCGCCGGACGGCAGCTCCTTTTCGAAGGGCTGAAGTTCGGAGGCATGCGGACGTGGCTCAGTTGGTAGAGCATCACCTTGCCAAGGTGAGGGTCGCGAGTTCGAATCTCGTCGTCCGCTCAGAAGAAGAAGGCCCCGGTCATCACGACCGGGGCCTTCTTCGTGTTGCTGCAGTGCCCTTCGCGTGGGGGCTGCACGTTCCGGCGGCCCGGCTTCCGCGTGTTCCCGGTGAGACATCGTGGCCCTCTTCGCCGCACATCCCATTCAGGGGATTCAGGTTTATTTCCACTGGTTTCGGACTTGTCCAGCCTTTACGTCTCGTTCGGTCCCCATGCCCGCCGGCCCGTCGGTTCGGGGCGCGCCCCGCGAATCCGGACCGGAGGGGACCGGACGCAGCCGTGCTTTCCTGTAGCGCGGGGTTCCCGAGGGAACCCCGCGCTGGAGACGGCACGAGCGGGGGGTCTCGTAGGGATGTCGAAGCTGACGAGGTGGTGGGACCGGCGCAGCGACGCTGCCCGGATCGAGCTCTACACCCGGTGGTCGTTCCACTTCTTCATGCTGATGGAGATGGTGGGGCTCGGCGGACAGCTGGCCGCCGGCGCGGGATCGTCGCCGGCACGGGGCTGGCTGATCCTGCTCATCGCGGTGCATGCGGTGGTGTGCGCGCTGCTGTCGTCGCGGGGGCTGGACTGGGCGCTCGACCGGCGGGAGCGCCCCGTCCGCCTGGCCGCGGTCGTGGGCACGGTGTCCGCGGCGGGGGGTGTGGCCGTGCTGGCGCTGTGCTCCAGCGGCGCGCTGCCGGAGATGGAGGCCGTCAGCATCGCCTTCTGCGCGCTGGTCGGCTTCGGGATGGCGCCGTTGTCGCTGGTCATGCGCAGGCGGCGGCACATGCTGTACCTGGTGGTGGGCACCGCGGCCGCGATGGCCGGGGCAGCGGCGGCCGTGGGCCTGCCAGGCCGGCAGGCGATCGGTTTCGCGATCGTGTCGCTCATGGCCGGCACCGTGCTGACCTTCACCTATGGCTTCTCCTCCTGGCTGCTGTGCGCGGTCTGGGAGCTGGCCAGCACCCGGGAGTTGCAGGCGCGGCTGGCGGTCGCCGAGGAGCGGCTGCGGTTCGGACGGGATCTGCACGATGTGATGGGGCGGAATCTGTCGGTGATCGCGCTCAAGAGCGAACTGGCGGTGCAGCTCGCACAGCGCGGCCGGCCCGAGGCCGTCGAGCAGATGCAGGACGTGCAGCGGATCGCGCGGGAGTCCCAGCGCGAGGTGCAGGAGGTCGTGCGGGGGTACCGGGAAGCCGACCTGGACGTGGAGCTGGCCGGGGCCCGTTCGGTGCTCCGGGCGGCGGGGATCACCTGCCGGGTCGAGGGGGACGACGGCTCGGCACTGGCACCCGGGGTCCAGTCGGCGCTGGGCTGGGTGGTCCGGGAGGCGGCGACGAACGTGCTCCGGCACAGCGACGCCGGGACGTGCAGCATCCGGCTGCGGGTCACGGAGGACGCGACGGCGGTGTTGGTGATCGAGAACGACGGCGTGCCGGTGAACGACGGCGTGGCGGTGAAGGACAGCGTGACCGTGAACGGCGGCGTGACCGTTCCGGGGCAGGCGCTGGTGGAGGCGTCCGGGGCGGGGGCGTCCACCGGGCCGGAGGCGGCGTCCGGGGTCCGGGCGCCGTCCCGTCCGGCGGGGCGCCCGGCCGGGCGCGGGGCGGGCGGCGCGGAGCGCACCGGCGGGCCCGGCGGGTCCGGGCTCTCCGGTCTGCGGGAGCGCCTGTCGTCCCTGGACGGTGCTCTCACCACACAGTCCCGGCCGGGTGGCGTCTTCCGTCTCACCGCCCGGATCCCGTCGGCCCGGGACGGCGGCGGCCCGCCGCGGGGCGCGGCGGACGGGACGGCCGGCTCGGACAGCTCGGACAGCTCGGATACCGCCAACGGCGCGGACGGCGCGGCGGCGCGCCACGGCAGCGCGGCGCCGGCCGACCGCCCGTCGGTGCGGGAGGGGTCGGCATGACGCCGGAGACGGGCGGCGGGCCGGCGCCGGTGCGGGTGCTGCTCGCCGATGACGAGCATCTGATCCGCGGTGCGCTGGCCGCGCTCCTCGCGCTGGAGGACGATCTCTCCGTCGTCGCCGAGGCGGCGTCCGGGCCGGAGGCGCTGGCGATGGCGCGGGCGCACCGGCCCGATGTGGCGGTCCTGGACCTGCAGATGCCGGGGGCGGACGGTGTGGCGGTCGCCACATCTCTGCGGACCGAACTGCCCGGCTGCCGGACCATGATCGTGACGAGTCATGGCGGGCCGGGACCGTTGAAGCGGGCTCTGGCGGCGGGAGTGCGGGGCTTCGTGCCGAAGACGGTGTCGGCACAGCGGCTCGCTGAGATCATTCGCACCGTGCACGGCGGAAACCGCTATGTGGACCCCGAGTTGGCGGCCGCGGCGATCAGCGCCGGGGACTCGCCGCTCACCTCCCGGGAGGCCGAGGTGCTGGAGCTGGCGGCCGACGGGGCGCCCGTCGCGGAGGTCGCGCGGCGGGCCGCGCTCTCCCCGGGGACGGTCCGGAACTACCTCTCCTCGGCAGCGGCGAAGCTGTCCGCGGAGAACCGTCATACGGCCGTGCGCATCGCACGCGAGCGAGGTTGGCTATAGTAGGTCTCGCTGCGGCGCCGAAAGGCACCGGAGTGACACCTGCGGACGTGGCTCAGTTGGTAGAGCATCACCTTGCCAAGGTGAGGGTCGCGAGTTCGAATCTCGTCGTCCGCTCAGAAGGAGAAGGCCCCGGTCATCACGACCGGGGCCTTTTTCGTGCGGTCCGCCGGGGTGCCGGAGGCTCTTCGGGCGGGCTTGCCCGATGGCGGAGGTGGCCGGTGTCCCCGCAGATGCGGGGACACCGGGCCGGCTGCCGTACGCAGCCCTGGGGCGTGTTTCGAAAGTAGCGTCGTCCGCCCGAAGGGCGGGGCCGGAGGTGTCCGGTGCGTGCGATCGCAAGGCGGAGGGAGGAGAGCGCAGCGGGCTGCGCCGACGACCGACAACGCGGCGAGCGTGCGTGCCGGACACCTCCGGCCAGGCGGGACTTTCGAAACACGCCCTAGGAGGCCCAGGGAACCCCGGTGAGGCGCTCGTACGCCTCCACGTACTTGGACCGGGTGCGGTCGACCACCTCGGTGGGCAGTTCCGGCGGCGGCTGCTCGCCGTGGCGGTCCCAGCCCGCGGCGGGCGAGGTCAGCCAGTCGCGGACGAACTGCTTGTCGAAGGACGGCTGGGCGCGGCCCGGCTCCCACTCGTCAGCGGGCCAGAAGCGCGAGGAGTCCGGCGTGAGCACCTCGTCCGCCAGCACCAGGTCGTCGCCGTCGAAGCCGAACTCGAACTTGGTGTCCGCCAGGATGATGCCGCGTTCGCGGGCGATGTCGCGGCCCCGGCTGTAGACGGCGAGGGTGAGCTGCCGCAGCTCGGCGGCGGTCTCCGGGCCGACCCGGCGGACGACCTCCTCGTACGCGACGTTTTCGTCGTGGTCGCCGACGGCCGCCTTGGTGGCCGGGGTGAAGACCGGCGCGGGGAGTTCGGAACCGTCGACCAGGCCCTCGGGGAGGGCGAGCCCGCACACCGTGCGGGTCTGCCGGTATTCGGCGAGGCCCGAGCCGGTGAGGTAGCCGCGGGCCACGCACTCGACGGGCACCATCCGCAGGGACTTGCAGACCAGGGTGCGGCCGGCCCAGTCCTCGGGCGCGCCCGCGGGGAGGTCGGTGCTGAGCACATGGTGCGGGACGAGGTCGGCGAGCTGGTCGAACCACCACAGCGACAGCTGGGTGAGGATCCGTCCCTTGTCCGGGATCTCGGTGGGCAGCACCCAGTCGTACGCGGACTGGCGGTCGCTCGCGACCATCACGAGGTCGCCCGCGGCATTCCGGTAGAGGTCGCGCACCTTGCCGGTGTGCAGATGCTCCAGACCCGGCACCTGTGCGGGCTCGGGCTTTTCGACGAATCCGGACACGCTGCCTCCGCGTAGGTTGATCCAGGAGTCCCGATTCTCCCGCATCCGCTCGGCCGCGACCTTTCAGGGGTGGATGCCCTCCCGGGGCGACGTTGGCGACGACGGGGCGGAGCCGGTGGGGGCCGGAACCGTGCGACCGGCTCCGCGCCGTCGTCACCCCGGTCGTCAGTCCCGCTTGCAGATGCGGTCGAGGAGATTGGCCGTGGCGCGCTGGATCCGGGTGTCGACATGGCCCGGCCGGTCCAGGGCCGGGGACCAGGCGAAGGTGCCGGAGGCGAAGACCAGGGCGCCGCTGGGGGCGCGGTAGAGCGAGGTCTCCTGGTGTCTCCCGGCGCCCTCGGCGTCCTCGTAGGGCGAGTGGGCGAGCAGGATCCGGTGGCTGTGCTCGGGCAGGGAGGTGCGCGGGAAGTAGCGGTCGGCCTCGCCCGCGACCATGCCGGACAGTTCCTCGCCCTCGCCGGCGCCGGTCGCGTCCCACAGCCAGTGGTCGGCGTTGCGGACCACCAGCGGGTACGGCTCGGGCACCCGCCCGGCGTACTGGATGCCCAGCAACTGCTGCTCGGGCTGGGAGAGGTCGCGCCAGAGGGCGGGCCGGCCGGGGCCCCGGCGCTTGCGGCAGCTGAGCAGGCGGTCGGGGGTGCCGGAGGCGGACGGGGCCAGCTCCACCTGCCAGTACATGGTGTTGGCGGAGAGGAAGACCAGGGAGGTGCCGCCGTCGCGGGCGCGTTCGGCGGTGCGGCGCATCGGCACCGACCAGTACTCGTCGTGGCCGGGGAAGACGAGCCCCCGGTAGCGCGTCGGATCGATCCGGCCGGCGTGCAGATCCCGGGTGTCGGCGTAGGCCACGTCGTAGCCGTAGCGCTCGGCCCAGCGGATGAAGTCGTAGGCGTGGCCGACGTGCAGGGGCAGGCCCGCGCCCGCGTAGGGCCGGTCGAACGAGACGGTGACGGCGGCGTCCTCCTCGCCGAGCAGCCGGCCCTCCTCGTCCCACGCGTGGTAGAGGCTGGCGCCGGTGTGACCGTCCTCCGGGTAGAGGTTGTACGCCTGCCAGGTCACGTCGGGCAGCAGGAGCAGCAGGTCGGCGGGGTGGAAGTCGCGGACGGTGAACGGGATGTGGCTGCGGTAGCCGTCGGCGGTGGTGAGCACGGCGACATAGGCGCCGGTGCTCCAGTACGTCGGGACCTGGAGGCGCCAGGACAGCCACCAGTGGTGGCAGGAGACGGTCCGGTCGGCGGTGAGCGGGGCGGGCTGGACGATCCCGGACAGCCGGGGGCTGGTGGTGATCTTCGAGGCGCCGTCGCCCCCGTAGTGGCCGATGCGGTAGATGTCCACGGAGAACTGCTGGGGCGGATCGACCGTGATGCGGAAGTCGATGGCCTCGCCCGGCGCGACCGCCGAGCTGGAGGCGAATCCTTTGATCTGGCGGCGGACGTCGTCGGCCGTGCGGGGGCCCGGGCGCGAGTCGGCGCGCCGCGGGGCGGGGATGCCGGGCTCGGTGGCGGCGACGGCGGGGTCGACGTACCAGGGCACGACGTGACCGGTGTCGTCGAAGTAGTTCTCGCTGCCGCGCAGCCAGGGCAGCGGGCCCTGGCCGAAGGGGTCCGAGACGGCGTGCGCGAGCGCCCCCGACTCCCAGCGGCGGATCTTGTCCGTGCTCACGAACGATCCCTCCCGGAGCTGCTGTCCCCTGATCGGCTCCAGCAGATCACACTCAGCACTTTGTTCGTAACTGTTCGTGGCTATTCAGTGTGTGCCGACTCGTGTCGACAGGTGTTCAAGTGGTGCAAATGGGATGACTCTTCGGATGAGAAGGACGACTCCGATGAGACGTCCATTCTCGGGGCTGTAACGGGGCTGAGCCCAGGGGTCGGCTCCGGTTCGTGCCGGGCGCACATGCCCCGCGGCACAGGCGTCGGTCGCCGACGGTCCGCATGGACTCCCCCTCCTCCGCCTTCTCCGTACTCCCGGCATTCCGCCGGGAGGTCCCCCCACGGCCGGCGCCGGGAGAGTGCTCCGCCCCGGCCCCTCGCCGGGGAGACGCTTCCGCTCCGGCCTTCGGCCGGAAGGTTCCTCCACGCCCTGCGCGGGGAGTTCCCCGCGCTGTCCGACCGTCCTGCCGCCGGCCGGCAGGTGCCCCCAACAGGCCCGCATCCCACCCGGGCCCGACCCGAGGAACAGACCTTAGACCAGACGCACGGGCTTTTCCGGTCGGACTCCCGCGGCGATCAGCCAACCACGGAGCGGCTCCGGATCGCCATCCTCGACGAGGGCCGACACCGGAACTCCCAGATCCGGTCCGCGTTTTCCGGCGAGCAGCAGGACCGGGCCGTCCAGCCAGTCGAGGCCGGGAGCGGCCCCCGCGGTGTCCACCGCGGCACAGCAGACCATCGCGACGATGTGGTCGGCGAGCAACTCCCGCCCCGTACGGGGACTCTGTATCGGGAAGAGCGGAGTGACCCCGTCCCCCCACAGCGCGGGCAGCTCCGGCCCCGCCCCGGCTCCCGGACCCGCACCGTCCGCACCACGCGCGGCGCCCGCCTGCCGGGCGGCCGTGCGGGCCGCCTGCCGGCCGGCCTCCTCCTCACGGGCCACCTCCGCGGCGAGACGCTCGGCCAGCCGCTCCCCCAGCTCGACCCCGCCCGGGGCGGCGAGCCGGTCCACCACCCGGGCGAGGGTCGGGCCGGCGGTGTCGGTGGACGTCAGGGCGGCGGAGGCGCGCGGCTCACCGGCCCCGGAACGGAGGCCGGTGCCGGGCCTCGCACCGGCGCCGGGCCGGGTTCCGGGGCGGGGCTGCGCTCCCGTGCCGGGCGGGGTGAGGTCGTCCAGGACGCGGTGCAGCCGGGCGGCCTCCGCCCGCCACTTGCGGTCGACGACCTCCTCCGGATAGGCCGACCAGTCGAGGGGGGACCAGTCCGGGCCCGGCACCGGGGGGCCACCGTGGAACAGCCGGGCGGCCAGCAGCGATGCCGCCTCGTCGACCGCGCCCGGCTCCTCCAGGAGATCGCAGGCGGGCCGCTCCCCGAGACGGGCGGCGAACCCTTCGGCGAGCCGGTCGCGGCGGGAGAGTTCGGTGAGCGCCGAGACCACGCCCGCGTCGAGCCGGGACGGCCAGCGGCCCATCCGCCAGGCCGGCAGCGCCACCCTGGTCAGCAGCCGGTCCCAGCCCGCGTAGGCGAGCCCGACCTGCTCCTGGGCGACGATCCGCAGCCCGTAGTCCACGGTCTGCGCCCGGGCGGACGCGGCGGCGGCCACGCCCCGCTCCATCTCGGCCGCCCGGTCGCGGCAGCGGCGCAGCAGCAGGCGCGCGGGCGGGCCGACGAAGCGCAGGGCCGGACGGCGCGCGGAGACGGCCACGGCCGCGTCCAGTCCGCGGACGAACCGGCGGGCGGCCGCTATGTCGGGATGCGCCGAGGGGCCCGTCCCGGCGACCACCGGCGCGAGCAGCGCCCGCAGTTCGGCCACCCGCATCCACCACAGGAACGGCGAGCCGATGACCAGGACCGGCGGCGTGGCGCCACTGCGGCCGGCCCGGCCCGCGAGGTGCGCACGGTCCTCCAGCCAGCTGTCGCAGTCGGGGGTGAGCGCCATGGCCGACGGCGCCGGTACGTCGAGCCGGTCCGCGAGGTCGCGGACGAGGCGGTAGAGGTCCGGTGCCGTCTCCTCGGCGATCGGCACGGTGGGGCTGACCGCGGGCCTGGCCCGTGCGACGACGGCGGCCACGGCCGCCGCGAGCAGCAGGGCGAGCGCGCCGAGGGCGGTGCAGGCCCAGCGGGCCGCGTCCCAGCCGGGGCCGCCGATCCGGTCCGTGGCGGCGGCGACGGCCAGCACGACCGCGACGGCGGCGGGCAGCAGGGCGACGGCCAGCGCCGTGCTGCGGACACGCAGCACCGCCAGCGCCCTGGAGCGCGCGAAGTGCGAGCCTGGCTCCGCACCGGACGGTTCGGACACGATCGAAGGTCACCCCCTGCTGGCTACTGCCTGTCGCGGCTTGCCCACTCCCCCACTGTGGCACCGGGCCCCGGCACCGCAATGCCGGTGAGCCACTTGCCGGACGCCCCCCCGGATGCCCCGGGGCGCGCCTGCGCGGAACCCTAGTTGGGGGGTGCGCATGCGTCAGCGGTATGACGAACCGGTCACTCGATGGAATGGCTTTGGGTAAAGCCGGTTCCGCTGCGCTCGGCCCTGGGGTTGGGTTCGGACGGCCTGCGGCGCCTGCGACAGCCTTCCGGCGGGCCCCGGCGGGCCCCGAGGCCTCCCCTCGCCGCCCATCGCCTCCGGCGGGCCGTGGCGGGCTCCGGCGGGAACGGGAGCGGTTCGCCGGGGGTCCGGAACGGCTGTCGCTCGCCGGCCGCCTGGAATCACTCCGAAGCGGGATGGAGCGGGCACCGTACGGCCGGGCAGCGCAGCCGCGAGCAGGGCTTGCGGCGGCGCGTACGGATGCGGACGAGGGCGCCGCTACGAATGCGGATGAGGGCGCCGCGCGAGCCCTGACGCGCGCGGACGGGAAGCCCTTGATACGGGCATGGACGGGGAGCCCTGAGGCGGGCGCGGGCGGCGATTCCGCGAGCGGGTGGGGACGCGGATGCCGGTACGGGCGCGGATGCCGGTACGGACCCCGGCCCCGCTGCGGCCCGGCGCCGTACCGGCGCCGAAGCGCGGTACGCCGCCGTGCCGACGGTGCGGGACCCGCCCGTGGCGGGTCCGCTCAGCTCTCGGCCGATGCCGCCTTGGCCGCGATGTCGGTGCGGTGGTGCGCCCCGTCCAGCCGGATCCGCGCCACGCCCCGGTACGCGCGGTCCCGGGCGGCGGAGAGGTCCGGGCCGGTCGCCGTGACCGACAGCACCCGGCCGCCCGCGCTCAGCACCTCGCCGGACTCGCCGAGCTTGGTCCCCGCGTGCAGCACGTAGGCGTGCTCGTCCTGGTCCGCGACGTCTGCCAGGCCCTCGATCGGATCGCCCGTGCGGGGCGTTCCCGGGTAGTTGTGCGAGGCGATGACGACGGTGACCGCCGCGCCGTCGCTCCACCGCAGCGGCGGGAAGGCGGCCAGCGTGCCGGTCGCCGCGGCGTGCAGCAGCCCGGCCAGCGGCGTCTTCAGCCGGGCCAGCACGACCTGGGTCTCCGGGTCGCCGAAGCGGGCGTTGAACTCGATGACGCGCACGCCGCGGGAGGTGATCGCCAGCCCCGCGTAGAGCAGGCCGGAGAACGGGGTGCCCCGGCGGCGGAGCTCGTCCACGGTGGGCTGGAGCACGGTCGCCAGGACCTCGTCGACCAGCTTCGGGTCCGCCCAGGGCAGCGGGGAGTAGGCCCCCATGCCGCCGGTGTTGGGCCCCTCGTCGGCGTCGAGGGCGCGCTTGAAGTCCTGGGCGGGCTGGAGCGGCAGGACGGTCTCGCCGTCGGTGACGGCGAAGAGGGAGACCTCGGGGCCGTCCAGGAACTCCTCGATGACCACGCGGCCGGTGGCGCCCGCGGGGCCGCCGGGGGTGCCGACGCAGGCCAGCGCGTGGGCGCGGGCGGTCGGCAGGTCCTCGGTGACCACGACGCCCTTGCCGGCGGCCAGGCCGTCGTCCTTGACGACGTACGGCGGGCCGAAGGCGTCCAGCGCCTCGTCGACCTCGCGCTCGTCGGTGCAGAGGTAGGCGCGGGCGGTCGGGACGTTCGCCGCGGCCATGACGTCCTTGGCGAAGGCCTTGGAGCCCTCCAGCTGCGCCGCCTCGGCGGACGGGCCGAAGACCGGGATGCCGCGGTCGCGGACGGCGTCCGCCACCCCGGCGACCAGCGGGGCCTCGGGGCCGACGACCACCAGGTCCGCCGCGAGCCGCTGGGCCAGGTCGGCCACGGCCCGGCCGTCCAGGGCGTCCACCCGGTGCAGCTCGGCGACCTCGGCGATCCCTGCGTTGCCGGGGGCGCAGTGCAGCGCGGTGACGTCGGGGTCGAGGGAGAGAGAGCGGCACAGGGCGTGTTCGCGGGCGCCGCCGCCGATGACGAGGACCTTCACGCGCTTCAGAGTAGTCGGCCGCACCCCGGGCACGGCGTGCCGCCCCTCCGGCGGGGTCGTGGTGGGTACGCGCGGAGGGGTCGGGGAGGGGCCTGGGACGGGCTTTCCCTGCGGTGCCGTCCCGGTCGGGGGAGGACCGGGGACCGGTCGGCAGGGTGCCCCGGCAGGCAGGTAACCGGTCGGGACGCAGGAGCCGGTGCGGAACGCAGGAGCCGGTGCGGCAGGCGGGCGGGGGCGGTGCGGCAGGGCGGGCCGACGGCCGGCTGGGACATCGGCTGGGGAGCGGGTGTGGGGAGCCGAGCCGGGGAGCGCGGGTGGGCAGCAAGCAGCGTGGATCGGCGGCCCTCGCCCTGCCGGCCACTGGCGCCTCACTCCTTCGAGTGAGCAGTACCGGGCCCTCTACCTGATCACGCACCCCTTCCGAGCGGAATTCCCGCGTTCGTGCCCGCGCAGCCAGCCTTTCGGCGGTAGGAAGGGGGCCGCGCGAGGCCCGTTGCCGCGGTCCGCGCGCACCGCGGGGAACCGCGGCACCGCACCCGCGGCGAACAGCGCCGCGCCGACCGCACGTCCGTACGCACGGCACGGCACCCCTGCCGCGCAGCGCACAGCACCGCATCGCCATCGCAGAGGGAGCGCACGGTGAGCAAGCCGGAGATGCAGCCCGAGAAGCTTCCGCGCGAGGGCGGCGAGGCGCGCGAGGAGGGCGGGCGGAGCCCCGGCGATCTCCACGGCCGTCCCCTCCCCTCCGGTGACTGGGGCGAGCCCGCGGACCGGCTGGAGGACCTGTACCGGTGGGTGGAGGGCAGAGCGCTGGACACCGTCGACTGGTATCTCGCGGGGCGGCTCTGGAAGCGGCAGGGCGCCAGGGCCCTGCGCCTGGCCGCGGCCGTCACGGCCACCGTCGGGGTCACGCTCCCGCTGCTGGACCTGACGGAGGTGCTGGGCGACGGGGCGGGGTGGGGCTGTCTCGCCCTGGCGACCGCCGTGGTGTGCCTGGGCGCTGACCGGTTCTTCGGGCTGACGTCCGGCTGGATGCGCGATGTCGCCACGGCCCAGGCGGTGCAACGCCGGCTGGAGGCGCTGCAGTTCGACTGGGCGTCGGAGAGTGTGCGCGAGGTGCTGGGGCCGACCGAGGGCACCGCGAGCGAGGCCGCGGAACGCTGCCTGACGGTGCTGCGCCGCTTCTCGGAGGGGGTCTCGGACCTCGTGCGGTCCGAGACGGCGGACTGGATGGTGGAGTTCCGGGCCGGCGCCGCTCCGCTGCGCACCCAGTCGCTGGTGCCGTGGGGGCCGCGGCCGGAACAGCTCGGACAGCCGGCCGGCCGCTTCTCGCTGCCGCCCGGCGCCCGTCCGAACATGCCGCGCCAGCGGCCGCCGGAGGGCCCGCGTCTCTAGGACGCGGGCCGGGCGGGGCCGTGGCCGTGGGATTTGAGGGCCTGGAGTGAGGGACTCGGGGTGTGAAGGACGGGCTCGAACGATTCCCTGCCGGGCCGATGACCGCCCCGGCACGAACCTCGGCGGGTCAGCGGGTCAGCGGGTCAGCTGAAGACGATCATTGAGCCCTGGCCCAGACTCCGGGTCGCCGCCGCGTGCAGGCCCAGCCAGACGTGCCGCTCGCGGGCGTACGGGCTGTCGTCGTAAGGGGCCGTCGCGGCCGGCTCCTCGAGCTCGGTGGGGCGGCCCGGTGCGGCCGGTGCGGCGGGCGGGTTGGCCGGGTCGATGCCGATCGCCGGTGCCACCGCCTCCAGTTCGCGGAGCAGACCGTTGCTCGACCCCAGGGGGCCGCCGCCGGCGAGCAGTTCCTCGTTGGTCAGCGGCTGCGGGAAGTCCACCGGCACATAGGCACCCGCGTGGTCGTAGTGCCAGACCAGGTGCGACTGCTGAGCCGTGGACTCGAACATCTCCAGCAACTGCTCGTAGTCGCCGCCCAGTTCGTCCACCGGTGTCACCGGCAGCCGGCAGACCTGCAACAGGTAGGCGCGGCGCAGGAAGTGGAGCGCGTCGTAGTCGAAGCCGGCGACCGGGGCGACGGTCCCGGACAGGCCCGGCATGTAGCCGAAGACGGGGACGGGAGGCAGGCCGGCGTCGTTCAGGGCCTTGTCGAAGGTCGCGAGCTCTTCGGCGAACGGATTGTCGGGGCTCTGGCACAGTACGTCGACGAGGGGGACCAGCCACAGGTCACACGCCACGGGGGCTCGCTCTCTTCCGGGGGCGGACTTCTACTCGTTGGTCGGTCGGCACAGCTGCTCGTTGGTCGGTCGGGACAGCGTAGTGCCCCGGGCACCCTGCGTCAGCCCACGTCCCACACCCAGGCGTCCCCGACACGGCGCCCTTCCACACCCAGCAGCCGCTGCACGGTGATGCGCAGCGCCTCGTCGTTCGGCTGCGAGGCGAGGACGAGCGCACCCGCGCGCCAGAACCGCAGGTCCTCGCGGGCGGCTCGCTGCTGGTCGGGGCCGATCTGCGGGATGCGGCCGGTGTAGCGGACATCGCGCAGCAGGTCGTTGGTGGGGCGCGGCACGGCGCCGTAGATCCCGACCCGGTCGGGGCCGGCCGGGCCGTTGAAGTAGCCGCCGGGCAGCGGGAAGCCGAAGTCGGCGTCGATCTGCCACTTCAGCGCGCTCGCCTCGCCCGGCGACGGCAGCGGCACGGGGACGAGCGACTGTCCGGGCCGGACGTAACTGCGCCAGGTGCCGTCCGCGACGACCTGCGGGACGGCCGGCCGGTCGACGGCCTCCAGGGGCCGGGGGACGATCGGCAGCAGGCCGGCGGTGAGGGCGACGCCCGCGGCGACCCGCATGACGAGCGCCCGCTTGCGGCGTTCCCGCTCCGTCCCCTCCCCGGCCGCGGCGGCCCGCGCGGACTCCGCGACCGCCGTCCACGCCAGGGCCAGCAGCATGCCGATGGCCGGGGCGCACACCATCGCGTAGCGCGACTCGATGACCGACTCGAAGAGCGGCAGCTTGTCGAGGACCCACCAGGGGCCGGGAGTCGCCGTGTCGGTGAACGCCAGCGGGATGCTCACCCCGAGGGACAGCACGGCGGCCACGACCACCGTCCAGGTCAGGGCACGCACCGCCACCCGGTCCCAGAGCAGCAGGACGGTGCCGAGCAGCAGGGAGGCCAGCGGCCAGCCGTAGAAGGCGTTCTGCTCGGTCGGGTTCATCGACAGGGCGGCGGCGCGCTGCACGTCGCCGGCGAGCGCGCGGGCGGAGAACTCGAAGAGCGCGAGCGGCGGGTTGCCGGTGGGGCCGTGCAGGATGCTGCGGTAGCTCTGGTCGCCGGCGAACTGCCAGTACAGCGGGTACGCGACGAGGGGCAGGCAGACGACGGTGGCGATGCCGACACCGCGCAGCAGCGGTCCCAGCGCGGCGCGGGCGAACGTGCGGCGCATGCAGGCGTGCGCGACCGCGAAGACCAGCATGCCGGTGGCGGCGAGCAGCAGCGATTCCTCACCGAGGAAGATCTGCCAGGCGAGCAGCAGCCCGAGCACGATCCCGTCGCGCAGCGGGCGGGGAGGGAGCCGGGGCTCGCTGCTCTGCGCCGCGCGCTTTTCGGGGCCCTTTTCGGGGCCTGTTGCGGGCTCGGCGCTCTCCGGCTCGGCGTTCTCCGGCTCGGCGCTCTCCGGCTCGGCGCTCTCCGCTCCGTGCCCGGTGGCCGAAGCGGTCATCGGCGAAGCGGGCATGGGCGAAGCAGTGATGGGCGGAGCAGTGATGGGCGGAGTGCCGCAGAGCCGGAGCAGCCGGTCGATGATCAGCGGAATCGCGAACAGCACCACGAGGTTGGGGTGCGCGTTGGCGTGCGAGATCATCGGCGGCGCGAAGGCGCTGAACGCACCGCCGAGGACCGCCGCCGCGCGGTCGCGGGTGAGGTACTTGCGGATGAGCCAGTACCAGGCGGTGGCCGTGCCCGCGAGTCCGCCCGTCAGGACGAGTGCCCAGGTGACGGTCGGGCCGAACAGCGCGGTGACCGGGGCCAGGGGCACGGACAGCCCGAGCATCACGGTGTTGGCCATGAGGTTCACACCGGACGGGAAGTTCTGCTGAACCGTGAAGAGTGGGTTGTCCAGGTTCAGTACGTTGTGTGCCGTGACGGCGAAGAACCACTCCCACTGGTTCTGGTCGCGCATGCTGTCGACCAGGTAGCGCCGGTCGAGGTCGGCCCACAGGTGGACGTAGAGCAGGAGCGACGCCAGCAGATAGCCGACCGGGACGGCGAGCGCGGCAGGGCGCCGGCGCACGGCGGAGCGCAGCCGCGCGGTGAGGCGCCCTCGCGCGGTGGGGCGCTCGGTGGGGCGCGCCCGCCCGGTGGGGCGAATCCGCGGCCACGGGAGCCGCGGGCCCGGCTGCACGCCCTGCCCCGACTGCACGTCCTGCCCCGGCTCCACGTCCTGCCCCGGCTCCCGGATGCCGGTGCCGCGCCGGGTGCCGACGCCGTCCGGCTCCGGGGCCGTCGTCGGCCGGTTGTCCGTCACCGCGTCCTCGATTCGCTGTCGCGCCGGCCGGCGTCGTGCCCGTCGCTGTCACGCGGACCGGCGTCGGGGCCGTCCGCCCCCTGCTCCCCATCGCCGTACCCGTCACCGCGCTCGTCGACGACGCGCGGCGCGGCCCCCTGGAGCCGGACCCGTACGACCTCGGCCAGCACCTTGGCGTAGTCCAGCGGGCCGACCTTGGAGCCGGGCCGGTGCGACCAGCGCACCGGCACCTCGGCTATCGGCCAGCCGCTGGCGTGGAAGATCCGCAGGATCTCGACGTCGAAGCCCCAGCCGTCCGTACGGGCGCGGGCGAAGGCCGTGCGTGCCTTGTCGCCGTCGAAGAGCTTGAAGCCGCACTGGGTGTCCCGGATGCCGGGTACCGCCATCGCCTGGATCAGCCGGTTCCCCGCCTTGCCCAGCAGTTCGCGCAGCGGGTGCTGACGGGTCCCGATGCGCGCTCCGGGGCGGGCGCGGGAGCCGATCGCGGCGGCGTAGCCCTGGTCCAGCCGCTCGTGCAGCAGGGCGAGTTCGCCGATGGGGGTCGCGGCGTCCGCGTCGCAGAACAGGACGCGGCGGCCGCGGGAGGCGGCGATCCCGATCCGTACCGCGTGGCCCTTGCCGCGGTTGACGGGGGCGCGCAGCAGCCGGATGCGGGGCTCCTCGGCGGCTGCCGCGGCGGCGACGGCCGCGGTCGCGTCCGCGGAGCCGTCGTCGACGACGATGACCTCCCAGCGGACGCCGGCCGCCCGCAGATAGCGGCAGACGTCGTCGACGCCGGGGAGCAGCCGGTGTTCCTCGTTGTAGGCCGGGATGACCACCGAGATGTCGAGGACGGGGACCGCTTCGGCGGGGTGCCGGGACCGGGGTCCGGGCAGCGCGGCCCGGTGTACGGCGTCCATAGCTGTTCCCCCCTGCTCCCCGTGCCGTGGTCGACCGTGTGTACGGTACCGGCCCGTACCCTGCCGGGCGGGTCAAGGGGCGTACGTGCGGGGGCCGTCACGTCCGTCACACCCGTCGCGCCACCGGTCTCCGCACGCCTGCCCGCGCACCCGCGGGCCCACCCGTCCGCGTGACGGCCGTTCCAACCGTCCGCCTGACCATCGGCCCCCGTGGCCGGGCGGCCGCACACCCGTCGGAGGGGTCAACCGGTCTCCGCGAACCACCCGGCACCTGCCGTCGCCGGCCTCCGCGAACACCCGGCCCCGGATCAGCCCGCCCGCGCGGACACCCGGCCCCTCATCGGCCCGCCCCCGCGGACCGCCCGGCGCCTGCCGTCAGCCGGTCCCCCCGGGCCGCTCGCCGCCCGCCGTCAGGTGGTCGAGGAGCCGGAGCGAGTGTTCGTTGTACTCGGCGATGATGCGCTGCGCGGTGGCGGCGTCCCGGCTGCCGACGGCGTCGACGAGTTCGCCGTGCCGGGACCACAGCCGGCCCTTGAGGCTCCGCTGCCGGCGCAGGTGGGGCACGACGAAGGCCCATCCCTGCACCCGCACCCGGTGCAGCAGGTCCGAGATGTACGGATTCCCTACGAGCCCGCCCAATTCGCCCCAGAACCTGAGGTCGTAGCCGATGAGGATGTCCAGGTCCCCGGCCCGCGAGGCCCGCTCGGCCTCCTCGGCACGGCGGCGGACGGAGGCCAGCCCGTCGCTGCCGGCCGCCTCCAGCACCCGCTCGGTGGCGAACCGGAAGATGCCGTCGATGACCAGGGCGCGGGCCTCGACCATGTTGCGGAAGTCGTCGGGGGTGAACCGGTGCACCTGGAAGCCGCGGTGGTGCTCCAGATCGACGAGCCCCTGCACGGAGAGGTCGACGAGCGCCTCGCGCACCGGGGTGGCGGAGACCCCGTACTGTTCGGCGATCTCCCGGACCGTGATGTGCCGGCCCGCGGGCAGCCGCCCGGCGAGCACCTCGTCGCGCAGCGCCTCGGCGATCTGCTGGCGCAGGGTGTTGCGCGTGACGGGGCCGGTGCCGGGCATGGTCGGGGATCTCCTTAGGGAACGCGACCGCACACCTGCGCGAACGGCCGTCGCATCACGATAGGCGACGGCCGGACGGGCTCCGGCCCGCGTGCGGGGCGTCCGGGCCCGCGCTGCCGCGTGCCGGCCGCCTTGCGGGGGCCGTCAGGTGAAGGACGCCACATGGAACGCGCGGCAGGACGCCGCACGGGGCTCCCGTATGAACCACGCCACACGGGAGCCGTCGTACGGAGACCGCCGCCGACGCCGGCCGGCGCGCTCCGCGGACCGAAGTCGTACGGACCCGAAGCCGAGCCGGACCGCAGTCGTTTCGGACCGGAGCCGTGCCGGCCGCTGTCAGACGGTGTGCGCGTCCGCCGCCGTCAGCGCCTCGTCCAGGGCCGCGAGCCCTTCCTTGGCCTCGGCCTCGGTGATGGTGCACGGCGGGACGACATGGGTCCGGTTCATGTTCACGAACGGCCACAGACCGCGCTGCTTGCACGCCGCCGCGAAGTCGCCCATCGGCGCGTTGGCCGGGCCCGCGGCGTTGTACGGCACCAGCGGTTCGCGGGTGTCCCGGTCCTTGACCAGCTCCAGGGCCCAGAAGGCGCCCATGCCGCGGACCTCGCCCACGCTCGGGTGGCGGGCGGCGAGTTCCTCCAGGCCGGGGCCGAGGACGTTCTCACCGATCGAGGCGGCGTTCTCCACGATGCCCTCCTCCGCCATCGCGTTGATCGTCGCGACGGCCGAGGCGCAGGCCAGCGGGTGGCCGGAGTAGGTGAGCCCGCCCGGGTACGGCCGCTGGTCGAAGGTGGCGGCGATCTCCGCGGAGATCGCGACCCCGCCGAGCGGGACGTAGCCGGAGTTGACGCCCTTGGCGAAGGTCATCAGGTCGGGGGTGACGTCGAAGTGGTCGGCGGCGAACCAGCGGCCGGTGCGGCCGAAGCCCGCCATCACCTCGTCGAGGATGAAGACGATGCCGTGCCGGTCGCAGAGGTCGCGGACCCCGGCGAGGTAGCCGGGCGGCGGGACGAGGATGCCCGCGGTGCCGACGACCGTCTCCAGGATGATCGCGGCGATCGACTGCGGCCCCTCGAAGGCGATGAGCTCCTCCAGGTGCTGCAGCGCGCGCTCGGTCTCCTGCTCCTCGGTCTCCGCGTGGAAGTGGGAGCGGTAGAGGAACGGGCCCCAGAAGTGCACGACGCCCGCGGACGCCGTGTCGGACGGCCAGCGGCGCGGGTCACCGGTGAGGTTGATCGCGGTGGAGGTGGCCCCGTGGTACGAGCGGTAGGCGGACAGCACCTTGTGCCGGCCGGTGTGCAGCCGCGCCATGCGCACGGCGTTCTCCACGGCCTCGGCACCGCCGTTGGTGAAGAAGATCTTGTCGAGGTCGCCGGGGGTGCGCTCGGCTATCAGGCGTGCCGCCTCGGCGCGGACGTCGACGGCGAAGCCCGGCGCGATGGTGCACAGCTTGGCGGCCTGCTCCTGGATGGCGGCGACGACCTTGGGGTGCTGGTGACCGATGTTGGTGTTCACCAGCTGGGAGGAGAAGTCGAGGTAGCGGTTGCCGTCGTAGTCCCAGAAGTACGAGCCCTCGGCTCCGGCGATCGGCAAGGGGTCGATGAGCCCCTGTGCGGACCAGGAGTGGAAGACATGGGCACGGTCGACGGCCTTGACAGCCTTTCCGACCTGGGAATCTGCGGGAGGGGTCATGGGCACAGACTAGGAGCGGCACCGGCCGCCGGACACCGCCAATCTGTATGGCCTCGGCCACGTCGCCCGGCACCCTGTCGGGTCGCGGGGCCGGCGCCGGTCCGTCCGGCCCCGGCCCGGCGCGGAAACGGAGGACGCCGCGGCCGGTCCGGACCCCGGTACGGACGGGACCCCGGCGCCCCGGTCCCCCTATCCTCGTCCCGCAGGGCACCAGGGAACGGGGGATGCTGAGATGGACGCGTTGAGGGCCGACGACCCGCAGTGGATCGGTGAGTACCGGCTGCTCGGCCGACTGGGCGAGGGCGGCATGGGGCGGGTGTACCTGGCGCGTTCCGAACGCGGGCGCACGGTCGCGGTCAAACTCGTCCAGAGCGAACTGGCCCACCAGCCCGACTTCCGGCGCCGGTTCGCGGCCGAAGTGGAGGCCGCGCGGCGGGTCGGCGGCGCCTGGACGGCCCCCGTGCTGGACGCCGACACCGACGCGGCGACGCCCTGGGTGGCCACCGGCTACATCGGCGGGCCCTCCCTGCACGCGGTCGTCGCGGACGAGTTCGGGCCGCTGCCCGAGCACGCGGTGCTGACCCTCGGCAACGGCCTCGCCCACGCCCTGCGGGACATCCACGGCGCCGGTCTGGTGCACCGCGACCTGAAGCCGTCCAACGTGCTCATCACGATCGACGGGCCCCGCGTCATCGACTTCGGCATCGCCCGCGCCGTGGAGACGCTCGCCGGAAACGGACTGACGATGACCGGCGCGGTCGTCGGCTCGCCCGGCTTCATGTCGCCCGAGCAGGTCCGCGGTGAGCGGGTCACGACCGCGAGCGATCTGTTCTGCCTCGGATCCGTGCTGGCCTTCGCGGCGACCGGGCGCCAGCCCTTCGGCACCGCCAACAGCGGGATGCACGCGCTGATGTACCGAATAGCCCAGGAGGAGCCCGATCTGACGGGCCTTCCGGACGCGCTCCGGGAGCTGGTGACCGGCTGCCTCGCCAAGGACCCCGCGGCGCGGGTCACCGTCGACCAGGTGCTGGCGCACACGGCAGGCGGCGCGGGCACCGAACCGTGGCTGCCCGGCGGACTGCTGGCCCGGCTCGGCCGCGAGGCGCTGCAACTGCTGGAGCTGGAGGCGGAACGGCCGTCGGCCCCGGCGCCCGGCCCCTCCCCCGCGCCGCAGGCCGTGGTCTCCCAGCCGCTGCCCGAGGCCGTCCCGGTGCAGAACGCGGTCGCGACGCCGCCCCCGGCGGTGCCGCTGCACGCGACGCCCGTGCAGTCGACACCGCCGCCCCCGGTCCCGCCGGTGTCCACCCCGCCGCCCGCCCACCCGGCGTACGGCCCCGCGGCACCCCCGTACGGCCCCGCTCCCGCGCCGTACTCCGGTCACGGGACGGCCCCGGTGTGGCGCTCGCCGCGCACCCTGGGCACCTGGCTGGCGGTCATGCTGGGGCTGTCGACGGTGTTCCTGCTGATCGACCTCAAGCTCAACTGGGCCGTCTACGACGCGTACGAGGCCTACTCCGCCGGTACAGGTTCACGGGCGGCGATCCACGACGGCCAGGGCACGGTCGACTCGGTCGGGGCGGCGGCCGCGGTGGTGTCCCTGACCGTCGTGGTGCTCTGGCTGGTCTGGTTCCGGCGCCTGTACCTCAATGCCGAGGTGTTCTCGCCGGGCAGCCAGCGGCTGAGCCGCGGCTGGACCATCGGCGGCTGGTTCACCCCGGTCGTCCAGCTGTGGTTCCCCAAGCAGATCGCGAACGACATCTGGCGGGCGAGCGTCGAACCGAGCGTGCCCGGACCGTACGGGCCGGGGACCCGCCGGCCGTCCCTCGCGCTGCTCGGCTGGTGGTGGGCGCTGTTCCTCACCATGTACGCCACCGGGTGGCTGAACGAGCTGGTGGCCGTCGCCGCGGAGACCACCGACGACTACGCCGGGGTCACGGCCTGGGCCATCCTCACCGATGTCGTCACCCTCCCGGCGGCCGTGCTCGCGCTCTCGGTGGTCCTGCGGCTCACCTCGCTCCAGGTGAAGCGCAACACGGCGCGGCAGCAGCAGGGCAATCCGGGGTTCGGCCCCGCGTACGGCCGGAGGTACTGACACCTCAGCCGGGGGCTCACCGAACCCGGAAACCGATTGACAGCATGCTGCCTCCTTGACAGCATGCTGCATATCGGGGTGCTCCGGCGGACGGCCGACGGCATCCCCGGCGGCCGAGGAGCCGCATCCGGCGCTCCCGGGCCGCCCGACACGTACGGAGGAGCCATGCCCCGCAGAACCGTGCACGTGGCCGTCTACGACACCCTCGCCGACTGGGAGCTCGGGCACGCCACGGCCCACCTCCGCAACACCGCGTGCCACCGGGCCCCGCGCGACGGGGTCGACGTCGTCGCCGTCTCGGCGACCGGCGGCCCCGTCACGACCATGGGCGGGCTGCAGCTCGTCCCCGGCCTCGGCCTGGACGCGCTGCGCCCCGAGGACAGCGCGCTGCTGATCCTGCCGGGCGCGGAACTCTGGGACGGCGGCGCGGAGAACGCACCGTTCGCGCGGGCCGCCCGCACCTTCCTGGACGCCGGAGTGCCGGTCGCCGCCATCTGCGGCGCGACGGCCGGACTGGCCCGCGAGGGGCTGCTGGACGACCGCGACCACACCAGCGGCGCGGCCGGCTACCTCGCCGGACAGCCCGGCTACCGGGGCGCGGAGCGCTACCGGGAGACGGACGCGGTCCGCGACCGCGGGCTGATCACCGCCGGTCCCACCGAGCCGGTCGCCTTCGCCCGGGAGATCTTCGCCGAGCTGGACCTGATGGAGCCGGAGGTGCTGGACGCCTGGTACCGCCTGTTCCGCCACTCGGACGCCGGCGCCTTCCCCGTCCTGATGGCGGCGGCTGGATGACGGGGCCCGGCGGGGGCGCGTCATCCGGCGGGGGCGGCGAGACGCACGTTCCCGGCGAGGCCGAGCTGCTGTCCCGGACCGCGCTGGGCGTCTTCCGCCTCAACGGCCAGTTCCTCACGGTGTCGGAGCGGCTGGCCGGACCGGCCGGGCTGACCGCCGCCTGGTGGCAGGTGCTCGGCGCCGTGCTCGGGGAGCCCCTGCCGGTGTCCGGCATCGCCCGCGCCATGGGCATCACCCGGCAGAGTGTGCAGCGCATCGCCGATCTGCTGGTCGGCAAGGGCCTCGCCGAGTACGTCCCCAACCCGGCACACCGCCGCGCCAAGCTGCTCCGGCCGACCGAGGAGGGCCGCGCGTCCGTGGAGCGCATCCGCCCGGACCACGCGCGGCTCGCCGCCCGGCTGACGGACGAACTGGGACCGGACGGCTTCGCGGAGACCGTGCGGGTGCTGGAACGGCTCTCCCGCACGATGGACACCGTCGAAGCCGAGCACGCCATGGAAGCCGGGCGCAGCGACGAGACCGGGCCCACCGTCCACGGGCCCGGAGACGCAGGCGGGGCCGGGGACTCCAACGGGACCTGAGCCCTGCACGGGCCCACCGGGCCCACCGGGCCCATCAGGACCTACGGGACCTACGGGACCTACGGGACCCACGGGAAGAGGACGACGCACGGGAGGGGGACGGGGCCGGAGGGGTGGGGGGTTCCGGAAGCTTCCGTGTATTTGTGGCCCCCAGGGCCGTAAATATACGTTCCGGAACCCCCCACCCCGCAGGCCCCGGCCCCCGGCACCACGGCCCCAGCGGGCCCCAGCGGCCCCCGGCCCCACGGCCCCAGCAGACTCCAGCGGACCCCCGGAAACCCCAGCGGGCCCCGGGAAACCCCGCACACCCGGGAAACCCGCGGTCCACGAGGAAACCCGCGCGCCCGGAGAGACCACCGGGACGGGCGACTCCCTGGGGGAACCCTCGGCATTGCCCCGCTCCACCGACCGCCGCGGCCTCTATCCTCTGCGTAGTGGGGAACCAGGGGGAGGGGGACGGGACATGGACGAACTGAGGTCCGATGACCCGCAGCGGATCGGTGCGTACCGGCTGCTCGGAAGACTCGGCGCGGGGGGCATGGGGCTGGTGTATCTGGCCCGTTCGGACCGCGGCCGTACGGTCGCGGTGAAGCTGGTCCGGCAGGAGCTGGCCGAGCAGGAGGAGTTCCGCCGGCGCTTCCGGCAGGAGGTGCAGGCCGCGCGGCGGGTCGGCGGGGCATGGACGGCGCCGGTGCTCGACGCCGACACCGAGGCGCCCACGCCCTGGGTGGCGACCGGCTACATCGCCGGGCCCTCGCTGCAGAGCGTCATCGCCGGGCACGGGCCGCTGCCCGAGCGGTCCGTACGGTTCCTGACCGCCGGGCTGGCCCGCGCGCTGATGGACATCCACGGCGCCGGGCTGATCCACCGCGATCTGAAGCCGTCGAACGTGCTGGTCACCATCGACGGGCCGCGCGTGATCGACTTCGGTATCGCCCGGGCCCTGGAGAGCGTGACCGACGTCGGGCTCACCCGCACCGGCTCGCTGGTCGGCTCGCCCGGCTTCATGTCGCCCGAGCAGGTCCGCGGCGAACGCATCACCGCGGCGTGCGACGTGTTCTGCCTCGGCTCGGTGCTGGCCTACGCGGCGTCCGGCAAGCTGCCGTTCGGCTCCGCGTCCAGCGGGGTCGCGCTGATGTTCCGGATCGCCGAGGAGGCGCCGAACCTGGACGCGCTGCCGGAGGGGCTGCGCGAGCTGGCCGCCGACTGTCTCGCCAAGGACCCGGCGCAACGGCCGACCCCGGCCCAGGTGCTGGAGCGCACGGACGCCGAAGCGGCCGCCGGGGAGCCCTGGCTGCCGGGCGGTCTCGTCGCCGAGCTGGGGCGGCACGCCGTCCAGCTGCTGGACGCGGAGAACCCGGAGCCGCCACCCGCGGCTGCCGCACCGCCCGCTGCCGCACCGCCCGCCGCGGGACAGCCCGCTCCCGGTCAGCACGCTCCCGGTCAGCACGCTCCCGGTCAGCCCGGCGGCGGACCCGCTCCCGGGCCGTCGGCGCCGGCCCCGGGCGGGGTGCACGCCCTGCCGACGATGATCTCCGCACCCGCCACACCGGCCCCGGGCCACGGCACCCCGCCGTACGGGCCGCCCGCCGGCGCGGGGGCGTACGGCTACCCGCAGCCCGGTCACGGCCCCGCGGCGGCCGGCGGCTACGGCTACCCGCCCTCGGGGTACCCGGCGTCGGGCTATGCCGCGCCACAGCACCCCGGCCCGTACGCCACCACCGTCGGGTACGCACCCGAACCGGAGCCGCGGCGGCGCCGGACGACCGTCCTGATGGTGGCGGTCGCGCTGGTCGTGGCGGTGGCCGGCGGCACCACCGTCTACACCGTGATGCAGCAGGGCGGCACGGGCGGCAGCGCCCGGCAGGACTCCGTGAACGCCCAGCGGTCCGGTGAGCCCGCGACCTCCGGCAAGGAGCCCGGAACGTCGTCGGAGAGCGCGTCCGGCGGCATCCCGCGGCAGTACCTGGGCACCTGGGAGGCGCGTCTGGGGGCGGGGGGCTCGGACGTGCGCCGGTTCACGCTGCGCCAGGGCGACCCCGGGGACGCGGTCTTCACCATGACCGCGGATGGGACGAACTACCACTGCACGTTCGCCGCGACGCTGCGGTCCGTCGGCCCGCCGGTCCAGCTGGAGCCGTCCACGGTGACCGCCGGAACTGCGCAGTCCTGCAAGGCGGGGCCGGTGACGACGCTGGAGCTGACCGATTCGGGCCACCTGCGGCGCACCTTCTCCGACGGCAGCTCCGCGGTGCTCACCTACTCCAAGGTGAACTGATACTCCGACGCTCACCTGATCCACGGTGGGCCAATGCTCCACGGTGGGCCGATGATCCGCGGTGGGCCGACGCGGCGGGCCGAGCGGCCTCAGGGCTGCTGACAGAAACGGCGCTGCCGCTGCCGGCCTCAAGGGCCGGGCAGCGGCAACGCCGTCCGTGGTGCGGTGGCCCGCCCTCAGAGGAACGAGTTGATCTCGATGGTCTCGGTGCGGCCGGGGCCGACGCCGATCGCGGAGATCGGGGCGCCGGACATCTCCTCCAGCGCCTTGACGTACCCCTGCGCGTTCTTCGGCAGGTCGGCGAAGGTCTTGGCCTTCGTGATGTCCTCGGACCAGCCCGGCAGCATCTCGTACACCGGCTTCGCGTGGTGGAAGTCGGTCTGGCTGTAGGGCAGTTCCTCAACCCGCTTGCCGTCGATCTCGTACGCCACGCACACCGGGATCTGCTCCCAGCCGGTGAGCACGTCGAGCTTGGTCAGGAAGAAGTCGGTCAGGCCGTTGACGCGGGTCGCGTAGCGTGCGATAACCGCATCGAACCAGCCACAGCGCCGGTCGCGACCGGTGGTGACACCACGCTCACCGCCGATGGTGCGCAGCGCCTCGCCGTCCTCGTCGAACAGCTCGGTCGGGAACGGGCCGGCACCGACGCGCGTCGTGTACGCCTTGAGGATGCCGATCACGCGGCTGATCTTCGTCGGGCCGACGCCGGCACCGGTGCAGGCGCCGCCCGCGGTCGGGTTCGATGACGTGACGAAGGGGTACGTGCCGTGATCGACATCGAGCAGCGTGCCCTGCCCGCCCTCGAAGAGGACGACCTTGCCCTCGTCGATGGCGTTGTTCAGGATCAGCGTGGTGTCGGCCACGTAGCCGCGGATCTGGTCCGCGTAGCCGAGCAGCTCCTCCACGACCTGGCCGGGCTCGATCGCCCGGCGGTTGTAGAGCTTGGCCAGGATCTGGTTCTTGAAGTCGAGGGCCGCGTCGACCTTCTGCTCCAGGATCGACTCGTCGAACAGGTCCTGGACGCGGATCCCGACGCGGTTGATCTTGTCCGCGTAGGCGGGACCGATGCCCCGGCCTGTCGTACCGATCTTCCGCTTGCCGAGGAACCGTTCCGTCACCTTGTCGACGGTCGTGTGATACGGCGTGATCAAGTGCGCGTTGCCGCTGATCAGCAGCTTGGAGGTGTCGACGCCGCGCTCGTTCAGCCCGCTCAGCTCGGAGAGCAGGACCGCCGGGTCGACGACGACACCGTTACCGATGACGGGCGTGCAGCCGGGCGAGAGAATCCCGGAGGGGAGGAGGTGGAGCGCGTACTTCTGGTCGCCGACGACGACCGTGTGGCCGGCATTGTTGCCGCCCTGGTAGCGCACCACATAATCCACGGAGCCACCGAGCAGATCAGTGGCCTTTCCCTTGCCCTCGTCACCCCACTGAGCACCGAGCAGCACAAGTGCGGGCACAGGCGTACACCCCTTCCGGGCGGGGCATGTCCAACGTGCACGGCGGCGATCGCACGGCGTATTTCGCCGCGCCCCGCCACCAGAGCCGTCGAACCGGTGCCCCGGATAGACGAAGCCCCTGGCGCAACAGCGACAGGGGCTCTTGCACCGAGAGATTACCTGAGGAAGGACCGAGGTGTCGGCTCCAGCTTCCACCGGACACCCCCTGCTCGTCGTCATCGACCCGGTCGCACGGCGGACCGACGGCGAGGCGGTGCGGATCGCGAAAGATGTGCTGTGTGCGGGCGCGACCGCGAAAATCTGCCTCCCGGACGGTCCCGAGGAGGTCGCGCGGGCGCTGTCCCGCCGGGGCAGTAGGCGGCCGGTGGTGGTCGGCGACGACGCGGCGCTGCTGCGCATCGTCGGGATGCTGCACCGGGAGCGGATCCTGGGTGACGCGGCGCTGGCCCTGGTCCCGGTCGGGGCGTCGCCCTCGGCGGTGGCCCTGGCGGGCGCCCTGGGCGTGCCGACGGGCCCGGTCGCCGCGGCCCGCGCGGTGCTGGACGGGGTGGACCGCGAGCTGGACCTCCTGGTGGACGACAGCGACGGCGTGGTCCTCGGCGGCCTGACCGTCCCGGACCCGTCCCTCTCCCCCGGCCGGACCACCCCGCGGCCGTGGTGGGAGCCGGGCCTGCGGACCTGCCGCTCCCTGGTACGCACCCTGGCGGGCCAGCGCACGGACGCCGCGGGGGCGCGTGGTGCGGATGGTGCGGACGGGAGTGGCGGGACCGACGGGACTGACGGGACTGACAGGGCTCACGGCGCGGACGGGTCCCCTGGGGTGGACGGGCCTTCTGGGGTGGACGGGCCTTCTGGAACAACCGGGTCTCATGGAACGGGCAGGTCTCGCGGAACCGGCGGGTCTCGCGGGACGGACGGGACGGACGGGCCCGGCGGAACCGGCTGGATACTCGGCACGGGCCGGCCGTCCGGGACTGACACGCCAGGGGCATCGCTGTTGGCGGGCGTGCCGCCGCAGCCGTCCCCGGCGGGCTTCCCGGCAGGTTTCCCGGCGGATGCGGCCACGGGCCACGGACTCGGCGAGGGCGGCACCCACCGGCTGCGGGTCGAGGCCGACGGCGTGGTGCTGGTCGACCTGGACCAGCCCGTCGCGGGCGTCTCGGTGACGACCGGCGGCGCCCGGGGCGGTGAAGCCGACGGCCTGGTGCAGGTCGTCATCCACTCCGGCACCGCGGACGGCCCGAAGCCGCTGACCGCCCGGGCCCACACGGTCACCATCTCCGGCCCCGACTTCCGCTACCGCGCGGACGCCCTGCTCCGCGGCCCGGTCCGCACCCGCACCTGGACGATCCTCCCGAGCGCGTGGCGGCTGACGCTGCCGCGGGGGTGAGGCGGGGGCGAACGGGGGTCCTGGCGGGGCCTGGCCGGCGTGGTCCGGGGTGATGCGGTCCTGGTAAGCGGGCCGCTGAGCTCCGGGCCCTACGGCATCGACGGCGTGGATGCCGTGGCTGCCGTGGATGGTGCGGGCGCAGGCGTATGGGTGGATGCGGGCGTCGTGTGGATGGACGCAGGCGTGGGCGGAAGGGTCAACGGGCCGGACTCCGTCAGCACCTCGGCCCATACGGTCTTGCCCACGACCGCGCGCGGCATCACACCCCAGCGGGCGGCCAGGGCATCCACCAGGAGAAGCCCACGGCCGGATTCATCGTCGGGGCCGGGAGCCGGAGCCATCGAGCCGGCGGCCCCGCGCCACTGCGGACCGGCGTCCGAGACCTCGATACTGATCAGTTCGGCAGCCGCATCCCAGGCAAGACGCAGCCGGAAGTCCCGGCCGGGTACGCGCCCGTGCCGAACGGCGTTGGTCGTCAACTCCCCGACCAGCAGGGCGACCGTGCACGAAGGGTCCGACGCGGGCGGGTGCCCCCACTCCGCCAGACGCCGCACAGCGAGCCGCCGGGCGAGCCGCGCGCCTCGGGGCGACGAGGTGAACTGCATCGCGAACTCCCGACGCTCCGTCCCGGGGGCTGCCGCCTCGGCACCCTCGGCCTTCCTCTCCCCGTCCTCGGCCTCCTTCTCTTCCGCCTCCTTCTCCTTGCCCTCCACGCCGCGTGGCCTCGCGGGGCTCTCCGTCTCCCGCTCCCGCTCCCGCTCCGGGTCATTGCCCGCCAGTGCCTTGGTCTTGAGCACGGTGCCGTCCATCCCAGTGGTTCGATCCTGCGCACGAACCGCAGCGTGTGCGGATCGTGACGTTCCGTGCTCAAGAGTCGTCCGCCGGGCCTAGGCTCGGAAGGGGATGAAGCCTTACCTTTCTGGCCGTAAGGAACGGAAGTGAACCCATGGCCAAGGGCATTGAGCCGGCTGAATCGATGGCGGCACTCTTCGGGGCGCGCGTCCGCAGGCTTCGGACGGCGGCCGGGCTGACCCAGGCGGAACTGGGCGAGAAGACCCACGTGGTGAGCACCCGGATCACCCAGATCGAGCGCTGCTCAGGGGCCAGACCGACCCGCGAGATGGCCCAGGCCCTGGACCGAGCGCTCGGGGCGGACAACCTGCTCGTCGACTTATGGCCGCACGTTCACCGAGAGGCGTTCCCGGACTGGTCGAGAGCGTTCATGGCCCATTCGGCCAGGGCGGTGGCGATCCGGCAGTACGCGGCGCACGTCGTTCCTGGGCTCTTGCAGACCGAGGGCTATGCGCGGGCGGTTCTGAGCGTCGGCCGATCTCTCAGGAGTCGGGAGCAGTTGGAGGAACGCATTGCAGCCCGACTGGAGCGACAACAGCGGCTGACGTCCTCGGATTGCCCAGACTTGTGGTTCGTCCTGGACGAGGCAGTACTACGGCGACCAGTAGGCGGGGGAGTCGTCATGTGCGACCAGTTGGCCCGGCTTCTGGAAGCAGGCACCAACCCTCAGATCACCCTTCAGGTACTGCCCTTCGATCAGGGAGAGCACGACGCGATGGGTGGCTCCCTGACCCTTCTCCACCTGCCTGACTCCACCGACGTCGCCTATACCGAGGGCGCACATTATGGCCAACTCGTCGAGGAACCAACCGAGGTCAAGCTCTTCACAGTGACCTACGATCGGCTGCGGGCCATGGCCCTACCCCCGCTCATGTCACTCGACATGATCCGATCCGTGATGGAGGGCGTCCACCGTGGAGCGAGTGTCCCGTCCCGATCTGACCAGCGCCGCCTGGCGCAAGAGCAGCCACAGCAACCAAGAGGGGGGCGACTGCGTCGAGGTCGCCGACGGATTCCCCGGCCTCGTCCCCGTCCGTGACAGCAACGACCCCAGCGGTCCGGCGCTGGTCTTCCCGGCCGACTCCTGGGCTGCGTTCATAGCTGACGTCAAGGCCGACCAGTACACCTGAGTCGTCCCGGACCGGAGGGCATCGACCATGCAGCGCGTGTCCCATCCCGACTTGTCCGGAGCCGACTGGCGCAAGAGCAGCCACAGCAACCAGGCGGGCGGGAACTGCGTCGAGGTCACCATCGGATTCCCCGGCCTCGTCCCCGTCCGCGACAGCAAGGCCCCCGAAGGCCCAGTCCTGGTCTTCACCGTCGAGAGCTGGACCGGGTTCATCTCCGACGTGAAGGCTGACCAGCGCACCTGAGCAGTCCCGAAACCGGAGGGCATCGACCATGAACCGAATGTCCCGCCCCGACCTGACCCATGCCAGCTGGCGGAAGAGCAGCTACAGCAACCAAGAAGGCGGGAACTGCGTCGAGGTCGCCGACGGATTCCCCGGCCTCGTGCCCGTCCGTGACAGCAAAGACCCGGAAGGCATGCCGCTCGTCTTTTCCGAGACGGCATGGGTCTCTTTCACCAGCGAGTTGAAGGCCGCCACCTGGCACAAGAGCACATACAGCAATCAAGAAGGGGGCGACTGCGTCGAAGTCGCCGACGGACTGCCCGGCCTCGTCTCCATCCGCGACAGCAAGGACCCCAACGGCTCAGTGCTCGTCTTCACTGCGGCTTCCTGGGCCACGTTCATCGATGAATTGAAGATTGCAGCCGAGGCCTGAGTCCATCGGCCACCGATCGTTGTGGACCTGCCTGGTACGCCGGGACCCCGTCCACGGGGTCCCGGCAGCCCCGTCCCCCCGGAATTCCAGCAAAGGAATGGGGCAAGGTCGCCTCATCGAGTGGTGAGGTCCCGCCGCACTTCCCTCGGCAAACTGTTGCGGGCAACCACGTCACCGCAGCTTCCGTCCCGTCTACGCCCCACCCCCGCTCCCGTCAGCGACCCCACGGAGACGTGATGACCGCCCAGCACACGCGCGACGCTTCCGTCACCGACCGCGGCCTTCTTTCCAGCAAGGCGTACGGCTCCGGTCAGCACCTGGCTGCTCGCCAGTCCCTCTACGCATGGCAGACGCCGCGCCACGACCTTCCGGGCATGGTCGTGGACGAGTTGGTCGGGGTAGGTGGTCGGGTCGCTGATGTGGGATGCGGCAACGGAAAGTTCGTACAGCGACTTCGCGAGGAACGCCACGACCTGACGGTGATTCCCATGGATGTCTCCCAAGGCATCCTCGGCGATATTCCCGGAGCCGTCGTCGCAGACGCTCAGCAACTGCCCTTCGACGATGGGTCACTTGGTGCTGTGCTCGCGCTGCACATGCTCTACCACGTGGAGGACCGGACCCGAGCTGTGCGCGAACTGGCCCGTGTCCTGGGACCCGGCGGCATCGCGATCGTCTCCACCAACAGCCGGACGGACAAGCAGGAGCTGGAGTGTCTCTGGCGCCGGGCCGCAGGTGACGTCCTGGGCGTCCCGGAGGGGCCGGCCCGAGTGCAGTTGTCAGCGCGCTTCGCCCTGGAGGACGCTCCGGCGATGCTCGGCACGTTCTTCACCGAAGTCCGCACGATCCCCCTCCCCGGGGTGATCGCGGTAACCGACGCTGAACCGGTCGTCGCCCACTTGGCCTCGTATGCAGCCTGGGCGGATCAGATGGGCGTCCCGTTCCGGGAAACCCTCGACCGCGCACGCGAACGAATTAGCGAGACGATCCGCACCGAAGGTGCTTTCCGCATCAATTGCCTTGGTGGTTTGCTCGTCTGCCGCGGCCCTCACCCGGCGAGTGCGTAGACGCCCCAGTCCGCACGGACCAAGTGGGGATCAGCAGCGCCTTATCGAGGCCGACACCGTTCGAGCCGACGCACGCCTCCGGCAAGTGCGGTCCCCCAACCGACCACCCCCCGTCCGCCGCGCACCGGTCGTCGTTGGGTTCCCCAGGGCCAGGACCCGGCCTCGCCGACCCCCCGTCCGCCGGGTCCCGGTGGGCCGCGTGACTCCCCAAAGGACCTGGGGAAAGAACCCCAACCCTCCCTCCCCTCCCGCCACATCACCCGGACGGGTGACCGGCTTGCGGGTGGGGGAAGCAGGCGGTTACGTTCGCCGCGACAAGCGAAAATGAATACGGCCCCCGGCCGGGACTGGCATCCCGAACGAGGGCCTCACCGATCAGGAAGAAAAGACCTTCCCGATGGCTGGACCGCAGTCTAACGCGCGCCTGCGCGCTGACGCCGGGTCACCGACCTCCGGCGTGATCCATCTCCGCACCCGTCTCACCGCCGACTTCACCGTGATCGCCAACGCCTTGGCGCAGCGCCGTGGAAGCGCGGTCACCGTCGGCGTCGCGGCGTACATCCTCTCCCTGCCGGACGGCGCCCCCGTGAGCATCGCGGCCCTGTGCCGCCACTTCACCGAGGGCGAGATCCTCATCTCGCGGGCGCTCCGTGAGCTGGAGGCGGCCGGTTATCTGGAGCGGCGCCGCGAGCGCGGGCCCGGCGGGGTGATCCGCACGCGGACGTTCTTCAACGATGTGCCGGGAGGCACAGACGTGAGCGATGGGGCGGGGCGCGGTGCCTTACCCCGGTCCGGCCCCGCACTGTCGAAACCGCCCGCGCGGTCCGGCCCCGCACAGCCGACACCGCCCACACGGTCCGCACCGCCACCCGCTGCGCGCACCCCGGCGACGCGCTCCACGCGCTTCACGCAGTCCACCCGATCCGCGAAGCCCACGCCTTCCGCGCCCGGGCCCGTCCCCACGGTCCCGCCGGAGCGTGTGGATGCGCCGGACCCCTCGCTCTCACCTCCGGCCCCGGAACGGGAACCGGTCGCGGAGAGAGAGCCCGTCCGGGAGAGAGAACCCGTCCGGGAACGTGAACCAACCCCGGAGAGCGAACCGGCCCCCGAGCAGGACCCCGCGCCGCAAACAGACCCACGGGCCGTGGTCATCCTCGCCTCGCTGCGCATCCGCGACCCCCGGCTGATCCTGTCCCGGCGGGAGGTCGACCGGCTCGCCCCGGCCGTGAGCCTGTGGCTGGCGCGAGGGGTCGGGCAGAAGGAGATCACCGATCTCCTCACAACCAGGCTCCCGGACCGTTTCCGGGCGCGGCCGGCCCGCATCCTGGCCTACCGGCTCGACGAGCCACCCGTGGCCGCGCCACCACCGAGCACCGTCGTACCGGACGCCCCCGCCAAACCCGCCGTCCTGCCCTGGCAGACCTGCGACGGCGGCTGCGAACGCGCCTTCCGGGCCGCGGAACCGGGCTGTTGCCGCGACTGTCGTTCCGAGTCCGTGAGCCCCCGAGCCGCCTTCCGCGGTCCTCTGCCAACAGCTTGCTGAGCGCGAACCAGGAGTTCCTTGGGCAGGGGAGACCGCCGGGACCTGCAAGAAGATTCGACGCTGCCGCTCGCCGCGACAGCCCTGGTATGGAGAGAGGTAGTGTGAGTATGGTGACTTGTATGGCGACCAAGAAGGTGACGATCACCATCCCGGAGGATCTCCTCGACGAGATCCGGTCGGAGACATCCGAGCGGGGGATCTCGGCCTACGTTGCCGAGGCGCTGCGCCTCAAGCGAGACCGCGACCGGCTCCGGGAACTGGTCGACTGGCTGCAGGAAGAGCATGGAGCGGTCACCGAGAGCGAGCTTGCCGCGGGACGCGAGGAGCTGGACGCTCTCGACGCGGAACACCGGCGTCGCGCCGCCGGGAAGGGCCGCCCGGGTGAAGCCGCGTGAAGGAACGACGCGGCCAGCGGACCACACCACTCCGCGTCTTCGTCCTCGACTGCGAGGCCCTGTCGCTCGCTGTTCGCGGCGATCGCATGATGATCACCCGGCTCGTTCTCGCAGACCGACGCGAGGCCGAAGTGGTGACCTCCCCGATGACCCTCGTCGAGGCGTACGACGGCAGGACCACCGAACAGCGCTGGGACTGGGTGCTTTCCCGCGTCAGCGTCGCGACGGTCGGAAAGGACGAAGCCCGACAGGCGCGCCGCCTCCTGGCCGATACCGGATTGCACGGCCACAAGCACGCGATCGACGCGGTGCTCGCCGTCATCGCACGGCAGCAGCAGGGACAGGTGACGGTCTTCACCTCAGATGTGGACGACCTGGAGAGGTTGGTCCCGGACAGGATCGTCGTCGCCAAGGTCTGAATCCCTGAAACGGGACACGCGACGCAGCGCCGCCGTCCGCCTGAGCATCGCCGCCCTCCGCCCCCGCAGGCTCACTGCCAGGCCGTGGCCCCGCCGCGCGCCTCCTGGCGTTCGCGCCAGCGGTCCATGATTCCGGTCAGTTCGCTCTGCAGGAACTCGAAGAACTCGGCCGTCTCGGCGACCCTCGCCCCGGCCGGGCTGTCGGGGCCCAGGGAGGCGGCGCCCTCGCGGAGGGTCTTCTCCCAGCGGGTCACGACCTGGTTGCGGTGGGTGAAGGTTTCGTACCAGAGCTCGTTGTGCAGGCGGTAGCGGTCGCGGCGTGAGCCGGGCTCGCGCTCCCGGCCGACCATGTTGACCTGGGTCAGATAGCTGATCGCGCCGGACACCGCGGCGGGGCTGATCTGCAGCCGCTCGGCGAGTTCGGCCGAGGTGAGTGAGCCGGAGTCGGAGGCGAGCAGGGCCGCGAAGACGCGCGCGGCCATCCGCTGCATCCCGGCGCCGGTCAGCTCGGCGGCGAACCGTTCGACGAACCGGGAGACCGCGTCCTCGTCACGCCGGTCCGTCGGCCCGGGGGCCGCCGTTCCGGTCCGTTCCGGACGGCTCTGTGCCCCGTCCGCCCTGCTCACGCTGTCGGTCACGCCTCATCCTCTCCCCTGCTCAACGCCGCCTCCCGAGTTTATACGCTTCCTTAACTTCACAAGTTTCTGAAAGTAGCGTACTTTCAGAAGCATGACCAAGGCCCTCTCACCGGAGCCGGCGATCCACACGGCCGGCCTGTACAAGTCCTTCGGCCGGACGCTCGCGCTCGACGGTCTCGACCTCGACGTGGCGACCGGCGAGGTCCACGGCTTCCTCGGCCCGAACGGCGCCGGGAAGTCCACCACCATCCGCGTCCTCCTCGGTCTGCTGCGGGCCGACCGCGGCACCGTCCGGCTGCTCGGCGGGGATCCCTGGCACGACGCCGTGGAGCTGCACCGCCGGATCGCGTACGTCCCCGGCGACGTCACCCTGTGGCCGAACCTCTCCGGCGGCGAGGCCATCGACCTCTACGGGCGGCTGCGCGGCCGGCTCGACCCGCACCGCCGTGCCCGGCTCCTGGAGCACTTCGAACTCGACCCGACCAAGAAGGGCCGCGCCTACTCCAAGGGCAATCGGCAGAAGGTCGCCCTGGTCGCCGCGTTCGCCTCCGACGTCGATCTGCTGATCCTCGACGAACCCACCTCGGGGCTGGACCCGCTGATGGAGGAGGTGTTCCAGAGCTGCGTCGCGGAGGAACGGGAGCGCGGCCGGACCGTCCTCCTCTCCAGCCACGTGCTGAGCGAGGTGGAGGCGCTGTGCGACCGGGTCAGCATCATCCGCCGCGGCCGGACGGTCGAGAGCGGATCGCTCGCCGACCTGCGGCATCTGACCCGGACATCGGTCAGCGCCGAACTCGCCGGACCGCCCAACGGGCTCTCCCGGCTCCCCGGCGTCCACGACCTCGACGTCCAGGGGAGGCGGGTGCGGCTCCAGGTCGACACCGACCGGCTCGACGGGGTGCTGCGGCAGCTGAGCGAGTCCGGGGTGCGCAGCCTGACCAGCACGCCGCCCACGCTGGAGGAGCTGTTCCTCCGGCACTACCAGGACGGGGGCCCGGGCGGGGGCGACCCCACCTCCGGCGCCGCTGCCTCAGGTTCCGCTGCCTCAGGTGCCACTTCCCCCGGTGACGCCGCCCCCGGTGAGGCCGCCCCCGGTGACGCAGGATCCGGTGACGCGCGGACGGCGGGCGTCCGGTGACCGCCGTCGCCCACGCCCCGTCCGCCCGGGCGTTCCCGGGTCGCCGCGGCGGCCTCGCCGGGACGGGCACGCTGCTGCGGCTCGCCCTGCGCCGGGACCGCGTCATGATGCCCGTCTGGGTGCTCGCCCAGACCGCCGTCGTCGCCGGGACCGGCTCCTCGCTGGAGAAGCTCTACGACACGGCGGCCAAGCGGGCCGACGTGGCGCAGTCGATGACCACCAACAGTTCGCTGCGCGGCCTGTACGGGCCGGTGTTCCAGGACACCGTGGGCGGGCTGATCGCCTGGCGGTCCCTCGGCTTCGGCACGGTGCTGGCCGCGCTGATGAGTCTGATCATCGTGGTCCGGCACACCCGCGAGGAGGAGGACACCGGCCGTCAGGAACTGCTGTCCTCGGCCGTGGTGGGGCGCCGCGCCCCGCTGACCGCGGCCCTGCTCGCCGCGGCGGTGGCCAACGCGCTGCTGGCACTGCTGGTCGCCGCCACGGCCTCCGGGTACGGCGCCCCGGCGGCCGGCTCCCTGGCGCTCGGCCTGACCCTGGGCGCGGTGGGCATGGCGTTCGCCGGTGTCGCGGCGGTCGCGGCGCAGCTCACCGAGAGCGCCCGGCCCGCGAAGGGGCTGGCCGGGGCCGTGCTGGGGCTGGCGTTCGTGCTGCGCACGGCGGGGGACGTGGTGTCCGACGACGGCTCCTCGCCGCTCGGCTGGGCGTCGCCGCTCGGCTGGGCGGAGAACGTCCGGCCGGCCGCCGGCGAACGCTGGTGGATCCTGCTGCTGCTCGCCGCGCTCACCGCCGCGACGACGGCCACGGCCTTCGCGCTGGCCGGCCGCCGGGACCTCGGCGCGGGCTTCTTGCCGTCCCGCCCCGGCCCGCCGGCCGGCCGGATCGGCGGGACGTACGGTCTGGCGCTGCGGCTCCAGCGCGGCTCGCTCCTCGGCTGGGCGGCCGGATTCGCCGTCGCGGGCCTGGTGTTCGGGGCGATCACGGACGGCGCCGCCGAGCTGATGGACGACAACGAACAGACCCGCGCGATCATCGATCGGATGGGCGGCCACCAGGGCCTCACGGACTCCTCGCTCGCCGCGATGACCGGCATCCTCGGCATGGTGGCCGCCCTGTTCGCCGTGGGCAGCGTGCTGCGGCTGCGGTCCGAGGAGACCGCGGGGCGCGCGGAGCCGGTCCTCGCCACCGCGGCGGGCCGGCTGCGCTGGGCGGGCAGCCATCTGGCCGTCGCGTTCCTGGGCACGGTCGCGGTGCTGTTCTCCTGCGGGGTCGCGATGGGCGTCGGCTACGGGGCGACGGCGGGCGGCCTGGGCGACGAACTCCCCCGGGTGCTGGGGGCGTCGCTGGCCCAGGTGCCGGCGGTGTGGCTGGCCGCCGGGTGCGCGATGCTGCTGTTCGGGGCCCTGCCGAGGGCGACCCCGGTGGCGTGGGGGGTGGCGGGCGCCTGGCTCGGCATCGGCTGGCTCGGGCCGTCCGTCGAGCTGCCGCAGTGGGCGATGAACCTGTCGCCCTTCAGCCACCTGCCGAAACTGCCCGGGGCGGAGGCGCACGCGGCTCCGTTCCTCTGGCTGACGCTGCTGGCGGCGGCGCTCGCCGGGGCCGGGCTGCTGGCGTTCCGGCGCCGGGACATCGGCTGACCATCGCTTGCCCGTTGGCGACCGGCTGCACGGCCGGTCGCCGGCCGGTCGTCGGCCGGTGCAGCCGGTCGTCGGCCGGCGGTCCGCGCAGGCGGACGCGGGCCGGCCGGCAGCCGCCGGGGCGGACGACGCCGGCCGGCGCCCGGACGCGCCGCGCGCTGCGGGCGAGCTCAGGCGGGCAGTTTCGTGTCGACGACGAAGCTGATCTCGACGACCTGGCCGGGGAAGGCCAGTTCGGTGACGCCGAGAACCGTGCTGGCCGGGCGGTGGCCGCCGAAGTACGCCAGGTTGCCCTCCGCCGTCGCCGCGGCGTTCTGCCGCAGGTTCACCACGTACAGCACCTGCGAGACGATCTGCTTCCGGCTGACTCCGTAGTGGTCCAGCACCTTGTCCATGTTGGCGTAGGTCCGCTGGAGCTGGCCGGCGAAGTCGTCCGCGTGGAGGAACGCGCCCGCCCCGTCGAGCGAGACCTGTCCGGAGACGTGGATCAGCTCGCCGGACCTGATCGCCTGCGAGTAGCCGAAGTCGTCCTCGGCCGGCACGTCGTGGTTGAAGACATCGATGACGGTCATGGTGCTCGCCTTCCCGATCTGCTCTCTTGTGGTTACTCAGAAACCGTAGGAGAGTGAGGCCTGAACTGGAAGAACGCACTTTTCGGTGACTGAGGAACCTGATGGTGACCAAGCACATGCTCGAGGGCCTGCCCGAGGACGCCGACCTGCGGCGCGCGGACTCCCTGGCGCGGGAGATCTTCTCGGACGTCGCCAACAAGTGGGCGCTCCTGATCATCGAGGCGCTCGGCGAGCGCACCCTGCGCTTCAGCGCCCTGCGGAACGAGGTCGAGGGCATCAGCCACAAGATGCTCACCCAGAACCTCCGCATGCTGGAGCGCAACGGCCTGGTCGACCGGAAGGTGCACCCCACCGTGCCGCCGCGGGTCGAGTACACCCTCACCGAGCCGGGCCGGGCCCTGCGCGCCACGGTCGACGCCATCTGCGGCTGGACCCACCGGTACCTCGGTCACATCGAGGACGCGCGCCGTCACTTCGACGCCTGACGGGCGCGCAGCGCCCGACGCCTGACGGGCGCGCAGCGCCACACCCTCGTTGCGCGCTTCGCTGCTGCTCGACGTGAACGAAGCCGCCCGTCAGACCTCGACGACCAGTTCCTCCAGCCCGCGGATCACATACCCCGGCTTCCAGCGCGGTTCGGAGACCAGGCGCAGCCCCGGTGCCCGCTCCAGCAGGGCGCCGAAGGACGCGGCGAGTTCGATGCGGGCCAGCGGGGCTCCCAGGCAGTAGTGGATGCCGGCGCCGAAGGTCAGATGCGGGTTGTCGGAGCGGGTGAGATCCAGGCGGTCCGGGTCGGGGAACCGCTCCGGATCCCGGTTGGCGGAGCCGAACAGCAGCGCCACCTCCGCGCCGCGCGGAATGGTCCGCCCCGCGATCTCGATGTCGTCCAGCACCCAGCGCTCGAACATCTGCAACGGGGTGTCGTACCGCATCAGTTCCTCGACCGCGGTGGGCAGCAGCGCGGGGTCGCCGCGCAGCGCGGCCAGCTGGTCCGGGTTGCGGAAGAGGGCCAGCCAGCCGTTGGCGGTGGTGTTGACGGTGGCCTCGTGGCCGGCGTTCAGCAGCAGCACACAGGTCGAGATCATCTCCTGCTCGCTGAGCCGGTCGTCCTCGTCGTGGGCCGCGATCAGGGCGCTGATCAGGTCGTCACCGGGGGCGGCACGGCGCTCGGCGATCAGGTCGCGCAGATAGGCCGAGAACTCCACCGAGGCCCGGACGGCCCGGCGCGCCGCCTCCTCCGTCGGATTGAGCTCGAACATCCCGACGATGGCGGCCGACCAGGGCCGCAGCAGCCCGCGGTCCGCGCGCGGAATGCCCAGCATCTCCGCGATCACCGCGACCGGCAGCGGCTCGGCGACCAGCTCGATCAGGTCGCCGCCGCCCCGTGCGCACAGCTCGTCGGCCAGCTCGGCGGCCATCCGCTCCACCGCCGGGGTCAGCCGCTGCACGGTGCGCGCGGTGAACGCCTTGGAGATCAGCCGGCGGATGCGCGTGTGGTCCGGCGGCTCCAGATCCAGCAGGCCGTTGCCGTTGAGCACATGGAACGGCTCGTGCTCGGGCGGCGGCGGGGTGCGGCCGAACTCCTCGTGGCTGAACCGGTGCAGATACGTGCGGCCCAGCCGGCGGTCGCGGAGCAGCGCGCTGACGTCGGCGTGCCGGGGGATCAGCCACTGCCCGGTCGGCTCGAACCAGTGCACCCGGCCCGACTCCCGCAGTCCCGCGTAGGCGGGATACGGGTCGGCGACGAAGGCGGGGGACCACGGGTCGAAGGTGACAGCCGCTGCATTCATGGCCAGACCGTACCCAGGAGTACGGATCCCCGCTCCCGATCGGCCGGGGCCGGTACGGGGCGGGGACGATGCGGGTGCTGCGGCCAGGACCGGCCTCCGGTCCCCGACAGGCCGCACCGCTGCCCCGTACCGGCCCCGCCCCCGCGGCTATCCGCCCGGCGTCACCAGCCCGATCTCGTAGGCGAAGACCGCCGCCTGCGTGCGGTCGCGCAGCCCGAGCTTCACGAGGATGCGGCTCACATGGGTCTTGACCGTGGCCTCGGTGACCACCAGGCGGCCCGCGATCTCCCCGTTCGACAGGCCCTGCGCGATCTGGGCGAGCACCTCGGTCTCGCGCTCGGTCAGCGCCTCGATCCGGTCCATCCGCGGGGCGCGCGGTGCGCCGAGCCGGGTGAACTCGGCCAGCAGCCGCTTGGTGACCGTCGGGGCGAGCAGCGCCTCGCCCGCCGCCACGATCCGTACCGCGTCGGCGAGCTGCCGGGCGGAGGCGTCCTTGAGCAGGAAGCCGGAGGCGCCCGCCCGGAGCGCTTCGTAGACGTACTCGTCCAGGTCGAAGGTGGTGAGGATGAGCACCCGGGCGCCCGCGTCGTCCCGCCGGGCCTCGGCGATCCGGCGGGTGGCCTCCAGGCCGTTCATGCCGGGCATCCGGATGTCCATCAGCACCACGTCGGGCCGGAGGGTCTCCACCTGACTGACGGCCTCGCGGCCGTCGAGGGCCTCGCCGACCACCTCCATGTCGGGCTGCGCGTTCAGCAGCACCGAGAAACCCTCGCGGACCATCATCTGGTCGTCGGCGATCAGCACCCGGATGGTCATGCGGTGGCCTCCTCGGCCGGCTGGTCGAGCGGGAGGAAGGCCGAGACCTCGAAGCCCCCGTCGGTGGTGGGTCCGGCGGTCAGTTCGCCGCCGAGCATCGCGGCGCGTTCGCGCATACCCATCACCCCGTGGCCCATGCCCGGGGACGGCTGCACCTTCGCGGTCGGCGGGGTGTTGACGATCCGCAGGCCGAGGCCGGTGAGGACGTAGCTGACCTCCACCCTGACCTGCGAGCCGGGCGCGTGGCGCAGGGCGTTGCTCAGCCCTTCCTGGATGATGCGGAAGGCCGACAGCTCGACGCCCTGGGGCAGCGTCCGCTGCGCTCCGAAGCGGGCGACCTCGACGGAGAGGCCCACGGACCGGACGCCGTCGACGAGTTCGTCGAGCCGGGAGAGGTCGGGCTGCGGCGCGTCGGGCAGCTGCTGGTCGTCGGTGCTCTCGAAGCGCAGGACGCCCAGCACCCGGCGCAGTTCGGCGAGCGCCTCGACCGCGCTGCTGCGAATGGTGCCGAAGCTCTTCGTCAGCTCCTCGGGCGGATCGCTGACCCGGTACGGGGCGGCCTCGGCCTGGATCGCGATCACCGACATGTGGTGGGCGACGACGTCGTGCAGCTCGCGGGCGATCCGCGCGCGCTCCTCCAGCAGCGAGTGCTGACCGCGGACGTCGGCGACCAGGGTCTCCTGTTCGGCTACCTCGCCGCGGGCGAGCCGCCAGCCGCGCAGGGCGACGGCGGTGGCGAGGAGAACGGCGGAGAAGAAGGCCAGCGGGACGGCCACGACGCCGCCGTACGGGTCATGGGCGAGCACGTCCATCACGAGGGAGACCACCAGCGTGATCACCCACATCTCGACGGCCACCCGGGGCCGCGTGCGCAGCGCCACCAGGACCATCACGGCGACCAGCGCCGAGATGCCGGGGCCACCCCACGATCCGGTCACCGGGGACGCGACGGTGGCCGCGAGGGAGGCCCAGAAGGCGCCGACCGGCCGGAGCAGGACCAGCAGCAGCGGCACGGTCTGCGTCAGCCCCATGACAACGCCGACGAGGGTGCCGAAGGACGACGTGGTGTCCCGGGACGTCGCCTCCCCCATCGTGATGAGCAGCGCGAGAGCGGCGACCGTCGCGTGGGGGAGCCAGCGGCCACCGATCCGCTCGATCCGCGGCCAGCGGACGAAGCGCTCGGCGCGCAGCGGCGGCAGCGGCCGGAGGGCCCAGGCGTCCTCGAACAGGTCGTGACGCACCGTCTGCCAGGCGGTCCGGGCTATGCGGGACTCGGTCCACGCGGTTGTCGTCTCATTCACAGGCAGCACGCTACGCAGTACGGGGCCGGGCGTCGTCACCGACAAAGCTGACATCTGCTCGTCCGTCTCAAGGATGACGAGGCATCCACGGAGCGTGAACACGCCGGGAGCGGGGTGCGTCCCGGCCCCGGAGGCTCCGCGGAGGACGAGGTCTCCGCGGAGACCGGGGCTTCCGGCGGGGGCCACCCCGCGAAGGGCCCCGGTGCCGACTGCAACAGCTCCGGTTCCGGGGACGCGGGGAGGGGTGGCGGCGGTTCCCGGGATGCCGCCGCGCATCCGGCGTCAGGCGCCCCGGGACGGCCTCCGCGGCCGTACCCCGGCTCTCCGGCACCACCGCGGGGGTACGGACCGGGGGGGGTGCCGTCCGCCCTGCTCAGCGGCTGTGTTCGGGGCCGGGGTCGGGGTCGACGCGGGATTGGTGGCCGGGATCGGAGCCGGGATCGGAGCCGGGTTGGTGGCCGGGCTCGGGCTCGGGCTCGGGCTCGCGGCCGGCGAGCCGGGCGATCTCATCGGTGACGACGGCAGCTGCGGGAGCGGCCGGGTCGATGAGCGGGAAGTGGCCCACCCCGTCGAGCAGCACGAGCCGGACCGGCTGTCCGGCCCGCTCGGCCGCCGCCACGAAGGCGCGGGCGACGTCCGGGGGCACATCGGCATCGGTGGCGCCCTGGACGACCGTGGTGCGGACCCCGGTGGGCAGCAGGGCGGCGGTGTCGGCGTACGGCAGCCGCGCCGGCCACTCCTCGGGACCGCCCAGCAGCTGCACCGCCGCGTCCGAGCACACCCCGAGGCGCCGGGCGGTGGCGAAGTCCGCGATGGGGGCCAGGGCGACGACCCCGCGGAACGGCGGCGGCCCGGCGCGGTGCCACCGGGACCCGGCGGGCAGCCGGTGCCGGGCCGCCGCCCACAGCGCGAGGTGCCCGCCCGCGGAGTGCCCGGTGAGCACGGTGCACGCCGGATCGACGCGCGCCCACGCGGGGTCGCCCTGCGGTACGCCCCGCACGGCGGTCCTCCCCTCGGCGGCCTGCACCTCCCCGATCAGCGCCGGGAGGCGGTCGACGGCCAGCGCGACATCGTCGAAGGTCTCGGGCCAGCGGCCCGCGCGCGGCACCGCGCCCGGCCCGTTCCCCTCCCACACCGGGAGGCCGCCCGCCACCGAAGCGCCCTCCCCCGGTGCCCCGCCCGTCCGGAGGCCCGGATGCCCCGGCCCGCGGCGGTACTCCACCGAGGCGACGGCGAAGCCGTACCCGGCGAGCCGGGCGGCCAGCGGCGAGACGTGGTGCCGGTCGTACGGAGCGCGCCAGGCCCCGCCGTGCAGCAGGACCACCAGCGGCGCGGGCCCCGTACCGCCCCGCGGGGCGTAGAGGTCGACGACCTGGTCCGGATGCGGCCCGTACGGCAGGGAGACATCGGCCGGTACCGGCGCGTGGCCGAACGCGGAGGCCTCCTCGGCCTCCGCGTCCCCTCCCCCGGCTGCGGCCACCGGTCAGGCCCGCCGCTCGTCCGCGAGCACGTCACCCAGGATCCGCGCGGCCCGCTCCACGTCCGCGAAGGAGGTGTAGAGCGGGGTGAAGCCGAAGCGCAGCACGTCCGGACGACGGAAGTCGCCGACCACCCCACGCCGCGTCAGTTCCCGCATCACCGCACCCGCGCCGGGACAGCGCAGCGCGATCTGGCTGCCGCGCTCCGGGTGGGCGGCCGGGGTGACCGACTCGACCGTGCCCGGCGGCACATGGTGCGCCACGCACTCCAGGAAGAAGTCCGTCAGCGCGAGGCTCTTCTCCCGCACCGCCTCGACGGAGACGCCGTCCCAGACGGTCAGCGCCTCCTCCAGCGCCAGCATCGACAGGATGTCCGGCGTGCCGACCCGGCCCCGCACGGAGCCGTCCGCCGGGGTGTAGGCGGACTCCATGCCGAACGGGTCGGCGTGCGAGTTCCACCCGGGCAACGGGGAGTCGAACCCGGGCTGCAGATCCCGTCGCACATACAGATAGGCGGGCGCGCCCGGACCGCCGTTGAGGTACTTGTACGTGCAGCCGACGGCGAAGTCGGCCCGGTGCGCGTCGAGTTCCACCGGCAGGGCTCCCGCGCTGTGGCACAGGTCCCACACCACCAGCGCCCCGGCCGCGTGCGCCGCGGCCGTGATACCGGGGAGGTCGTGCAGCCGCCCGCTGCGGTAGTCGACGTGGTTGATCAGCGCCACGGCCGTGCGCGGTCCGAACGCGGCGGCCATGTCCCCGGGTGCGACCGCCCGGATGCGGCAGCCGGTGAGCCGGGCGGCGGACTCGGCGACGTACCCGTCGGTGGGGAAGGTGGCGGCGTCGACGAGCACTTCGTCACGCCGCACCGCCCCCGCGCCCGACTCCCCGGCACCGGCACCGGCACCGGCACCGGCACCGGCAGCATGACCGGCCGTGCCGGCATCCGCTCCGGCTCCGGTGCCGGCCGCCTGCGCCGCCCGGACCGCCGCCACCACGGCCTTGAACACATTGACGCTGGTCGAGTCGCCGACGACCACCTGGCCCGGCGCCGCCCCGATCAGCGGCGCGATGCGGTCACCGATCCGTTCGGGGGCGGTCCACCAGCCGCTCTCCTCCCAGGAACGGATCCGCAGTTCGCCCCACTCCCGCTCGATGACCTCGGCCATCCGCCCGGGGACGCTGCGCGGCAGCGCGCCGAGCGAGTTGCCGTCGAGGTAGGTCACCCCGTCGTCGAGGGCGAAGAGGTCGCGCACCGCGGCGAGCGGGTCGGCCGCGTCCCGGCGAGCCGCCTCCGCGGCGAGGTCGCCGGGAGCAGTGGTGTCCGTGGGGTCCATGGCGTCCGTGGTCTCCGTGGTGCCGCCCATACCGTTCCGTTCGTCCGTGGCCGCGGCCCGTCCGGGCGCCACGGCCTCCGATGAGGAATCGTTCAGCTCACCCAGCACATCGGCATCCCGTCCGCGCGCCGAGCCCGCCGTCCGTGCGGATACCGAAGGGGACCCGGGCCGGCCGACCGCGCCGGCCGTCGCGCCGGACCCGGCCGTCGCGCCGGACATGGCCGTCGTGTCAGACATGGCTGCGCGCCGTCCACAGCTCGGGGAAGACGTTCTTGGCCGCGCGCTTCTCCAGCCACGCCACGCCGGCCGAACCACCGGTTCCGGTCTTGGCGCCCATCGCCCGCCGGGTCGCGACCAGGTGGTCGTTGCGCCACCGCCACACCAGCTCGGCGACCTCGGTCAGCGCCTCCCCGAGCCGGACCAGCTCGCTGTCCTGCGGACCGGAGTAGATGTCCTGCCAGGCCCGCTCGACCGCCGGGTCGGGCTCGTAGCGCAGGGACGGGTCCCGCTCCAGCACGGACGCCGGTACGGCATGGCCGCGGCGGGCGAGCAGCCGCACCACCTCGTCGTACAGGCTGGGCTCCTGCAGGGCCTTGGCCAGTTCGTCGTGGACGCGCGGCGCGCCCCGGTGCGGGACGAGCATCGACGCCGACTTCTCGCCGAGCAGGAACTCCATCCGCCGGTACATCGCGGACTGGAAGCCGGAGCCCTCGCCGAGCGCGCTGCGGTAGGAGTTGAACTGCGCCGGGGTGAGGTGGGCCAGCGGCTTCCACGAGGCGTTGAGCGACTCCAGCTCGTACGTCGACCGCTTCAGGGCCGCCAGGGCGACGGGCAGGTCGTCCTGGCGGAGCGCCTCCGCGGCGGTCTGCCACTCATGGACGATCACCGTGAACCACAGCTCCATGACCTGGGTGGTGACCAGGAAGACCATCTCGCCGGGGTCGTCGGAGAGCGGGTGCTGGAGGTGGGTGAGGACGTCCGCCTGGACGTAGTCCTCGTACGGCGTGGTGCCGGCGAAGTCGAGATTCGGGGTGTCGGGGCCGGCCTCCGGACCGGCTTCCGACGCAGGGGGCAGGTGTGACATTGCTGTCTCCTCGTGCGTACTGCCGGGTAGCGGTCCGCCCCTTCCTCTCGGCATCGGAGCCCCGGTCCCCTCTTCGGGCCGGGTCCGCCGCAACGGCGAATCCGGCCCTCAGCGCATCATCGGTGCTGTACAGCCACTACGGCAAGAACCCTCCCGCCGATGGCCGCACCGGCAGCCGCGACCCGCCACCCTCGGAACCAGCCGTTCCGCGGCGTCGGGGCGCGGGCCCCTGCGCCGCGCGCGCCTCATGTATCCCCCGCAACGCACGTGACGCATGCGTCGTCGTACGGCGCATGCGTCACTCGGCGAAAGGTGAGCCGCGTCCCCGGCGGGGGACACGGCTCGGAAGAGGGGTGCCTCAGGTGAGGATGTCGGCGGCGGTCGGGGACGAGTCGCGCAGGAAGGTGGTGCAGCGCTCGTACTCCTCCTGCTCACCGATGGCCTGGGCGGCGCGGGCCAGCGCGTGCAGCGCGCGGAGGAAGCCGCGGTTCGGCTCGTGCTCGAACGGCACCGGTCCGTGGCCCTTCCAGCCGGCCCGGCGCAGCGAGTCGAGCCCGCGGTGGTAGCCGGTGCGGGCGTAGGCGTAGGACTCGACGGTCCGGCCGCCCTCGAAGGCGTCGTCGGCGAGCTGGGCCCAGGCGAGGGAGGAAGCGGGGTACTTCGCCGCGACCTCGGCCGGGGCCGCGCCGGAGGCGAGCAGCTCGCGGGGCTCGGGGTCGTCGGGCAGATGGGTCGGGGGCGGACCCCCGAGAAGGTTCTCGTGTGTGGACATGGTCCCCAGTCTGCCTGCCCCGGGCCCGGAAGGGGTGATCAGGACCGGCCTGATACGGAAGTACCGGGATCCAGCGGCGGCGCGGTCACCGCACAGTACGTACGGCACTCGGCCCGGCAGCGCGGCTGCGCCTCGGCCACCCCCGCCGCCTCCTCCGCACCGGCCGCCCCTTCCGCACCGCCCGGCGCCTTCGCGGCGGCGGGACCGGAGGGCGCCAGCACGTCGGACCGTACGGCCAGCACGGCGATCAGCGCGCCCAGCAGCAGGATGCCCGCGCACATGGGCATGGCCCGGCGGAAGGTCTCCGCGAACTCCTCCGGTTCCCGGTAGGCCTCCGGTCCCATTCCGGCGAGCAGCGGGAGCGCCGCCACCGCGAGCAGCCCGGCGGCCCGGGCCACCGCGTTGTTGACGCCGCTGGCCAGGCCCGCGTGCTCGACCTCGACGGAGGCGAGCACGGTCGCGGTGAGCGGGGCCACCAGCAGCACCATGCCCGAGCCCATGACCAGCAGGGCGGGCAGCACGTCCGCCCAGTACGAGGCCCCGGCGTCCACCCGGAGCATCAGCAGCAGACCGGCGGCGCAGAGCAGCGGGCCCACGGTCAGCGGGATGCGGGGGCCGATCCGCTGGCCCAGTTCGCCGGAGCGGGCGGACAGCAGCAGCATCATTCCGGTGGTGGGCAGCAGGGCCGTCCCCGCGGCCAGCGCGGAGTAGCCGAGCACCACCTGGAGCTGGAGCACGGAGAGGAAGAAGAAGCCGCCGAAGGCCGCGTACACGCAGAAGGTCACGGCGTTGACGGCGGTGAACTGCCGGGAGGCGAAGATCCGCGGCGGCAGCATCGGGTCCCGGCGCCGCCGCTCCAGGTGGACGAAGGCGGCCCCGAGCAGCACCCCGCCGACGCCCGCGATCACCACCGTCGGGGAGGCGCCCTTCTCGGGGGCCTCGATCAGGGCGTAGGTGGCCGCGCCGAGGGACACGGCGCCGAGCGCGGCACCGGCGACGTCGAAGCGCCCGCGCGCCCCCGGATCGCGGGTCTCGGGCACGTGCCGCACCGCCACGGTGACGCAGACGGCGGCCAGCGGGACGTTGATCAGGAACACCCAGCGCCAGCCGGGCCCGTCGACCAGCCAGCCGCCGAGGAACGGCCCGACCGCCGCCGCCACCCCGCCGAGCCCGGACCAGGCACCCACCGCGCGGGCCCGTTCCGCCGGGTGGAAGGTGGCCTGGATGAGCGCCAGCGAGCCGGGGGTGAGCAGCGCGCCACCGATCCCCTGGAGGGCCCGGGCAGCGATCAGGACCGGTGCGTTGGGGGCCATGCCGCAGGCCAGCGAGGCGAGGGCGAACCACACCACACCGATCACGAAGACCCGGCGCCGCCCGAACCGGTCGCCCAGCGCCCCGCCCAGCAGGATCAGCGAGGCGAGGGTGAGCGTGTAGGCGTTGACGGTCCACTGCAGCACGGCCAGGTCGGCGTCGAGATCGGCGCCGATCCGGGGCAGGGCGACATTGACGACGGTTCCGTCGAGCAGGGCCATGCCCGATCCGAGCACGGTGGTGAGCAGGACCCAGCGGCCCGGCCCCTGCGACAGCCGGATCGTGCCGGGAGCGCTGCCGACGGGCGGCGGAGGCGTCCCGTCCGACGGCGTCCGCCCGGTGGCCGACCGCCGCAAGAAATCACTCATACCGGGATCATCCTCGCGCGACCTGCCGGTGGCCAGTCCGGCGGCACCACGATCCGGCCACCGGGAACACCCGGCCCCGGGAACCCGTCACAGCCACCCACGGCCACGGGACGACGGCCCCCGTGGCCGGAAACGCGTCCGGGCCGGACCCCTCGAGGGGCCCGGCCCGGTTCCGCACGGGTGGCCGTGTCCGCGACCGGCCCCGCAGGCCCGGCCGGAGCGGTCACGCCCGGCGCACTACTTCAGCTTGGTGCCGGTGGAGCGCAGGTTGGCGCACGCCTGGGTGACCCGCTCGGCCATGCCCTTCTCGGCGGACTTGCCCCAGCTGCGCGGGTCGTAGGTCTTCTTGTTGCCGACCTCGCCGTCGATCTTCAGCACACCGTCGTAGTTGCGGAACATGTGGTCCGCGACCGGGCGGGTGAAGGCGTACTGGGTGTCGGTGTCGAGGTTCATCTTCACCACGCCGTTCTCCAGCGCGGTGCGGATCTCGTCCTCGGTGGAGCCGGAGCCGCCGTGGAAGACGAAGTCGAACGGGTTCTCCTTGCCGTACTTGGCGGCGATGCCGTCCTGGAGCTCGCGCAGCAGGTCGGGGCGGAGCACGACGTTGCCCGGCTTGTAGACGCCGTGCACATTGCCGAACGAGGCGGCCAGCAGGTAGCGGCCCTTCTCGCCCAGACCGAGGGCCTCGGCGGTGCGCTCGACGTCGGAGACGGTGGTGTACAGCTCGTCGTTGATCTCGTGCGTGACGCCGTCCTCCTCGCCACCGGTCGGGGTGATCTCGACCTCGAGGATGATCTTGGCCTTGGCGGCCTCGGCGAGCAGCTCCTGCGCGATGGTCAGGTTCTCGTCGAGCTTCTCGGCGGAGCCGTCCCACATGTGGGACTGGAAGAGCGGGTTCTGGCCGGCAGCGACCCGCTCCTGCGAGACGGCGAGCAGCGGCCGGACGTAACCGTCGAGCTTGTCCTTCGGGCAGTGGTCGGTGTGCAGGGCGATGTTCACCGGGTACTTCTTGGCGACGATGTGCGCGAACTCGGCCAGGGCGACCGCGCCGGAGACCATGTCCTTGCTGTACTGACCGCCCAGGAACTCCGCACCACCCGTGGAGATCTGGACGATGCCGTCGCTCTCCGCCTCGGCGAAGCCGCGGAGGGCCGCGTGCAGCGTCTGCGACGAGGTCACGTTGATGGCCGGGTAGGCGAACTTGCCTGCCTTCGCCCGGTCGAGCATCTCGTTGTAGACCTCGGGGGTTGCGATGGGCATCTGTCCGCTCCTTGTGATCTGCGGGTGTGCAGCCGGGGGTCCGGGGTCTGCTCCCCGGGAATTTTCCGTGGCCCTGACCTAGGGGGCGACGTCATCGTCGCCCCCATCTTCCCAGACGAGCCCGATTGGTCCACCCGGCCCAGAATGCGGACACCGAAGAGGGGCGGAGTGTTTCACGTGAAACACTCCGCCCCTCACCGAATGCGCAGGTCAGAGCCCCAGATCGGGCAGCTCGTAGGCCGGGACGTACGGAATTCCGGCCTCCCCGATGGCGGGCGCGGCGCCGCGGTCCACGATCGTCGCGACCGCCACGACCTCGGCGCCCGCCTCCCGGGCGGCCTGCACCGCGGTGAGCGGGGAGCCGCCGGTGGTGGAGGTGTCCTCGACCACCAGGACCCGGCGTCCCTTGATGTCCGGGCCCTCGATGCGGCGCTGCATGCCGTGCGTCTTCTGCGCCTTCCGGACCACGAACGCGTCGAGCTTGCGGCCGCGGGCGGCGGCGGCGTGCAGCATCGAGGTGGCGACCGGGTCGGCACCGAGCGTGAGCCCGCCCACCGCGTCGAAGTCGAGGTCGGCGGTGGAGTCCAGCATGACCTGCCCCACCAGGGGAGCGGCCTCCGCGTCGAGGGTGATCCGGCGCAGGTCGATGTAGTAATCGGCCTCCAGCCCGGAGGAGAGGGTCACCTTGCCGCGGATCACGGCCTTGTCCTTGATCTGCTGCAGCAGGGCGTCACGCACGTCGGAGGAAGAGCTCATACGGACGAGACTAGCCGGGCCGGCGGTCAGAGCCGACGCCACCTCCAGGTGGTGGCCATCTCCAGCGGCTGGACCGGGGTGACCAGGCGCGGCGCCGTGTTGAGGCCGTTCGGCGGCCCGGACTGCGGCTCGACACAGATCGCCTCGGGCTGCTCGTCGTAGATCACGACCCACTCACCGCGGCTGGTGACCGTCAGCTCCAGCTCCTCCGGCCAGGTGAGGGTGACCTCCACCCCGTCCGGCATCCCGAAACAGTCGTCCCAGGGACCGGGCAGCGGATCGATCCGGCGGCCCGTCGGCAGATGGTTCGTGCCGCGCTCCTCCTGCCAGGCGGGCGCGAAGTCGATCACAGCGTCCGCTCCACCGGTACCGAGGTTCCGCAGGAACCAGGGGTGCCAGCCCACCTGGGCGGGGAACGAGTCGTCGATCGTCTCGACCCCCATGGTCAGAGTCAGCGAGTCCTCGGTGAGCTCGACCAGCTGGGTGACCCGGCCCGGGTACGGCCACGGGTCGGCGAGGTCGTAGGTGAAGACCGCGGACGCCTTCTCGGTGCGGGCGATGCTCCATTCGGCGTCCCGGCCGGTGCCGTGGATGGCGTGCGGCGGGGAGTTCAGCGGCAGCTGGTGCACGGTGCCGCCGTTGCGGAACCGGCCGTTCTCCGTCCGCCCGCAGAACGGGACCATGGGGAACGCCCCGTGGTCGGGGCCCTGCCGCAGCAGCTCCGTGCCGCCGATCCGCAGCGATCCGATCCGGCAGCCGAGCGCCGGCAGCACGGTCAACTCGGCATCGCCGGCGCCGAGTCGTACGCCGCCGTCGGGGGTGTCATGGGTACTCACCCCTCGAACCCTAGCCGCGACCCGATCACCGTGCGCCCGGCGCTACCGCCGGCGGCGCAGGATCCGGCCGACGACCACGGCCGAGGCGACCAGCGCCGCCGCGGCGGGCGCCGCCCAGCGCAAGGTGGCCGTGGTGGAGGCGGCTTCGGGCGCGGGCACGGGGGCGTACCGGCCGCGCGGCGGCGCGTGGTCGACCTCCTCGGCGCTGCGGCCGATCATCGTGCGACGGGCGTGCGCGGCCTCCGCCGGCGGTTCCTCGCCGTCCTCGATGGCCGCGTCGATCTCGGCGTCGTCCTCACGGGCGTCGGTCTCGAACCCGGAAGCCGGCGCATCGCCCTCCTCCGGCTCGGCGTCCGGCCGGGTCCGGGCACCGTTCTCCGGGGAGGGGATGCCGGGGATGACCCGCTGGTTGTCGTCGCCCTCGCCCGAACCGAGCGACGACTCCAGCGCCGCGGCGAGTTCGACAGCGAAACGGTCCAGCAGCCGCCGCCCCGCGGCCCCGGCCGCGTCGTCGTCCGCCTCGGCCAGCCGGCCCTCGCTGCGCACGGTCCCGCTCCAGGCGAGCGTCGTCCCGCCGTCCCCGGCGATCAGCCGCACGGTCAGCGCACAGCGCACGGACCCGCTGCCCCGCGCCTCCGTGCCCTCGCCCTCGACGGCGAGGTCGCCACCGTCCTGCGGGACGACGCGCAGCCTTCCGCGGTAGGTGATGGTCGAGTTGGCGACGCGCAGCCGCAGCCGGCCGACGACCGCGCCCGGCTCCCGCGCCGCGTCGGCGTCCTCCTGGAACCCGGGAATGCACCCGGCGACCCTCGTCGGATCGACGAGGACCTGCCGCACGGTGCCGGCGGAAAACGGAACGAACACCTCATGCTCCATGAAGACCGAGCCTACCCAGCCATCCCCCTCCAGCACCCGCTCCGGCCCGACAACACCATCTCCAGCCCTCCCAACCGACTTGAAGCAGTCACTCCGAAAGACCGGCCACCAGGGGACGGGATGGCAGCGATGGCCGCCGAGAAAACGGGACGAGATCCCGAATGCGTGCCACCAACGGAAGAGGACCGGGACCCGCGGGACAGGCCCGCCCACCACAGAGACGAGATCCCGAATGCAGGCCACCGACGGTAGAGGCCGGGGCGTGTGGACGGGCCACCGGCGGGAGGGGGCGGGGTCGCAGGGGTGGGGGGTTGCGGGAGCTGCCGTGTATTTTTGGGGCCCCCGGGCCCGGAAATATAACTTGCGGGGCCCCCCCCCCCCCCGCGCCCGCCCCCCCCCGCCCCCCCCCCCCCCC